>NZ_JBEYTB010000015.1:0-220094 GCF_040642915.1 Actinomadura sp. NPDC047616
CCCGACGGCGCCTGCTGACCCTGGCCGATGATCTCCTCGACCTGCTGCCGCACCGCCTCCAGGCTGATACCCAACGACTCCAGCGCCTTGGCCGCAACGCCCTCACCCTCGTGGATCAAACCCAGAAGGATGTGCTCGGTGCCGATGTAGTTGTGATTGAGCATCCTGGCCTCTTCCTGGGCCAGGACGACAACCCGCCGCGCGCGGTCGGTGAACCTCTCGAACATCTCGTCGCTCCTCACAGAGCGGTTGGGCAGCGTCCAGAACGTCCGGACCTGTCCTTCCGCATGCTAGCCCGCCCCGAGGAGGCCGCCCGGTGCAGTCCCACCAGGAGACGTTCCCCAGCTAAGCGCTGTTCATCCTCATCCAACTACCGCGACGGTGCGCGATGTTCCCGCTACGCCTCAAGCGAACGGGGCCTTTCCGCAGGTCGCCGCGGCTGCCTTCGAGACGCGCCGAATGCACGAATCCGTCGCGCCACCTCCGCACCTCCGACACGAACAGCACCGGCGTCCTCGGGAAGAAACCCGGAGCGCACGCGCGAGCCATGCCCGGGTTCTACGGATCGCGCCGAAAGAGCCGGTCAGGCCCCCGCGACGGCGAGCGTCCACCGTAGGAGAAGCGACCGCATGTCCTCGCACTGAGCGTTCTGTGCGTGCCGCAGCCGGGCGCCCCAGGGGTCATCCCCCGGGAGAAACCACACGCGGAACTTCACGAAGGCGAGCGCCCGCTCACCGAGCAGGTGCCCCCGCGCACCTCCCGCGGCGAGCGTTCTACGCGAGCCGCAACGGGGGTCCGAGGGTCGCCCCCCGGAGAAACCAAGGACGGGCCACCGGCGAAGGTGAGCGAAGCTCACCGAGCAGGGTGGCCCGCCCGGACGGACGAACGGGCTCAGTTGGCCGCCTCGTACTGCTCGATCACATTCTGCGGGATGCGGCCGCGCTCATTGACCTTGATGCCATTGCGCTTGGCCCACGCGCGGATCTCGGCGCTGCGCTCGCGGCTCGACGCGCCGCGCTGCCGGCGGCCGCCCCGGCGGACACCGCCCGCCTTGCGGGACTTCTCGACGAACGGCTGCAGGGAATCCCGGAGCTTCTTAGCGTTGGCGCTACTGAGATCGATCTCGTACGAGGCGCCATCGATCGAGAACTGCACGGTCTCGTCCGCCTCGCCACCGTCGAGGTCGTCGACGAGAAGCACCTGAACCTTCTGTGCCATGGAGACAGACCTTTCAGCTGGAGCAAACTGCATTCGGTTGACAAACATATACCGCGATGCTTGCCGATGACAATTCAACACTCGCGATGAAGTTTGCTTGCCCCACGGTAACTCTTCGTAATCACGAGGACCGAAACCGGGTCGAGGGGCCCTTAGCCGCCGCGCCGGCCGGGCACGCGGGAGGGCCGGGGGTGGCGGAATTGTCCGACCCCTGGAGCCGGATCACGATTTCGGCGTGACCGAGATCACGTCGCCCGGCGGCCCGGACGATCTTGCATTGGGCGGGGTTTCCGGGCCGGCGGCTTTCGGGACGGCCCGCCGCGCCTGCGGAAATGAGGGCCCGGCCCACCTTAACGGGGAGGGCGGCACCGCCCCCCGCCACCCCCATTAACCCCGACGTAACGGCACTAACCACACCGGTGCGGGAATGCCGCGGCGGCCGCACCCCCTGTGACGTCGGCGTTGACGCCTCTGGAGGCCGGTCGTGTCGATAGATTCCGGCCGGGAGCTCCGTCGCGAAATCCTTTGCCATCGCCGGGCGGCAGGGCCGACTTCCGGCGCTCGACCGCCGGTCGACCGCCGCCACACCACGTCGATAACAGCGGATAAGCAAGCAATCCCGTCACGCCGTCGAGCGCTTCACCCGGGGAACGGACATCGTTACGGGCCGCCGCCTGCGCCACGTCACCGTGCACCTACACCTCGGCACGCGACCGGAGCATACGGCACCGGCAGCCCAGGAGGCATGTCCGGTACCACCGCCTCGGCCATATCGATCACGCTCAGTAATCACCGGGGCGTCCGCGGTCCGATCCCGCGTTGAGCCGTGCGCAAGTCTTTACCCTTTGTCTCGCCGTTGACGCACGCCGGCCGTCCCAGGCGGCTCGGAAGGCGACAGCCGGCGCACTCGATGTGCGCGGCCGGTGAGCGCGCCCCAGCCGGATCCGGGCTCCCGTCTTGTGTACGACGCACAGAGATCTGGGCGGCGCGTTCTGACCTCTCTGAGCGACCCCGCCGACAATACGCCCTCATGGACACCCCATGGCCGATCCCGTCCGGTTCTCATAGCTCCCACGGCCGTATGGGCTCGCCCATCACCCTTAGACCGTCGACATAAGGCCATCGGCGTAGGCTCCGAGCACGGAACGGCCGCCGTTGTAAGGGGCGTCCAGGGGAAGAGACGCCTCGCGGAAGGGCCGACGGCGTAAGGGGTGGAGTAGGGCTTGGCCGCGCCGGGGAAGCGCGGCCGTTAGGGGCCGGCCGCTCGTATGGGTCCGGGTAAGCGTAAGCGCTTGGACCGGCGTATGGGACCAAGGACGCTAAGCGCCCGCTGTAAGCGGCCTCTATAGCCGTACCGGCCTCCTATCGAGCCTCAACCTTCTATGAGGGCATATGAGAGGTGTATGAGAACGAGGCGGAAGTACGGCGCGAAGTACGAAGCGCTCAGGCCTCCTGGGCGTCTGCCGCCGCCGCGACGGCGGCGGGCCGCCTGACCACGACCGTCCCCGCGAAACGGTCGTGCAGGGCCCTGCGGCGTGCGGACCGCTCCAGCCGCGACTCGTAAATCGCCCCGGCGTTCGCCACCCAGAACAGTCCCGCCACCGCCCCGAACACCGGGACGGGACGGACCGCGATGGGCAGGCAGTACGTGGCGGCCCGCAGCAGCGAACGGAGCACGTCCGGGCGTCTCCTGTCCACGGCGGGGCAGCCCGGGTCCTCACGGACGACTTCGATGCCCGCGACGCGCTTGCCCACGGTGCGCCCCCACAGCGCGAGCTGGATCCACTCGTACACGAGCAGCAGCCCGGCCACGAGCGGTGGCGCGACCTTCTCGATGCCGAGGTCGGGGAAGCCTTCCCGGATCACCATGACCACGGGAAGGCCCACCACGAGCGTGTCGACGATGCGCGCGACCAGCCGCTGCCCCGGTTCGGCGAGTTCCGGGGCGCTCTCCCCCTCTGCCGGGGGAAGGGGGTCGGCGCCGGGTGCGGGAGGGGACGCCGCCACTGCGGGCTATCCCTCGTAGCCCGTGTGGCCGGGGTACTCGGCCGTCCGGTCGGCGTAGTCGCCCGTCTGGTCGGAGTACTCGGAGTACTCCCCACGCTCGTCGATGACGAGCGTCCCCGAGAAGCGGTCGTGCAGGGACTGGCGCAGCGGCTGGTCCCAGATGGCCCACAGATAGGCCATCACGGTGCCGATACAGACCAGCAGCATGCCGTAGGCGAAGTAGTCCCACACCTTCACGGCGAGCGCGAGGAAGAAGAAGAGGCCGAGCTGGTAGCCGATGTGCATGACACCCGCGCGCCACACGGCCTGCGTCGTCGTCAGCGGCTCTCCCGCGGGCCGCGCCTGTACCACCCCCAGGTGCAGGACGCGCTTGCCCAGGGTCCGCCCCCACATGGCGAGCTGGACCGCCTCATAGAGGAACGGCAGCACCGCCAGTACCGCGAAAAGGGTGAAGATGATGGGCCAGTTCCAGATGCCGCCCTCGCTGCTGGCCTTGCTCCCGGAGGTGTCCAGGCCGATGATGCCGACGCTGATGGGAACGATGAGCGCGAATCCGAAAACGGCCACCAGGACGTTGTCGATGAGGCGCGCCCCGGCCCTGCGGAGGATCGGCGCCAGGGGAAGGTCCGCGGCGGCGGCGTCGTAGCCGCCGCCGTCATATCCCTGGGCGGGCGGCTGCTGCCATTGCTGTTGCCATTGCTGCTGTGGGGCCCCCCCGCCCTGCCACGGAGAACCGTGCTGCTGGGGCTGCTGCCACTGTGAGCCCTGCTGGGAGGGTGGGGCACCGTAGGACGGTCCGCCTTGGTAGGGCGGGCCCGGGGGCTGCCGCGGATAGGGCTGTCCGCGGTGGGGGGAGTCGCTCATCGATCAGTCCTCCAGGCGAAGCAACATCCGGGTATTGCCCAACGTATTCGGCTTGACCCGGTCGAGGTCCAGGAACTCTGCCACGCCTTCGTCGTAGGAACGGAGAAGCTCGTCGTACACCTCGCGCGACACGGGGGTTCCGAGGATCGGCTCGAAGCCGTGCCGGGCGAAGAAGTCCACCTCGAAGGTAAGGCAGAACACCCTTCCCACTCCCAGTTCCCGCGCGGTTTCCAGAAGCCGCTCGACAATCCGGTGCCCTATGCCGTGGCCCCCGTACTCCTTGTCCACGGCCACCGAGCGCACCTCGGCCAGGTCCTCCCACATCACATGGAGGGCGCCGCAGCCCACGACGCGCCCCCCGCGCCCCCCTGGGCGTCGCTCGTCCCCCGGCGCGGCGGCCCGGACGTCCTCGGCCACCCAGAACTCCTGGACGTCCTCATAGAGCGTCACCGTGGACCTGGCGAGCATCCGCCGCCCCGGACCGGCGTACGCGTCGATGAGCCGCCGGATGTGCGGCACGTCGGCGGTACGGGCACGCCTGATCACGACTTCCACAAACAGGCGACATTATCGGACCGCGGGCGGCCTCCCGTGGCCGGTCCGTCACGCACGGCCGCCGGCACGGCGCCACAGACGACGCAGATGTACCGAAAGACACGAACGGCATCGTCCGATACCGACCGTCCCCTCAAGCGGACAGAAAGTGAAATAGCGCACAGCGAAGTGATCGCACAAGCCCGCGAGCACCCGTGTTACATCCGAGCGTCCTCGGGTCACCTGCGATTTCGCATGTTCTGGTTGGCAGGCGACGAGCGCTCCGTTAGTCTCCTGCGCTGACATCGGACCCCCGTGATCGGGAGGCCGAACCGCCGAGTCCCGCGGGCCGCAGCCGGCGCCCCGCAGGAACCGGGGACCCGCGATCGGACGGTTCCGGGACCACTCCAGAGCCATGCCGACTGGGGTGAATCCGCACGGTGCGGACGCTCCGCACGTCCGCGGAAGGTGCAGCTCCGGCCCGAACCCGTCAGCTCACCCGGTAGGCGGACGAGGAGAGGAGAGTTCTTGGAGCCCTCGCGCCCCGCGTTCCTTTCGCGCCCGCTGCGCGCCGCGCAGGCCGTAGTCATTGCGCGCGTCACCGCGTGCGCCGCCGCCCGCCCCGGCCGCCGGGCCGCCGCGGCGACCGGCGCGCTCGCCGCCGTCTCCCTCGTCGTGGCCGCGCCCGCCCCCGCCGCGCAGGCCGACCCCGAGCCCTCCACCAAGGAGCTGCGCGAGCAGGCGACCAAGCTCGCCGACCAGCTGGAGCAGCTCACCGAGCAGTACAACGGCCTGCGCGTCAAGCTGAAGCAGTCGCAGCGCGCCGCCAAGGTGGCGGGCGACAACGCCAAGCGCCAGCAGAAGGCGCTGGAGGAGGAGCGCGCCAAGGTCGGCAGCCTGGCGGCCACCAGCTACATGCAGGGCGGCGCCGACCCCACGGTCTCGTTCCTGGCCGCGCAGAACCCGCAGGCGATGCTCGACCAGGCCGCCACGCTGCACTACTTCGCCACCCAGGACGGCACCAAGGTGCAGGGCCTGATGCAGGCCATGCAGGCGGCCGAGCGGGCGCGCAAGTCCGCCGAGGCGCGCGCCGAGCAGGTCGAGCAGCTGCGCACGCAGCTGGAGGGCCAGCGCAAGAAGGTCACCACGGCCTACGAGAAGGTCCGCGGCAGGCTGGTCAAGCGCGACCCCACCCAGCTGACCAAGCTGCCCGTGGCCGGCACCGGCAAGGCCGCCCAGGCGCTGCGGTACGCGATGACCAAGATCGGCAGGCCGTACGTGTGGGGCGCGGAGGGGCCCAACACCTTCGACTGCTCCGGCCTGGTGATGTGGGCCTACCGGCAGGTGGGCGTCAGCCTGCCGCACTACACCGGCAGCCAGTGGAACGCCGGCACGCACATCTCCCGCGACCAGCTGCAGCCCGGAGACCTGGTGTTCTTCTACTCCGACCTGCACCACGTGGGCCTGTACGTCGGCAACGGCAAGATGCTGCACGCGCCGCAGACCGGCGACGTGGTGAAGATCGCGCCGATGGCGGGCCGCCCGTTCGCGGGCGGGGTCCGGGTCGCCTGAGGTCACCGGCGCACACGGGTCCGCGTGCGGGCGTGCTGCGACCGCCGCGTCGGACCACGTCCGCGGCGACGTCTCCCACGGGGACCTACCCGAGGGGCCGCCGACGTCGCCGCGCGGGGTCGGACGGTGGTCGCCGATGCTCGGTCGAATGCTTTCGCGCCGCCGCCCGCCGGGGGGCGGGTGCGGGGGCGCGCCCCTAGATGAGCTGTCGCCGGGCCGCCCAGACCACGGCCTCGATGGGCGTGTTGACCTCCAGCCGGTCGCAGATGGTCCGCAGCCGGCGGCGCAGGGTCCGGGCGCTCAGTTCCAGCTTTCGTGCCGCCACGTCCGCGGTGACACCGCTGGCGATCTGCGCGAGGAGCTTGATCTCCTCTTCGCTGAGGCGCAGGTCGTCGGTGCCACGACGTGCGATGGTGGCCTGTTCCACTCCGTCCTCCCTCGTCCGTGGTGATGACCGCGGGGATGCAGCCGTCCGCTGCACAGGCACGGGCGGGCCTTGATCTGTACGCGTCGGGTTGCCGGGTCCGGGGCGGGGGGCCGGACCGAGATCATCGGTGTGCCTTGCCGTCTGGCGTGCTTTGGCCGGAGGTGGCCGATGGGCCGATTGCTCGGCGCCGAACGGGAACCCCGGGTAACGATTCAGTCGTTAGGCCGACCGGACGCGGATGCTCCTCGTCGCCTCGGGCGCGCGCACGATGATGTGGCGGGCTCGTGGCGGAGCGCGTCGTGTCCGGGACGGGTCATGATCGCCAGTCACGTCAACCCATCCCTCCTCGTCCGATTCGCCCATACCATCGGGGGCGATGATCGTGAATCGTTTCAAGGCACGCTTCGGCTCGGAACGCTAGGCGGCCGGATCCGGCCCGTCAAGCGCGGATTAAGCACGTTGTGTGCTCTTATGACTACGGTCCGCGACCGGCTTCGCGGGGGTTCGGTGCGGACAACTCGATAACCTGCGAAAACCAGTCCGGGGTCGACGAGGAGAGACTTGCCTCAGAGCAGTATTCGGGAAGTCGCGAGGCGCGCCGGAGTCTCAGTTGGGACCGTTTCGAATGTCCTAAACCGGCCAGACCTCGTGGCCGAAGCCACCCGTGACCGCGTCCGCGCGGCCATCGAGGAGCTCGGCTTCGTGCGCAACGAGTCCGCCCGGCGGCTGCGCCAGGGCGGGCGCCGCGCGGACGGCGGTCCGCCCGGCCCGCGTCCCCGGCCGTTCGGCGTGGTCGTGGAGGACCTGACCAACCCGTACGCCACCGACGTGGCCCGCGGCGCCGAGCAGGCCCTCAACGCGGCGGGCCACGACGCGCTGTGGCTGACCAACGACCACTCCGCCGACAAGGAGCGCCGCTGCCTGGAACTGCTGGAGCAGCAGCGCGCCGCGGGGGTGCTGATCACGCCGGTGGGGCTCGGCCCGGCCGGCATCGTGCGGCTGCGGGCGGCGGGCATGACGGTGGTGCTGCTCGACCACGCAGGTCCGGGCGTGTGCTCGGTGCGGGTCGACCACGTCGCGGGCGGGGCCGTCGCCGCCGCGCACCTGCTCGGCCTGGGCCGCGAGCGGCTGGCGTTCGTGACCGGCGACCCGCACCCGCAGCCCTGCCAGGAGCGGCTGGACGGCGCCGCCCGCGCCCTCGCCCGGGCGGGGCACGAGCCCGCGGTCACGCTGACGCAGGCGTCGCTGTCGCCGAAGGAGGGCGGGGCCGCGGCGCGCCGCCTGCTGGCGCTGGACCCGGTGCCGACCGGCGTGTTCTGCGCCAACGACCTGCTGGCCGTGGGGCTGGTGAACGAGCTGGTGCGGCAGGGCGTGCGGGTGCCCGAGGACGTGGCGGTGATCGGCTACGACGACATCGAGCTGGCGGCCACCGCGGCCGTCCCGCTGACCACGATCCGCCAGCCCCGGCACGAGCTGGGCCGGGCGGCCGCCGAGCTGGCCCTCACCGAGGCCGCCGAGGCGGCCGAGGGCCCCGGGCACCAGCACCGCCAGATCGTCCTGACGCCCGAGCTGGTCGTGCGCGAGTCCGCGTAGCCGGTCGGCGGCGGCTCGCCGTGCCGCGAGCCGCCGCCGGTCGCGTCACTCGGGCTTGACCAGCGGGAACAGGATCGTCTCGCGGATGTTCTTGCCGGTGAAAGCCATGATCATCCGGTCGATGCCGACGCCGACGCCGCCGGTGGGCGGCATCGCGTACTCCAGGGCGCGCAGGAAGTCCTCGTCCAGCTGCATGGCCTCCGGGTCGCCGCCGGCCGCCAGCAGCGACTGCTCGGTGAGCCGGCGCCGCTGCTCGACCGGGTCGATCAGCTCCGAGTAGGCGGTGCCCAGCTCGGTGCCGAACCCGATGAGGTCCCACTTCTCGGTCAGCAGCGGCTCCTCGCGGTGCTGCCGGGTCAGCGGCGAGGTCTCCAGCGGGTAGTCCATGACGAACGTCGGCTGGACCAGCGTGTGCTCGACCAGCTCCTCGAAGATCTCCTGGACGAGCTTGCCCTGCCCCCACTTGGGGTCCCAGGTGACGCCGCGCGCGTCGGCGTACTTGCGCACCTGCTCCAGCGGCGTGTGCGGGGTGATCTCCTCGCCGAGCGCCTGCGACACCGCCCCGTACAACGTGATGCGCGGCCACTCGGCGAGACCGAGGTCGATCTCCCGGCCGTCGCGCACCACCACCGACGTGCCCAGCGCGGCCACGACGCACCGCTGGTACAGGCGCTGGGTGAGGTCGGCCATGTCGTTGTAGTCGAGGTAGGTGCCGTACGCCTCCAGCATCGTGAACTCGGGGTTGTGCGTGGAGTCCGCGCCCTCGTTGCGGAAGTTGCGGTTGATCTCGAAGACCTTCTCGATGCCGCCGACGACGAGCCGCTTGAGGTACAGCTCGATCGCGATCCGCAGGTAGAGGTCCATGCCGTAGGCGTTGATGTGCGTCACGAACGGCCGTGCCGCCGCCCCGCCGTGGATCGGCTGCAGCATCGGGGTCTCGACCTCGAGGTACCCCTCCTCGTGCCAGAAGTCGCGCGCCGCCCGCACGGTGTCGCTGCGCAGCCGGGCCATCCGGCGCGCCTCGTCGTTGACGATCAGGTCGACGTAGCGCAGCCGCACCCGGGCCTCGGGGTCGGTGAGGCCGACGTGCTTCTCCGGCAGCGGCCGCAGGCACTTGGCGGTGATCTGGAACCGGTCGGCCATGATCGACAGCTCGCCGCGGCGGGAGGTGATGACCTCGCCCTCCACACCGATGTGGTCGCCGAGGTCGACCTCGCGCTTCCAGAAGTCGAGCTGCTCCTGCCCGACGTTGGCCAGCGACAGCATGATCTGCAGGTCGCCGGAGCCGTCGCGGATGGTGGCGAAGCACAGCTTGCCGGTGTTGCGGATGAGCATGACGCGCCCGGCGACGCCGACCTTCTCACCGGTCTCGGTGCCCGGCTCCAGGTCGGGATATTTCTCCCGGATCTCGTCGATGGTCGCGGTGCGCGGGAAGCCGACCGGGTACGGGTCGATGCCGTTCTCGCGGAGCCGGTCCAGCTTCTCCCGGCGCACCCGCATCTGCTCCGGAAGCTCGTCGTAGGTCGCGTCACTCACGGGCTCAAGGCTATCGACCCACGTAAGTGACTTGCGCTCAAGGCGGACCTTCGCAAGTCGCCTTGCGAAGGTCCCTCGCCCCGAGCACGTCCCGGGCCGACGTCCAGAAGCGTGCGGGGCGGCGTCAGGCGGTGTTGCGTTCGTAGATCAGACGCAGGCCGATGAGGGTGAGCCACGGCTCGAAGACGTCGATGCAGCGGGCCTCCTCCAGCACCAGCGGCGCCAGGCCGCCCGTCGCGATGACCGTGACCTCGGCCGGGTCGGCGGCCAGTTCCTCGGCCATGCGCTCCACGATCCCGTCGACCTGCCCGGCGAAGCCGAAGATGATGCCCGACTGCAGCGCCTCCACGGTGTTCTTGGCGATCACGTTGCGCGGCCGGACCAGCTCGATCTTGTGCAGCTGGGCGCCGCGCACCGACAGCGCGTCGATGGAGATCTCGATGCCGGGGGCGATGGCGCCGCCCACGTACTCGCCCTTGGCCGACACCGCGTCGAACGTGGTGGCGGTGCCGAAGTCGACCACGATCGCCGGGCCGCCGTGGGTGTGCACGGCGGCCAGCGCGTTGACGATCCGGTCGGCGCCGACCTCCTTGGGGTTGTCCATGCGGACCGGCACCCCGGTCTTCACCCCCGGCTCCACGATCACGGCGGGCACGTCGCCGTAGTAGCGGCGGCACATCTCCCGCATCTCGTGCAGGACGGACGGAACCGTCGAGCACAGCGCGATGCCGCTGATGTCGGTCTCGGCCAGCAGCGGGCTCTGCTGGACCAGGCCCTGCAGGACCACGGCGATCTCGTCGGCGGTGCGCCGCGGATCGGTGTTGATCCTCCAGTGCTCGATCACCTCCGTGCCCTCGAACAGGCCGAGGACGGTGTGGGTGTTACCGACGTCGATGGTGAGCAGCATCAGGTCCCCGCTGGTCAGGTGAAGTCAAGGCCGATGTCGAACACGCGCGCCGAGTGGGTCAGCGCACCAACGGAAAGGTAGTCCACACCGGTCACGGCGACGTCTCGGGCCCTGTCCAGAGTGAGCCCGCCGCTGGCCTCCAGTTCGGCGCGGCCGTCCACCAGGCGGACCGCCTCGGCCATGTCGGCGGTGCTCATGTTGTCGAGCAGGATCGAGGTGGCGCCCGCCGCGAGCGCCTCGCGCACCTGGGCGAGGGTGTCGCACTCCACCTGGACGTGCAGGGACGGGTAGACGTCGCGGATCGCCGCGTACGCCTTGGTGATCGAGCCCGCGGCGGCGACGTGGTTGTCCTTGATCAGCGCGGAGTCGTGCAGGCCCATCCGGTGGTTGACGCCGCCGCCGCAGCGCACCGCGTACTTCTGCAGGGCGCGCAGGCCGGGCAGGGTCTTGCGGGTGTCGCGGACCCTGGCCTTGGTGCCGGCCATCGCGTCCGTCCAGGCGCGCGTCGCGGTGGCGATGCCGGACAGGTGGCACAGCAGGTTGAGGGCGGTCCGTTCGGCGCGCAGCAGCGCCCTGGTGGGGCCGTGCGCCGACAGCAGCACCTGCCCGGCGGTCACCCGGTCGCCGTCGGCGGCCCTGGCCCGGTAGGTCACGTCGAGCAGTTCGAGGACGACCTCGGCCACGGGGATCCCGGCGACCACGCCGTCCTCGCGGGCGGTGAAGTCGCCGGAGGCGGTGTCGTGCGGGGCGAAGACGGGCTCGGTGGTGACGTCGGTGTCCCCGTCCTCGGCCAGCGCCGTCCGCACGAGGTTTTCCACAGCCTGTGGATCGAGCCCGGCGTCACGCAGCCGAGTCTCCAGCTCCGGCGTCATCGGATCGCCTTCCCTTCGTAGGTGGTGGTGAGACCGCCGCCGGCGAGGCGGGTGACGAGGTGACCGCGCCAGGCGTCGTCGTCGCGGTCGGGGCGGTCCTCGCGCCAGTGGCTGCCGCGCGTCTCGTCGCGCAGCCCGGCCGCGGCGACGATCGCGGACGCCACGGTCAGCAGGTTCGTCGCCTCCCACGCCGCCACGCCCGGTTCCGCGGCGCCGGTCGACGCCGTGGCGGCGAGGCGGTCGAGTTCGCGGGCCGCCGTGGCGAGACCGTCCGCGTCGCGGAGCACCCCGGCGTACGCGGTCATGATCCGCTGGATCTCGCCGCGCGCGTCCGGGTGGACGAGGCCCTGCGCGCCCTGTGGCGGCTCGGGCTCCCCGGCCGCCTCGCCGAGGTCGGCGGGCAGCGCGGCGGCGATGCGCTCGGCGAACACCAGGCCCTCCAGCAGCGAGTTGGAGGCCAGCCGGTTGGCGCCGTGCACGCCGGTGCAGGCGACCTCGCCGCACGCGTACAGGCCGGGGACGGAGGTCCGGCCGAAAAGGTCCGTGCGCACGCCTCCGCTCGCGTAATGGGCGGCCGGAACCACCGGAATCGGCTCGGTCACCGGGTCGATCCCGTGGTCCCGGCACGCGGCCAGGATCGTGGGGAAGCGCCGCTCCCACGTGCGCGCGCCCAGATGCCGGCCGTCCAGCAGCATGTGCGACGCCCCGGTCTCCCTCATCCGGATCATGATGCCCTTCGCGACGACGTCACGGGGCGCGAGTTCGGCCAGCTCGTGCCGTCCGAGCATGAAGCGGGTGCCGGACGCGTCGACGAGGTGGGCGCCCTCCCCGCGGACGGCCTCGGAGACCAGCGGCTGCTGCCCGCGCGCGTCGTCGCCCAGCCACAGCACGGTCGGGTGGAACTGGACGAACTCCAGGTCGGTGACCTCGGCTCCGGCGCGCAGTGCCAGCGCCACGCCGTCGCCTGTGGACACGTCGGGATTGGTGGTGGCCGAAAAGACCTGGCCGAGCCCTCCGGTGGCGAGCACCACGGCCCGTGCCCGCACCGCGCCGACCCCGCCCGGCTGCCCCTCCCCCATGACGTGCAGGGTGACGCCGGCGGCGCGGCCGGCCGCGTCCTTGAGCAGGTCGAGGACGAGGGCGTGCTCGACCACCTCGATGTCGGCGTCCTTGAGCGCGGCCCGCAGCGCCCGGCTGATCTCCGCGCCGGTGGCGTCGCCGCCGGCGTGCGCGATGCGGCGCCTGCGGTGGCCGCCCTCCCGGGTCAGCGCGATGCTCCCGTCGGCGGCGCGGTCGAACTCGGCGCCGAGGTCGATCAGCCGCCGGACCGCCTCCGGCCCCTCGGTGACCAGGACCCGCACCGCCGCCTCGTCGCACAGCCCGACGCCCGCGGTGAGGGTGTCGGCCAGGTGCTCGCCGGGTTCGTCGTCGGCCGCCAGCGCGGCGGCGATGCCGCCCTGCGCCCACCGCGTCGAGCCCGCGTCCAGCAGCGCCTTCGTGACCAGCAGCACCCGCCCGTGCGGGCGGCAGCGCAGCGCGGTGACCAGCCCGGCGATGCCGGACCCGATCACCACCACGTCCGTGTCGACCGTCCATCCGGGCGCCGGGGCGGCGAGCAGCCGAGGGATCATGCCCCCTCCTCAGGGATCGGTTCTCGTCATTGTGACATTAATCCGATCCGCCCCGAACGCCCGGGTATGAGGTTGGCCGCCGGAGATCAGCCGTGGACGAGGTCGCCGCGGGTCTGCGCGCTGCCGGGGACGGGCTCGGCCGGGTCGTCCCCCAACGAGATGATCTTGTTGTCGCGGTCGACGTGGACGACCGAGGGCCGGAACGACCGGGCCTCCTCGTCGGTCATGGCCGCGTAGCTGATGATGATGACCAGGTCGCCGGGCTGGACGAGCCGGGCCGCCGCGCCGTTGATCCCGATCACGCCCGAGCCGCGCTCCCCGGCGATCAGGTACGTCTCCAGGCGGGCGCCGTTGTCGATGTCGACGATCTGCACCTGCTCGCCCGGCAGCAGGTCGGCGGCGTCCATCAGGTCCTGGTCGACGGTGAGCGAGCCGACGTAGTGCAGGTCGGCCTGGGTCACGGTGGCACGGTGGATCTTCGACTTGAACATCGTCCGGAACATCAGGACTCCTTGCCGAACCGCAGGGGGACGTTGTCGATCAGATGGGTGGCGCCGACCCGGCCCGCCACGGCGAGCACGGCCGGGCCGGTGTGGGCGTCGTCGACCTCGGTGAACGTGGCCGGGTCGACCAGGACCAGGTAGTCGAGCGCGAGCGGGGGATCGGCCGCGGCGGCCTTGTCGAGCACGGCACGGGCGGCGCACAGCACCGCGGACGGCCCGTCCGTGACGGCGTCCGCACCCGCCTGCAGCGCCTGCGACAGCGACACCGCCGTGCGCCGCTCGTCACCGGACAGGTAACGGTTGCGGCTGGACAGCGCCAGCCCGTCGATCTCCCGGACGGTCGGGCCGCCCACGATCTCGACCGGCACGTCCAGGTCGGCCACCATCCGGCGGATGAGCGCCAGTTGCTGGGCGTCCTTCTCGCCGAACACCGCCAGGTCGGGACGCACCAGGTTGAACAGCTTCAGCACGACCGTCAGGACCCCGTCGAAGTGGCCGGGACGGGTGACGCCCTCCACGACGCCTCCCATCGGCCCGGAGTCGAGCCGCACCAGCGGCTCGGACGGGTACATGACCTCGCGGGTCGGCGCGAAGACGATGTCGACGCCCTCGGCGGCGCACGCCTCGACGTCGGCCGCGAACGTGCGCGGGTAGCGGTCGAAGTCCTCGTTCGGGCCGAACTGCAGCGGGTTGACGAAGATGCTCACCGCGACCGTGTCGGCCAGCTCGCGGGCCCGGCGGATCAGCGACCGGTGCCCCTCGTGCAGCGCCCCCATGGTGGGGACGAGCGCGAGCCGCCCGGACACGCCGCTGCGCACGGCGGCCAGTTCCTCGCGCGTCTTGGCGATGACGGGGGTCACGCCCTCTCCTTCACCCGTTCGACACCGGTAGCCCCGGTCATGTGGTCCCTCCTCCTTCGGTCCGCCAGGACGGTCCGGCCGCCGGGACGATCCGGCCGGCCGGGACGGGTCAGTCGGCCAGGACGCCGAGCAGCCGTTCGGCGTCCTCGGCCTTGAGCAGCCCGGCGGCCAGGGCGCGGTCGGCGGTGAGCCGGGCCAGCGCCACGTAGGCGCGGCGGCTCTCCGGCGACACGCGGCCCAGCTCGGCGACGTGCGCCTCGACCGTGCCCGCGTCGCCGCGGGCGACCGGGCCGGTGAGACCGTCGATGCCCAGGCGCAGCGCGTTGTCCAGGGCGGCGCCGAGCAGCGGGCCGAGCATGCGACCCGGCTCCGGCGCGCCCGCCGCGCGCAGCAGGTCCATGGCCTCGACCACGAGCGTGACCAGGTGGTTGGCGCCGCCGGCGAGGGCGGCGTGGTAGAGCGGGCGGCGCTCCTCGGGGATCCACACCGGCTCGCCGCCCATCTCCACCACCAGCGCCTCGGCGACGGGACGCAGCGGCTCGGGCGCGGTGACCCCGAAGGAGATGCCGGTCAGCCGGTTGAGGTCGTCGGGCCGTCCGGTGAACGTCATCACCGGGTGCAGCGCCAGCGGCAGGCCTCCGGCGCGGGTGAGGGGCGCCAGGACGTCGGCGCCGTACCGTCCGCTGGTGTGCGCCAAGAGCTTGCCCTGGATCGGGACGTCCGTGGCGGCCAGGCCCTCGGCCAGCTCCGGCAGCGCGTCGTCCGGGACGGTCAGCAGCACCAGGTCGGCGGCGGCCACGGTCTCCTGCGGGGTGGTGACGGCGGCTCCGGGCAGGCGTTCCTCGGCCCGCCGCCGGGACGCCTCCGACACGGCCGCCGCGGCGACGACGCGGTGCCCGGCGCGGGCGAGGGCGGCGCCCAGGGCGCTGCCGACCCGGCCGGCACCGAGAACGCCGACCGCCAGGCGGGCGGGACGGTCCTCGGGCCGCCCGCCGGACCCTCCCGGCCCGTTCCCGGGCGCGGCGGAAGACGGCGTGACGTGTGAGTCCATGGGTTCGTTCCAGTCCTCGGCTAGGTACCGGACGTGCGCGAACCAGAGTACCCGCGCGGCAAGCGCGTTTCCCCGCCGGGCCAAGTGCGCGCCGTACCGGATCGACGTTACATACCGGTGACGATATGCCCACCCAGAGTCACACGGTCGTCCGCGCACCAGGTCCGCGAACGAGACGACGGGCGGCATGGCTCCGCCCCGCCGCCCGTCGGAAGACGGATGGCGGGGCGGGCCGTTTCGTCCGGGCGTCAGTCGTGGGAGAGGGCCTCGACGACGGATGTCCTGGCGGCGCGGCGGGCGGGCAGGACGGCCGCCAGCGTGCCGGCGACCGCCGCCAGCGCCACGAACGCCGCGATCCGCGGGTAGGGCAGCGAGAAGACGATCTCGTCGGTCATCGCGGTGACCGACGCCCAGCCGAACGCGACCCCGAGCGCCACCCCGGTGACCGCGCCGATCAGCGCCATGACCAGGGCCTCCACCGACAGCATCCGGCGCAGCTGGCGCCGGGTGACGCCGAGCGCGCGCAGCAGCGCCGACTCGCGGGTGCGCTCGACCACCGACAGCGTCAGCGTGTTGGCGATGCCGAACAGCGCGATGAGGATCGCCAGCCCCAGCAGCGCCGCGAAGATCACCAGCATCATGTCGATGGCCTCGGTGAACTGCTTCTTGATCTCCGCGGCGGAGGTCACCCGGACCGTCGGGTACGGCTTGGCGGCGGCCTCCACGGCGGCCCGCGCGCCCTCCCCGGCGGCGCCGTCACGCGCGTTGACGTAGAGCACCGACGCGTCCCGGACCCCGAAGTACCGGTCGAAGTCGGCCTCGGTGACCAGGTACGGCGGGACGGGGCCGTCCATGCCGGTGGTGCCGACGACCTTCAGCGTCAGCGGGCCCTGCCGGGTCTGCATCCGGACGGCCGAGCCGATCCGCAGCCCCTGGGACCGCGCGGTCATGTCCGTGACCGCCACCGTGCCCGGCCGCAGGTCCGCCAGCGCGCCGCTGGTGAACTCCGGCTTGAGGACGGTGCCGAGCGAGGACGCGGTGAGCGTGCCGACGATCCCGTCCTCGGCGCGGCCCGTGGCGCCGCCGACGCGCACCTCCTGCTCGCGCTGCTCGGTGACGGCGGCGACCTGCGGCAGCGCGCGCAGGCGGGTGGCCAGCGCGTGCGGGATGCGCTGCTCGTCGGCGCCACCCCACTGGGTCTCGAGCTGGAAGTCCACGGGGAACTCCTCGGCCAGCTTCTTGTCGGCGGTGGCGGTGACGCTGGCGCCGAGCACCGCGAACATCGTCATCAGGCCGACGCCGATGGTCAGCGCGATCGTCGTGGTGGCGGTGCGCCGCGGGGAGCGCCGCGCGTTCTCCACGGCGAGCCGTCCCGGCACCCCGGCCAGGCGGGCGGGCAGCGCGCCCGCGACCCGTCCCAGCGGCCGCACCAAGGCGGGCATCAGCGCGGTCACCGCGAGGAACGCCAGGCCGCTGCCGGCCGCCACGACGAACATCGCGCTCTGGCCCTTCTCCATGACCGTCCCGCCGTACCCGAGGACGGCCAGGCCGGGCAGCCCGCACAGCACCGCGACGGCCAGGCGCGCCCAGCCGAGCCGGAACCGGTCCGTGCCCGGTTCGAGATCGGTGCGCAGCGCGGCGACGGGGGCGACGCGGGTGGCGGCGCGGGCGGGCAGCACCGCCGACACCATGGTGACGAGCACGCCGATCAGCAGGCCCAGGACGACCGTCCGGGGCGCCAGCGTCAGGCCGTAGGTGGGGATCTGCGCGTCGGGGCCGCCCAGCAGCGCCACCGTGCCCGCGCCGAGGCCGAGTCCCACGGCCAGGCCGAGCAGCGAACCGACCAGCCCGACGACCGCCGACTCGATGAGCACGCCGCCGAACAGCTGCCGCCGGGTGGCGCCGACGCAGCGCAGCAGCGCCATCTCGCGCATCCGCTGGGCGATGAGGATGGCGAAGGTGTTGTAGATGACCAGCGCCGACACCAGCATCGACACCAGCCCGAAGATCAGCAGTCCGGCCCTGATGAGCTTGGTGTCGGCGCCGGCGGCCGCGGCGAGCCGCTCGCCCAGCTGTTCGCCGGTCAGCACCTCGGCGCCGGGTCCGGCGGCGGCGGCGACCGCGGCGCGGTCGGCCGGGCCCGCGATGTCGATCTCCCGGTAGGTCCGCTTGCCGGTGACGCGCATGGTGGTGGCGGCGTCGAAGCCGACCGCGCCGCGCATGCTCGCCTGGGTGTCGACGCCGAAGTCCGCCAGCCCGACGAGGGTGAAGCGGTGCGGGCGCTGCCGGTGGTCCAGCACGGTGATCGTCTGGCCGACGGTGAACTTCTCGCGCTCGGCGGTCTCGGTGTCCAGTACGGCCTCGGCGGGGCCCGCGGGCGGCCTGCCGCGCTCGATCCCGTAGCGCAGCAGCCGTCCGGACGGCACCGAGATGCCGGCGGTGGGCATGTTGCCGACGGCCTTGCCGTCGCGGCCGATGAGCACGGCGTCCCCGCGTACGGTGCCCTGCGCGTCGGTCACGCCCGGCACGGCGCGGACGCGGTCCAGCAGCGCGGCGGGCAGTTGCTTCTCGGCGTCCTTGGGCAGCACCGCCACGTCGACCTTGTCGGCGGAACGGGCGAACTTCTCGTTCACGCCCGTCTGCATGGTGTCGGTCAGGACGAACGTCCCGGCGATGAAGCCGACGCCGAGGGTGATGGCCAGGCCGGTGAGCAGCAGCCGCAGCTTGTGGGCGCGCAGGCCCGCCAGTGTGGTCTTCAGCACCGCTCAGCCCCCCAGGCCCTGCTCGCTCTGGGGCGACGACCCGACGGAGCCACCGGTGATGCGGGAGAGCCGGTCGAGCACGGCGTCGGGGGTCGGCTGGAAGATCTCCGAGACGATCTCGCCGTCGCGCAGGAACACGACCCGGTCGGCGTACGAGGCGGCCACCGGGTCGTGGGTGACCATCACGATCGTCTGCCCCATCTCCCGGACCGACGCCCGCAGGAAGCCGAGCACCTCGGCGCCCGCGCGCGAGTCCAGGTTGCCGGTGGGCTCGTCCGCGAAGATGACCTCGGGCCGTGCGACGAGGGCGCGGGCGCACGCCACCCGCTGCTGCTGGCCGCCCGACAGCTGGTTGGGCCGGTGGCCGAGCCGGTCGCGCAGGCCCACCACGTCGACGACGCGGTCGAACCACGCCTGGTCGGCCCTGCGTCCGGCCAGCTCCAGGGGCAGCCGGATGTTCTGCTCGGCGGTGAGGGTCGGCAGCAGGTTGAACGCCTGGAAGATGAACCCGATGCGGTCGCGGCGCAGCAGCGTGAGCTGCCGGTCCTTCAGGCCGGTGAGCTCGGCGTCGCCGAGCATGACCCGGCCGCCGCTGACGGTGTCGAGCCCGGCCAGGCAGTGCATGAGGGTGGACTTTCCGGACCCGGACGGGCCCATGATCGCGGTGAACGCGCCGCGGGCGAACGCGACGCTGACCCCGCGCAGCGCGTGCACCGCGGCGTCACCGCTGCCGTACACCTTGGACACCTCCACGGCGGTGACGGCGGGCGGTGCGGCGGCCCCGGCGGACGCGGCCGCCCCTTCGCCGGGGGTGTTGGTGAACGTGCTGGTCACGCTGGCTCCTTCGGGGACGTGGACAACGTGTTCCACGCTAGGAATCCGGCGCCGTCCCGCCATCGACCGCGCGTCCATGATCGGTGTCGGCGTCGGGGCTACCGCGCGGTGCCGCGTACGACCTGAGTCGTACGGCCCCGTCCCCCCGCGAGGCGACCGGGTGCCCGCCGCCGCGCGCACACGACAGAGCGCCGGAGACCAGCTCGTGGTCTCCGGCGCTCTCGTCGTTCGCCGTGTGCCGATCAGGGGCGGCGTCCCCGGGACCGCGCCGCGCCGATCAGCGGCGGCGGATCAGTAGCCGTACGGCCTGGGGTAGACCACCGCGGCGCCGCCCTTGCACCCGGCGCCGGCGAGGCCGACGGCGGTCAGCACCTGCGTGGAGTTGCCGCAGACGTTGACCGGCACGTTGGCCGTGACGGGGATCTGGTTGCCGGAGAGCACCCCGCCGGCGCCGCTGGTGACGATGTCGGCGTTGGCGGGCGCCGCGGCGATCAGGGCGGCACCGGTGACGGCGAAGCCGAGGACGCCGGTGGCGGCGAGCTTCTTGAGCACGTGAATCCTCCCGATAGATGGGGCCCGGACGGGCCCCGCCACTCGCATGGGCGCGTCACCTCGGTGAGGTAACCATCGGTAGTTATTCAGCTACTCACTGGTAATGAAAAGCGATCGGCAACTCCGGCCGCAAAAAGTCACCTCAGCGCAATGTTATCGTTACTCTATGTGACCATTCTGCCCGCTTTTGACCAGCCCCGTCTCGTACGCGAACACCACCGCCTGGACCCGGTCCCGCAGCCCCAGCTTGGTCAGGATCCGCCCCATGTGCGTCTTGACGGTGGCCTCCGACACGAACAGCCGCCCGGCGATCTCGGCGTTGGACAGGCCGCGCGCCACCAGCAGCAGCACCTCGCGTTCGCGCTCGGTCAGCGCGTCCAGCGCCCCGACCGCCTTGCGCTCGGCGTCCGGCAGGTGCATGGCGAACCGGTCCAGCAGCCGCCGGGTCGTGCTGGGCGCCACCACCGCGTCGCCCGAGTGCACCGCCCGGATCGCCTCGATCAGCTGCGCCGGCCCGGCGTCCTTGAGCAGGAATCCCCCGGCCCCCGCCTTGATCGCGGCGAACGCGTACTCGTCGAGGTCGAACGTGGTCAGGATGATCACCTTGGGCGGGCCCGGATACGCGCCGGACACGATCCGCCGGGTCGCCTCGATGCCGTCCATGCGCGGCATCCGCACGTCCATGAGCACCACGTCGGCGCGCGTGGCCCGCAGCCGCTCCAGGGCCTGCGCGCCGTCCCCGGCCTCCCCGACGACCTCGATGTCCGGCTGGGCGTCCAGCACCATCGTGAAGCCCGCCCGCACCAGCTCCTGGTCGTCCACCAGCAGCACCCGCACCGGCCGCTCGCCGTCGGGCCCGACGCCGGGGCCGCCTCCAGCCGCGTTCCCGGGCCACTGCGGCTCGCTCACGTCCTGACCTCCTCGCGCAACGGGATCCTGGCGACCACCTCGAAACCACCGCCCGGCCGCGGCCCGGCGCGCACGTGCCCCCCGTACACCGCGACGCGCTCGCGCATCCCGGCCAGGCCGTGCCCGCGGCCGTCGTCGGCCGCCGCGGCGCCGCGCCCGTCGTCGGTCACCTCGATCTCCAGCGCGTCGGCGCCGTAGCGGAGCCGGACCCGGGCGGTGGCGTGCGGGCCGCCGTGCTTGAGGGTATTGGTCAGCGCCTCCTGGACGATCCGGAAGACGGTCAGCTCCCGGCCCTGCGACATCTCCGGCGGCGTGCCCTCGCTGTCGAACTCCACCGGCAGCCCGGCCTCGCGCACCTTCTCCACCAGGTCGGCGAGCTGGTCCACTCCGGGCTGCGGCGCGTACGCGCCCTCGGACGGTTCCGGCACGGACGCCTGGGACGGCACCGCCTCGCCGCCCTCGCGCAGCACGCCCAGCAGCCGCCGCATCTCGGCCAGCGCCTGCCGCCCCGTCGCCGAGATCGCCTCCAGCGCGCGCCGCGCCCGCGCCGGGTCGCCGTCCATGGCGTACCAGGCGCCGTCCGCCTGCACGACGATCACGCTGACGTTGTGCGCCACCACGTCGTGCAGCTCGCGCGCGATGCGGGTCCGCTCGGCGGCCATGGCGATCTGCACCTCGGTCTCGCGCTCGCGTTCCAGCCGTTCGGCGCGCTCCTCCAGGGACCGCAGGTACTCGCGGCGCGTGCGCATGTGCAGCCCCAGCAGCCACACCCCCAGCGCCATCGCCGTCATCATCAGGAAGGCGTACCTGGGATCGGAGGCCTCGGTGGCGTACCGCACCGCCGCCATCGCCGCGCCCGCCACCGTCACGGCCAGCGCGGCCAGCCCCCAGCGGAACGACGGTCCCGCCGCGATGGTGTAGAGCCCCATCAGCACCGCGGCGTTGGCCGGGACGATCTCCAGGTCCGCCGTCCACTGGACGAACGACACCAGCGCCACCACGGCGAACGTCGTGCGCGGCAGCGTGCGGCGCAGCGCCATCGGCCCCAGCAGCCCGGCCATCAACGCCACGGCCTGCCAGGGGCCGATGCCGTGGATTCCGCCGTAGACCCCGGGGATCGTCATCAGCAGCCACGGCGAGGCGAAGAAGCAGTCCACGAGCGGGCGTTTGCGCCGCACCCAGTCCCAGGCTCTGCCGACCATGCCGTCCACCCTAGGTTCACGCACGTCAAGCGGGATCAGCCTGAGGTCGGACGCGCCTACCCCCGGGGAAGGACCGCCCCGCGGCCACGTCCGGTGATCGTCGTCCTCCGCTCGCGGCGCGGCGTCAACCGGTAACGTCAAGGTGTGGCGGCGGCGTGGTTGACGTGGCGCACGGCGATGGAGCGGGCGCTGTACGGGCGGGACGGTTTCTATCGGCGCGGCGAGAACCCCGGCGACCACTTCCGCACCTCCGTGCACGCCTCACCCCGGTTCGCCGAGGCCCTGGCCCGGCTGCTGGGCGAGGTGGACGCCGCGCTGGGCCATCCGCCCCGCGTCGACCTGGTCGACGTGGGCGCCGGATCCGGACGGCTGCTGGCGGGCATCCTCGACGCCGTCGACCCCGGCCTCGGCGCGCGGCTGTCGCCCACCGCGGTGGAGATCGCGCCGCGCCCGCCCGGCCTGCCCGGCCGGATCGCCTGGCGCGCCGACCTGCCGGACGCCGTCACCGGGATGGTCATCGCCAACGAGTGGCTGGACAACGTGCCGCTCGACGTCGTCGAGCAGACCTCCGCCGGGCCGCGCACTGTGCTCGTGGACCCTTTCACGGGCGACGAACGTCCCGGCCCGGAGCCGTCCGACGAGGACCGCCGCTGGCTGGAGCGCTGGTGGCCGCTGCGCGAACCCGGCGACCGCGCGGAGGTGGGCCATCCGCGCTGCGCCGCGTGGGCCTCGGTCATCGGACGGCTGCGCCGGGGCCTGGCCGTGGCCGTGGACTACTCCCACACCCTGGCGTCCCGTCCCGTCTACGGGACGCTGACCGGCTACCGCGACGGCGCCGCCGTCCCCGCCGTGCCCGACGGTTCGTGCGACGTCACGGCCCACGTGGCGCTGGACGCCTGCACGACGGCGGGCGAGGAGGCCGGAGCGACCGCCTCGCTGCTGACCACCCAGCGGGAAGCCCTGCGCGCCCTCGGCCTGACCGGCACGCGTCCCCCCGTGGAGATGGCGCACAGCGACCCTCGGGCGTATGTCGCGGCCCTGTGCGCGGCCGGCGAGGACGCCGAGCTCATCGATCCGGACGGGCTGGGCGGCTTCGGCTGGCTCGCCCAGACGGTGGGCATCGACATGCCCGCGTCCCTGGCCGTACGGGCGTCCGTCTAGACCTCGACGTTCAGCGCCTGCAGGCCCCGTAGAACGAACCCGGGCTTCCACTTGGGCTCGTCCACCAGACGCATGCGCGGGGCGAGCCGCAGGAGCGCGCCGAACGACTCGGCCATCTCGATGCGGCCCAGCGGAGCGCCCAGGCAGTAGTGAATGCCCAGCCCGAACGTGATGTGCGGATTGGGGTCGCGCCCCAGGTCGAGACGGTCGGGCTCAGGGAACACGTCCTCGTCCCGGTTGGCGGAGGCGAACTGCAGCGCCACCTCGGCACCGCGCGGAATGTCGACCCCCGCGACCCGGACGTCCTCCAGCACCCACCGTTCGAACATCGGCGCCGGGGTGTCGTAGCGCAGCAGCTCCTCGACGGCCGACGGCACGAGCGAGTGGTCGGCGCGCAGCCGCTCCAGCTCACCCGGGTTGCGGAACAGCGCCCACCAGGCGTTGCCGGTGGCGTTGACCGTCGCCTCGTGCCCGGCGTTGAGCAGCAGCACGCAGGTGCCGACCAGCTCGTCCTCGGTGAGCCGGTCGCCCTCGTCCACCACCTGGGCCAGCGCGCTGATCAGGTCGTCGCGGGGCGCGGCCCGCCGCTCGCGGGCCAGGCCGCGCAGGTAGTCGGAGAACTCCACGGCCGCGCGCACCGCCGTGCGCTGCGCCTCCGGCGACGGGTTCAGCTCGTACATCCCGCAGATGTCGGCCGACCAGGGCCGCAGCAGGCCGCGGTCGGAGGCGGGCACGCCCAGCATCTCGGCGATCACGGTGACCGGCAGCGGCTCGGCGACCTCGGCCAGCAGGTCGCCACCGCCCTCGGCGACCAGCGCCCCGGCCAGCTCCTCGGCCAGCCCGCGGATCATGGGCCGCAGCCCCTCCACCATCCGCGCGGTGAACGCCTTGGACACCAGCCGCCGCAGCCTGGTGTGCACGGGCGGCTCCACGTCCAGCATCCCGGCGCGGATCAGGTCCCAGAACGGCTTGAGGAACTCCGGCTCGGGCTCGCGGCCGAACTCCTCGTGCGTGGCGACGTGCAGGTAGGACCGCCCCAGCCGCCGGTCGCGCAGCAACGCGTCCACGTCCGCGTGCCGCGTGACCACCCACTGCTCCGTGGGCTCGTGATAGAAGACGGGCCGCTCGGCGCGCAGCCGCGCGAACACCGGATACGGATCCGCCACGAACTCGGGCGACCACGGATCGTACTCCCGCTCCGCCGGAGGAACTTCGCTCATACCCCGGACCCTATGCCCCCCAAGCTGCACAAACCCCACCGCCGCGGGGGCGCCGGTCCTGGCGCCGGGGTCAGCGGGCGGCCCAGCGGCCGGGGTCGCCACCGGCGGCTCGCGCGGCCTGGGCGCGCCGGGCCGTCGACTCGACGATCGCGCGGGCCTCACCGAGGTCGCGGTCGGCCGCCGCGACCCGCACCGGGCCCGGCGGCGCGTCGATGTGGACGGTGGCGAGCCCCAGCAGGCGCTGCAGCGGATTCACCGTCAGCCGCACGCTCTGCGCTCGCGCGTGCGCGATCACGTCCGTGCGGCGGCAGAGGTGGCCGTGCCGGGTCACGAACACGCGGTCGTCGGTGCCGGCGCTGGCCGCCCCGCCCGCGAGGCCCTTGGACGAGGCGGGCAACAGCTGGACGGCGTCCACGTTCGCCCCTGGGAACACCTGCGCCACCAGGTGCAGCGCCACCTGCCGGGGCGCCACGGGCAGCAGCACGGACGACAACGCTTGGCGCTCCCCCGCGTACCCGGCCACGGTCACGTCGAGCCGCGCCCACCCGAAGGGCCGCCACAGGGACGGCTCCACGATGCTGATGGCCTGCACCCGTCCCGGGGGGACGGTCTGCATGCGGGTCTCCAGGACCCCGTACCGCAGCCGTATCCCGTCGGGGGACGTCGCCACGGTGAAGGCGCCGTACATCACCATGGGCGCGACCACGGCACGCACCAGGCCCAGCAACGCGGGAATGGCCACGGCCAGCATGCCCAGCTCCGCGTACAGCAGGAGCAGCACCAGCGACACGAAGAGCAGCAGAGCCGTGCCGAGGACCGGCAGCCGCAACACGAGCGAACCGAACAGCGCCCCGCCGGAGACCCGCCACAACGGTCGTTCCGGGGCCTCCGGGGTGTGGCCGGGAAGACCCGCCGCGCGCGCCAGCAACTCCGCGCGCAACTGCTGCGCGGTGTTGCGCCCCAGGTAACGCAGTGCGATCTCGCTCTGCTCGCCCCCGGCCAACTCCACCCGTACCTCGGCCAAGGCGAACAGCCGCGTCACCAGGGGACGCACCACGTCGATGGCCTGGACACGCGACAGCGGAATCCGCCGCTTGCGCTTGCGCAGCAGCCCCGTCTCCACCACCAGGTCGTCGCCGTCCACGCGGAACCGCAGGGCCAGCCACGTCCACAGCCCCACTCCCACGGCGACGACCGTCATGGGAACGGTGACGACGAGGAATCGCGTCGCCACCTCGGGGGTGATTTCGAGGACGACGCCGTCGTCGGTCTGGGTCAGCAGCAACGGCAGGCCCAGCAGCACGAAGTAGATGCTGAGAATGACGAACGTCCGCAACGGCCCGGTCGCCCAGTGCAGCCGATGCACACCCTCCGAGAACCGTACCGGCGGCGGGGCCTGCCCGTAGTACGGCCCGTGCGGGCCCGGTGGATACGGATATCCGGCCGGGTGCCTCTGCGGCATCCCGTGCAACCCTGGAGGCCCGTAACCGCCCGGGGCGCGATACGGCCCTCCGTACGGTGCTGGAGGTTGGGGAGGGCCGCTCACAAGCCCATGCTCCGTTCCTCGCCCTTCTGCGCCAGACGGTCGCGCAGCGAGGCCGCCTCGGCGGCCGGCAGGCCGGGGATCACCGCGTCGGTCGCGGCGGCGGCGGTATGCATGCGCACGGTGGCGATGCCCATCCACTGCTCCAGCAGGCCGGCCGTGACGTCCACGAACTGCATCCGCCCGTACGGCACCACCACCAGGCGCTTGACGAACACGCCGTGCATGACGAGCAGGTCGTCACCGCGTTCGGCGTACCCCCACGACCGGTACGCCAGCTCGGCCACGACCCACGCCAGCACGAGCGAGATCAGCGCCGCAGCCCCCCACAGGGCCGCCCCCAGCGCCCCGCCGCCGCGTGACACCAGGAACGCCCCGAGCGCCGCGATCGGCACCGCCCACAGCGTCGCCGCGATCCGCCGATGCCAGGTGTACCGCTTCGAGATCCCCGCCCACGCGAGCCCGCCGCCGGGCTGAAACGCCTGTCCCGCCGGATACTGCGGCACCCCCATAGGCACACCCGGATTCGGCGCCCCCGGGTTCGGTGTGCCCGCATTCGGTGCGCCCGCATTCGGAGTCACGCCGTACGCCGTGCCCGCGCCCTGCGACGGGACCGCGCCCTGCGACGGGGCCGCGTTCTGGGGCGGGTTCGCGGCAGGCGGGACGCCCGGCTGAGGGGAGCCCGGAGGCTGCCTTGGCGCCGTCGAGGGGGCCTGCGGGGGCGGGTATCGCTCATGGCTGGGGTTCATTGCGTCCTAGTCAACCGGAAACCGCCGGAATACCGCGAGCCCGAAGCGTGGGACGATGTGCAGATGAGCATCGCACCCGCAGGTGAACGGTGGCGAAGCGGATGACCACGGAACGCATCGTCGGGATCGGCGCGGGGGCCAAGGAACTGGCCACCGAGGACATGATCCTCAACATCGGCCCGCAGCACCCGTCCACGCACGGCGTGCTGCGGCTGCGGCTCACGCTGGACGGCGAGCGCATCGCCACCGCCGAGCCGATCATCGGCTACATGCACCGGGGCGCGGAGAAGCTGTTCGAGGTCCGCGACTTCCGGCAGATCATCGTGCTCGCCAACCGGCACGACTGGCTGTCGGCGTTCGCCAACGAACTGGGCGTGGTGCTGGCCGCCGAACGCATGCTCGGCATGGAGGCGCCGCCGCGCGCGGTGTGGGCGCGCACCCTGCTGGCCGAGCTGAACCGGGTGCTCAACCACCTGATGTTCCTCGGCTCCTATCCGCTGGAGGTCGGCGCGATGACGCCGATCTTCTACGCCTTCCGCGAGCGCGAGCAGCTCCAGCGGGTCATGGAGGAGGTCTCCGGCGGCCGCATGCACTACATGTTCAACCGGGTGGGCGGCCTGAAGGAGGAACTGCCCGCCGGCTGGACGGCCCGCACCCGGCACGCGATCGCCGACGTGCGGGCGGGCATGTCCGACATCGCCGACCTGATCCTGGGGAACGAGATCTTCCGGGCCCGCACCCGCGGCGTCGGCGTCCTGACCCGCGAGCAGATCCTGCAGTACGGGGTGTCCGGCCCCATCGCCCGTGCCAGCGGCGTCGACTTCGACCTGCGCCGCGACGAGCCGTACCTGGCCTACGGCGACCTGGACGTGCGCGTCGTCACCCGCACCGAGGGCGACTGCCTGGCCCGGTTCGAGTGCCTGCTCGACCAGGTGTACGCCTCGCTGGACCTGGCCGACGCCTGCCTGGACCGCCTGGCCGACCTGCCGCCCGGCCCGATCAACCAGCGCCTGCCGAAGGTGCTGAAGGTCCCCGAGGGCCACACCTACGCCTGGACGGAGAACCCCCTCGGCATCAACGGCTACTACCTCGTCTCACGCGGCGAGAAGACCCCGTGGCGGCTGAAACTGCGGTCCGCCTCGTACAACAACATCCAGGTGCTGTCGGAACTGCTGCCCGGCAACCTGGTCGCCGACATGATCGCCATCCTGGGGTCGATGTTCTTCGTCGTCGGCGACGTCGACAAGTAGGCGGCGCGGGACACCCGCCCCGGCGCCCGCCGCGGCGCCCGCCGCGGCCGGGGGCCGCCGAGCCTCGGCCGTCTCAGGCTCGGGAGGCGCCCCGGTCGTGGTGCTCCTCGTCCGGGCCCTTGGGGACGCGGCAGGCGTACTCCAGGAAGTACGCCGCGCCCACCAGGACCACGGCGGCCACGAAGGTGGCGGTGCTGACGAAGAAGTCGTCGCGCGGAGTCGGCTTGTCCAGCGACCCCGACAGCGCGGCCGCGAACCCGGCGAACACGCCCGCCAGGACGGCCGCGGCGTGCGCGCTGGCCTTGCCCAGGGCCGCCATCCGGGCGACGACCAGCGGCTCCACCGGCTTGGTCCCCGGCCGTCGCCGGATGCGGCGCAGGATGTTCACGCCCGTGAACGCCTCGCCCAGCGCAAGCAGCAGCAGGGTCGGCACCGCCGTCCACGGCAGCGGCGGCAGCGACACGTACGCGGTGTCCAGCACCGCCCAGGTGATCAGTCCGATGACGATCACCAGGGCGAGCAGGAACGTCGGGCGGGACGGTCTCATGCAGGAGGCTGGAGGCTCAGGTCGTCGCGGCGGCGCACCGCGGTCGCGGCCTCGGCCTGCTTGGCCGCGGCCAGGTCACCGACGCGTCCGTGCCCGGGCAGCAGCACGTCCGGTTCGATGTCGGCCCACGGCACCAGCACGAACGCCCGCTCGTGCGCGCGCGGGTGCGGCAGCGTCAGGTCGGGGTCGTCGGAGGTGATGTTGCCGAACATCACGATGTCGATGTCCAGCGTGCGCGGGCCCCAGCGGACCTCGCGCGTGCGCCGCATCGAGTTCTCGATGTTGAGGACCCGCTCCAGCAGGTTCTCGGGTGGCAGCCGGGTGTCGGCCACCAGCACGACGTTCAGGTAGTCGCCCTGCTCGGGAAGGGTCTCGCCGGGCGGGGCGTACGGGGCGGTCTCGTAAACCGGGGAGAGCGCCACGAAGTCCAGGCCGGGCGCGTCGAACAGCGCGTCGACGGCCTCCTGAATGTTGTCCAGCCGGTCGCCGAGATTGCTGCCCAGGGAGAACACGACGCGATGGGCGACCAGCATGTGGCCACCGGTCGCGGTGCGGTCGGGCATACGCTCGGACGCTGTCATGGACGACTCCTCCTGATCCTCACGGCCACGTCCGTGAAGGGGTGCGGCACCGGGGCGTGCGGCTTGTGGACGGTGACCTCCACCTCGGCCACCGCCCGGTCCTGCAGGCAGACTCCCGCCAGCCGGTCGGCCAGCGTCTCGATGAGGGCGACGGGTTCGCCCTCCACGACGGCGACCAGCCGGTCGGCGAGAGATCCGTAGTCGACGGTACGGGACAGGTCGTCCTCGGCCGCCGCCGGGCGGGTGTCCAGACCCAGCGTGACGTCCACCACGAACTCCTGGCCCAGCTCCCGCTCGGCGGGCAGCGCGCCGTGCCGCCCCCGGGCGCGGAGCCCGCGCAGTTCTATCCGGTCCAGCTCATTGCTCCTCTGTGTCGTTCAGAATCGGGGACCCGTGATGGACCAGCAGCCGCCAGCCTCCGCCGACGCGGACGAACACGTTCGTCGCGATCATGCTTCCCGCGGCCAGGAATCCGTTCTCGGCGCCCTCCTCGGCGGTCAGGATGTTCTCCTTGCACGTCACCACGGCCTGCTCGCCGTAAACGTCGGCCTCGACATCGGTCAGCACGAACTGGATGTACTCGGTGTTCGCCATGATCAGCGCCCATGACCGCAGCACCTCGTCCCGCCCGCGCAACCGGGTCCACCCCGGGTGCACGCAGGTCACACCGGACGCGTACGGCCCGTCCGCCCACACCGCCGACATACGGTCCAGGTCGCCCGCCTCGAACGCCGCGTAGAACTCGGCGTTGGCCTCGACCAGCTCGTCACGCTCCACCGCACGACTCATCGCCTGCCACCCTGCACACCACCACCGCCACCCCACAACCCCCCGTCGCCACGCAACTCTCCCAAACGCCGCCCCACACCACCCGCCTGCCCGGCACCACCGGCCTGCGCGGCACCACCGGCCTGCACGGCACCACCAGCCTGCGTACCACCGGCTTGCATGCGACCTTCGGCCCGCGCGCCACCACCCGCAGACGCGCCGCCACCCGCCTGCGCGGCATGGTCGGGCTGCGGGTTCCCGTGCGGCGAGGGGTTGGCCTGGGGACTTGTCGAGGACGAGGGGAGGGGTGCGGTCTTGGCCGCGGCGATGCGTACTGCGGCCGCCACCCGGACGGCGTCGGCGTTGGGGCGCACGTGGTGGACGCGTACGCACCAGGCGCCCGCCGCCGCGACCAGGGAGGACACCGCCACGGTGGCGTCGTCGCAGTCGGCGAACGGACGCGGCGTTCCGTCCGGGCCCGCCAGGAGCCGCCCCAGGAAGCGTTTGCGGGAGGCGCCCACCAGCACCGGGTAGCCGGTGTCGTGCAGGACGTCCAGGTGGGCCAGCAACATCCAGTTGTGCTCGGCGTGCTTGGCGAACCCCAGCCCCGGGTCCAGCACGATCATGGACGGGTCGACGCCCTCGTCCAGCACCGCGTCCACCCGGCTCAGCAGCTCGTCGCGGACCTCCCGGACGACGTCGTCGTACACGGCCCGCGTCTGCATGTCGTGGCTGTGCCCGCGCCAGTGCATCACCACGTACGGCACGCCCGCAGCCGCCACCGCGCGCGGCATGTCCGGGTCGGCGAGGCCGCCGCTGACGTCGTTGACCAGCCGGGCACCGGCCGCCACCGCGGCCTCGGCCACCTCGGCGCGCATGGTGTCGATGCTGACCGGGATCCCCTCGGCCGACAGCGCCTCGATCACGGGGACGACCCGGCGCAGCTCCTCCTCGCGCGACACCCGCTGCGCTCCGGGACGGGTCGACTCGCCGCCCACGTCGATCAGGTCGGCGCCCTCGGCCACGAGGTCCAGCCCGTGCCGGATCGCCTTGTCGACGTCGAACCAGGCGCCGCCGTCGGAGAAGGAGTCCGGCGTCACGTTGACCACGCCCATGACGAGGCAGCGCCCTGGCGTGGGCAGCCCTGGGACGGCGACGTCGGTCATGTTCCAACCCTATGCCTTGATCGCGTTGCCCCGGTCCACGGCCCCTTACCAACGGTGACCCGGGACGCCCACCGACGAACAGGGCCCCCGCCGTCGCGGCGAGGGCCCGTCGTTGGCGTCGGGTCAGCTTCCGAGGATCAGCCCCATGGCCTCGGCGCGTGTCTCGGGACGGTCGCGGAACGCGCCGCGCACGGCCGAGGTCACCGTCTTGGCGCCCGGCTTGCGCACGCCGCGCATGGTCATGCACAGGTGCTCGGCCTCGATCACCACGATCACCCCGCGCGGCTCCAGGATCCGCATGAGCGCGTCGGCGACCTGGCTGGTCAGCCGTTCCTGCACCTGCGGCCGCCGGGCGTACACGTCCACCAGCCGCGCGAGCTTCGACAGGCCGGTGATGTGGCCCTTCTCGTTCGGCGTGTACCCGACGTGCGCCAGCCCGTGGAACGGCGTGAGGTGGTGTTCGCACATCGAGTAGACCTCGATGTCCTTGACCAGGACCATCTCGTCGTGGTCGGCCTCGAAGACCTTGTTCAGGGCGTCCTCGGGGTCCTGGCGGAGGCCGGCGAACTGCTCCGCGTAGGCGCGGGCGACCCGGGCCGGGGTCTCGCGCAGGCCGTCGCGGTCGGGGTCCTCGCCGATGGCGATGAGGATCTCGCGGACGGCGCGTTCGATGCGCGCGTGGTCGAAGACGCGTTCGCCGCGACCCGGCACCACCAGGCCGGAGCCGGCGGGCTCGCCGGGGGTGGCGGGCTCGCCGCCGTTGGCGGCGGGGTCACCGGAGACGCCGGTGGACCCGGCGGCCAGGTCGGCCGCCGGGTCCCGGAACGCGTCGTCGTCGTACCGTTCGGTCAAGACGATCAGCTCTCGCCCGAGGACGGGTGGTCGGGGGCGGGCTCTGCCTGGCCCGATCCCTGGCCGTTGTTCTTGGTCAGGTCCGCGACGTCCTGCGGGCCGAGCAGGGCCAGCTCCTTGGGCGTCAGGACCGGTGGCCGGTCGGACGGCAGCCGCTTGCCGTAGCCGGTGTAGGAGTTCTGGTGCGGCCGCTTGCGGATCGGCGCGAAGATCTCCAGCACCTGCTCCTTGGAGAGGGTCTCCTTCTCCATGAGCTGCAGTACCAGGTCGTCGAGGACGTCGCGGTACTCGACGAGGATCTCCCAGGCGGTGTCGTGCGCGGCCTCGATGTAGCGGCGGACCTCGTCGTCGATCGCCGAGGCGATGTCCTCGGAGTAGTCGCGCTCGTGGCCGACGTCACGGCCGAGGAACACCTCGCCCGCGCCGGTGCCGAACTTGCGGGCGCCGAGGCGCTCGCTCATGCCGTACTCGGTCACCATGTTGCGGGCGATCGAGGTGGCCTTCTCGATGTCGTTGGCCGCGCCGGTGGTCGGCTCGTGGAACACCAGCTCCTCGGCGGTGCGGCCGCCCAGCAGCATGGCCAGCTGGTCGGTCATCTCCGACCGGGTGGTGAGGAACTTGTCCTCCATCGGCAGGGTCATGGTGTAGCCGAGGGCGCGGCCGCGCGGCAGGATCGTCACCTTGTGCACGGGGTCGGCGTTCGGCAGCGCGTGCGCCACCAGCGCGTGCCCGCCCTCGTGGTAGGCGATGATCTTCTTTTCCTTCTCGGACATGACCCTGGTCTTGCGCTCCGGGCCGGCCATGACCCGGTCGATGGACTCCTCCAGGGTGTCCATGTCGATCAGCTTGCGGTCGAACCGCGCGGTCAGCAGCGCCGCCTCGTTGATCACGTTGGCCAGGTCGGCGCCGGTGAAGCCGGGGGTGCGCCGGGCGATGACGTCCAGGTCGACGTCGGGCGCGAACGGCTTGCCGCGGCCGTGCACCCGCAGGATGCCCTTGCGGCCCTCCAGGTCGGGACGGTCAACGGTGACCTGGCGGTCGAAGCGGCCGGGACGCAGCAGCGCCGGGTCGAGGATGTCGGGCCGGTTCGTGGCGGCGATCAGGATGACGCCGCCCTTGACGTCGAAGCCGTCCATCTCGACCAGCAGCTGGTTGAGGGTCTGCTCACGCTCGTCGTGGCCGCCGCCCAGGCCCGCGCCGCGGTGCCGGCCGACGGCGTCGATCTCGTCGATGAAGATGATCGACGGGGCGTTGGCCTTGGCCTGCTCGAACAGGTCGCGCACCCGGGAGGCGCCGACGCCGACGAACATCTCGACGAAGTCGGAACCGGAGATCGAGTAGAAGGGCACACCGGCCTCGCCGGCCACGGCGCGCGCCAGCAGGGTCTTGCCGGTGCCGGGCGGGCCGTACAGCAGCACGCCCTTGGGGATCTTGGCGCCGATCGACTGGAACTTGGCCGGGTTCTGCAGGAAGTCCTTGATCTCCTCAAGCTCCTCCAGGGCCTCGTCGGCCCCGGCCACGTCCGCGAACGTGGTCTTCGGCGTGTCCTTGGTGATCAGCTTGGCCTTGGACTTGCCGAAGTTCATCACCCGCGAGCCGCCGCCCTGCATCTGGTTCATGATGAACAGGAAGATCAACACGATGACCACGATGGGCAGCAGGCTGAACAGCAGGTTGAGGAAGAAGCTCTGCTTGGGGACCTCGACGTTGTAACCCCCGGGCAGCTTGCCGGCCTGGGCCTGCTGCTGGAGCTGCTCCTGCAGCCGCAGTCCCTGGCCGTCGACCCAGCTGGCCTGCTGGTGCTTGCCGTTGGTGAGGGTGACCTCGATCCGCTGGTCCTTGTCAATGATCTTGGCGGAGCGGACCTGGCCGGCGGCGATCTCCTGGACCACCTTGGAGGTGTCGGTCTTCTCGTACGAGCGGCCGGGGTTCATCCCCCACATGACCATGGCGACCAAGAGGCCCAACAGCAGGATCCACAGCAGCGGCCCGCGAAAGTAGCGTTTCACGTCCATTTATCCGGTAACCCCTCCGGGGCCCGTCCCTCCTATTGCGATCCTCGCCCGTCCCGCAGGACGGACGCCACTGTGATCCGGCTCCATGCGTGCGGCGGACCCTCGCCGGAGCCCCCGGCCCGCCGAGGCGACCGGCCCCACCGGGCGGTTTCCCCGGCGCTGGTCCGGGACACCGACGGTACACCGGGCGGAGCGGGGGGCGCAGCCAGCGCGGATCCCTGATCCTTCCGGTATACCCGTCAGCCTCCAATGCAACGATCCACGCCGGTCTGATGTTCCCTGACGGCCGTCCGCGGGGTCTCCGCGGCGCCGCGCGGGCGCTTCACCGACGCCGGTGCCGGGCTCCCTCAGACGCTCTCACCTCCGTAAACGTGGGGCGCCAGCGTCCCCACAAAGGGCAGATTCCGATACTTCTCGGCATAGTCCAGGCCATACCCGACGACGAACTCGTTCGGAATGTCGAACCCGATGTAGCGGACGTCCACCTCGGTCCTGACCGCTTCCGGCTTGCGCAGCAGCGCGCAGATCTCCAGCGAGGCCGGGCCGCGTGAGCGCAGATTGCTGACCAGCCACGACAGCGTCAGGCCCGAGTCGATGATGTCCTCGACGATCAGAACGTGCCGGTTCATGATGTCTGCGTCCAGGTCCTTCAGGATACGCACGACCCCCGACGACTTGGTGCCCGAGCCGTACGAGGACACCGCCATCCAGTCCATGGAGACAGGTGTGTGCAGCGTCCGGGCAAGGTCCGCCATGATCATCACGGCGCCCTTGAGCACACCGACCAGCAGCAGGTCCTTGCCGGCGTAGTCGGCGTCCACCTGCGCCGCCAGCTCGCGCACCTTGGCCTGGAGCTGATCCTCCGGAATGAGCACCTTCGCCAGGTCGGCGCCCAGGTCCTTCTCGTCCACTACCCCACCCTCCGGGAAACGCATAGTCACTCGGGCCGGCCCGGGCCGAACAGCAGCCTTCCCTCTCGCCGGTACGCGCGCACGCCCCCGGTCAGGTCGACGTGCCGCTGTCCGCGCCAGGCGGTGACCAGCCGATCCACGTGTTCCACGTGAACGGCCGCGAGCGTACCGGGTGGGCTGCCCGCGGCTATCGCCGCCTTCCTCAGCACCCGTGTGCGTACGGCCTTGGGAAGCCCTGCCAGGCCGTCCAGGGTGAGCGCCACGGAGAACGGTTCTGGCGCGGTGATTTCGCAATCGGCGTAGGAGCGGTCGGCGATGCCGTCCAGGGCGTCGGCGTCGTCGCGCAGCATACGTGCGGTACGGGCAAGCGCCTCGGTGATTCCGGGGCCAAGCGCCTTCTCCAGGACGGGCAACGCTTCGTGGCGTACGCGAACGCGCGTGTAGGCGGGATCGTCGTTGTGGGGGTCGTCCCAGGGTTCCAGTCCCATGGCCAGGCACGCCCGTCGCGTGGTGGCCCTGTCGATGTCCAGAAGCGGCCGCACGTAACGGATCTCCCGCGCCTCAAGGGTGCGGACGAACGAGGGAGGCATGCCCGCGAGCGAACGGGCTCCCGAGCCTCGGGCGAGCCCCATCAGGACGGTCTCGGCCTGGTCGTCCCTGGTGTGCCCCAACAGCACGGCGGCCGCCCCCAGATTGGCGGCGGTCTCGTCGAGGGCGGCGTAACGGGCGTCCCGGGCCGCGTTCTCCGGCCCGCCATGGTCCCCCACCGTGACGGTGACCGCCCCCGCCGGGTCGAGCCCGAGGTCTGCCATCGCCCTGACGACCTTCTCCGCGCGCGTGGCCGAGCCCTCCTGCAGGCCGTGGTCGATCGTGACGCCCCCCGCCGGACGCCCCGCCCGGGGGGCCTCGAACGCCAGCGCCCCCGCCAGCGCGAGCGAGTCGGCGCCGCCGCTGCACGCGACGAGCACCATGCGTTCGGGCGGCAGCATGTCGAGGACGCGCCGTACCGCCACACGAACCGTCGCCACGGCCGGGTCAGGCCCCATTGCCCCTACCGCCCGCCGGTGACGCGCCCGGGGCTGGACGAGATGGCGGCGTTCACGCCCCGTTGGCCTCGGGGGTCTGCGCATCGGGAGTCGTCGCCTCGATGGCTCGGGGGCCGAGCACCCGGTCCATCCACAGTGCCGGCTCCTTGATCTCGTCGTGGGTGGGCAGCGTCTCGGCCGAATCCCACACCCGGTTGAAGCCGTCCATGCCGACCTCGGCCACCACCCGGTGGACGAACCGCGACCCTTCGGCGTACTGCCGCATCTTCAGGTCGATGCCGAGCAGCCGCCGGATGGTCTTGTCCATGCGGGTGCCGCCCTCACGGCGCCGCTGGAACTTGGCGCGGATCTGCTGGACGGACGGCACCACCTCGGGGCCGACCGCGTCCATGACGTAGTCGCCGTGCCCCTCGACCAGCGTCATCACAGCGGTGAGCCGGTCCAGGATCTCGCGCTGCTCGGGGGTCTGGATCGCGTCGATCAGGCTGGACTCACCGCCGCGCACGGCGTCGGCGATCGCGTCGGCCGCGTCCCTCAGGCGGTCCAGCAGCGCCCCGGGGTCGAGGTCGGAGGCGAGCAGGAACTTGGTCATCTGGTCCTGGACGTACTCGCGCAGCCACGAAACCCCGGTGAACTGGGCGCGGTGCGTCTCCTCGTGCAGGCACACCCAGAGGCGGAAGTCCCGCGCGTCCACGCCGAGCTCCTGCTCCACCTGGACGATGTTGGGGGCGACCAGGGTGAGTCTTCCGGTGGGAGCACGGCCGGACGGGTCCGGAGGCAGGAACAGCTCGTACTGGCCCAGCACCCGGCTCGCCATGTACGCGAGGATCGCGCCCACCTGCATGCCGGTCACGCGGGAGCCCACGGCCTGCACGACGACGCCCGCGCCCCCACTGCCGAGCAACCCCGTCCCACGGCGCTCGGCCATCTGCTCCATGAGGGGTTCGAGCACCACCCGGAAGCCGTCCACGTTCGCACGGATCCAGCCGGGCCTGTCCACGATCGTCGCCGGGGCGGGGGCGGCCTCCGCCCGCATGCCGGTGAAGTCGCCGACATGCCCGTGTGCGACGCGGGACAGCTCGCGCAGCTGCGCCACCACCTCGCGCGCCTCGGCCTGCCCGACCTGCGGCCCCGGCCGGACGAGCCGGGTGCCGGTCTGCACCGCGACGTTCCAATCGATCATTGAGGCGCTCATGTACTCCACCGTACGTTTCGACCCCGGCGCCTGAGCGCCCCTGCAGATCGTTCAACGAACAACCGATTCCGTTATCTCCCGTACGACCACATCCATACCCTCGGAGAACCGCGTACTCCACCCTCAGTTCGCCCACAGATGCTGGCCGATGCGGCCAAGCGCGTGCGGCGGCGGCCCCAAGCGCGCGCGGGCGCGGCCTCAGAAACGGCCGGGGCGGGCTCAGGTGCAGGCACAGGAGGCGACGATGGCGGCGAGGGCGTCGAGACGGGAGGGGTCCACCGTGCCCGTCCCGTCCCCCGTCATGAACGCGAACGCCAGCAGGCGCCCGTCGGCGTCGTAGGCGTATCCGGCCAGCGTGCTGACTCCCGCGAGCGTCCCCGTCTTGGCCCGGACGAGGCCGGCGCCCGCCGCACTGGAGGGGGTCATGTAGCGGGGCGGGGACAGGGTGCCGGAGAACCCCGCCACCGGCATGCCGGTTATCGCCGCACGCAGTTGGGGACGGTCGTCCGATGCGGCGAGGGCGACCAGCCGCGCCAGCGCGATCGGCGTGATCCGGTTGCCCGTCGACAGCCCGCTACCGTCGTTGACCATCACCCCGGCGGAGACGCCGAGTTCGCCGAGAACCTCCATGACGGCCTGGGCACCCCCGGCGAAGGAGGGCGGATACCCCCTGTTCATCGCCACCTGACGGGCGACCGCTTCGGCGACGTCGTTGTCGCTCTCGGTCATCAGATGCTCCACCAGCACCGACAACGGCGGTGACTGCACGGCGCCGAGCCGGGCAGCGTCCTCGGGCGCCCTGGTCGGGCGGCCCCGGGTGGCGGCGACGCCGTTACGGGTGAGCATGCGTGCGAACGCAGCGGCCGCTGCGGCGGGTGGGTCGCCCACACGGGTCTTGGTGAGCGTGCCAGGGGCGACCCTGCCCTCGTCCACAGTGAGCGCGCTCACGGGGGCGACCTCGCCGTCCGGCAGGTAGTTGGGTTTCCAGCCCGCGGCGGTGCGCGGGCCCTGGTAGGCGGTCGCGTCGTAGTCCACGCGCACGCGACGCGTGCCGGACGCCTTGAGGGCCGCGGCCGTCTGCCGCGCGAGATCGGCCAGCGACGCGAACGCCGGACGCCCCTGCCCTGCGGACGCGGGGAGCGCGGTCAATGTAGGATCCCCGCCGCCGACCAGCACGACCCCGCCGCCGCCTCGGACGACCTTGGTGGCGATCCGGTGCTCGGGTCCGAGCGCGGCCAGCGCCGCCACGGACGTGACCAGCTTGGTGGTGGACGCGGGCGTGGCGGGTCGGTCACCGTTCTGGGCGAACAGCTGCCGGCCGGTACGGGCGTCGATCACGACCGCGTTGGTTGGGGTCTGCGAGCCGCCGAGCAGCCCGGCGAGCCGTCGTCCCAGAACGGAGGCGTCCGCCACGCCGTCGGCGGCACCGGCCGGTACGGCGGTGGCGAACGTGCGTACCGGCTCGCGTTCGGCAACGCCAGGTGGCTGTGGGGACAAGCGTCGGTCGGGTGTGAGTTTGGCCACTGCCATGCCCGCGCCTGCCGTCGAGACGTGAAGGAGGGAAAGTGTGACCATGACGAGGGCGCGCGTGCGTTTCGGCACGTGACCGCCCCTCTCCCCCTCAGCACCCACCAACGTGCGACATCCTTGTATAAGGGAACACCATCCTGTGCGGGCCGCCCTCGCCCGCGCGGGCTCCCGAAAGACTATTCACTGCGACGGCGCAGGGAGCGGAGGACATCGTGGATTTCGACGTCACCATTGAGATCCCGAAGGGTCAGCGGAACAAGTACGAGGTGGACCACGAGACCGGTCGCATCCGCCTGGACCGGATGTTGTTCACCTCGACGCAGTATCCGGCCGACTACGGGTTCATCGAGGACACCCTGGGCGAGGACGGCGACCCGCTGGACGCCCTGGTGCTGCTGCAGGAGCCGACGTTTCCCGGCTGCCTGATCCGCTGCCGCGCGGTCGGAATGTTCCGCATGACGGACGAGGCCGGGGGCGACGACAAGGTCCTGTGCGTCCCGGCCACCGACCCGCGTATGGAGCACCTGCGCGACATCCACCACGTGCCGGAGTTCGACCGCCTGGAGATCCAGCACTTCTTCGAGGTCTACAAGGACCTGGAGCCCGGCAAGTCCGTCGAGGGCGCCAGCTGGGTGGGCCGCGTCGAGGCCGAGGCCGAGATCGAGCGCTCCCTCAAGCGCGCCGCCGACCTGGGCGACCACAAGGGCGGCCACTGACCGCCCGTGCCCGGTCGTTGACCCGAGTCGTCGTCGGCTGGGCGGGGCAGGCCGGACGGCGCCGATCCGCTCCCGCCGTCCTCCGGCCGTGACCGCGCCACCGCCATCGCCCCGCCCCTGCCGCCGCTGTCGGGCGCCCCGCCGGACGCCACGGCTCACCTGTCTGGACGGGTGGCGCCGATGAGCCCCGGGCGCCAGATGCTGGAGATGCGCACCCTGCCCCCCGTGTAGGGGGCTTCCACCATGCGTCCCTTGCCGATGAACAATCCGACGTGGTGGATGGTGTCTGGGTCGGCGGTGTTGTACGCGTAGAACACCAGGTCGCCCGGGCGGATGCGGTTCAGGGGGATGTGCGGCCCCGACGTCCACTGCGTACCGGTCCAGTGGTCGAGCTGCACGCCCGCCTTGGCCCACGCGTACATCACCAGCCCCGAGCAGTCGAATCCGTGAATACGGGAGCCGTGCGCGATGCCGTAGCTGGGCCCGTGGACGGTGCCCCCGCCCCACGAGTACGGCGTGCCGAGCCACCGAAGCGCTGCCCGGACCACGGCCGACCCCTGGGCGTGGCTCCCCTCCAGGCCGCCCCTCGTGGCGTTGACGCTCGCCAGCGCCTGACGACGCTGGCGAGCCAGATCGTCGGCGCGTTCCCGGGCGATGCCGAGTTCGCGTTCCAAACGCCGTTTCTCCGCACCGATCTCCCGGACGGCCTCCTGCTGCCGCTGCACGGCCTGTTCGGCCGTCTGGCGGGCCCGCATCGCCCGCCGGGTCGCCGCGTTCTGCTCGGCCATTGCCGACTGGGCTTGTGCGCGGAACACGCCGGCGACGTTGCGGGCGGCCTCCAACGCTTGAAGGAGCCCTGTACGGCGGCGCGCGAGCACTTCCAGGAGGCCGGCGCGGTCCATGAAGCCCTGCGGCCCGTCGCCCCCGGCGACGACCGACGGCCAGGCGTTGTAGCCGGTGTTGGCCTGGTACGCCTCGGCGGCGAACGCGGCCAGGTTCGCACGGACCTGTGAGTGCCTGCGTTCGGCCTCGGCCAAGCGCGTCAGGGCGTCCCGGTAGGCCGCGGCCGCCCTGGCGAGTTTGACCTGCTCGCCGTTGTAGCGCTCCACGGCGAGCGCGGCTGCGGCCGCGAGCCGGTCGAGTTCGCCCGTGGCCTGCGCGAACCGCACTTTGGTCCGGGCCACCTCGTCGGCGCGTTCTTCCGCACGACGCCTGGCCTGGTCCACGTCGCGTGCGTCCGGCACCGGATCGGCCATCGCCGAGCCGGGCGTGGTCGCGGCCGCCCCCGGAGAAGCCTCGAACCCAGGAACGGGCGGTACGCCCGTCACCGTGAAGACGGCGATGCCGCCCAGGGACACCAGGCGCTTGGCCGCACTCCACCGGCGCGCTGACGGCCGCTGCCCCGTGCGCGTTCCCAGAAACACGGTCCCCCCCACCGTGATCACCTGACGCGAGGACTTCTCGCACAGCCCCACGGGTGCGAGTCAGTCACTCAGGCCACAGAGATCACTACCCTAAGCGATCAGGACGCACACGCTGCAACCTTCCACCCCGGGTCGTTCCAACGGACGCGGACACCCGACCGGACGCAGCGCAGCACTGGCCGACCTGTTCAGGCGCCGGAGCCCTGTGGTTGCGGTGTTCCTTCGGAGGGCGACGGCGTGTCGGGCTCACGGGACGAGGGGGGCGGCGGCGTGCTCGTCTCTGACGGCGGCGAGTCCGACGGAGTTGGATCCGAAGGGGGCGGGTCGGAAGGGGACGGCTGCGACGACGACACCGTGGGATGGGAGTCGCTGGGCCTCGGACGTGTCGTCGGGTCGGGCTGGGTGGGCGGACGCCACATGACGCGCACTCCCACACCGCCGGGTTGGAAGACGACGCCGCCTTCCCCCGTCGAGCCGCCACGCCTGGTGACGTCCACGTCGAGCGTGACGGTCTTCCCTGCCCCGATGCGTCCGGAGGTCCGGCCGAGCCGTATGGGTCCCCATGGCTTCGCACGCCAGTTCACCGGACCGCCCTCGGCGGTCAGTTGGAGTGTGCCGTGAGCGCCCCCTGCCAGGTCCAGGTAGAGAGGCGCCACTGCCAGGCCGGCGGGTTGGCTGCGGGCGTCCCCGTGGTCCACGAGGCGAACCCCCGGAAGATTCACCAGTGCCGTAGGCGGGGCGGACGAGACGCGCGCGCCAAGCGGATAGGTCGCCGCCACGGGGGCGCTTCCGACGTCCGCCCCCGGCGACGGCTCGCCGCCCGTAGGCAACGGCAACGCGGACGGCACCGACGGACGCGGGAAGCCCCCGGCCCCGGCCGCCGCCGTACCCGTGCCGCCCTCTGCCGCGATCAGCCAGCGGAAAGCCACCCCACCGCCTCCCAGCAGCAACACGACCACCGCCACGGCCGCCACCGCACGCCCCGCCGCGGGACGCCGCCCCACGTACGGAAGACGGCGCCCCGACCGTGTCATCCAGCGAGAAGAGGCGGAATGGCGCGATTGCTTGGGAAAGCCTGCCGGACCGAACGCGCCGACGCGCGTTGCGACGAACAACCGGTAGCCCACCAACTCGGGGTCGTAGAAGCAGGCCATCACCCGTGCCCGTAGGGACGCAGGCGGGCGGGCCCATGGCAGCAGCCCGTACACCTTGACCGCCGACACCGTCCGGGGACGCAGGACCCGGCACACATCGCACTCACGGGCGTGCCGCAAGAGCCGCTCGTTGAGATCCCCCGTGAAGGGGCCACGTCGCTGCCGCAGCAATGCCCCGCGTCCGGCACAGCCATACGGGCCCTTGTGGGCGAGGATCTCGGCGGTCAGAGCCGCCTCAAGGGCGGAGTGAGCACGCCGGAGGTGGCTCTCCACATCCTTGACGGGCAGGCCGACCACCGCCGCCAGGTCGGACACCGGCAATCGGTGCCGCACCCGCAGTTCGAGCATCTCCCGGCCGAGCGGTTCCAGGGCCTGGACGGCCTGCCACGCCATCACACGCTGGTCGACGTCGTCCTGGTCATGGCTGGCGACGGGCAGGTCGGGAGGCTGGTCGTGCCCGGGCAGACGGCGCGCGCACTCCAAACGGGCGATGGCGTAGAGCCAGGCACAGAACCGATCGGCGTCGCGCAGCCGCCCGATGTGCGCCTCGGCCACGATGAACGAGTCCCGCAACGCCGCCTGCGCGGCGTCCCGGTCGCGCAGGTGGAACCAGCAGTACCCGTAAAGGCGTCCGGCATAGGCGTCGTACACCGCCGCCGGTGCGGCCGGGTCCCGTTCACGCAGGGCCTCGACCAATAGACGGTCGTCCATGCCCTGCAAGGTAAGTGTTCCACGACCCCTCTACCGCCAATTCCACAAGATCGGAATGCTCGGACCTCGATGCATAGCCAATTTCCACCAGATCGCCATTACTAGCGTGCGATGCCTGCATTGACCGCCTCATGCCCGAACCTCACCACCTGCCGCGAGTAGCTCAGCGCGACAGCAAGATCACCTCACGTAATAGCGGCAAAGCGGGCCGCCTTCCGACACACCCCATCACTCGCGAACAAAACCAACCGCCCTACAGCCGCCCTCGACCGAAACAGCCGCCCCTCAATCAGAATCGCCAGCGGAATACCGCCACACGGTGGCAGTCCTTCACGTCAGCGCACATCGCCACCGAAACCAACTCTCACCCCGGCAAAACCACCTCCACATCAGACTCCGCACGCCCTGCCAGCACCGCAGCAGGACCACCGGCGCAGCACTCCTCTCCCACAGGCCCCAAGGGGACACCGCCACAGATCCGTCCTCCAGCACAGCCGCCCACTGCTCGCCCCGCCGACCACGCCGCCCGCCACTTCCGGCGCGCCGACATCCGCCGGCCGCCGACCGGTCAAGATCAAGTACGAGATTGACAGTGTCACAATGACAGTGTCATCATTGGCGGCATGGCAGGCACCTGGACGATCAGCGAACTGGCCGAGCGGGCCGTCGCCGCCCTGTCGGCGGGCGATCCGCTGCACGTCAACGGCCGGGTGCGGGACCTGCCCAACGAACGGCTGATCCGCTGGTACACCACGATCGGGCTGGTCGACCCGCCGCTCGGGCGCCGCGGCCGCACCGCCGTGTACGGCCCGCGACACCTGCTGCAGATCGTGGCCGTCAAGCGGCGCCAGGCCGCCGGCCGCACGATCGCCGAGATCCAGCTCGAACTGGCGGGCGCCACCGACGAGACCCTGCGCGAGATCGCCCAACTCCCCGGCGCGCCGGCCGGCACCGAGACGGCAGAGGCCGCTCAGCCACGAAGCCGCTTCTGGGCCACCCGCCCGACCACCCCCGACACTCCCTCGGACGTGACCTGGAAAGCCGACATCCGCCACACCTCGGATGCGAACAGCCCAGCCTCGTCACCGAGCCCACCTCCTGCGGCCACCACCAGCCCCCGCCGTGCCCACGTCGCCGCATCCAGAGCAAGCGGCGGCGACCGCAACGACGCGCCCCCTCAGCGGAAGGCTTCGCCACCCCCCGAGGCCGCCCCATTCCCAGAGACGGAAGCGCCGCCCCAGCACAACGTCTCCCAACCAAAGAGGGGCGCCGCCCTTCCAGAGGCACCACAGGTCGCAGCCTCATCCCTGGACGCCCCCGCTCCAACCCCGAGCGGAAACGCCTCACGCGAAAGCCGCCCCACCGCGACCGCATCAGACCTGAGCACAAACGCATCGCCCCTGGGCGACACGTCCCCAGGCCCAGCCGGACGTGAACACGCTTCCCTCGTCCAAGGCGTGCGCCTGGCGCCCGGCCTCACCGTGATGCTCGACGCTCCGACGCTCAGCCAGGACGATCTCGCCGCGATCGCGAACGCCGCCCGTCCACTGCTCGACGAGCTACGGCGCCGCGGGCTGCTCGCCCCCTTGGACACGCACATCGACCCCTCCGGGAGGCCTCAGTGACCGTCCACATCAGTCCCCTGCCCGACTCCGAGGCGCCACCGGATCCCGAGGGCGGGCTCGGCGCCCTGTCCACCGACCGGGGGAACCTGCCTCTCGACTCCGTCGACATCAAGGCCTCGATCACCGGGCTCGCCGCGGGAATCGAGCTGACGCAGGGCTTCCGCAACCCGTTCGACGTGCCGCTGGAGGCCACCTATGTCTTCCCGCTGCCGGACCGCGCCGCGGTCACCGCGCTGCGCATGGAGGCCGCCGACCGGGTCATCGAAGGGGTGCTCAAGGAACGGGAGCAGGCGCGCCACGACTACGACGCCGCCATCGCCGCGGGCCGGCGGGCCGCCATCGCCGAGGAGGACCGCCCCGACGTCTTCACCATGCGGGTGGGCAACATCCTGCCCGGCGAGCGCGTCACCATCCGGCTGACGTTGAACCAGCCGCTCCCCTATGAGGACGACCAGGCGACCTTCCGGTTCCCCCTCGTCGTCGCGCCCCGCTACATCCCCGGCACGCCACTGGACGACTCTCCGGCGGGGGACGGCGTGGCGTCCGACACCGACGCGGTGCCCGACGCGTCCCGGATCAGCCCCCCGGTGCTGCTGCCCGGCTTCCCCAACCCGGTACGCCTGTCGATCAGCGTGGACGTGGATCCGGCCGGCCTGCCGCTCACCGAGATCCACTCCGCCCTGCACGTGGTCGCCGAGGAGAGCGAGGGCGAGCGCACCACCATCCGGCTACGTCCCGGTGAACGGCTCGACCGCGACTTCCTCCTGCGCCTCACCTACACGCCGCAGGAGACCGCCTCGCTGACGTTGGTCCCGGACGACGATTCCGAAGAGGGAACGTTCACGCTGACCGTCCTGCCGACCGGACGGCACCGTCCCCGGCCGCGCGATGTCGTGCTCGTTCTGGACCGCTCCGGCAGCATGCACGGCTGGAAGATGATCGCGGCCAGGCGCGCGGCCGCCAGGATCGTCGACACCCTCCGCAGCACCGACAACTTCGCCGTGCTGGCGTTCGACAACGTGGTGGAACGGCCCCCGAACCTGGGCCCGGGACTGCTGCCGGGCAGCGACCGCAACCGGTTCCGCGCGGTCGAGTTCCTCGCGAAACTCGAGGCACGCGGCGGCACCGAGATGATCGGCCCGCTCACCAACGCGTGCGACCTCCTGCGTGACTCCGGATCCGACCGGGTGCTGATTCTGATCACCGACGGCCAGGTCGGCAACGAGGACCAGATCCTCGCCCACCTGGGGCCCCGGCTGCACGGCATCCGGGTGCACACCGTCGGCATCGACCGGGCCGTGAACGCGGGATTCCTGCAACGGCTCGCGCAGACCGGCCAGGGGCGTTGCGAGCTGGTCGAGTCGGAGAACCGGCTGGACGAGGCGATGGAGCACATCCATCACCGCGTCGGCGCCCCGCTGGTGACAGATCTGCGTCTCGTCCCCGACGGCCTGCGTCTCGTCCCCGACACGGTGACCCCCAGCCGCCTCGGCGCCCTGTACCCGGGCGTACCGCTGGTGATCTCGGGCCGGTTCCAAGGCCCGCCCCAAGGAAGCCTGACCGTGCACGGCGTGACGCCCGAGGGGACGGCTTGGCAGCAGCGTTCCACCGGCGTCGTCTCATCGGACGGCACCGTGGTCTCCCTCTGGGCCCGCGCTCACCTGCGAGACCTGGAAGACCGCTACCTCACCTCCGGCTCCGCCGACTCCGAGCGCCAGATCGTGGACACCTCCCTCCGCTTCGGCGTGCTGTGCCGTTTCACCGCGTTCGTCGCGGTGGACAGCCGAGTCGTGGCCGAGGGAGAAACCCCGCACCACGTGGTGCAGCCGGTCGAACTCCCGGCAGGCTGGTCCGCCCCCGCCACCCCGATGGCGGCGTACGGCGCTGCGATGCCGGCCCCCGCAGGCCCGCTCCCACCCGCCGGCACCGGCGCCCCACCCGCATACGCGGGCCCCCCTCCCGCCGCGCCAGGCAGCGCCCACGTGCCGGCCCGGGCACGAGCAAGGCGCCCCGGGTCTGCTCCCATCCCTGCCCCACGCCGACGCGACACCGCCCGCACCAACACGTCCGAACTCAACGAGACCCGGGAACGGCTCGCCGACTACCTCCGGCGGCTGACCTCGACCCCCATCGCCGACCAGGCCCTACTGGCCGAACTGCTGGCCTTCCTGGAAGCAAACGTTCAACGCCTCGAATCCGTCGGCACCGACGTCAGCCCCCTGTCGGCACTGATCACCGACCTGCAAGCCGTCCGCACCCCGCTCGACGCCCCCAGTCTCGAGCAACTCTGGAACCGAACCATCACAACGCTGACCGACTTCACCACCCCAAAACCCCGCCCGAAACGCCCCTTCTGGAAACGCACCCCCTAGCCAGAACCGCCGGACGAGCCACCACCCGCTGGGACGACCCGCACTTCACCACCGGCTACGGCGGGCCCACAGGAACCCCCACGTGGGCGCCGCCGTGTGCGCACCGCGGGTGCCGTCGGTGCGGCTGCACCACCTGTCGCTAACAACGCAGCCGCCCACGACTGCGCAACGGACGCCGCCATGCCCCAGCCGGATCAGCACCGGCTGGGGCCCCTGCGCCACCTCCAGCGGCAGCCGTGGCGGCACACCGGGTGGTCAAAGTCGCCTGCGGGTAGCCGCCCTGCGCCACCGAGCCATCCCCCACGACGACACAGCGGCACAGACCCCAACAGCCGATGCCCTCACGGATCAATGGCCACACCCGCTCTGGGGACTGGCTCGGCATGTGCGGCAGCGACCACGTCGGGGCCAGTACGGGTGCACGAGGGTCGGGCGCCCAGTCATTGACCATCCCCCAACCTCTCCAGGTCAGGCGTGCTTGGCCCGGTAGCGGCGGAAAAGTGGAAGGAGGTTGAGGGCTAGGCCGACCACTGCGACCGCCGTCACGAGGTTGACGCCCGGGTGGTACTGACCGAAGTCGGCGGCGCCTGCCGTGCCGGTGTGCGAGCCGCCCGCGACCAGGGCGGTGACGACGGCCAACACCAGCGCGGCGCCGACCTGGCCGGAGGTCTGCACCAGTCCGGAGGCCAGCCCCTGCTCGGAGTCGTCGATGCCGTCGGTCGCCTGGGCCATGATGGAGCTGAAGCCGAACGCGAAGCCGCCGCCGAGCAGCAGCATGGTCGGCAGGATCGTCACCACGTAGTTCGGCGTGCTGCCCGCGGTGGCCAGAAACCACACGTACCCGAGGCTCAGCGAGGTCATCGAGGCCAGGATCAGCCGGGGCGTGCCGTACCGGTCGATGAGACGTCCGACGAACGGCGAGCCGACGGCCACGATCAGTCCGGCGGGCAGCAGTGCCAGCGCCATCCGCAGCGGCGACCAGCGCAGAACATCCTGGAGGTACAGGGTCATCATGAACTGGAAGCTGAGGTAGGAGCCGAACAGCGCCACGATGCTGAGATTCGCGCGGACGATCGTGCCGATCCGCAGGATGCCCAGCCGGATCAGCGGATGCCGGACGCGTGTCTCGGTGACGACGAATCCGACGAGCAGGGCCGCGGCGAGCACCACCGCGCCGACCGTCACCGGGTCGAGCCAGCCGCGGTCCGGGGCGGACACCACCGTGTAGACGGCCAGCAACATTCCCGCGGTCAGCGTGACAGCGCCGATCAGATCGTGGCCGCCCTCGGCGGCCGGCTTGTCGCGGGGGATCAACGCGAGACCGGCGACAAGGGCGAGCAGCGCCAGCGGCACCGGGGTCAGGAACGTCCAGCGCCAGCCGAGGCCGGTGAGCAGCCCGCCCAGGATCAGCCCCGATGAGTAGCCGCTGGCTCCGAACACGGTGAACACCGACAGCGCACGGTTGCGCGCGGGTCCCTCGTGGAAGGTGGTGGTCAGGATCGACAACGCGGTCGGCGCGGTGAAGGCGGCGGCCAAGCCCTTGATGAAGCGGGTGGCGATCAACAGAACACCGTCGTCCACCAGCCCACCCACCAGCGACGCGACGGCGAAGACCGCGAGCGCTGCCAGGAAGATCCGGCGGCGGCCGAGCAGGTCCGCCATGCGACCGCCGAGAAGCAGCAGCCCGCCGTATCCCAGCACGTAGCCGTTGACGATCCACTGCAGCGCGGTGGTCGACAGGCCGAGTTCGGCGCCGATGGACGGCAGTGCCACGCCGACCATCGAGACATCCAGCCCGTCAAGGAACAAGACAGCGCACAGCACCGCGAGCACTCCCCACAGCCGGGGCGTCCAACTCTGCTGCTCGGGCACGGTCGCCGGTGGCGCGGCAACCGACACTCGTGAGGTTTCGGTGATAGTCACGAGGGAGGACAATACATGCACGTGCATCCAATGTCGACGCACAAGTTCCACCCGCATTTAATGCGAATGCATCTGATGCGCACGCATGATAAGATGCGCGTCATGGACACCGAGGCTGGCCTGGTCGCGCGGTGGCGGTCGCTGCTGACCTGCTACAACACCATCGCCTGCGAGCTGGACCGCCGCCTCCAGGAACGGCACGGCCTGAGCATGAGCGAGTTCGAGACGCTCGACCGACTCATCGACACCGGCTGTGACAAGTGCCGCATGCAGGAACTGGCCGGCGACATGTATCTCAGCCAGAGCGCCCTGTCCCGCACCGTCGCCCGGCTGGAGAAACACGGCCTCGTGGAACGCGCCATGTGCGACTCGGACCGCCGCGGAGTGTTCGTCAAGGCCACCGAAGAGGGCCGCCAGCGCCACGCCGAGGCCCGCAAGACCCACCTAGAAGTCCTGGGCGAGCACCTCGACCCCTGACCCCTGCGTACGCCCCGCCACGAGCCTGCCCATCACCGCACACCGCCAACCCTGCAGGCGTTCACCACACCGGCCCCCGCCCATGCCAGACCAGCACGCCCTCCCCGAGCACCACGGCACCCACGCCTAGCCGCGAACGCTACGTGCCCCGTACGCCAGCAACACCGCCCCCGCAAACCTTCCCGTCCTGGCGGCCTGCGACCCGCTGACCGGGCAGCAGATCCGGGCGTCCCGGGCGAGCACGCGCCGCTACGAGGATCCGGCCCCGGGCGCGATGGTCCACCTGGACGTCAAGAAACTCGGCCGGATCCCCAACGGCGGCGGCCGGCGCGTCCACGGCCACAGCGAGGCCGTGCGCGGCCGTGGCATCGGCTACGGCCACGTCCACACCGCCATCGACGACCACTCACGGCTGGCCTACGCCGAGATCCTGCCCGACGAGAAAGGCGTCACCTGCGCCGGCTTCCTGTCATGGGCGGCGCGTTTCTTCGCCGCCGTCGGTCCTCACCCGCATCCAGCGGGTGAGGACCGACAACGCCAAGAACTACCGGACCAATCGCGCCTTCGCCCAGGCGCGCCGACCTAGGAGCCCGGCAGAAGTTCACCCGGCCCCGCCACCCGTGGACCAACGGTAAGGCCGAACGCCTCAACCGCACCCTGGCCACCGAATGGGCCTACCGGCAGCCTCACAACAGCAACCCCAGCGCACCCAAGCCCTCGACCCCTGGCTCGACCACTACAACACCCAACGCCCCCACTCGGCCCTGGGCTGCCGACCACCCATCACCCGACTGACACCAAGACCATGACCAAGCACAGCTAGCGCTGCGGAGTGAGCCGTATGTGCTCAGAGAGCGATCGGCGGGTTCGGGAGGTACGCCATTCATCATGGACGGAGCATCAGCTACAGCCGGAGTCGGCGGACAGGAAGCGTTGCCAGCCCACCCACGTCCCGACGACATCACTGAGTAGGTGCCGAGGCTACGTTGCGGTGATGCCACTGCGCGATGCCGCGTGCATCTGGTGAGGGACGACAGCCGCCTATGGCCGAGGTGTGCGACGGGGCCGTGTGAGAGACGGCTGGTGTACCAGTCGACGGCGTGTCACTTCGCGAGGGCGCGGCACCTCAACGAGGATCATGGACTGCGACTCCGTCCGTACGGAATGCTGGGCGCGGCAGTGTCGCGGTCGGTCTTCCAGGGGCGGGCTCAGTGGAAAACAAGGACGACCTCCCGAAGTGCGGCCACTGTGCCGGGTCGGGTGAAGTCACCTACGAGCGACCGCAGAAGGAGAACGACGGTTCGATCACATGGCGCACGAGCGTGGAGAACTGCCACGTCTGCCGGGGCACCGGAAGGTGCCGATGAACACTAAGCGCGCGCGTTGTGGGAACGTGCCATGCGAGTGGTGCGACCGCGACGACCGGGCATGCCGGTTCTGTCGCGGGTCGGGATGGTGGCGTCCGGAGCGTCCGCATCAGACGGCCGCCGGTGAGCTGTCGTGGGCGCGCGTGGACGAGCCTTGCCGCATGTGCGGCAACACCGGCAAGGAGCACAATGCCTTGAGCGCCCCTCCGGCGCATTGAGATGCGCCCGAGCAAGGTTCATTCACGAAGGCACGGCGGCATGCGGAGCGCCGCCCGTCCGAGGTCGTAGGTCCTTGGCAGCGCGAGCCGGTCCGCTGCCCATCCTTAGAGGTCGCGCACTGTCCACGCGAGGCATACACCGCACTGACTGGAAGCGGACGGGGCGCCCGCCGCACTTCCCACACGAGAGTGGCACGCCGCGCCGCCCAAGGCCAGCGCTGCGCCGCCCTGATTGACGACGGACAAACTGTGGCACTGTCCTCGCCCCAGCCGATGCGTCCCGTGAGCCGGAGACCGACGGGTGCGCTGCACTGCCCAAGGGGGTTCGCCCACTGACTGGGACGGGTAGGTGCGCCACACGACTCGCACCGGGGAGGCACGCCGCCCGCCCGGATCGCGACGAGTGCGCTGCGATGACTGGAGACGAACAGGCCGCCACAATACCCTCGCCAGGCCGGACGCCTCCCGCTGGCCGGAGGCAGAAGGCTGCTGCGAACTGCCCACTGACTGGGGACGGCCGGGCGCGCCACAGGCCCCACACCGGGGGTACGGCACACCGCCCCAGATCGCGACGCATGCGCTGTACTAACTGGAGACGGACGGGCCGCGACATTGCCCCCGCCGGGCCGAACGCATCCCGCTCGCCGAAGGCAGACGGATGCGCTGCACTGCCCCATGCATGGGGACGGACAGACACGCCACACCACCCAGGCCGGGCGAGTGTGCCGTACTGGCTGGAGGCGGACGGGTGCGCCACACGCCCCGCGTGGGTGGTACGCCGCACCGCCAAGGCCGGGCGGGTGCGCTGCCGTGGTCTGAGATGGACGGGCTGCGGCGTTGCCCTCGCCGGGCCGAAGCGTCCTGCTGGCCGGACGCGGACGGGTGCGCTGGGCACAGGCAGGGAGGTCCGGCTCCTACTGCGCCCCGCTGGGTGACCGTCCTCTCCGGCCACTAGAGGATCGGATGACTGTCCGGGCGTTGGGCTCCACCCGCCAGCGCATCCAGGTGCTCAAGCCGAGGTGAAAGACCTGGCAGGTTCGAGCCCTGCACGAGTCGTGCAGGGGTGGCGTGCCGTCCTTGCGGTCGTGTGCAGTGTCGCTGACCCGGACGTCGTCCTACCGGCGGTGTCTGCGGCGACGGCATCTGTTTCACCGCGAGTGCGGCTGGTGACAGATGCGCCGTCATCTGCAGGACCGCTCTGGCTTGGCCTGCCGTCGATAGCGCCCCACCCGGAATCCGGCACGGCCTACCCTCGACGCATGGAGGACTCCGCGCCGCCGGTGCCCGGCATGGTCATCAGCATCCGCTCCCGCGAGGACGTGGTCATCGTCGATCCGGAACGTTTTCTCGCCACCGCCCGCCGCGCCTACCTCGAACTTCACCCGGAAGCCACCGAGGCCACCGCTGCCGAGGCCGTCGCCGACGTCCACGACGCGGTCTGGGCCTTGTTCGAACGCCACGGTCGCCTGGTGGAATCGCAGCCCTTCCCCACCGTCGGCCGCGGCGCCCCGCTTCCCGGCGTCCGCACCCTTGACCGCCCCGACGGCCTCTCCCCCGCAGGGAGCATCCAACGGATCGTCCTCAACGACGACCGTCCCCTCCAGGACCACGGGTGTTTCCTTCCCGAAGACCCGTTCGCCCTGCCCTGAAAACGTCGGGGCGTCCTGTCAGCTGAACGCAACGGCCACGAACCGGGCGACCTTTAGTTGATTTGCCGGTCTGGCTCACGGATTTCGGATTCACCGGCCAGTTGGACTAACTGACGCGTCTTCAAGGGATCAGAAGTGCACCCGATCTGCGATTTCCCGGCGCCGGCGATGAAGGAGTACGCGTGACTCACAGGCATCCGAACTACCGGCGATAGCAGCGGCTCGTCAGCCACAAGGATCGAACGCTTTTCGAGCCCGGCTTGGCCGTTCACTGGAGGTGGGTGGCTCAACATCGTCGATGGGGCGGGGCGTTCAAGGCGCGGCCGTACAGCGCTTGCCTGGCCAACCGCGAGGCCGAGCGTCGGGCCGCGTGGAAGGCGGCCCGACGTCATCGAGTCCGCCCTGGCCAGCGGCTGCGGAGCGACGCGCTGTGGAGGACGACAGCGATCACACGAGGAGAACGGTGGCGGCGGCCGCCGTGATGCAGAACAGCACACGCCACACCCACAGATGGTGGTCGATGTCATCACCAGGCATACCGCGGGCAGCTGCGTGTCGTCGCGCGCATCACCGAGCTGGTGATCCTTTGAGAGCAGTCCGTGACAGGCCGACTACGAGGCCGCAGCATTCGGCGCATATCGAACGGGCGCGTCGAAGACACCGTGAGCTGAAGCGAGGGGCAGTAGATCAAGAATCGAGAGTGGGTTGCTCACTGCCTGGCCCCTCGGCCGAGCGCTGACAGCCAGTCCCGATTGATCTTTCCAGATACGAAGGCGACGGCTCCATGATCGACCTTCTTCAGATCCTCATTATCCGGCGGCTTTTTGGACAATTCACCTCAGTCGTTCAGATATTCAAACATGGCATCGGCGAGCTCGTTGCGAAAACGTTGACCAGCGCCTCGGTGACGTTCTGGGACCACTCCCGCGACCGGATCCGGCTTCTGGTGGAGCGAGTGCGCCCCTGCCACTGCGTCGACCGGCCCCTCGCACCGCTGGAAAACGATCTTCCTCGACGTGGCATCGGCTGGTCTGGGCTCGCACTGTCGCCGCTGGTCAGGGAGTTTCGTCAGTGGCCCTGTTCAGGTCGAGTGAGCCAGGTGGGCCGTCCTGTACGGCTGTGTTCAGTTGGGAGCGCCGTACCGATCTTTGAGATGGTCGGCGTAGTGCTGCAATGAGCGTGTTATGGGGTGGTGTTCGCCGAGGGCGTCTGCAGCACATCGCTCCGCCCGTGAAACTGCTGCGATTGCCTCAGATGCGCGTCCCAGATCGCTGTAACTGGAGGCCACGTTCCCCAGCCGGATGGGGACATCAGGGTGCTCGGGCCCCAGCGCGGTTTCGGTGATGGCCAGCGCACGCTTCCCCACCGCCAGTGCCTCGGCGGCACGCCCCAGAGCGTTGTACGTCAAGGCCAGATTCCCGAGGCTGATGGCCACGCGAGGATGGTCTGGGCCCAAGGCCGCCTCCGCGATGGCCAAGGCGCGCTCCTCCAACGGCAACGCCTCGGCGGCACGCCCCAAAGCGCAGTAGGTGATCGCCAGGTTCCCCAACCGATTGGCGACGTCAAGGTGCTCCGGGCCCACGCGCCCTCGCTGATGGCGAGCGCGCGCTTCTCCAACGGCAGCGCGTCAGCGGCACGTCCGAGACCACGGAAGGTGGAGGCCAGGTTCCCCAGGAAGATGGCCACACGAAGGTGGTCAGGGCCCAGTGTGCTTTCGGTGATGGCCAGCGCACGCTCCCCCAGCGCCAGTGCCTCGGTCGCACGTCCCAAGGCGCTGTACGTCGAGGCCAGGCTTCCCAGGCTCATGGCCACACGAGGGTTGTCCGGGCCGAAGGCCGCCTCGGTGATGGCCAGCGCACGTTCCTCCAGCGGCAGCGCGTCGGCGGCACGCCCCAGATCGCTGTAGGTGGAGGCCAAATTTCCCAACCGGACGGCCACATCGGGATGGTCAGGTCCCAGGGCCGCCTCGGTGATGGCCAACGCACGCTTTCCCAGCGCCAACGCCTCGGCGGCACGCCCCAAAGCGCAGTAGGTGACGGCCAGGTTGCCCAACCGGACGGCCATATCAGGATGGTCGGGCCCCAGGGCCGTCTCCGTGATGGCCAGCGCGCGCTCCTCCAACGGCAACGCCTCGGTGGCGCGCCCCAGGCCGTTGTACGTCGAGGCCAGGTTTCCCAGACTGATCGCCACACGAGGATGGTCCGGGCCCAAGGCCGCCTCGGCGATGGCCAAGGCGCGCTCCTCCAGCGGCAGCGCCTCGGCGGCACGCCCCAAAGCGCAGTAGGTGACGGCCAGGTTCCCCAACCGGATGGCGACTTCGGGATGGTCGGGGCCCAAGGCTGTCTCGGTGATGGTGGTCGCGGTGGTGAGCATGGCCTGGGCTCGCTGGTGTTCGCCCTGGGAATGCAGGAACAGCGCCGTCTGGTTAAGGACCCGGCCGAGTTTCTCGGGTAGGCGCTCAGCCCGGTAGCGGCCGGCGAGGGCCTCGACATGTGGAACCAGCGACCGCCACAGCGGCCAGCCACCGACGTTGGAAGCCGGGTCGTCGGGCATGGCGTGGACAAGCCAGTCGAGCGCGACCGCGCGGCTCACACTGTGGTCCTGGTCCTCGGCGAAGGCGGGTGTGTGGGCCAGGACGGTCGCCTGGGTGAGGCGGTGCATCGCCACGCTCTGATGGGTCAAGGTGACCATGCTGTGGGAGGCCAGGGTTCCCAGCGCCTCGTCCACCGACTCCTCGATCTCGTCATCCATGCCGCCGAGCAGGACGCGGGGGATGTCGTCGGGGGCGTAGTGCGCCAGGATCACGGCGAGCGCCACCGCTTCGGCCGCCTGGTCGCTGAGGGTGTCCAGGGTGATGTCCCACAGGCGGGCGATGGTCGCCTGGGCCTTGTCGCCGTCGGCGGCCTTGTCGTAGTAGCGGGCCGGGTGCCACCGCAACCGTTCCAGATACGTCCCCAGACCGATGCGGGTCTGGCGGATGTAGGCGGCGGCCTGGTCCAGAGCCAGCGGCAAGAACCCCAGTTCCTCGGCGATGGCCAAGGCGGTCTGCCGGTCGGCGGAGGTGTCGTGCCCGGTGACGGTTGTGATCAACTCGGCGGCCGCCTCCGGTGCCAGCAGGTCCAGCGGCAGCGTGGCGGTTGCACCGGGCCAGCGCACATCCCGGCGGCTGGTGATCACCACGTGGCCGCCCTCCACGCTGCCGAGCAGGCCGCCGATATGGGCGGGGTCGGTGACGTTGTCCAGCACCAGCAACCAGCCCGGATGCGCCCGCAACCACCCCAGTGCCCACGCGGCGGCGTCCTCGGTGGTGGCGGTGCGCGCCGCGTCGGGGACCAGGTGCCGGGCGAGCTCGGCCAGCCCCGCGTCGGTCTGCCCCGGGTCGTCGGCGGTGATCCACCACACCAGGCTGTAGCGGTCGCGGGCATGGTGGGCGTACTACAACGCCAACTCCGACTTGCCGACCCCGCCCATCCCGTAGACCGCCTGTGACACCACGACCTCGACACTGGCCGCCAACGCCTGTTCCAACCCCCGGTAGGCGTCATCCCGTCCTACGAACACCGCGGTGGCGGGACGGGGCAACCCCACCACACGCGCCGCGGGCCGCACCCGATCCGGCGGCGGGAACGGCACCGCCTGCACTTGGTTGATCCGCACATGGTCGCCTGTGGCGATGACCCCGAGGTTGTCACCGCCGACCGCCGGCGCTCGGGCCCCAAGGGTTCGCGTCCCGGCCGCAGGCGACGGACTGACCCGATCCTCAGCAGGGTTGGTGCGGTCGGCCATCGCCGGTCACCGGGTGAAGCCGTTGTGGTCGCCGGTCGCGATGACGCCGTGGTTGGTGTGCACGGCCGGCGACCGGTCCCCAAGCGTCATCACCTGCGCCCCCGCATCACGTGCCTCCTCCGCCAGCCGCGCCACCCGCGCGGCCAGCTCCGCATCGGCGGCCAGCGCCTTGCGGATCGCCTTGCGCAACGCGGCCACGTTGTCGGCGTCCTCGGGATCGTCGATCACGTCGGCCAGCTCCTCGGGCGGCTCCTCACCGTCGGCACGGCCCCCGAAGATCCGCTGCGCCATGCGCCGCCCGAACCCGACCACGGCGGTGGCGGTCTCGTCCTGCACCTGGGCCAGCACCGCGCCCCCGTAGGCGGTGGCCGCCGCCGTCACATACAGCGTGACCTCACCCGCCAACTGCGCCAGATCCCCGGACATCCGCGTCCCCCCCCCGTGAGCGTTCACAGTGACCGCGCCGCCACTGACGGTCACCTGGGAGGAGGGTAGACGCATCCTGCGCCCCTCGGGGGATCAATCGCCTGCACCGACCACAGTGGCCGCCGTGGCGCTCTGTCTGAGCGTGCAGGGACAGGGGCCTTCTCGTGGGCGTCCCCGTCTGGGCTGAGACGGCCGTGGCCGGCGCAATGAGGCGGGACCGGACGGAACACCGCTCGGCCACGCTGACCCGACGATCAGCGCCGACCTGCACATCGTGGGAGCCGCCGAGAAGGGCCGTTTCGCGCGATACGAGTGCCCTGGCTCGCGGGGTCCAGGGAGCGGCGAAGCCCCTTGGTTCGAGCCTGACCAGCCGACAGGCCAGTGGACTGGAGCTGTGCCGACAACGGCCCGCCGGAGCGGTCGCCTGCCTGGTGGGTCACCGCCCTCACATCGCATGGGCGATCACGCTCACCACCGGTGAGCACGTCGGAAAGGACGTGGGCACCATCATGGCCGACCGCGGATCATCAACGTCGCCGACGCCGCGCCATGGCCTCGCGGACCTGATCGAACGTCTGAATCAGCGTGATCGTTCTCGGGTACGAGGCAGCGTGATCCATGACAAACTTGAGCAGATGACCATTGGTAGCGCGATCCTTTGGGGTCTCATTCTCGGCGGTTGGCAGCTTCTGGTTCACGACGCCAAAACCCGCATGGTCTACATCTACATGTTCGGCGTTCTGGCCCTGGGTTCACTGGGCTGGGCGTTCTTCGCCGCGTCCGGCGACGGGTTCGACTCGGACCTGGGGATAGCAGCACTCCACCTCGGCATCGCCACGGCGGTGGTGGCCGCCTTCACTCCGCTTACCCGGCGCAAGAGGGCCGCCCAGGAAAGGGACGCAGAGACCGTCGCCGGAAAACACTGGCAAGACCTGCCCTGAGCCGCTCGTTCAACCTGGGCGGACGGGCGACGCGGCGTGGCGGGACCAGGCAGGACAAGCCGCACGCCCGGCGCGCCGGGGGCACGGCCGCCTGGCGGCGCGGAGCGGCGCCCTTGAGTTGACGCGGCGTCATTCGTCTTCACGACCGGATGGGTGATCCGCTCTTCCCGGACACGGTGACGGCGCTGATGCGCAAGCTCATCAACGCCTGCAACAGGCCGCAGGACGGCAAGCCACGCACAGACCCGCTTCCGCTCGCTCGCCTGCACGATCTTCGGCACATCCACGCGACCACGCTGCTCCTGGCGGGCGTGCCGGTGCACGTGGTGGCGGTTCGGCTCGGGCACGCTGACCCGGCGATCACGCTGCGGGTCTACGCACACATCGTGGGGGCCATCGAGGAGCGGACGGCGGAGGTCTTCGCGAAGGCGCTCAAGGACGCCGCCAGAGACTGCCCTGTTAGCAAGGCCGTTAACACAGAGGCCCCTTCCGAGATCGGAAGGGGCCTCTGGCACGCGGAGCCGCCTGTCGGAATCGAACCGACGACCTGCTCATTACGAGAGCCACTGAGCGAGGTTCGGCGACGTTCTCTAGAGTTCGTTTCCCCACGTCATCCGGGGTTTGTGAACGCCGGGAAACCTCGGTGATCCGCAGCGAACTGCAACAGGGAATGCAACGAGGGACGGCCGGTCAACGAGAGTCGCGACCAGGCCGGCGCGGTAGGTCGTCGGTGTCCCCGATGTACCAGCGGACGAACTCCCGGAGAACCTTCGACCTGTCGAGCTCTGGTTCGGCAGTCCGGACGGCCCGGCCGAAGCGCTCCCACATGTCGTCGTCCATGCGGACGCGTCGGAAGGGGGTTCCCTGTGGCGCCACTGTCGCTCCCGTCGTAGGCACTGCCGTAGATGCTGCCATGTCTCCTCCAGAACGCTTGCCTGTAGCTACAGCATGGCCTACATTGACGCTACAGGCAACGACGCGCCTGACAACAGAACGGCCCCCGCCTGGCGACTCCACCGCCTGACAGGGGCCTTGATCCGGACACCGGAGGTCCGAACCCATGCTCATCTCACACGTGATCTACGCCGACGGCAAGTCGGCGACGGACGGCAAGTCGTCCACCTGGCCGCAGGGTGAGCCGCAGTCGGTGCGGGACGCCTACGACGCGCAGCAGAAGGGCGGCAAGAAGTGAGCGCCCCCGACCTGGTGGCGCTGGCCGCCGCTGTCCGTGCCCTGCTCGACGTGCCGTCGGCGGCGCCCGGGGCCTGGCCGGAGCGGTGCGAGCTCATCGCCAACCGCGCCGCGCAGCTGCGGGGCGTGCTGGCCAGCCTCGCCGAGATGGCCGAGGAGGACGACGTGGACCCGCGGGAGGTGGCGCTGCACGCACGCGCCGCGGTGCGGGCGATCGCCCAGACGGCCGACGACCTGCCGGTGACCTACCCGACCGCCACGGCGCCGCGCCTGCCGCGGTGCCTGCGCTGCGACGGCACCGGCGCCGACGACGGCGAGACCTGCCCCTCGTGCCACGGCGACGGCTACTACCAGCCGCCGTGGGACTGGACCCCGCCCAACCGCAAGGAGGGGGGCCAGTGATGGGCGCGTCCCCGGCGGTGTTCGCGGTCGTGTTCGTCGCGCTGTACGTGGCGCACGAGGTCGGTGACCACTGGGTGCAGACCAGCGGCCAGGCGCTCGGTAAGGGCGCGGCCGGGTGGCCGGGCCGGTGGGCCTGCCTGCGGCACGTCTCCACGCTCACCGTGACCAAGCTCATCACGTTGGGCCTGGCCCTGGTGGTGCTGGACCTGGCGCTGTCGCCGTGGGCGGTCGCGGCCGGCCTGGCGCTTGACGCCGCCTCGCACTACTGGGCGGACCGGCGCGTCACCCTGGCGGCGCTGGCCGAGCGGGTCGGCAAGGGCGAGTTCGCCGACCTCGGCGACGGCGTGGCGGCCCCGGCCGGGACCGGCGCCTACGCGCTCGACCAGTCCTGGCACATCGGATGGCTGTTCATCGCGGCCCTGATCTCGTGCATCGGAGGTGCGGCATGACCGACCCGTACGCCCACGGCACCCCCGCCGACGACTTCCACACCTGGGTCAAGCTCGCGCCGACGCCGTGTCCGGACTGCGAGTGCTGCGCGGCGCGGCTGTGCGAGCTCGGACGCCTGCACGCCTTCGGCTGCGGGGCCGTCGCCGACCCCGGCGACTGGGAGATCGTGCGGGACTGCCCGTGCAGCGCCGAGACGACGGAGGGCACCGAGGCGCACCGGGCCGCGCAGGTCCGCGACGCCCGGCGCCGCCGGAAGGAGGGCGACCGGTGATGCCGACGACCGACCTGATCCGCGACGCCGGCGCGCTGGCGGTGCTGGCCGTGCTGGGCCTGGCGCTGGCGGTGCTGCTGCTGCGGCTAGTGGCGCTGCCGCTGGCCGGTACGGCGCTGGTGCTGGACTGGCTGGCCGAGGTGGCGGCGCGTCCGCTGCACGCGGCGGCCGGCGGCCCGGCCGGGACGGGGGTGCCGCGGTGAACACGCAGATCCCCGCGGCGGGCGGGCCGGACCCCGACGACGTCGAGCAGGGCATCGCGGCGTTGGAGCGGCACCTGGCCGAGGTCGGCGACGCCACCACCGCCCAGGAGTACGCCGACGCCGACGCCGAGCTGCAGGGCGCGCCGTCCGGGGAGACCCGGCGGGTCCGGCGCCTGCGTGCCGAGGTCGCCGAGTCGCACCGCCTGGCCGAGCTGCAGGACGACGACACGCCGCTCACGCTCGACACGCCCAAGGTCCGCAAGCGTCGCAAGAAGGCGCACGAGGCCGCGCGGCTGCACCGGCTCGGCCAGGACCCCGCCATGCGGGCGTGGCAGGCCGCGCGGATGCGGCGGGTCCTGGTGGCCGCGGCGATGCTGGCGCTCGCGCTGGCGCTGGCCTGGAGCACGGCCGGTGTCCAGCGGTTCGCCGCCGGCGACGCCGAGCCGTGGTCGCCGGAGTGGCTGTTCGCCTGGTGCGTCGAGCCGTTCATGTCGCTGGCGCTGCTGGTGGTGGTCGGTGCCAAGTCCTACATGGGCGTCCGTGGGCAGCCGATCGAGTCCCGCACGCTCAACCGGATCGAATGGCTGTTCCTGGGGCTGACGGTCGGGATGAACGCCTGGCCGTACCTGCCCGGGGTGGCCGACACGTTCACCGTGTCGGATCTGGTGCTGCACATCCTCGGCCCGGTTGTGGCGGTCGCGGTCGTCACTGCGCTGCCGATCATCCTCGCCGCGTTCACGCGGCTGGACCACGGCCCTACCGGCGGCCTTACTGCCCCTACGTACAGCGGAAACGCGCCCGCCGACCGTACGGCCGGTAACCCGCCCGTACGGGTCGATGTGGCCGAGCTGACCGAGCGGGCCCGCCGCCTCATCGCGGCCGGGGAGCTGCCCGTCGAGCCGTCGGCGAACGCGCTCCGGCAGGCGCTGCGGTGCGGGATGGACACCGCCCGCGCCGTCCGCGACGCGCTGCGCGCCGACACCCAGAACTAGAACCCCATGCCCGGCCGGGGCCCCATGCGACGGTCCGCCCCGGCCGGGCCCCTCACAGAGGAGATCCCAGGATGGCATTCCCCGACGACCGCACGGCCGAGGTGGTGTCGCTGGACAAGCACCGGCGCGCCGCGGCCGACGCCGACACCCCGGGCGGGGAGATGGTGCCCGCCGACTCCGCCGAGGTCGAACCCGCGATCGTTGACGGGGAGATCGTTGACGACGGGCAGGACCAGGCCCCCGGCGGCGAGGTGGCCGAGCGTCCGTCGCGCTCGCTGGTGCCGTGGGCGGATCGGCCCGCCGACGACGTGGCGTGGGCGGTGACGCAGACGGCGCTGCGGGCCGGATGGACGGTCGGCCGTGGGCACGCCGTGTGGGTCCGCCGCCTGGTCGGCGCCGCCACCTACTCGACCTATCGCGAGCAGATTCGCGCGGCCCGCGCCGCCGGCGACCCCGAGCGCCTCGCCGAGTGGGTGGACAAGTACCGGCAGGCCAAGTCCGACCGGTGGGACCGGATCGGATCGGCGCCCCGCACCGTCATCGCGGCGCTGCAGGTCGTCGGCCTGGTCCTGGCGATCGTGCTCGCCGTGCTGGTCGTCGTGGGTGTCGCGGTGGCGATGCGCGACGGCGGGTGGACGTGGGGCACCTGGTGGCAGTTCGTGGGCGACATGCTCGCCGCGGTCGGCGTGCTCGCCCAGGTCGTCCTGGTGGGCGCCGTCATCGTCGGCCCGGTGGCGTGGCTGGTGGCCGCCTACCGCGCCGGTAAGGGCGAGACGCTGCCCCAGTGGCTGGCCGCGCCGGGCGACGCCGACAACGAGGCCGCAGGGATGGTCGTCACCGCCGACAGCATCGTGCTCGCGCTGCAGCATTTGAAGATCCCCGAGTTGAAGAAGGCGTTCAAGGACGGCTGGGTCCCGGCGTTCTCACAGCCGCCGGTGCGCGACGGCCGCGGCTACCACGCCGTTGTCGCCCTCCCGCTGGGTGTCACGGCGAGCATGGTCGCCGACCAGCGCGAGGTGCTGGCCCGCAACCTGCACCGCGCCGAGGTGGAGGTGTGGCCCGCCGACGCGGAGAAGGCCGGCACCGGCCGGGCCGGGGAGCTGGACCTGTGGGTCGCCGACTCCGGCGCGCTGTCCAAGGCCGCCCCCGAGTACCCGCTGCTGCACGAGGGCACCGCCGACGTGTTCACCGGCGTCCCTGCCGGGGTGTCGCCCCGCGGTGACGTCCTCACCGTGCCCATCGTGGCGAACAACTTCGTGGTGGGCGGGCAGATGGGCCAGGGCAAGAGCAACGCCTGCCGCGTGGTGATGCTCGGCGCGGCGCTGGACCCGCTGGCCGAGCTGTGGGTACACGTCTTCGCAGGTAACGGCGACTTCGACGCCTACCGGCCCCGCCTGGCCCGATACCACCGCGGCGCCACCGACGACGTGGCCGCCGCCGGACTGCAGTCCCTGCACGACCTGTACGCCGAGGTCGGACGGCGGGAGGCGCGGCTGGCCGAGCTGGGGGCGAAGAAGGTCACCCGCCAACTGGCGACCGAGCACGCCGACCTGCGCCCGATCCTCTCCCTGTTCTCCGAATGCCATGAATTGTTCGGGCACGCCGAGTACGGCGAGGAGGCCGCCGAGGTCGCGACGCAGACCCTGCGCAGGGCCCGCAAGACGGCCATCTGGCTCGGGTTCGACACGCAGTCGTCCCGCAAGGACGCCATCCCTCCGAAGGTGGTCGAGCTGGTCAGCGTCAACGCGGCGTTCTACGTCAAGACCTGGCGGTCCAACGATGGGTTCCTCGGCGACGGGAGCTTTCAGGCGGGTATCCGCGCGACCGAACTGCGGCCCGGCCGGGACCGCGGAACCTCGCTCATCACCGGCGTGTCTGAGGCGATGTTCGAGCTGCTGCGCTGGTACTTCATCGCCGTTGACGACGACACCGGTTTCGATGCTGCCGCCGACGTCATCGCCCGCGCCGTCGCCCAGGTCGACCCGCGCACCCGCGTGCAGGCCAACACCGAGCCGCCCAAGGTCGAGACCCGGGACCTGCTCGACGACCTTGACGAAGTGCTGGGCGCCGAGCGGGTGCGGCTGGCCGACGTGCCGTCGCTGCTGCGGGACCTGGCGCCGGCCTGGGGCCCGTACCGCAAGCTCAACGGCAAGCAGCTCGGCGAGCGCCTCGAGGAACTGGGCGTGCGGGTGCCGCGGCCCGGCAACGTGCCCCAGGTCGACCCCGCCGAGGTCCGCCGTGCCATCGCTCAGCGCTCCACCGCCGACCTGGACGACGCGGAGTGAGGTACATGTCCGCGATCCCCTCCAGACGCGCCTACAGGGCCGCTCAGCGGGCGCCGCCTCACCGGCCTAACCCGCCTAACACACCTAACTCTCCGCAGGTCACACGCAAGATGAGCCCCCGCCGGGCGGGAGGTGAGAAACCTAACCCGCCGCCCGGCACCTAACCCGAAAGGAAACCCACCATGGGACTGTTCAGCAACCGCAACGCCGACCGCCAGGCCGAGCGCGAGCGCCGAGAGGGCAAGGCCCGCGAGTACGGCGAGAAGGCCCGCAAGGCCCGCAAGGAGGCCGACAAGTACCGGCGCATGCTGGCCAACGGCGAGAGCGACCCCGCCGCGCTGCGGGAGGCCCTGAAGGACGCCGAGGTCGAGGCGCGTATCTGGGAACAGAACGCGCGCGACTACCGCCGCTGACCCGCACCCGGCCGGGCCTCCACCACCAGGGGCCCGGCCACCTCACAGACCGGCAAGACAGCTCACGCTCGAACACCCCCACAGGAGGAGCCATGAAGACCGAGGTTCCCAAATGCCGCAACTGCGACGGCCGCGGCTACACCTACAAGTACTCGACCGTCTCGGGCTCGAAGGTGTGCGAAAAGGTCACCTGCAAGCCCTGCATGGGGACCGGCATGCAGTAGAACCGCCGGTACCGGTAGGCGTCGGCCACCCCGCGGCACACGCCCCGTGAGAAGACGCTCCCACCAACAAGCGGGCCGCGCCGGACTACCCCTCCGGTGCGGCCCTACGCCCCCCGCCTGCCGATCCAGGAGGAGGCCCTGATGGGCATCATCTCACCACCCCCCACCGGCCGCACCGAACCCACGCTCGATGAGCGCGCCGACCGCATCGTCCGGCGGGTCCTGCGCGTCGTCCAAGAGGTCGAACGCCGTCACGGCGGAGAAGCCGGAACCGTGTTCGTCAACGTCTTCGCGGCGGGCATCGAAGACGAGATCACCGACGACGAAGCGCTCGCGCTGCTCACCGAGATCAAAGAGACCGGCCACTGGCAGCGCGCCGCCGACCGGCTGAACGAGGTCGGCCACGACTGGACCCGCCGGGCCGAGTAGCCGCCGCAGGTGTCAATCCATTGACACCTGACGCCCCCGTCAGCCTCGCGCGGCGGGGGCGTCGCCATGTCTGGGTTGAGCTCATCTCAATGCAGGTGCCCTGACCTGCATCACGCTCACCGTGACGCAGACCTGCACCCGCCTTGAGGGGGTCGCAGGGGTACCCACGACGCGGGGACCCTTCGCAGGTCGGCCAGGGTCCGCCCCGTGCGGGAACCACCTGTAAGACGCAGGTCGTCGCGAGTGACGGTCCGGCCCGTGCGAGCGGGGGACGGAATGCCCACTGTCCGCGTCGAGCTCGGAGAGTCGGAGTTCGGGCCGTGCCCACGAGGGCGGGAAGGGGGTCCACACCCATGGACACCCCAGGGAACGCAGAGTGTGCGCGCCCCTGGGGGCTCTGTGCGGCCCCGAGAGGCCCAGAAACGACCGGAAGTCCGAAAGTCCCAGACTCGTAGCCAGCCCGAACACCAGCATCCTCCCGGTCTCCTGGACGGCCCGGGGGAGGGGGACCCCCCAGGTCCCTAGGACGTGCCCGAGCCCCCGAGCGCCTGACCACGACTCGGGGGCTCTGGTGTCTGGTGCCGGGCCTACTCGGGCTGAACGTAGACGAACTCGCGCCGCGGGTCGGCCGGGGTGTCGGTGCGGCCGGCGCGCTTCTCGGCCTGGCGCTCGCGCTTCTGCACGGCGTCGACCGCCTGGGCGTACGCGTCGCGCACCTGCTGGGCGGTGGGCACCCACACCTGGGCGTCCTGCGTGCTGGCGGCCCACAGCAGGTACTCGGTGTCATAGGTAGCGGTCACCGGGTCGCTGGTGGTCGGCCAGGGCGGCGCGGCGAGCGTGCCCGTGGTGAGGTCGAGATGGGTGTTGGAGACTTCCCGGCCGGGCCGGTAGCCGTTGGGCCAGGACGGCCACAGCTCGTCCACGTTGGCGACCTCGGCGAAGTACCGCATGGACGAGCCGCCCGCCCACTGCGGCCCGTCGCTGGGCCACGCCAGGCTGAGCAGCCAGTGGTGCGCCCGCCGGGTGTCGGTGTAGGCGTCGACCAGGCGTACGAGTTCGGTGTACGCGTCGCGCGCGTCGGGGGTGGCGGTGACGGCCTGCTCGGCGGTGCGCACGCCGCCGAGCGTCGGGGCGATGTCGCGGACACGGGCGAGGATGTGTTCGACGCGCGGGCCGAGTGCGGCGATGCCGTGTTCGGCGCCGGCGCGCAGCCGCTGGTCGGCTTCGGTGCGCAGGATCGTGGCGGCCTGGTCGAGCACCCGCAGTTGTGCGGCGGCGGCCTCGCCTCCGTGTTCGGCCTCGTGGGCGCGGCGGGACAGTTCGTCGGCGTCGGGCAGGCGTCCGGCCCGCGCGGCGTCGGCCACGTCGTTGACGAGCGCCCGCAGGGTCTCGCCCGGGTTGGGGATGGGCAGTTCGGCGCGGCGGCGGCGCACGAGCGCCAGGGCCGCAGTGGTGTCGCGGTACCCGGGCACGGCGGCCAGGGCCTCGTCTCGCGCGGGGATGGTCAGATCGGTCATGGTGTGTCGTCCTCTCGGTCGGTTGATGGGATCTCTTCTGACGCGAAGGGAGCACGAAGGGAGCGAAGAGCGCAGGGGTACAGACTCATGCTCCCTTCGCTCCCTTCGTGCTCCCTTGGGCTCATGCCGCCCCCCTGTCGCGCGCCTGGCGTTCGCAGTTGTCGTTGGGGTGGCAGGTCTGGCCGGGCGTGATGATTCGCATCGGCCCGCCGCAACCGGCGCACTCCCCGATCGCGCCGAGTGCAGGTGTGGCGTCCTGCGAGAGTGGGCGCGTTTTAGCGTCACCACCGTCACCAGCGTCACCGGGGACCTGTTGTGCCTGGTCAGAGGGTGTCCGGTCGGGTGACGCTACGGAGGTCTCAGCGTCACCCGTAGCGTCACCAGCGTCACCAGGGCCGCCCAGTCCGGGGAGGGGTGACGCTGCGGTGACGCTGCTAGCGTCACCCCTGTTTTCGCTGGTCATCCCGGCTGTAGACCCCTCCGGGTGACGCTGGTGACGGTCGTTCGCACCTTCTATCTCGTGACCCTCCCTCTGCCTCTTCCGGCGTTCGTCGGTCGCGGTGAGGGTCCAGAACCGGCCGTGCTTGTTCCGCGACTCGGTGACCTCCACGCCGATGGTGCGCAGCGCCGGAGCGAGGCGCTTGAGCTGGCCGCCCGCGCGCGTGGCGTCCTTGGGCCACTTCTTGGGCAGCCGGTCAGGCGTGTCGACCAGTTCGAGGATCTGCTGAGCGGTCGCCGTCACCCCGTCCTCCCCGGCCTGGTCGACCAGCTTGACCACGGCCTGGGCGAACGGCTCGCCCTCCAGGACGTCGGCGACGGCGTTGCGGGCGCCGTCCTTGTAGTGCTTCAACGTCTCCCAACCGGTGATGTGGTCGACAGCGGCCAGGACGCGGGCGAAGTCGGCCATGCGGGGACGCTCGGTCAGCGTGACGTCCGGCAACGCCTTGAGCACCTGGGCGAGCAGGTCGAACAGGGACGCCAGAATGGCGGCGTGCGCGTCGGCGAACGCACGGTCGAGTTCGGCCTCTTCCCGCCGCTCGGTGTCCTTGATCAGCGACAGTTCGATCGTCAGCAGCCGCTCGGCCAGGTCGCCGGCCAGCGCCCCGGCATCGATCGTGGTGAGCGCCAGCACCCGGCGGAACTCCAGCACCACGACGTCATCATCGGTGTACAGGGCCCGGTCTACGATGCCGTCCCCGGTCACCGCCCGGCACAGCGCGTCCGACAGCCAGTCCGGGATGTACGACACGTTGTCCAGGCACAGGCCCCAGGAGTTGAACGCCTGCGTGGCCCACGACTTCACGTCACGGGGCGCGGTGCGCTTGGGGGCGCCGGACGGATCGATGATCCCGATGACCATCTGCGCGGACTTGGACTTGCCGGTGCCCTGCTCGCCGCGGAACGCCAGGATGGGGTGCGGCAGGTCGGGAATGAACGCCGCGGCCAGCCACGCCACCAGCAGCCGGAAGCTGTCGGTGTCAACGTTGAGCAGCTCGCTAAGCCGGGCCAGCCCGTCACCGTCGCGCACGGGGTCGGGAAGCGACTTCATTGCGCCGGACCGGCGGAACAGCACCGGGGACCGCGGGCACCGCTCCCACCCGTCCGGGCCGACGACGACGCACCGGCCGTCCGTGGTGCCCAGGTCTACAACGACGCGCTCACCGTCGCGCGCGACCCGGAGATGCGGAGTGCGCGGCTCGGCCGTCTGCGCGACGCCCTCCAGCACGGTCATCGCGTCGGTCAGCGCGGACTGTGCAGGCACCGCGCCGCCCTGCTCATCGGCGTAGATCTTGGCCAGCAGCGCCCGCAACCCGGCCTTGCCTCGCAGCGGCCGGGCGATGTTCGGGCCGTCCTTGGCGACCGCGTACGGGCGCCCGTCGTCGGACATGAACAGGTCGAACCGGTCCCGGGCGATCTTCACCAGGACGGCCGCCTGAGACGGTCCCTTGCCCTTGCCTCCGCTGGCCTCCGGTGGCGGCTCATCCGGCGGCGGCGGTGTCTCGCACTGGCAGTAGGTGGGTGCGACCTCGCCGCATGTCGGGCACTTGTCGGGGGCTTCGATGACACCGTCGAGGAAGTCGGTCACGCGGCGCCTCCGCAACCGCAGACGCGACCGCCGCAGGTGTGGCACTGCCGGTCCGGCAGTGGGTACCGGTCCCGACCGCGCATGACGGTGAGCTGCGCGGGAGTGCGGTCGGGGTAGCGGCGCGCCTCCAACTCCTGGAACTTCGGCTGGTTCGCCTCGCGGCGGATCGTGGCCGCCACGGCGGACCAGGCGCGTTGCATGTCGGCCTCGGCCTGGCCGTAGCCGACCTCGCGCCCGGCGGCGAAGCCGATACGGTAGCCCTCGGCGAACGCCTGCCGGTCGATCGCGGTTTCGCGTTCGACCTGGTCGGTGATCTGTGCGATGAGGGCGGCGGCCCGCGCAACGAGCGCCCTCAAGTCGTCGGCGGGGTAGCGCCGTATGCTGGTCGTGACGTCGCTGCCGTGTGCGTCTTTCGGGAGGCCCACCCCCTCGCCCGGGGGCCGGGCCTCCATCTCGTTGGGGGGCATCACGCGGCGCCCCCGCGCTCGGTGCGCAGCCGCTCGACGTACGCCCGAAGGTCATGGACCGCCACGAAGCGGCGACGACCGATCGTCACCGAGGGCAGCTCTCCGGACTTGATCAGCTGGTAGGTCTTCGTACGGCCGAGACCCCCCAGGGCCTTACCTGCATCCGGCCACCACGGGATCAGGGCGCGCTCCAACTCGTCACTCACGACAGACTCCTGCATCTACCTCAGGATGCTGAGAAATCCTCAGCACCATGAGCATGCTCACCGTTGACGCCTGCTGTCAACTCAGTACGCTGAGATTCGTGCAGGATGACGAGAAGGCGCGACCAGAGATCGTTTTCGCCCAGCGAGCGCGGGAAGTCCGAGAGAAGCTCGGCATGTCTCAGACGCAGCTATCGACCGCGCTGAGGCTCAAGGGCGTGAAGATCGACCCGACGTCGATAACGCGGCTCGAGAAGGGCACCCGCGGCATTCGTCTCGACGAGGCCGTTGCCATCGCAAGGGTGTTCGACCGGACGGTCGACGAGATGCTGCGCCCAGCGCTCCCCCCAGAGGAGCAGTTGCGCGAAGCGGAGAAGCAGGCGGATGTCGCCCGATGGAGAGCCGCTAGGGCGGTCGCCGAGATGGAGGTCGCATGGGCTCGACTCTCTCGGCTTCGCGTCAACCTGGACACCGATCCTGCTGAGCTTCGCTCTCGATTCTTCGAGAGGGACGAAGCAGGGAGCGAGAGTCAATGACCGAACGCACGGGCGGCAGCCGCAAGCCGAACGGGCGATCGTCGATCTACTACAGCGAGGCCGATGGCCTGTGGCATGGCTGGGTCACGATGGGCGTCAAGGAAGACGGCTCCCCCGACCGCCGGCACCGCACCGGCAAGACCGAGACGGCCGTGACCAACAAGGTTCGCGAGCTGGAGGCCAAGCGTGACGCCGGGAAGGTCGACAGGCCCGGACGGCCGCCGACCGTCGAAGAGTGGATGCGGACCTACTTGGACGACATCGCGGCCCGCAAGCTACAGCCCAACACGCTGCGCGGCTACTGGTCGGAGACGCGGAACTGGATCATTCCGTACCTCGGCAAGCACCGGCTTGACCGGCTGCAGCCCGAGCACATCGATCGCCTGTACGCCCGGATGTACGAGGCCGGGAAGGCCGACAGTCACGTGCTCAAGGTCCACCGCGTGCTGTCCCGGGCGCTGGACATCGCGGTTCGCCGGGAGAAGGTCAGCCGGAACGTCGCGAAGTTGCTCGACGCACCCTCGGCCGGCGACACCGAGATCGAACCGCTCACGCAGGAAGAGGCACGGCGCATCCTCGCCGCGGCGGACGGCCGCCGCAACGGCGCCCGCTGGTCCGTCGCCCTGGCGCTCGGCCTCCGCCAGGGCGAGGCGCTCGGCCTGCGCTGGAAGTACGTTGACCTTGACCGCGGAGTGATCCGGGTGTGGTGGCAGCTCGGCCGGTTGCCGTGGCGGCACGGGTGCGGCGACATCGCGGCGTGTACCGAGGACAAGCACCGGCGGCCGTGCCCGAAGAACTGCCCGAAGGCCAAGCGCAAGTCCGGCCGGCCACACACCTGCATCCCGCCGACCGCGCCGCGGCTGTGCCCAAAGGACTGCCAGCGGCACGCCTCGACGTGCCCGAAGCGGGTCGGCGGCGGGCTGGTGTTCCGGCCGCCGAAGGGCAAGAGCAAGCGGACGATCCCGCTCCCGCCAGAGCTCGTTCCGATCCTCAAGGCGCACCGCACCCGGCAGAAGGCCGAGCGCCTCGCCGCGGCGAACGTCTGGGAGGACCACGATCTCGTCTTCGCCCAGCCGAACGGGCAGCCGATCGACCCGCGGCGCGACTGGGACGACTGGAAGGCGCTTCTCGCCGCGGCCGGGGTGCGGGATGCCCGCGTACACGACGGCCGGCACACGGCGGGCACGCTGCTGATCGAACAGGGCGTACACGTCCGCACCGTTCAGGAGATCCTCGGGCACTCCGACATCCGTGTGACGCAGCGGTACACCCACGTCGCCAGCCCCATGACTGAGGACGGGATGCAGCGCATCGGCCGGGCGCTCTGGGGGTCCTGATCATGGCAACTGCAACGAGAACTGCCACCGGAACGACTCAGGGCGTTCACCCGATCAAGGTGAACGCCCTGGTCAACACGCGAGCCGCCTGTCGGAATCGAACCGACGACCTGCTCATTACGAGTGAGCCGCTCTGCCGACTGAGCTAAGGCGGCGTGCCGTACCGGAGTCTACCGGTTCCTGGGGGCGATGCGTGCATCGGTTTTCAGCGGCAGACGGTGCCGTCCTTGGGAGGTTGGCCGGTGAGGAGGTAGCGGTCCGTTGCGGCGGTTATACACGGGTTGCCCTGGAGGTAGGCGGTGTGCCCGTCGCCGTCGAGGGTCAGCAGGACGCCGGAGGAGAGTTCGCCGGCGAGGTTCCGGGCCCAGGAGTAGGGGGTGGCGGGGTCGCGGAGGGTGCCGATGACCAGGATGGGAGCGGCGCCCTTGGCGGTGAGGGGCTGGGGTTGCTGCTTGGTCTGGGCGGGCCAGTAGACGCAGGGCAGGCCGCCCCAGACGACGAACTGGCCGAAGCGGGGGGCGACCTTCTCGGCCTCGTCCACCGACTTGCGGTAGGCGGACAGGTCGGGCGGGTTGGGCTTGTCGACGCAGTTGACGGCCATGTTGGCGTCGGTCTGGTTGCTGTAGGTGCCGTTCTGTTCGCGTTCGACCATCTGGTCGGCGAGCGTGATCAGCAGGGTGCCGTCGTTCTTCTGGATGGCCTGGGTGAGGGCCCGGCGCAGGATGGGCCAGTACTCCTTGGCGTACAGGGCGGTCGCCACGCCCATGGCCGCCCAGGACTCGGTGACCTGGCGGGAGTCGCGGGTGTTGGTCAGGGGGCGGGCGTCGGCTCGCTTCTGCAGGTCGGTGAGCCGGTCCAGGGCGGCGTCGGGGTCGGTGCCGAGGGGGCAGTCGGGGCGCTTGGCGCAGTCGGCGGCGAACGCGCGCAGGGCGGTTTCGAAGCCCTTGGCCTGTTCGACGAGGGTTTCGGTGGACGAGAGCTTCGGGTCGACGGCGCCGTCCAGGACGAGGGCGCGGACCTTGCCGGGGAACTGTTCGGCGTAGGACGCGCCGAGGTACGTGCCGTAGGAGGCGCCGTAGTAGGTGAGCTTGTCGTCGCCTACCGCGGCGCGCAGGACGTCCATGTCGCGGGCGGCGTTGGTGGTGCCGACGTACGGCAGGAGCTTGGCGGCCTTGGCGCGGCAGTTGTCGGCGTACTTGCGACCCTCGGACGCGAGGGCGTCGACCTCTTTCTGGTCGTCGGGGGAGGTGTCGGCGGCGTAGAAGGCGTCCAGTTGCGGGCCCGTCATGCAGCGGAGCGGGGAGCTGGAGCCGACGCCACGGGGGTCGAAGCCGATGATGTCGAAGCGCTTGCGCACGTCGGAGCCGAAGGTGCGGGCGGCCTGGCGGACGAACTGGACGCCCGAGCCGCCGGGGCCGCCGGGGTTGGTGAACAGCGATCCGACGCGCCGGGAGCCGTCCTCGGCGGGCAGCCGGGTGAGGGAGATCCGCAGCCGGTCGCCGCCGGGCTTGGCGTAGTCGAGGGGGACCTCGGCGGTGGCGCACTGGAAGCCGTCGCCGCAGCCGGACCACTTGAGCCGCTGCTGGTAGTAGGTGTCCGTGCCCGCGGCGGCGCCGGCGGGCGGGCTCTGCTGGGACGTCTGCCCCCGTTGGGCGTCGCATCCGGCCACCATGGCCAGGGTGAGCACGATGGCGGTGGCGATGAGCCTCACTGGGTCCCCCGTCTCGTCGTCGCGGCCCGGCGTGCGCCACCCACGCTACGTGGTCGGACGGCGAGCTTCGCCCAGGCGGCGCCGGTTGGGGCGGCATCCGGCCCGGCGCGGCCACGGCAGAAGCCGAGCGAGGTGCGCCGAACCAGACGACACGGGGGTCAGGCGTCGCCGAGGGCGCGTTCGATGCCGTCCAGCAGCCAGCGCAGCCCCTCCTCGAAGGACTCCTGCTGGGGGACGCCCTCGCGCATGGCGCGGCGCAGGTGCGGGAAGTCGCCTTCGGCGATCATCTGCTGGACGTAGGGCTCGCCGAGGTGGACGGGCTGGTGATCGCGCAGCATCCGTTCGCGGACGACGTAGCCGGTCATGTAGTGGTCGACGGCCGCGACGATGCGGGCGGCGGTGGCGGTGTCGACGTCCAGGCCGGACAGGGCGCTCAGGTTCTGCTCGCCGTGGCGCAGCCCGTTGGGGCCGACGCGGGGACGGCGGGCCATCAGGTCGATCACCCAGGTGTGGCGCAGGATGACCTCGTGCTCGCGCCGGGCGATCACGGTGATCGCCTCCCGCCAGCCGGACGGCAGCTCGCCCTCGATGATCAGTTCCCGGTTGACCTCGTCGAACATGAGGTCGAACAGGTCCTCCTTGCGCTCGATGTGCGTGTAGAGGCTCATCGGGCGCACGCCGAGCGCGGCGGCGACGCGGCGGATGGACACCGCGTCCAGGCCCTCGGCGTCGGCGATCTCGATCGCGGCGGCCACGATCGCCTCCCGGGTCAGCCGGGGGCGGCGTCCGCCGCGCTGCCGCGCCCAGACGGGTTCGGGGGGCGAGCTGCGGTCTCTGGCGGTTCCGGGCACGTCCCGATCCTACCGGTACGCCGTACCGGCCGACCGATACGGTGTACAACTCTGTCCGTACGGCGTATCGTTCTCACCGATACACCGTACGGAGAGAGGACTGCTCTGCATGACCACCATCGACGCGCGGTTGCGGCGGCTGGCGATCGTCGTGCTGCTCGGGGCGATCATGACGGTGCTGGACACCACGATCGTCAACGTCGCCGTCACCACCCTGGGCACCGACTTCGACGCCTCGCTGTCGACCGTCCAGTGGGTGCTCACCGGGTACACGCTGGCGCTGTCCATGGCGATCCCCCTGACCGGATGGGCGGTGCGCCGGTTCGGCCAGCGCACCATGTGGCTGGTGTCGCTGGTGTTGTTCATCGGCGGGTCGCTGCTGTGCGGGCTGGCCTGGTCGGTGCCCGCGCTCATCGTCTTCCGGGTGGTGCAGGGCGTCGGCGGCGGGATGCTGATGCCGGTCGGGCAGATGATGCTCGCGCGGGCGGCCGGGCCGGACCGCATGGCACGGGTGATGGCCATCGTGTCGGTGCCCGCGATGCTCGCGCCCGTGCTCGGTCCGGTGGTGGGCGGACTGATCGTCGGCCACCTGTCGTGGCGCTGGATGTTCTACGTCAACATCCCGTTCTGCGCGGTCGCGCTGGTGGCGGCGCTGCGCATGCTGCCCCGCGACACCGAGCGTGACGCGGGCGCCCGGCTGGACGTGCTGGGGCTGGCCCTGCTGTCGCCCGGCCTGGCGCTGCTGGTGTACGGGCTGTCGGAGGCCGGCGACGGGACGAGCCCGACCCGGGCGCTGGCCGGTGCCGGGGGCGGCGCCGTGCTGGTCGCCGCGTTCGCCGTGCACGCCCTGCGCAAGGGCGACGGCGCGCTGGTCGACCTGCGGCCGCTGCGCGCCCGCTCGTTCACCACGGCCACCGGCGCGCTGTTCCTCTACAGCGGCGCGGCGTTCGGGCTGACGGTGCTGATCCCGCTGTTCGCGCAGGTGGTGCGGCAGGAGACGCCGGTGCGGGCCGGGCTGCTGCTGGCCCCGTTCGGGCTGGGCGCGATGGTCACGATGCCGGTCGCGGGACGGCTGGCCGACCGGTACGGCGCCCGGTGGCCGGCGGCGGGCGGGATGCTCGTGGCGCTGGGCGGGATGCTGGGCCTGACCATGGTCGAGCCGGGCACGGGCGAGCCGCTGATCATGGCCGCGGTGCTGGTGGTCGGCGTGGGGCACGGCGCCGTCGCGCCGGCGCTGATGGCGGCGGCCTACCAGGGGCTGCCGCGGGCGTCCGTCCCGGCGGCGACGACGGCCGCGAACATCCTGGTCCGTGTCGGCAGCGCGTTCGGCATGGCCGCGCTGACGGTGATCCTGCAGATGTCCATGCGGGACGAGATCCCCGGGGCGAGCGGAAACCTGGAGGAGGTCGCCGCCCAGGCGTCCCGTCTGCCGGACGCGCCCGCGCTGCTCACCGACGCGTTCACGCACAGTCTGTGGTGGGCGCCGGCCATCGCGGCCGTGGCGCTGGTGCCGGTCGCGGCCATTCCGCGTAGGACGGGCGCTCCGCAGGTAAAGGATGTTTCTGAAAGGCCCGCCGCTCGGAAATAGCGGTAGGACGGCGCCTGTTGCCGCGATACATGAGCAGCAGCAAAAGCCGCATCCGAGTCGAGCAGTCGGCCAAGCGGGTCAGGGCCTACCTCGGGGGGCAGGTCGTGGCCGACACCGTGAGGCCGACGCTCGTCTGGGAGAGCCCCTACTACCCGACCTACTACATCCCGTTGGAGGACGTCCGGGCGGAGCTGGTGCCCGACGGTCCCGGCAGGCGCTCGCCGAGCAGGGGGGACGCGACGGCGTTCACCGTGAAGGCCGACGGGGCGCAGGCCCCGGGGGCGGCGCTGCGTTACGAGCAGTCGCCCATCGAGGAGCTGCGCGACCTGGTACGGCTCGACTGGGACGCGATGGACGCCTGGTTCGAGGAGGACGAGCAGGTCTTCGTCCACCCGCGCGACCCGTACCACCGGATCGACGTGCTGGCCAGCTCGCGGCACGTGCGCATCGAGGTGGACGGGGTGACCGTGGCCGAGTCGGGCAGCCCGCACCTGCTGTTCGAGACGGGGCTGCCCGTCCGCTACTACCTGCCGAAGACGCACGTGCGCATGGACCTGCTCGAACCGTCCGACACCGTCACCGGCTGCCCGTACAAGGGGGAGGCCGAGTACTGGTCGGTGCGCACCGGCGGTCAGGTGCACGAGGACCTGGTCTGGTCGTACCGCCACCCGCTGCCGGAGAGCCAGAAGATCGCCGGGCTCGTCTGCTTCTACGACGAGAAGGTCGACGTGTTCGTCGACGGCGTCCGGCAGGAGCGGCCGAAGACGAAGTTCTGACGCATTTTCGCAGGCGGGGACGGGAATTACGGCGCCTTTTTGTCACCGGGCATTACACCGTTCCGGCAAGGGATCGTGCGATGGTGTGAGGCCCGTAGCCGGAGAGGTCCATGCCCCGTTCATTCGCGCCGTCCCAACGTCGCCCGCGTTCCCGCCCGGCGATCCCCGCGCCGTCCCGGCTGCGGGGACGCCTGGCCGACGCCGCGCGCTCGCTGACCACGCCGCTGCTGCCCGACGACTACCTCGCGCTGGTCAATCCGCTGTGGTCGGCGGACGAGCCGCGCGGCCGCGTGGAGCGGGTGCGGCACGAGGCGCCGGACGCGGCCACGCTGGTGATCCGGCCCGGCCGCCGGTCCGCGCGGCCGCACCGGCCCGGCCAGTGGATCAGGCTCGGCGTGGACATCGGCGGCGTCCGGCACTGGCGGACGTTCTCGCTGTCGTCGCCGCCCCGCCCGGACGGGCGCCTCGCCGTCACGGTGAAGGCGGCACCGCACGGGCGCGTCTCCCGGTACCTGGTCCATGAGATTCCGGTGGGCGCGCTGGTCCGGCTGTCGCCCACCGAGGGCGACTTCGTGCTGCCGGACCCGGTGCCGCCCCGGCTGCTGTTCGTCACCGCTGGCAGCGGGATCACCCCCGTCATGGCGATGCTGCGCGACCTGGCCGCACGGGACGCCATGCCGGACACGGTGCTGCTGCATTCGGCGCGTACCGCCGACGAGGTGATCTTCGGGGCCGAGCTGCGCGAGCTGGCCGCCCGTCTCCCGGGCCTGCGGCTGTACGAGCGGCACACCGCCGTGGACGGCCGGCTCGTCCCCGACCCGGACCTGAAGGCGCTGTGCCCCGACTGGGCCGAACGCGACGCCTGGGCGTGCGGACCGTCCGGCATGCTCGACGACCTGGCCGCGTACTGGCGGGCGGCCGGGGTCGCCGAGCGGCTGCGCGTCGAACGCTTCCAGGCGACGTTCGCCGCGTCGAGCGGCGGAGGCGGCGGAGGCCGGGTGCGGTTCGCCGTCAGCGGCGTCGAGGCCGACGCCGACGGCGACACCCCACTGCTGATCGTCGGCGAGGACGCCGGGGCGCCGCTGCCCAGCGGCTGCCGGATGGGCATCTGCCGCGGCTGCGTCGGCCTGCTGCGTTCGGGCAGCGTGCGCGACCTGCGCACCGGCGAGGTGCACGACGAGGAGGGCCACCCGGTCCAGACGTGCGTCTCGGCGGCCGCGGGCCCCGTGGAGATCGATCTGTGAACCGCTCGGAGGAGAACGCCATGACCGCCACCACCGCCCATCTCACCGCGGACGACCACGCGGCGATCGCCCGCGAGCTGGACGCGTTGCGCGCGGAGATCACCGCCGACCTGGGCGACCGCGACGCCGCCTACATCCACCGGGTGATCCGCACGCAGCGCGCGCTGGAGATCGGCGGGCGGGCGCTGCTGCTGGCCTCCTCGCTGCCGCCCGCGTGGGTCGCCGGGACGGCCGCGCTCACGCTGGCCAAGATCCTGGAGAACATGGAGATCGGGCACAACGTCATGCACGGCCAGTGGGACTGGATGCGCGATCCCAAGATCCACTCGATGACGTGGGAGTGGGACAACGTCTCCCCCGCCGAGCAGTGGAAGCACTCGCACAACGTCGTCCACCACACGTTCACCAACATCCTGGGCAGGGACAAGGACGTCGGCTACGGCATCCTGCGGGTGGCGCCCGAGCAGCCGTGGCATCCGATGTACCTGGCGCAGCCGCTGGTCAACGTGCTGCTGGCGATGTTCTTCGAGTACGGCGTGGCGGTGCACGACCTGGAGATCGACAAGGTGCTGACGGGCACCGACGACCCGGAGCAGACCCGCGCCAAGCTGGCGGCGATCAAGCGCAAGATCCGCCGCCAGTGGACCAAGGACTATCTGGCCTTCCCGCTGCTGTCGGGCCCGCAGTTCCTGTCCACGCTGGCCGCGAACTTCACCGCCAACGCGGTCCGCAACGTCTGGGCGCACATGGTGATCTTCTGCGGTCACTTCCCGGGCGACGTCGAGGTGTTCACCGAGGACCGGCTGGACGGCGAGACCAAAGGCGAGTGGTACGTGCGCCAGCTGGTCGGCTCGGCCAACATCTCCGGCGGCCGGCTGCTGCACCTGATGACCGGCAACCTCAGCCACCAGATCGAGCACCACCTGTTCCCCGACCTGCCCAGCAACCGGTACGCCGAGATCGCCCCGCGGGTGCGGGACCTGTGCGCGCGCTACGGCCTGCCGTACCACACCGGGCCGCTGCCCCGGCAGGTCGCGAGCACCTGGAAGAAGATCGTCCGGTACGCCTTCCCCGGTCCCCGCCGTCCGCGGCGTCCCGAGCCCGCCCCGGCCGCCGCCCCCGTCGCCGCCTAGCCGGAGAACGTTCTGACGCCCCGGCAAAGGCCGACTCGCCTACCGCAGGGCCCTCTGGCACTGTGGAGCGCGGGCCTGCCTGTCGCGAGGAGCGTCTATGAGTTCGGCTGTCAAGCATTGGGCGGTGGGGGCCGCGGGCGTGGCGGTGGCCGCCGGGGTGAACCTGGCCACGGGACTGATCACCCGGAACTGGGGCGTCGCGTGGTTGGCGACGGCCGGGCTGGTGGTGGCCGGGGGCTGTCTGCAGGTGTGGATGTGGCGCCTGAACGGTTCCCCGGCCAGGCAGCGCGTCCACCGGACCACGGTCGACGGCAACGTGCGGCAGCGGCTGCCGGGCACGGGTGAGCAGTCGGTGACCGACTCCCATGTGGGCAGGGATCTGGAGCAGTCGCAGGGCGATGGCGCGTAGGCGGCGGCCGATCCGGATCGACCAGTCGATCCGCGGTGTGAGCGCGGGCGGCAACGTCCGGCAGATCGTGCGGGTCGGGCCGGAGAACGAACTGGACTCCGCCGCCGGCCTGCTCGCGGAGAAGGTCCTGGCCGATCTGGAGAACGAGGTGGGGTGTCAGGAGCTCAACCGTCCCCACCCGATCGGCATACGGTGGTCCCGCACCGAACGCCCCGGCGCGGAACTCCGCGGAACGGCGGGGCGGCAGACGCTGCGCGACGGTGACGTCACCCAGATCTCCGCGTTGATCCGCGAACTGCCGCGGCGGCAGCTCGTGGTGCTGGGCAGGCGGGGCGCGGGCAAGAGCGTCCTGGCTCTGCTCGTGGCGCGCGACATGGCGCGCTCCCGGAAGCCGGGAGAGCCTGTCCCGGTGTTGTTGCCGTTGTCGTCCTGGCGGCCCCGGCTCGACCTCCACACCTGGATGGCCAAGCGCATCCTGGCGATCTGCCCTGAACTGGCGACCGACTACGACCGCGAGACCGCGGCCAGACTGGTCGAGCGGGGGCGGGTCATACCGATCCTGGACGGTTTGGACGAACTTCCCAGGGCCCTGCACGCGCCTGCCATAGAGGCCATCGACAAGGCCGTCCCGGACACCGTGCCGCTGATGGTGACGTGCCGCGCCGGCGATTACGAACGCGCCGTGGCGGCCAGCGGCCAGTACCTCACCCGGGCGGAAGTGGTGCGGCTGGAAGAGGTCAAACCCACGACCGCGGTGGCCTTCCTGCGGGAGTCCGCCACATCGCAGGACCGTTGGGAACCGGTCTTCGACCATCTCCAGGCCGAGCCGGACTCCCCCTTGGCCGAAGCGCTGGCCAGCCCCCTGATGCTGTACCTGGCGCGCACGGCCTACCGGCCGAGCGACAAGGACCCCGCGGACCTGCTGCGGTACGAGAACCAGGAGGCCATCGAGAGCCACCTGCTGGAGAACTACGTCAGCACGGTGTACGCCGAATCCTCCCGGCGGCGCCACCGGCCCCGTCAGGTCAGGCGATGGCTGGAGTTCATGGCCCGCAGGATGCGCGACCAGAACACGGTCGACTTCACGTGGCGGCAGGTGATCTCCCCGTTCACGGTTCCGCTGTTCGCCCTGGTGTACGGCACCCTCTGCGGCTGGTTCTGGTACCTGTTCTTCGGCGTCACGGCCGCGCTGGTGACGTTTTCGGTCACCGGGATCGCGTCCGCCGTCCTCGTGTTCTTCCTGCGGATGAACGACCGCCAGGAGCGCGACGAGGACCACGGCGACCTGACGTCCACGCTGCGGCGGCAGGCGTTGGCGACCGCGCTGGTGAGTGCCGTCGGCGCCGGCTCGACGATGCTGCTCGCGGCGTTGTGGCTGAACGCCGAAGTGGGGGTGGCCCCGGGCGTCGCCTGGCGGTACGGCGTCATCCTGGGGCTGGGCTTCGGCTCGGCGGTCCTGCTCGGTTCGAGCTGGGTGTCGTACGTGGTGTCGCATGTGTGGTTCTGGCTGACCCGCAGGCTGCCGCGCCCGTGGCGGCTGGCGGACTTCCTGGAGGAGGGCCACCGGCTCGGTGTGCTGCGCCCGGCCGGACCGGCGTACCAGTTCCGCAACGTGCGCCTGCTCGAACAGCTCAGCGGCACGGCATGGTCGCCCGACGTCGCGGAGGACGAACCGCAGCAGGCGGTGGCCGAGGAGGCGCCGTGGTGGCGGCGGTGGATCCAGCCCGTCAAGACGATGGGCGTGCTGCTCGGCCTGATGATGATGGTGATCGCCTTCCTGTTCCTGTTCGCCGACAGTGTCGCCTCCCAGCAGGAGCTCAGCTATCGCTCCGGCCACCAGCCCGCCAGCTTCATCCGCTGCGACCCCTACGACCCCCAAGGGACAGGGGGATGTGTGGTCCGCGACACCACGCACACCTGGACGCTGCAAGCCGCGTCGACCATGGACACGGTCTTCGACGCGCCCTCCATGGACAGGTACTCGGGCCTGCGCGTCGACGCCCTGAACGGGATACTCAAAGCCGACGGCTGTTCCGGGACCTCGGTTCAGGTGCTGTTGACCGTCGGGGATCTACGGCTGCGACCCTTCGTCCTGAGGGACGGGACGTCGCGTTCCGCGCCCGTGGCCGGGTTCGGCGGCGACAGCCCCGCCATCGGACCGGTACGGATCACGCTGCGCAGGCTCGACGGACGACCCTGCGCGCTCCGCGTCCACTGGAGCAACCCCGGGATCCACATCGATCGCTACGGAGACGTCAGGCGGCGGCTCTCCTGAGCGGAGGGCCGTGCGGGCCGGGCGGATCTCCTCGGCGCGATCCCGGTGTCGCGTGGCGCGGCGTCGTCAGTCCGCGGACGCGTCGCCGTACGAGGTGTTGCCGTAGGCGGCGTCGTGCTGGCGGCGCGGGGAGCAGACGGAGGCGGACGGGCACGAGCAGCGGCCGCCGCCGTTGAGGCGGACGGTCACGGTGTCGGACGGCACGTTGCGTCCCACCACCTGGCCGGGGCCCTCGGGCGTCTCGACGCGTTCGCCCAGCCGGGGCATCCGCTGGTGAGCCTGCACGTACAGCGGGTGCTCGTACTTCAGGCAGCACATCAGGCGCCCGCACGCCCCCGCGATGCGCAGCGGGTTGACGGGCAGGTCCTGCTCCTTGGCCATGCGGACCGACACCGGCTCGAAGTCCTTGAGGAACGTGGCGCAGCACAGGTCGCGGCCGCACGGCCCGATGCCGCCTTGCAGGCGGGCCTCGTCGCGGGGCCCGACCTGCCGCAGCTCGACCCGGGCGCGGATGTTGCGGGCCAGGTCGCGCACCAGGGCGCGGAAGTCCACCCGGTGCGGCGCCGAGAAGTAGATCTTGAAGACGTTGTCGGCGTCCAGGTAGTCGACGCCGATGACCTTCATCGGCAGCCCGTGCTTGCGGATCAGCCGCTTGGCGATCGAGCGTCCCTCGGCGCGGCGGCGGCGGTTGGCCTCGTCGCGGGCCAGGTGCTCGTCGGTGGCGGGGCCGGCGCACACCGGCAGCCCCTCGATGTCCTCCGACACCCACTGCGGCGCCCACACGCACTCGGCGACCTCCGGGCCCGCGTCGGTCGGGACGAGCACCTTGTCGCCGACCTTGGGGGAGTGCGGGCCGGGGTCGAGGTAATAGAGCCGTCCGTAACGGGTGAAGCTGACGGCCATCACCATGCCCACGGTCTGTGCTCCGTTCGCCCGGTTCCGTGGCACCAACCCTACGTGGTCCGGACTTCCACCGGTATGGACGGGTTGGCGGGACTACCGTGCGGTCACCGTGCCGACCGCGTCACGTGCCGACCACGTGACCGGGCGACCGCGTCACCAGGCGACGTCGATGAGGTCGGCCGCCTGCAAGGGCCGTGCGCCGTCGGCGTAGAGCCGTCCGTCGGCGCCGAAGGCCAGCAGGTGCTTGCCGGTGTGGTCGCGGACGATCCGCAGGAGGCGGGACGTCGCGCTCTGCTTCCACAGCACCTTGCCGGGCTGCCTGGTCTGCACCGTGTACGTCTGCAGCGACAACTGCCCGCGGGCGGCGAGGCCCGCCACGACCGTGCGGCCGTCGCGGCTGCTCAGCGCGGCCCCCGTACCGGCGGGCAGCTTCAGCACGGGAGTGCTGGCGCGCAGGTCCCCGGCTTGGCCCCGGGTGTCCAACGCGCGCATCTGCGTGGAGGTCTTCGTGGCGCCCGCGCGCACCGGGGTCCACAGGAAGTTCAGGGTGTCGCCCGCCCACGACAGGCTGGCGACGCGCGCGGGTGACGCCGTCCGCCACATCTTGCGCTGCCCCGTCTTGGTGGACACGACCTGCACCTGGGGCGTCATACCCCGGTAGGTGACGTAGGCGATGCGGTCGCCCTCCGGGTGCACCGCCATCTCCGACCACGCGGCCGACACCCCGGGCACGGCCGCGCGCGGGATGTCCGCGAGCCGCTCGGGACGGCCTTCCTTGTCCAGGTCGAGCCGCTGGAAGGTGACCCTGCGGGAGGCGTACGACGCGACGACGTACTTGCCGTCGCCGCTCGACGCGACCCGCTGGAACCGCCGTCCGGCCGGCGCCGCCACGGGCACCCCGACCGCGCCGCCGGTGCGCACGTCCCGCACCACCAGGGCGGCGCCGTCGCGCTGCACCCCCACGAAGCGACGCGGCTCGGTGCGCTGGCGCTCGGCCGCCGGTTTGGCGGCGTGCTGGTCGTCGTCCGAGCTCTGGTGTGCGTGCACCAGGTCGACGAAGCCCGCGATTCCGAGGGCGATCGTCGTGGCGACACCGACCGGCACCATGCTCCGCCAGACGCCGCGCACCCGGGGTCCGGCGCCCGCCTGCTTGTGCTTGCCGTCCATCGGGGAAGCCCAGCCACCTCTCCGCGTTCCCTTGGGTTAACGGACCCGTCGTTTCTATCTCATCTGCCACACACGGAATGCCATGATTGCGGAGTTAGTCGGCGGACGCTAACGAGTCCGGCATGTCGGCCATGCCGCCAAGCACGTTCCGCCGGGACACGCCTCCCCGCGTCTCGCCGCGGCAGCCCCGCACCGCCCAGCAGCGTAAGCCTTTCCACCGCGCACAGTGATCACCCGCGTCGGAGGCACGACCCGCCGTGCTGGTCAGGACGCCGCGGCCAACGCGGCGGTGGCGGCTTCGATCGTCCGTGCCCGGTAGGAGGCGCCGAACAGGGCGACGTGGACGAGCAGCGGGTGCAGCTGGTGCAGTGGGATCCGCCGGCGCCAGCCGTCGGCGAGCGGCGCCGCCTCGTCGTAGGACGCCAGGACGCGCTCCAGGTGCGGAGCGCCGAACAGCGCGAGCATGGCCAGGTCGGTCTCGCGGTGGCCGCCGTGCGCGGCCGGGTCGATCAGCATGGCGCGGCCGCCCGTCCACAGCACGTTGCCGGACCACAGGTCGCCGTGGATGCGGCTCGGCGGCTCCGGCGGCCCGGCCAGTTCCTCGACGCGGTCGATGACCCGCTCCACGAGCCGCACGTCGGACGCCGACAGATGCGGCCGGGCCCGGCGCAGGAACGGCGCCAGGCGCCGCCCGGCGTACCAGCGCGGCCAGCCGCCGCCGTCGAGGGTGTTGTCCAGCGGCAGGTCGGCGATGTAGCCGTCCCAGGGCGCCCCGTACGCCTCCGGCGCGGACGCGGTGTGCAGGGCGGCCAGGTCGCGTCCGAAACGTTCGGCGGCCCGCGGCGTGGGCGGCTCGGCCGGCAGCCACGGCAGGACGAGCGTGTGCTCGTCGGCGGCCAGCACCTCCGGCACGGGCGCGTGCGGGCCCGCCTCGGCCAGCCAGCGCAGCCCCGCCGCCTCGGCCGCGAAGAACCCGCCGTCGGCGGCCGCGGCCTTGACGAACACCTCGCGGCCGTCGGCCAGCGACGCCCGGTGCAGCGTCCACGAGTGGCTGCCGCCGAGGTCGGTGACGCGCTCGACGCGCGTGCCGAGCAGGCCGGCGACGTGCTCGGGGCGTGCCGCCACGGTCACGCCTCCCGGGCGAGGGACGTCTCGGCGCGCACGTGGTCCAGCAGCCCGGGCATCGCGGCCTCGACGAGCTTCAGCACGTGCTCGAAGTCGTCGTGCCCGCCGTAGTAGGGGTCGGGCACGTCCAGGTCGTCCCCGGCGTCGGGATCGAACTCGCGCAGCAACCGGATCCGCCCGCGGGCCGCGTCGTCGGGGGCCATGGCCCGCAGGTCCCGCAGGTGTCCCTGGTCCAGCGCGAGGATCAGGTCGTACTGCTCGAACCACTCGGGCTCGAACTGCCGGGCGATGTGCGCCGACCGGTACCCGGCCCGCCGCAGCGCGCGCACCGTGCGGGGGTCGGCGTCGTCGCCCGCATGCCACGGGCCGGTGCCCGAGCTGTCGACCTCGACGTCGAGCCCCTCCTCCTCGACGTGGTGCCGGAACACCCACTCGGCCATGGGCGAGCGGCAGATGTTCCCCGTGCAGACGAACGTGACGCGGTAGGACATGCCCCCATCCTGCCCGACCGTCCCGGCCTCCCATTCCACGCGCTCGCCCCGGCAGCCCGGTGCCGCCGCCTCGCAGACCTTACTCTTTGTAGCTGGACAGAGACTCATAGTGACGGGCAGGGTCTGTCACGGGAGGTAACCATGCAGAAGACCAAGATGACGCTCGGCCTGACGATCGTCGCGACGCTGGGCCTGGGCCTCGCCCAGCCGTCCGGCGCGTCCACCGCGACGACCGCGACCGCCGGCCGCGCCCACGCCGTGGCGGCACCGGCCGCCGCCCGGATCGCCGCGAGCTGTACCGGCCGCCTCGTCCACCGGTGGCCGCTGCGCCACGCCAACACCACGATCGGCGAGCTGGTGCTGTACTGGAACGCCGCCAACAAGACCAACTGCGCGCGCATGAACCACCTCGGCCCGACCCGCGGTGTGCGGCTGCGCACGGCCGTCTGGCTCGCCGCGTGCCGTGAACGGCGCGGCAGCACGTGCACCCCCGTCGCCGGGTCTCCGAAGGCCGAGGACGGCGTCTACGCCTCCTACGCCGGGCCCGTGACGGTGCAGGCGGCGGGACGATGCGTCCACGCGGCCGGGGACATCTACTACCAGGGCGCCAAACGCCACGTCGACAGCAGCCCCTGGCTGGCCCACTGCGCCTAGCACTGCGGCCCCCGGCGGACTTCCCGCCGGGGGCCGCTTCACATCGGCGGGGTCAGCGCGTGACGGCGCTCTGGGCGTCGACGATGCCGTACCCGTAGAAGCCGTTGCGGCTCTTGGTGCCCTCGCACGTGTGCGTGGCGACGACCTTCTGGAACGAGCCGTCGGCCTGCTTCACGTACCGGGTGTAGGTGTACGACCCGCCCGCCGGGCAGGCGGTCTTGGTCGCGGTGCCCGTCAGGACGGACCGCACGGCGTCCGGCGCCATGGTCAGGCCGCCGTGGGCGCGGTCCCGCTTGCCGTACTTGCTGACGATCAGCGCCGCGACGCCGGCCGCGTGCGGCGAGGCCATCGAGGTGCCCTGGATCGACTGGTAGTAGGCGCAGGTGCCGCCCTTGCAGTCACGGATAACCCGCGGGGTGTTGGGCGTGCCGTCGGCGTTGAGCTCACCGCGCGCCCGGGCGATGGACTCGGGGTAGGCGGCCCAGATGCCCACCTTGTCGTCGAGCTTGCCGTCCGCGGTGTCGTACTTGTCGCCGCCCGGCGCGGCCACCTGGATGTAGCCGTCGCCGTAGCTGGAGTAGTACGCCTTGCGCTTGCTGATCCCGGTCGAGGAGACGGGGATGACGTGGTCGCCCTCGCCCGGCAGCGACAGGCAGCTCGCCGGGATCGTCCGCTCGTAGGGCTGCTCGCCGGGCTCGGACGCAAAGTCCGGGCTGGTGGCGTCGACATTGGTCTTGGTGTAGTCGATCGCCTCGTTGCCCGCGGCGGCGACCAGCGTGACGCCGTGCCTGTGCGCGAAGTTCAGCGCCCGGTTGGCCGCCTTGATGATCGTGCGCTGCTCGGCCTGGTCCTCGGGCGAGTCGGCCGGGTTGGACGCGCAGTTGAACAGCCACGGGTCGATGTAGTAGCTCATGTTGACCACGTCGATGCCGTGCTTGCCCGCGTAGGTCAGCGCGTCGACCGTCGGCTGCAGGAAGAAGTAGCCCGAGTCCTGGCCCGCGCGCAGGTTGACCAGCTGCACGTTCGGCGCGACACCCGCCATGCCCAGGCCGTTGCGCGGCGAGGCGATGGTGGACGCCACGTGCGTGCCGTGCTCGTTCTCGTCCACGTCGGCCGGGTCGTTGCAGGACTTGTCCGGCTCGTCCTCACACGGCCCGTCGACCTCCTCGCCGTTGGCGTCGGTGGGGATGTCGACGGTGAAGTTGCGGCTGAGCGCCCGGTTGAAGTTCGCCCGGATGTCGGGGTGGCTCCCGTCGATGCCGGTGTCGATGACGCCGACGAGCACGCCCCGGTCACCCGGCTCGGTCTTGTACGAGCCGTCGGCCGTGGCGCGGATCTGCTTCATGTCCCACTGCAGGTCCGCCAGCGGCTCGCCCTTCTTACTGGGCTTGACGGTGGTCGTGCCGGTGGTCTGGCCGCGGCCCTCCTTCTCCACGGAGAACTGCTTGGTGACCTTCCCCACCTTCGGGGCGTGGCCGATCACGCGGTTGGAGGCGGTGCCGTCCAGGGCGCCCTGCCGGGCGGCCGCGGCGGCGAAGCCGGCGTTGGTGGTGCGGACGGTGGCCACGCCGACGTCGGCGTTCTCACTGACGATCGCGCCTCCGGCCGCCTCCACGGCGGCGCGGGCCTTGCTGAGGGAGACCCCCTCCTTGTAGAGGACGACGTACTCCGACGCATTCCCCTGGGTCTCGGGTTGGGCCGGTACCGCCGACGCTGGCAGCGCGAGTGCCGTCGATGTGACGACGGCACAGGCGGCGGTGATCACGACGCGCCGCAAGGCAACCTCCTGGCGAATGGGGTGCTTGGCCCCGGTAGGTAGTAGATGGCCAGGAGAAGCTACGTGTGCGGCTGTTGAGAGTCCGGTACGGATATGTAACGAAACGGGACATGTCTTGTTATCCCGTTGATGTCCGAAATCCCCATCGGTCACCCTCGCGGGCGCGTCCGGGGACGGCGGTCAGCCGGAGCCGGTACGCAGGGCCAGGGTGAGCGCCTCGACGGCCAGCAGCGGGTTGACGTTGGCGTCCAGCCGCTCCCGGCACTCCATGATCGCGTCCAGGCGGCGGACGGTGTCCTCGGGCGTGCCCGCCGCCGCGGCCGTGCGCAGCTCCGCGGCGATGTCGGCGTTGACCAGCTCGCTGCCCGCGCCCAGCTGCAGGACCAGCACGTCGCGGTAGTAGTACGCCAGGTCCAGCAGCGCCCGGTCGAGGGCGTCGCGCTTGACCCGGGTGGCGCGGGACTTCTGCCGGTCCTCCAGCTCCTTGAGCGCCCCCGCGGTGCCGCGCGGCATGCGCCCCTTGGCGCTCTCGCCCAGCGCCTGCCGCAGCGCCGCCGTCTCGCTCTCGTTCAGCTCCTCGGTGGTGGCCTTCGCCTCCTCCTCGGCCGCCTTGACCAGCGCCTCGGCCGCCGTCACCGCGGGCGCCACCGACGTCAGCCGGCGCGGCACGGCCAGCACCTGCTCCCGGCGCCGCCGGGCCTGCTCGTCGGTGGCCAGGCGCCGGGCCCGCTCGATGTGCCCCTGGGCCGCCCGCGCCGCCGCCTCGGCCGTCGCCGGGTCGATGCCGTCCCGCCGCACCAGCACGTCGGCGACGGCCGCGACCGGCGGGGTGCGCAGGGTGACCAGACGGCACCGCGACCGGATCGTCATCACCAGGTCCTCGGGGGACGGCGAGCACAGCAGCCACACCGTCCGCGGCGGCGGCTCCTCGATCGCCTTCAGCAGGGCGTTGGCGGCCGCCTCGGTGGCCCGGTCGGCGTCCTCGAACAGCACGATCTGCCAGCGTCCGCCGCTGGGCGAGGACGAGGCGCGCAGCACCAGCTCACGCGTCTCGCGCACGCCGTACGACAGCCCGGACGGACGCACCACCTCCACGTCGGCGTGCGTGCCCTGCAGCACCTGGTGGCAGGACGCGCAGTGCCCGCAGCCGCGCGGCGTCTCCGAACACTGCAGAGCCGCGGCGAACGCCCGCGCCGCGGCGGAACGACCCGACCCCGGCGGCCCGGTGAACAGCCAGGCGTGCGCCATCTTGCCCGCGCCGCCGCCCGCGTCCCCCGCCGCCTGCCCCGCCATCGTGGCCTCGACGGCGGACCGCAGCTGCGCGACGACCGGATCCTGCCCCACCAGGTCATCCCACACGCTCACGCCCTGCTCCCCCGCTCGCCTCCGGGGCGCCCTCTCGGCGGCGCCTGCTCCTCGCCCGACAAGGCTACGGCCCCGCGGAAGGTCAGACGTCGGTGATCGCCGGGAAGGTGCTGGTGATGTCCTCGGTGCCCGCCGGAACGGGGTCGGGGAGGATCTCCCGGATGCGGTCCTGCACCATGCGGCTGATCTCGCTCTGCGGCAGGCTCGCGTCCACCACCAGGTAGCGGTCGGGGTCGGCGTCGGCCAGCGCGCGGAACCCCTCGCGCACCCGCTCGTGGAACTCGCGCGGCTCGGACTCCATGCGGTCGGCCGGGGACGCCAGCCGCCCCAGGCCCGTGTCCGGCGGCACCTCCAGCAGGACGGTCAGGTCCGGCACCAGCCCCTCGGTCGCCCACGCGTTGACCCCGGCGATCTCGTTCACCGGCTGGCGGCGCCCGTACCCCTGGTAGGCCAGGGACGAGTCGACGTACCGGTCGCTGACCACGATCGCGCCGCGCTCCAGCGCCGGCCGGATCACGTTGGCGACGTGGTCGGCGCGGTCGGCCGCGTACAGCAGCGCCTCGGCCCGCGCCGACAGCCCGGTGTTCTGCTTGTCCAGCAGCATCGCCCGCAGCCGCATGCCGATCTTGGTGGCGCCCGGCTCGTGCGTGGTGACCACGTCGTAGCCGTGGTCGCGCAGCCAGATCGCCGCCAGCCGGGCCTGGGTGGTCTTGCCCGCGCCCTCGCCGCCCTCGAAGGCGACGAACACGCCGCGGTCGCGCGGGACGGCCGCCTGCTCGGCGACCTGGCTCGGCGGCGTGTAGACCTCGCCGCGCAGGGCGGCCAGCAGGTCCGGCAGCAGCGGGACGCCGCGCCGGTCGTCCAGCCGCCGGTAGGCCAGCAGCCCGGCCAGCAGGGCGGGAACGGCGGCGATCAGCAGGGCCGCGCCCGTCCCGGCCAGCTCGTACGACCCGATCGCGTTGTCGCCCAGCGCCCCGGCCAGCGGCGGGATCACCGCGACCGCCACCAGCCCGGTGACCAGCGCCACGGCCCGCAGCCGGGCCAGCGCGGCGGCCGACGCGTCCGCCGCCGCCTCGGCCAGGCCGGTGGCGGTGGACCACGCCACCCCGGCGGCGACGCTCATGAACGACGTCACGAACACCACGACCACCAGGTCCCGCACCAGCGCCACCACGATCAGCAGCAGCGCGGCGGCCACCACCGCCAGGCCCAGCAGCCGGCTGCGGCTGAACGGGCCCAGCACGCGCGGCCCCAGGAAGATCCCGACGGCCAGCCCGACCGTCAGGCCGATGAGGACCGAGCCGAACCCGGCGTCGCCGCCGCCCATCTCGCGGGCGTGCCCGACGGCGACGGCCACGATCGCGGCGGCCGTCAGCACGGCAGCCGCGGCCGCCAGGAACAGCCCGCGCGGCGCGGGGACGCCGCGGAACAGCAGCAGCGGCGGCCACTGCGCGGTGCCCGGCGTCCCGCCCCCGCGCAGGTCGCGCAGCAGGGCGACGGACGCCGCCGCGCCCAGGAACACCACGGCGGTCGCGTACAGCGGAAGGTCGGCCAGGTCGGCGGCGCGCGCGATCAGCGCCAGCACCGCGTACAGCACGGCCGCGACCGGCGCCGACCCGTAGGCGGCGCGCAGCACGGCCCGGCGCGCCTGCCCCTGCCGCTCGTCGTCGACCAGCGCGGGGACGGCCGCGTCCGGCACCGCCGTCCACGGCAGCGCCAGCACCGCCACCAGGAACGCCGCGACCAGCGTCCACGGCGTGGCCCCGACCAGCGGCACCGACAGCACCAGCGCGAACCGCAGCACGTCCGCCGCCGTGAGCAGCACCCGCGCGTCCAGCCGCGCCGCGACCGTCCCCGCCAGCGGCGCGAGGAACACCGCGGGCAGCGCCATCACGACGAGGACCGCCCCGGCCAGCCGGGCCCGGGCGGCGGGCCCGCCGTCGGCCAGCGCGGCGGCCGACGCGGCGAGCGCCGGAACGCTCAGCCACAGGCCGAGGCCGGACAGCGACAAGGCGAGCCACAACCGGCGGAACGGCTTGCTCGACCACGCACCGGTGGGCTCGGCGGCATGCGGCGGAAGGGCGCCCGTTCTGGTCATGTTGGTCAGCGTATCGGCGCCGCTATCACGTTGGGGGAACCTCCCGGCAGCGATTCGAAGGCGCTTTCCGCACCGTTCCCCCGAACGCCGGCGGACACCACGGGGCGCGCCCGCCCCGCCACGCTCAGGAGCCGGACTTGGCGGACGCGCGGCGCCTGGTCGTCGTCTTCGCCGGCTTCTTGGCGCCGCCCGCCTTCTTCTTCGCCCCGCCGGACGCCGCGACCTTCTCGCGGCGCTCGGCCAGCAGCTCCGCCGCCCGCTGGATCGTGATCGACTGCGGGTCGTCGCCCTGCCGCAGGCTCGCGTTGGTCTCGCCGTCGGTGACGTACGGGCCGTACCGGCCCTTCTTCACCACGACCTTCTTGCCGCTGCCCGGGTCCTCACCCAGCTCGCGCAGCGGCTCGGCGGACGCCGCGGCCCGGCCCCTGCCGCGCTGCTTGGGCTGGGCGAACAGCTCCTTGGCCTGCTCCAGCGTCACGGTGAACAGCTCGTCCTCCGAGCCGAGCGACCGGCTCTCGGAGCCCTTGCGCAGGTACGGGCCGTACCGGCCGTTCTGCGCGGTGACCGTCTCACCGTCCAGCTCGCCCACCACGCGCGGCAGCGACAGCAGCCGCAGCGCGTCCTCCAGCGTGACCGAGTCCAGGCTCATCGACCGGAACAGCGACGCGGTGCGCGGCTTGGGCGCGTCGGACTTCTTGGTGCGCTTCTTCTTCTCGCCCTCGGCCGGGGCCGGCTCCTCCGGCAGGATCTCGGTGACGTACGGCCCGTACCGCCCGCTCTTGGCGACGATCGTGTGCCCCGTCTCCGGGTCCACCCCCAGCTCGCGGTCGCTGCTGGGCTGGGCGAACAGCTCCTCGGCCTTCTCGGCGGTCAGCTCGTCGGGCGCCACGTCCTCGGGGATGTTGACGCGCTCGCCGTCGCGGTCCAGGTACGGCCCGTACCGGCCGACCCGCACCACGATGTCGCTGCCCTTGATCGGGAACGAGCTGATGCCCTTGGCGTCGATGTCGCCGATGTGCTCCACCAGCGCCTTGAGGCCCTCGTCGCCGTTCTCGCCCTTGTAGAAGCGGCTCAGCCAGCGCACCCGCTCGGCCTCACCGCGGGCGATCTCGTCGAGACCGTCCTCCATGTGCGCGGTGAAGTCGTAGTCGACCAGGTTGCCGAAGTGCCGCTCCAGCAGGTTGACCACGGCGAACGCCAGGAACGACGGCACCAGCGCCGTGCCCTTCTTGAACACGTAGCCGCGGTCCAGGATCGTCCCGAGGATCGAGGCGTAGGTGGACGGCCGCCCGATCTCCCGCTCCTCCAGCTCCTTGACCAGGCTGGCCTCGGTGTAGCGGGCGGGCGGACGCGTCGAGTGCCCCTCGGCGGTGACCGAACGCGCCGACAGCGCGTCGCCCCGCTCCAGCGCCGGCAGCCGCCGCTCCTGGTCGTCGCGGTCGGTGGTCGGGTCGTCGGCGCTCTCCACGTACGCCTTCAGGAACCCGTGGAACGTGATCGTCTTGCCGGTCGCGCCGAACTCGGCGGTCTCGCCCGCCGTGGACACGCCCGTGACCCGCACCGACACCGACTGGCCCTGCGCGTCCTTCATCTGGGACGCGATCGTGCGCTTCCAGATCAGCTCGTACAGCCGGAACTGGTCGCCGGTCAGGCCGGTCTCGCCCGGGGTGCGGAACGCGTCCCCCGCCGGCCGGATCGCCTCGTGCGCCTCCTGCGCGTTCTTGACCTTGCTGCTGTAGACGCGCGGCTTGTCGGGCACGTACTGGTTGCCGAACAGCGTGGCCGCCTGCCGCCGCGCCGCCGTGATCGCGGTCTCCGACAGCGTGATCGAGTCGGTCCGCATGTAGGTGATGTAGCCGTTCTCGTACAGCTTCTGCGCCACCGACATCGTGTACTTGGCGGAGAAGCCCAGCTTGCGGCTGGCCTCCTGCTGCAGCGTGGTGGTGCGGAACGGCGGGTACGGCTTGCGCGTGTACGGCTTCTGCTCGACCGACTTGACCTCGTAGGGACGGCCCGCCAGCCGCTCGGCCAGGCCGCGCGCCGCCTCCTCGTCCAGGTGCAGCACGTCCCGGGTCTTCAGGGTGCCGTCGGCGGCGAAGTCACGGCCCTGCGCCACCCGCCTGCCGTCCACCGAGACGATCCCGGCCTTGAATCTGCGCGGCTCGTCGTCCTTGCCGGTGTCGAACTCGCCGGTGATGTCCCAGTAGTGGGCCGGGACGAACGCGATGCGCTCGCGCTCCCGCTCGACCACCAGCCGGGTCGCCACGGACTGCACCCGCCCGGCCGACAGGCCCTGCTTGACCTTCACCCACAGCACCGGGCTGACCTCGTAGCCGTACAGCCGGTCCAGGATGCGCCGGGTCTCCTGCGCGTCCACCAGCCGCAGGTCGAGGCTGCGCGGGTTGGCGGCGGCGCGGCGGATGGCGTCCGCGGTGATCTCGTTGAAGACCATCCGGTGCACCGGCACCTTGGGCTTGAGCACCTCCTGCAGGTGCCAGGCGATGGCCTCGCCCTCGCGGTCCTCGTCGGTGGCGAGGAAGAGCTCGTCGGCCTCCTTCAGGAGCTTCTTGAGCTTGGCGACCTGCTGCTTCTTGTCGGAGTTGACCACGTACAGCGGTCGGAAGTCGCCCTCGACGTCCACGCCGAGCTTGGCCCACGGCTTGTCCTTGTACTCCGGCGGCACCTCGGAGGCGCTCCCGGGAAGGTCCCGGATGTGGCCGATACTGGACTCCACGACGTAGCCACGGCCCAGGTACCCGGCGATCGTCTTCGCCTTCGCCGGCGACTCGACGATCACCAGACGGGTACCGTTCCCCCCGCCCTGACCACGCTTCGCAGTGCCGTTCTTGGCTGGCACAGTCGCTCCAACCTCGCTGTCTGGTCTCGTTAACCCGGGTACCTACAACGTCGCACGACCCGAGGTTCATGCCCGTGGGTCCCCGCCGTGGCAAACCTCCGACAGGATGACACGTCGCGGCGGGAGCCGGGACACACGCCCTTCGCGGCGGTCCGCGCCGACGGCTGTTCTCCCGCCGTTCACCGGGTCATAATGGTGGCAATGGTGGAGTACACCTACCTCGTTCTGCAGCTGCCGCGCGGCACCACACGTGACGTCGCCCGGCAGATCATGACCGAGCACGCGGAGTACGGCGGCTGGGAACTCGACCGTTTGCGCCTCTACCCCGACGGAAGCCGCCGAATCCAACTACGTCGGAAGATCATCCGTCAGACCCGTACGTTCTGACGTCCCTGCCCCCTGTCCCGCCGGAGGGTAGCACGACGTGCGAGCACCCTAACGTCGGGTAACCACATCCGGCCAAGCGCCGTCCCACGCGCCCCCGAACAGAGCTTTGCCCGCCCTGGACCGCGCCTCCGAGACGGGCAAAGCGTCCACACCCCCCTGCGGCGACACCCCCGCCGCATGATCAGGGCTCTACTCTTTTGACGCCCCCTTGACCTTTCGGCCCTCCAAAACCACCCCCACCTAGCCGTTCAGCCACACTTCCCCCACCACCAAGCCCACACCCGCCGCGCGGGCGACCGGGCCGGGTGGTCCGCCAGGTCCATGGGGGTGGACGGCGGTCGGCCCGGCCCGGTCGGCTCGGTGGCCTGGTCAGCCGCGGTGCGTGCGGAAGCGGCGGGTCAGCGACAGCGCGCCGGACATCGCCGTGAGCGCGGCCGCCGCACCGACCGCCCAGGGCCAGCCCTTGGCGGAGCCGTCGGACAGGGACGTCTCGGCGGACATCGGCTTGATCGCCGCGGTCTGCAGCACCGCGTTCTTGGCGCCCGTCGCCTCGCGGCCGACCTTGTGGGTCACGCCGTTCACCTTGGGGGCGTCGATCTTCCCCGTCGCCGGCGGCTTGGGCAGCTTGACGGCGCCCACTCCGGAGAGCTGCGGTCCGGCGGGCTTGTCAGCGCGCGGCTGCAGCCGGGACTCCGCGGGCGCCACCGACGTGGCGGGCAGGGACGCGGAGTTCACCCGCGGCAGGTTCTGGCCCGGCACCAGGGAGCCCACCAGGGGGAGCCCCGGCTGGGCGGCGAGGCGCGCCGCCTTCGACGGCTTCTTCACGCCGGACGGGCCGTGGTGGTGAATGATCGGCGCGCGCTTCGGGTCGACGGGCAGCCGGCCGGGGACCTTGCTGACCACGGGCAGGGAGTCCGGCCCGAGCGACACCGGCGCCGGGACGCCTCCGCCCGGCGCGACCCGCGCGTTCGACGGCTGCGCGGCCAGGAGCCTGCCGACGGGCAGCTTGGGCGCGTCCACCGGCAGCGCCGACGTGGCCCCGTACCCGGCCGTCCCGTACCCCGGCGTGAGGAGAGAGATCGGGGGCAGGGTGGACGGGCCCGCCGGAACCGCCGAGCCGTTGACCGCGTGGAGGGCGGTGTCGGCCGGGGCCGGCAGGGTGTGGACGGGGGCGCCGGTCAGCACCTTCTTCCCGTCGGCGACGGGCGGCACGTCCAGGAGGTTTCCGGGCGCCGAGACGGGCAGGCGGTCGACGCCACGGGGGCCGTAGCCGTACCCGTACGGGTCGTCCTGGCAGACCGGCTCGGGGTGACCGAGGACGGCGGTCGCGTTGCCGCACACCTGGGCGGGGACCTCCGCGGGCGTGTTGACCTGGTTGCCGCCCCCGGCGGAGCCGTGCCCGGAGGTGTTCCCGCCCGAGCCGTGCGGGCCGGTGACGGCGGCGGTGCCGTCGCAGGCGGCGGCCGCGACCCCCACGAGCGCGGTGGCGTTGCCGCACACGTTGGCCGGGATGTTGACCGGCGCGTTGGCCTGGTTTCCGGCGCCGACGCCGCCCGCACCGGAGGTGTTCTGCCCGGCGCCGCCGCCGTGGCGCGTGTGCGCACCGCCGTCGCAGAACGCGCCGGTGTGCCCGACGATCGCCGTGGCGTTGCCGCAGACGCTCACCGGGGCGGCCACGGGCGCGTTGGCCTGGTTGCCCGACAGCACCGCCGCCGCACCGGACGTGCCCTGCCCGCCGTACCCGGAACCGCCGTCGCGGACGGACGCGCCGCCCTTGCAGCCGGCCAGCGCGTTGCCGACCGCGTTGCCGCAGACGTCGACGGGGACGCTGATCGGGGCGTTGACCTGGTTGCCGGCCCCGACGCCGCCCACGCCGGAGGTGTTCTGCCCGGCGCCGCCGCCCCCGTTGGCCGCCTTGGCGCCGCCCTCGCAGCTCGCCTGGGCCACGCCCAGGACCGCCACCGCGTTGCCGCAGACGTTGACCGGCGCCGAGACGGGCGCGTTGACCTGGTTGCCGCCGAGGACGCTGGACCTGCCGGAGGTGTTCTGACGGGAGCCGGAGTTGCCGCCCGCGGCGGTGGAACCGCCCTTGCAGGACGCCTGCGCGGTCCCGACGATCGCCACGGCGTTGCCGCAGACGTTGACCGGCGCGGAGATCGGGGCGTTGACCTGGTTGCCGCCGCCGACGCTGGCCCTGCCGGACGTCGCCTGGCCGGAGCCGGTGCCGTTGCCGACGCGCGCGCCCCCCTTGGACGAGGCGGCCGAGGTGCCCGCGACGGCGGCGGCGTTGCCGCTGACGTCGATCGGCGCGGAGACGGGCGCGTTGATCTGGTTGCCGCCGAGGACGCTGGACGCGCCGCTGGTGGTGTCGGCGAGGGCGCCGCTGGGGAGCACGGGCCCCGCGCCGAGCGCGACGAAGCCCGCGGTGAGCAGCACGGCCCGGGCGGCGGTGCCTTTGGACAGCGTTCGCATGATGCTCCGTTCGGGGAGATGACTCATGGGGTTGATGGATGGGTCGAGATCCGCGGGCGCCTTCCTTGGGGCGCCGCTGAGGCCGCACCGGTCGCGCGTGACGTCCGTCCGGCGTCGTGGCCTCCCGGGAATGGCCCGCCGGACGACGTCCGTCACCTTCGTGTGCGCGGACACCGGCGTCGTGTCGGATCTCGATGGGGATGACGTGCCTCCGCCTACCGGCCGCGGGCACCGCGCTCCTGTGCGCGCACCGCGTCATGAACCGGGGGGGCACGTTTCCGGCCCGTCCGTCCAGCCCGGGCCTCGTTGCCTCACGGGGGCACGAGACGGCCGGACGCGGACCGGAGCCTGAGAATGATCAGTCAGGTGAGAAGAACGGCTCGTCCACGGCCGTGCGGACGGCAACGGGGATCGAGCGGGGCGCGCGCAACGGCGCCCAGTCCGACGGCGGCGCGGGCCAGGACCAGCGGCCGAGGTGACCGCCGGGTGCCCCGCCGCCGGGCAGTACGGGCCCGGCGGTGCCGGACAGCGTCCCGACCTCGTGGTCGTGGACGGGAGCCGACGGCGCCGGCTCGACGGGAACCGTGGAGCGCCGGATCTCGGCGCCCGGCCGCACCGCGCCGCCCTGCGGCACGACTCTCATGCCGCGCACGACGCTCGCCTGCCACTTCACTTTCGGCGCGGCCGGATGCGCGGTCGTCTCCGCGCGGCCCGCCCCCGCCGGCTCCGGCAGCGGACGGGACGTCTCACCGATCGCCTTGCCGGGCCTGGCCGGGGACGTCGTGTCACCGACCGGCAGGATCCTGACGGGCGGCTCGTCGGCGACCGGCGGCCGGGGTTTGGCGACCGCGTCCCCGGCCTTCCCGGCGTGCTCGGAGACCGCCGCGGCCACGTCGCGGACGACGCCGCGCAGCCGCGGCGCCTCACCGCCGGACAGCACCGGGGTGGTGTCGGCGTGCGCCGCGTGCGAGGCCAGGCCGCCGAGCAGCCACCCGGCGACCATCAGCCCCGTCACGACGAGCAGACGGCGCATCCCCCGGCTGAGGACGACACGGCGCAGCCGGACGGCGACCGTCCGCTGCCACACCGGGTCGTACGTCACTGGTCCTCCTCAGACCGGGGTCAAGAGCACGTCAGCTCACGGGCAGTGACACTAGCACCACGCAGCGCGCTCACGCCGGAATTCGGAGCACCTTTCCAAGAAATCTCAGGCGTGATCAAGGAAATGGTCAAGGACGCGCACGCCGAAGCGCAGCCCGTCCACCGGAACCCTTTCGTCCACGCCGTGGAACATTCCGGAAAAGTCCAGATCCGGGGGAAGGCGCAGCGGCGCGAATCCGAAGCAGCGCATGCCCAGCCGGGCGAACGCCTTGGCGTCCGTGCCGCCGCTCAGGCAGTACGGGACGGGCAGCGCACCGGGGTCCTGCGAGGTCAGGGCGTTCTCCATGGCCGTCACCAGGGCGCCCTCGTAGGCGGTCTCCAGCGCCCAGTCGTGGTACACGAAGTCGCGCTCGACGTCCGGTCCGAGCAATTCGTCCACGGTCGCGAAGAACTCGTCCTCGTACCCGGGCAGGAAACGACCGTCGACCTCGGCCGTCGCCTTCTGCGGAATCACATTCGTCTTGTAACCGGCGTCCAGCCGCGTCGGGTTCAGCGTGTTGCGCAGCGTCGCCCCGATCATCCGGGCCAGCGGGCCGATCTTCTCCAGGCTCCGCTCCGGCCGCTCCGGGTCGAACTCCACCCCGTACGCCAGGCACGCGCGCTCCAGGAACGCCCGCACGGTGTCGGTCAGCCGGATCGGGAACTCGTGCGACCCCAGCCGCCCGACCGCGGCCGCCAGCGCCGTGACGGCGTTGTCGGGATGCACCATCGACCCGTGCCCGGCCGTCCCCTTGGCGGTCAGCCGCATCCAGGCGATGCCCTTCTCGGCCGTCTCGATCAGGTACATCCGCCGTTCCCCCGGCACGGTCAGGCTGAACCCGCCGACCTCCCCGATCGCCTCGGTGCACCCCTCGAACAGCTCGGGATGCTCCTTGACCAGCCACTGGGCGCCCCACGTCCCGCCCGCCTCCTCGTCGGCGGTGAACGCCAGCACCAGATCCCGCTTCGGCCGGCGCCCCTCCCTGAGCCGCTGCCGGACGACCGCGAGGATCATCGCGTCCATGTCCTTCATGTCGACGGCGCCGCGGCCCCACACGCACCCGTCCGCGATCTCCCCGCCGAACGGGTCGCGCGTCCAGTCGTCCTTCTGCGCGGGCACGACGTCAAGATGCCCGTGCAGCAACAGCGCCTCCCGCCCGGGCTCCTCCCCCTCGACCCGCACGACGACACTGGCCCGCTTCGGATGCGACTCCAGCAGCCGCGGCTCCAACCCCACCTCGGCCAGCTTCTCCGCGACGTACTCCGCCGCCACCCGCTCCCCGGGCCCCGAGTGGTCCCCGGGATTGCTCGTGTCGATCCGGATCAGCTCCTGGCAGAGCCGGACGACCTCGTCCTCCGCGGTCGGCTGAACAGCCACAATGATCACCTTCACACCTGGGGTCCCGTACCCGACCATGGTGCCGCGCGATCGACTTCGCCGCGAGTCGGGACCTTTGGTATCGTGAACGCGCTGCGGCGACGCGCCGCGCGCATGTCCGGGTGGCGGAATAGGCAGACGCGCTAGCTTGAGGTGCTAGTGCCCTTTACGGGGCATGGGGGTTCAAGTCCCCCCTCGGACACACCGTGAAGAAGCAGGACAGGTGCGCCCTGTCCTGCTTCTTCGTATGTGAAGGGACAGGTACGGCTGCGGCGCTCTCGCCCGGGACGGGGTTGTGGTGCGGGCTGACGGGCCGGGCCGTGGCCGCTTGGCGCCTCCCGTGGACGTGCCCTGGTCATGGGTGGGCTGGTGCGGCCGTGTCGGTGGGGTGATGGCCGGGGAGCCAGTCGCGGGTGGGGTCGTATTCCAGCCAGCGGTTGCGCTGCGCTTCCGTGTCGAAGGCGTTCATCAGGGCTGCCAGCAGCGGATGGTCGCCGTTGCCTCGCCAAAGCAGCGACCAGGCGTACAGGGGTGTCGGGTCCACCAGCGGAACCGGACGGACCGCCGGGTGGGGCGGCAGGGGCACGTCCGCCGGTAGCAGGCAGAAACGGCGGGGGTCGGCCGCCAGGTCGGTCAGGCAGTGCTCCAATCCCAGGTTCGGGTCCTCGATGTGGTCGCGGATGCCGAAGCGTTCGGTGAAGCGGTGCAGGAAGTCCAGCCGGTGGAGCGGTCCCGGGGTCCACAGCACGCTGTCCTGTAGCTGCTCGGGTCGGATCGCCGGCGCGTGTGCCAGTGGATGATTCGTGTTGAGGACGACGTCCACGGGTTCCAGCCGTACCAGGCGATGCGTCAGCCCCCTGGGCAGTGGCGGGTGGACGCGGCCGAAGGCGGCGTCGATGTCGCCGTGCAGCAGTGCGGTGACCACCGAGGGCAGGTCGCGGCCGTGTCCGATCTGCAGCCGTGGCTCGTGGGCCGCCACCTGCACCAGCGTGCGCATGGGTGCGTACAGGTGACCCCACACGTCGATCCGCAGGGGGCGGTGCACGTCCAGCACCGCGGCGACGGCCCGGTCCGCGGCGGCCAGCGCCTGCCGGGCCGGACCGAGGAACCGCCGCCCGGCATCGGTGAGCCGCACTCCCTGGCCGCCGCGTTCGAACAGGCGTCTGCCGAGCGCGGACTCCAGGCGGGCGATGCGTTTGGACAGCGCCTGCTGGGAGATCGACAGTTCCTCGGCCGCATGGCCGAAGTGCAGTTCCTCGGCGGCCAGCACGAACGCGCGCACCTGTGCCAGGTCGAGATCCACGCCCGTCACCTTAGGTGACAACCGATGGTTGTCGGCCTGTCGCGTACGTTGTTGGAGCGCACGGCCCGGATGCCGGTTCTCTAACCGCATGCGAAGACTGATCCCCACGGGAGATCCTGCGCGTCCGGTGGAGTTCGCCCGGGACTCCCAGCCCTCACCCGCCCCGGACGAGGCGCTGGTCAGGGTCGAGGCGTTCGCGCCGAACCGAGGAGAAACGTTCCTGCTGGAAGATCCGGATCCCGGCCTGCGGCCCGGCAAGGACGTCGCCGGCCTGGTGGTGCAGGCCGCCGCCGACGGATCGGGGCCGCCGGCCGGCACCCGGGTGGTGGGCCATCCGCCGATGGGCGGCTGGGCGGAGTACGTGGCCGTGCCCGCTCACTCCCTCGCCGTCCTGCCCGACGAGATCACCACCGTCCAGGCGGCCGCTCTGCCGCTGGCCGGGATCACCGCGCTGCGGTTGCTCCGCACGGTCGGCGCCCTGACCGGCAGGCGGGTGCTGTTGACCGGCGCGTCGGGCGGGGTGGGGCACTACGTGACCGAGCTGGCAGCGGCGGCGGGGGCCGAGGTGACCGCGGTGAGCGCCACGCCGATGCGGGGCGCCCGCCTTCGGGAGCTCGGGGCGGTGGCGGTCGTGCATGACGTCACCGACGCGCATGGCCCGTTCGACGTGGTGCTGGAGTCCACCGGCGGCACCGCCCTGCCGGCAGCGCTGGCCAGGCTGGCCGCGCACGGCATACTGGTCTGGTTCGGCCAGGCCAGCCGTACTCCGGTGCGGCTGGACTTCTTCGACTTCGTCGCCGGTCCGCAGAACGCCACGATCCGGCATTTCCACTACCTGGGCGCCCCGTACGGTCCCGACCTGGCCTGCCTGGTGCGCCTGGTGGCCGATGGGCGGCTGCACCCGGAGATCGGATGTACCGCCGACTGGAGCCGGACTGCGGAGATCCTGGTCGACCTGCGGGAACGCCGCATCCGCGGCAAGGCCGTCCTCACGGTCGGAGCGTCACGGTGAGCGCCGCCGACTTCGCCGCCGCCAACTTCTCACGTGCCACCGGAGCCGGACTGGACCCGCACGAGTACCAACGGGTCACCGGCGAACTGACCGACCTGGACCTATGGGGCCAAGCCTTCATGCGTGCCGCGGGCGAGCACTCGGCCCGCGCCGAGCAGGCGGCCACCGCGCTCTCGGCGGGCGAGCACCACCGAGTCGCGGCGCGCTGGTTCCACTTCGCCACGCTGGGGCCGAACCGTGAGCAGGCGGCCGCCGCGGCCCAGGCGGACGCCGCCATGGGCCGCGCGCTGGAACTGCTGGAGCCGGATGCGCGCCGGATCGAGGGGCCGGGTTTCGCCGGCTGGCTGCGCGGCGCGGCCGACGCGGCGGCCACCGTCATCGTGGTGCCCGGGCTGGACTCCGGTAAGGAGGAGTTCCACGACATGTCCGCGGCCCTTCTACGCCGGGGCCTGGCGGTGTTCGCCATGGACGGTCCCGGGCAGGGCGTGCTCGCGGCCACCTCAGTCGTCCGGGCCGACTACCACCATGTCATCGGCCAGGTCATCGACGCGCTGGGGGCCGGAAGCGTGGGGCTCGTCGGGCTCAGCCTCGGCGGCTACTACGTCGCGGAGAGCGCTGCCCACGACACGCGCGTCGCGGCCGCCGCCACCGTCAGCGGCCCCTTCCGGCTGGAATGGGACGCCCTGCCACCCCCCGTACAGGAGCTTCTCGTCCAGCGTGCCGGCGGACAGGAGGCGGCCCGCCGCTTCGCCCGCCAGGTGGACCTGTCCGCCCTCGCTCCGCAGATCGCCTGCCCGCTGCTGGTGGTGGACGGCGGCCAGGACGTCATCCCCGGCGTGACCAACGGCGAACCGCTGGCCCGCCTTGCACCGCGCGGGGAGTACCTGCTCATCCCCCATGGCGACCACCTGCTCGGCAACGCCCGTGCCGACTGGCTGGCGGCCACCGCCGACCGGCTTCACGGAGAACTCACATGACCCGCTTCACCGGCAGGACCGCACTGATCACCGGTGGTACGAGCGGCAGGCCACCGCGCACCGCCTCATCGCCGAAGGCGCCCACGTGGTCGTCACCGGCCGCACCCGGCGGCGAGTGGACCAGGCCGTCGCCGCGCTGGGCCCGCGTGCCCTCGGTGTGGCGGCGAACGCGGCCGACCTGAACGAGATCGACGCCCTGATGGACACGATCAGGACCCGGCACGACAGGCTGGACGTCGTCTTCGCCAATGCCGGGGTGGGTACCTTCGTGCCTTTCGCCGACATCACCGAGACCGATTTCGACCACACCGTGGACGTGAACTTCAAGGGCGTGTTCTTCACGATCCAGAAGGCGCTGCCGCTGCTGGCCGCGGGCGGCTGCATCGTCATCAACGCCTCCTGGACCCTGCACCGCGGCAACGGCACCCTCACGTTGTACTCGGCCGCCAAGGCCGCCGCGCACAACCTGGCCCGCACACTGGCGGCGGAACTCGCACCGCGCGGTGTCCGCGTCAACTCCATCAGCCCCGGGTACATCGACACGCCGATGTACCCGGCCGCGGCGTTGAGCGATACGGAGGCGGCGGCCGTCACGAGTCGAGTGGCGACCGGGCGGTTCGGCCGAGCCGAGGAGGTCGCCGCAGCGGTGGCCTTCCTCGCCTCCCCCGAGTCGTCCTACATCAACGGGCAGGACCTGGTGATCGACGGTGGCCTGGTGAACGCGATCCCCGCCTGATCGTCAGGCGACGTAGACGATGTCGGCGGACGCGCGGTGGTGGTCAGGCGGCGGGTGCGAACGCAAGCGTCTCGGTCACGGTGATGGCGTTTGGGGTTTCCGGCCCGCACGCCCCTCGGACACTACGTCGGCGTGGACTCGGGCAGCCGGGGGCAGGGCTCTGGAGCGCACATCGCGGATCTCGGCGATACTGCCGGGATCGGCCTGCACGACGAGCGTGTTCCCCTCTACTGGGACGCGGACCGCGATGACGTGCTGGGTCTAGCGGAAACCGGCCGCACGAGCGTCTCGGATGACGCGCGGGGGCGGAGTCAATGAGGCGTCCGTCGCGGTGGTAGCGCGCAGTGGTGACGACGGCCAGCACCAGTCGGCCGTCAGCGGCCCGGGGGAGCGGGACCGCCGCCGGCGCAGCGCCCAGCCGGAAGCGTGCCTCGCATCGACCACAGACTCGACGCACATCGCGTCCCCGCCATCACGCCGTTGGGGTTGCCGAACGGGGCCGGTGCCCAGAGCGAGAACTTTCCGGCCAGGACTCTTGCCTCCAGATCCTAGATCAACTAGCATAACCGAAAGTTGCCATACGGTGCCGTATGGCGGAGCAGATAACGGAGGGCAATGAGATGCCCCCGTATTTCTGAAGGGAATCTGGATGAAAAGATTTCTGCTCGTCTCGACAATGAGCGGCGTTCTCGGCCTCGGGATCCTGGGGCTGTCGGCTTCCGCAGCCTCCGCTGACGAGACCATGCCCCCGCCGCCGCCGACCGTGGCCCCTGCGGAAGGCCATTCACCCCCGCCGCCGCCAGATTCGCACTTGCCCCTGGCGTAGACCGCCGCCAAGTGCCCTCCCGGCCAGCTTGAGCACCCCATCACCGGAGAGTGCATCGCCCTTCCTCCCGGCCCGGATGGCGCCCGCTGATCCAACACGGTCAATCACCTCGCAAAGCGAGGCCGACCGAAAGACCGGGCGCGCTGAGCCATCCCTTTTGGCTTGGCGCACCCGGTCATGCGATTCTTTCTCATAGCCGCAGGTCGCGAATTTTTTCTCCGCACACGGGCGGGGCAGTCCGTTGATTACCTGCGGCACGCTTCGGCGCGAGTTGTCCGCCCACCCTTGGAAAGGGTCTGCTCGCGCGCCAGGGCGCTGCCCGGGCCGTCGCGGGCCCTCGCCTGTCACGTGCGGCGCACCAATTGCATACGAGCCAATCGGCGCTCGGCGTGATGCTTCTCCAAAACGGCCGTGTGAGGATGTGCGGCATGGCCGACGCGTATGAACTGCTCATCAACGCCGATCTTCCCGACGACCTCAGCGGCCGAAGTGAACGAGCTGCGCTGGCACCTGGGACTGGGGCCGGAGCCGCCTGAGTGCACCATCGTGACGGAGTTTCCCGAGGAGTTCGTCGACGAGGACGGCGATCCCACAGACTACGCACCTGGCGCGGCCGGTTCCTGTGGGGGGAAATGAAGGTCCGGCGCTGGCTCGGCGCGAGCCGGCCTGGCGGATCGGCAGACCGTCATCACGCCGCCCACACCGCAGGTGCTGCGCCTGATCGCCGACGGCAAGAGCACAGAAGCGGTGGTCCAGGCACGCAGGGACACCGGCCTGAGCATCAAACAGGCGCGGAGCACGTCGAAGCGCTGCAGGCAGGCCGCGTCGTCCTGCACTAGCCGCGCGTTCGAGCACGCCCTCACCGACAGTGGTCTGCGGCTGCTCCGCAAGGCCCGCAGGGGCGAACCCGCACGGGCCGGCACCGAACTGTTCAAACCGTTGCGGCCGACCATCCAATCGATCAACCAGACCTTCAATGGGCAGCTCGACCTGGAACGCCACGGCGGCCGCGCCCCCACTGGCGTCATCGTCCGTGTGAGCGTTCGCATCCTGGCGCACACCGCGGCGATCTGGCAGAACGACAACACAGGCCAGCCCACCGCCCGATCCCTCACCGCCTCCGCCTTGGGCGTGGTCGATGAGAGCGGCGATGTCGTCCCGGGGTATGTGGGCCTTCTTCAGAGCGTGGCGTGGTTGCGCCTCGACGGCGGCTCGCCGGGTTTGGGCCTTGGCGATCCATCCGGCGATGAGGTGGGGCCGCTGTCATCGGCGAGGGCGTCGACGGCGGCACGGTAGCGGGCCGGGCTGCGGTCACAATGCTCGACGGCCTGACGGGCCAAGTCCTTCGGTGATGGCGCCGACGAAGATCCCTGGGGACGGCTTCGGCGGGTTTTGAGGCCGGATCCGGTCTGGTGAGAGCTTGCGTCGGGCGCCGTGGGCGAACCTACGATGCCCATGCCGCTCCCCATCCGACTGGTCGTTGATCATGATGGGCCGCCGACGGTGAAGGGTGATCGATGCGCGCTTTTGACACGCTCGGCAGCCGGAAGGTCGTGCTGGGGATGGTTCATCTGCGGCCGCTGCCCGGAACGCCGCTGTACGAGGAGGGCAGCCTTCCGGAGATCCTCGATGTGGCGGTGGAGTCGGCGCGGGCCTTGGACGAGGGCGGGGCGGACGGGTGCCTGGTGCAGACGGTGGACCGCGTCTACAGCGCCGGTGAGGACTCCGACCCTGCGCGGACGACGGCGATCGGGCTGATCACCTCGGCCATCGTGGCCGCCACGCGGCCGGACTTCCAGGTCGGGGTGCAGCTGATGCGCAACGCACTGAAGGCGTCGCTGGCGGTGGCGAAGGTGGCGGGCGGCGGCTACATCCGCGCCGGCGCCCTGGTGGGCGCGACGTTGACCACGCACGGTCTGGTGCAGGCCGACCCGCTGGCGGTGGCGGAGTACCGGCGGAAGATCAACGCCCAGCAGATCAAAATCATCGCCGACGTGGACTCGATGCACTTCAAGTGGTTCGGCGAACCCAAACCCACCGGCGAGGTCGCGCGCGCGGCCATGCAGGCGGGGGCGGACGCGGTGGCGCTCGGCCACCCCGACGAGGACACCACCCTGAAGATGGTCGCCTCGGTCCGCAGGGCGGCACCGGGCCTGCCGGTCATCCTGGCCGGTTACACCAACCACGACAACGCCGCGCGCCTGCTGGCGGCCGCCGACGGGGCGTTCGTGGGCACCTGTCTGGAGGTCGGCGGCTGGGGCGGCCGGATCGACGTCGAGCGGGTCAAGGAGTACGTGGACATCGTCCGTTCCCTGGAGTCCTGAAGCGCCAGCCCTGGAACGAAGGCCCCGATTCGGGAGGTGTGCGGGTGGATGCGGAGGTGATGGTCCGGCAGGTCGACGCCCTGGCGGGGGACATACGCGCGGCGACCGGCCGGTTCGACGAGCGGGCCCGCACCCTGCTGGACCCGGCGGGGTGGGCTCAGGTCGAACGGGTGTATCTGACCGGGGACGGGGATTCCTACCATGCCGCCTGTGCCACCGAGATGGCCTTCGAGTCGATCGGCGGGGTCGCCTGCGAGCCGTTGAGCGCCATGCGGTTCGCGCATTACGGGGCCGAGTGGATGCGGCCGGCCGCGCCGGGACGGGTACTGGTGATCGCGATCTCCGCTTCGGGCGGGACGGAGCGTGTCGTCGAAGCCGTGCGTGCCGCTCGCCGGTACGGCGCGCTGACGGTGGCGGTGACCGGGACGCCCGGCAGCCCGCTGACGCGGGTGGCCGACCACACGCTGCTGGTCGACCTGCCCGACACCGAGCCGTCCCCGGGAATCCGGACCTACCAGGCGAGTTTGCTGGGCCTGCTGCTGATCGCGCTGCAGGTGGGCCGGGCGTCTCGTCCGGAGATCACGCGCAATGCGGCCCGGGAGGCCGACGCTCTGCGCGAGGAACTGGTCGTACTCGCCGACCAGGTGGACGCCACCGCCAAGGCGATCAAACAAGAGTGCCGACGGGTGGCGGACCTGGTCGCCGACGCCCCGGTGATGGAGATGCTGGGAAGCGGCCCCTCCTACGGCACCGCGCTGTTCGCCGCCGCCAAGATGGTGGAGGGATCAGGCGTCTTCGCCGTCGGACAGGACCTGGAGGAGTGGGGCCACGTCGAACGGCTCGCCTACCCCGATGACATGCCCCTGTTCGTCATCGCCCCGCCCGGACGCTCGCATGACAAGGCCACCGAAGTCATCGCGCGGGCACACGAGCTGGGTCGCCGGGTCATCGCCGTCACCAGCCGTGGCGACACCGCCGCTGCCGCCCACGCCCACGCCCACGCCGTGCTGCCCGTGCACGGGCAGGTCCGCGAGGAGCTCTCCCCGCTGCTGTACCACCTGTTCGCCGGGTACGTGGCGTGCTTCGTAGCCCAACGGCTGGGGCGGCTGCCGTTCCAGACGCATCGCTTTTGAGGGTTAGGGGCGACACGGAACGGGATGGGCCGTGCCAGCAGACGGCTGGAGCGCTGGCGTAGGGGTTTTGCGAGTGCGAGGTGGTCACCACGTGTGGTGGCGTGGAGGAGTTCGGTGACGGCGGCCAGTTCTGCGTATCGGCCGGCCCCCCCGCTGCGTACGCCGGCAGGGGGCAGGGACCTTCCTCGGCCTGCACGGCCCCCTGCCGTCGGCGGCCACGCTTGTGATCGCGCCGGTCGCCGGAGTCGTGCCGTCGCGTGCCTCGGCTGAGAAGTGGAGATCGGGCACGACGTCCTGCTCGGCCAGTGGGACGGGATGCGCGACCCGAACGACCACCTGAGAGTGGGCCACCGCGGGTTTTCGTGGACGGGCCAGGTGGAGATTGCCCGGCCGTAATGTCCACTTTTGGCAATACCGGTGCCTGCTATTGGCAGTAAGGCACGAGATGGCAGGTACGACCAGAAGTCGAGAGGAAGCACGGGGGTGAGTGTTAGATGATCGAGAAGGTCGCGGCTGCGCGGCCCGATGCAGCGGGCGCGGCCGAGGAGTCCGGCGCCACCCCGCCGACGTCCCGGCCGGCGACGACGCGCGGGGCGGAGTTGGTGACCGAGCACGGCAAGACATCCATAGCGGACACGGTGGTGGCCAAGATCGTGGGGATGGCCGCCCGTGATGTGCCCGGAGTGCACGCCATGGGTGCCGGGATGGCCCGGGCGTTCGGCACGATGCGTGAGCGCCTGCCTGGAATCAGCGGCCCGGGCGTCACCCAGGGCGTCGTGGTGGAGGTGGGCGAACGGCAGGCCGCGGTCGACCTGGACCTGATCGCCGAGTACGGGGTTTCCATCCCCGATCTGGCCGCGGGTGTCCGCCGCAACGTGGTCGCCGCGGTGGAGAAGATGTGCGGCTTGGAGGTCACCGAGGTGAACATCATCGTCGGTGACATCCATCTGCCCGGTGATGAGGCCGAGCCGACCCAGGAGCCGCGCGTTCAATGAGCCCTCCTCTCAGCAGCCGGGATGCGGATCGGGTGGGGCTCCTCGCGGACCGGATCGCCGGCGCGGTCGCCGGTTGCCCGGCGGTGGCCGCCTTGGCGGCCGGGCCAGTGGCCACGTACCTGCCGGGACGCATAGTGGCTGGGGTGGCGATCCGCGACACCGACGTGCAGATCGCCGTGATCGCCCGGTACGGACCGCCGTTGTCCGAGGTCGCCGCGCAGGTGCGGGCTGCGGTTGCGTCACTGGTACCCGGGTTGCGGCTGGACGTGCACATCGACGACATCCAGATCGACGACGACCACGCCCCCGACACCGCAGCCGGTGGCGGTTCGGGTGGGGGCACTGCGGAAAGTGATCGCGTCGGTGCGCAATGAGTGGAATGAGCGGGATGAGCATCTGCGGTCGGCGTACCGCGCGTGGGTCCGTGCCCATCACCCCGACCTGGGCGGGGATGTGGAGGTGTTCATTGCGGGTCTGGCCCACTGGAGGGCCCGGATCGCGCCTCCGATGTCCCCGCCCGGTCACCAGGTCCAGGTCGGCGTGTTCCGCAGCCGTGGCGGGCTGTGGCAGGTCGCGCGGTGGTGGCGCCGCCGGCGCCGGTCGAACCGGCGCGTGCTCTGACACAGGCGTTCTCACACAGGCGGATAGGTGAGCGAGATGGATGAGATGCGGTGGTGGCCGGCGATCGGGCTGGCGTTCGGGACCGCGCTGGGGTTCGCCGGGGCATTCGGCGGCTTCACCGCGTTCCTGATCGTTCTCGTCCTCGGCGCGATCGGGTTCCTGGCCGGCCGGGCACTGACCGGGGAGCTGCACCTCGGCGATCTGCTCGGCGCCCGGAGGCGCCAATGAACCCTCATGCCGGCACCGGCAGCAGCGCCGACGGGGCCGCGACGGCACCGGGCGGTGGCCGTGCGGAGCCGGGCGCCGGCACGGTCGCGGTGTCGTCCGCGGCGCCATCGGTCCTGGGGCCGCCGGAGAGCCGGGGCCAGACCCAGATCGCCGACCGGGTTCTGGAACGGATAGCCGCCCGCGCGGTCACCGAGACGGCCCAGGTGAGCGGTGCCGCACCACGTCTGCTCGGCATACCGCTGGGACGCGACACCGCCCACACCGCCGCGCGGGTCACCGCACACGTCGACGGGCACCTGGCCATCGTGAAGGTGACCCTGTCGGTGCCCTACCCGGCGCCGATCCGGCAGGTGACCCGCCGAGTACGCGAGCACGTGACCACCCGTGTCGGTGAGCTGACCGGTCTTGATGTCCGCCAGGTCGACATCGACATCGCCAGCCTTCCCGGCCCTGAACAGCAGCCGAGGCGAGTGCTGTGAGCACCCCAGATGCAACCATCACGGGTTCGGGGCCTCATTCCACGGGGTCACCGCCGCCGCCCGCGGCAGACCGAGCGGGGCAGCGAGAACAGCTGCGGGCGTCGGCACGCGCGTTCCGGCGCCGCCGGGTCCTGCCCGCGACCGTGGCCGCCGTCCTGCTGGGCGCCGCCGCCGTCCTGACCTTCATCGAGGTGGTCGCGGCGCTGCTGGACCGGCAGGCGAACGTGCTGCCGGTGGGGTGGCTTGCCCGCCTCGGCCGCGACACCCGCTTCGACGATCCTCTCGCCGTCACCGCGGCCGTCATCCTGTGCGTTCTCGGGGTCACGGCGATCGTCCTCGCGGTGAAGCCAGGCCGTCCCCGCGTGATCGCTCTGGACTCCCCCGACCGGCAGACGGTGATCGGCATCACCCGCACCGCGCTTCGGCGCCAGCTGACCGCCGCTGCCACCGGCATCGACGGCGTGGCCCGCGCTCGTATACGGGTGGGCCGCCGCCGGATCCGCGTCCGCGCCACCAGCCCGCTGCGCGACCCCAGCGGGCTCGCCGCCCAGATGACCGACGCCGTCACCGCCCGGCTGCAGGAACTGGCGCCGCTGCGGCCCCTGCGCGTCCGCGCCACCGTCCGCCGCCGGGAAGACTGACACGGCCGGAGAGGGACGGAGGAAGGCTGATGACCCGCCGCACCGGCCGCACCAACCGCCTCGGCCTGGCCCTGCTCGGCCTCATATTGACCGCGGTCGGCGGAACCGCGCTCGCCCGCGCCCTGGATCTCAGCCCCCGCCTGCTCGGAGAAGGCCACGGGCTCGTCCTCGGTGAACCGACCCGCCGCGTCGCCGCCGACCACTGGTGGTTCTGGCCCGCTCTGGCGGTCGCCGCCGCGGTGATCGCACTACTGGCGCTGGGCTGGTTGGCCGCCCAAACCCGCACCCAGACCGTGCGCCACGTGAGCCTGGAGCCCGACCCCCGCCACGGCGCCACCCACCTGCCCGCCCAAGCCGCCACCCACGCACTCGAAGATGACCTGACCAGCAGCCCTCAAATCCACCGGGCCCACGCCACACTCACCGGCGCTCCCACCACCCCCCAGCTCACTCTCGTCGTCACCCTCCGCACCGACACGGACCTGACGGACGCCCGTCTTCGCATCCAGCACGCAGTGGCCCGACTTCGCAGCGCCCTGGAAACGGACCACCTCCCCGCAACCATCCAGATCCGCAGCCTCCCACCCCACCGCTAGACGCGATGCCGGGTAGTCAAGGTGCCTGGGTGGTTGTCAGCTGTCCATGCGGGCCAGTTGCGCTGGGAGCACCGCCGGGCCGGGCCTTCCGGATGCGGTGTGACGTGTCCGTGCGCGGTCGCGCATCAGGGTGAAGGCCCACTCGGCTTTGTCCGAGCCACCACAGGCACGCTGTGGCTTGGTGGGGGCTTGGTGCTGGGTGCGCAGAGTCTGGCGGTGGCGGCGGTGCAACAGCGCGGAGTAGAGCGTGCCGAACGCCGTCCAGGCGAGGTAGAGGCCGGGCAGACCGAGGTCGAGGTGGACACCGAGCATCCAGGCGAGTGGGATGAGCGCGGCGTAGTCGCCGGTCACGGACGCGATCATGACGGAGCGGGTGTCTCCGGCGGCGCGCAGCGCGGCGCCGTAGGCCAGGGCGGCCAGCAGCGGTGCCATGCTGAGCGGGGCCAGGGGTGTGGCCGACCAGGCGTGGTCGGCGACCGTGGCGTCGGTGGTGATCAGGGAGATCAACGGCCGGCCGGTGAGCAGCACGGCGGCGGAAGGCGCCAGGAGCAGGACGGCCGGCAGGCGTAGCCCGGCGCGTCGCCAGTCCTCGGCGCGGTCGCGGCGGCCGGCGCCGAGCGCTTGGCCGGCCAGGATGGTGATGGCGGTCGAGGCGCTGGTCAGGACGGTGAACAGCACCAGGACGAGGTTGTCGACGATGCGGTAGGCGGCCAGGTCGTGGGTGCTCATGCGGGCGGCGAATCCGGCCAGCAGGGCCTCGTTGAGGTAGCCGATGCCCATCGCGATCATCTCGGGCCAGCTGATCCGCCACAGTCCCCGGGTGATCTGAACGGTCTGGGTGGGGCCGTCCGGTGGGCGCGGGAGCCTGGAGCGGCCGTACCAGAGCAGGTAGGCGGTGCCGGTGGCGGTGGCGGTCAGGGTGGCGGCCGCGGCGCCGGCGACGCCGAGGTCCGCACCGAAGATCAGCAGCAGGCCGAGCGGGAGGTTGACGGCGTTGACCAGCAGGGCGGTGTACATGGAGACCCGGGTGGCGCCGATGCCCGCGCACGCGCCCTGCAAGGTGAAGGAGACGGCGGCGAACGGCACGGCGAAGGCCACCCCCTCTCCGCCGTAGCCCAGGGCCAGCCCGACACGCATGCGTCCCTTCCTTCCGTGCGACGAGCGGGGCGTACTGGCGGTGCTGTCACTGGCCGGATCGCCTTGTTCGCCCGCTACCTGGCCCGCACGTCAACGCGACGCTGGCGGCGGCTTCGGGAGTCGCCGCGCCTTGATGGTTCCGATGGTCGTATCGACCGGTGGTCAGGGCCGCGGCAGGTCGACTTCGGTGAGGCCGGGGGCGGCACCTGCGCCAGACGGCACCAGGTCAGCCCGATGGTGGTCGAACGGGTGGCTGGCGCCCTGGGCTCTTCGCCGACCGCCTCCCCGCCCCGGCCCCGCCCGCGAAGCAGCGGGGCCGGGCGTCGAAGCCCTGCGGGTGTGTCGCCGCGGCTGGGGGAAAGCCGGTCGGCGGCCGGGATGTCGCAGTCGCCGATCTCGCGAGTAGCCTCACCGCGCCGGGTGCCTGTCGCAGCTGTGAAGTGTCGTGGCGGGTACCGGAGTCGACCGGCGGCGTATTTGTCGTAGCGGCTCGTTATGTTGCCTGCGGGTGGAACGGGGTGAGTCGCAGCGGAAGCGCACCAGGTGCGTGGAAGCGATGTGACCGACGCACTCGCCCTGATTAAAGGAAATCTGGAGGCATGGGGGCCTTGCTTCGGATACCGCCGGGCTTCGCCGGGGCGCTTCCTGAGCCGGTCTCCACGGTCGAGAGGGCGCTGATGAGCCATGGCACCGCCGGGAGCCTCGGTGCGGCGGATCACCATCCGGTCGGCGCCGGGCGTGTCCGCCCGGGCGATCGTCGCCCTGCCGCCGTGCCCCGTCTGTCGGACCTGCGTCGGCTGCTGGCGGAGGAGCCGGCCGATCCGGAAGTCGTGGAGGAGGCCCGGCGGCGCAAGGAGGCCGCGCTGCTGGACTTCGGTGTCGGGCAGAGCGTGGTGGCGTCCTGGTTGTACGCCAAGTGCCATCACCACATCCCCACGACCGCGATCCCCACCGCCGCGGTGGTGGCCACCGGCGACGGCAGCTGCGCCCTGCTCTACAACCCCTGCTTCTTCGTGGAGCTGGACTTCGACGGCGTCAAGTTCGTGCTGTTCCACGAGGCCCGGCATCTGATGCACCGGCACCTCTACGTGGATGAGGAGCTGCGCACGGATCCGGCGTTCACGCTGGCCGCCGAGGTGGTCATCAACCACGTCGCCCTGCGTCGGTTGGGACGGTCCACCCTGCCCACGATTCCGGCACGCGCGCGGTCCGGCGACGGCGGCGACGGCGACGGCGACGGAAAGGGCGAGGGGCTGCGAGAGCCGGTCGGGGTCGATCCAGAGCTGGTCTACCAGGCGTACCGCGAAGACCTGCGGCGGCAAGGGCTGTCCGCGCTGCCGTACGACGAGTTCATCCACACAGACCTCACCGTGTACGGCGAGTTGCGCCGGATGAAGGCGTTCGACGAGCCCGTACCGGCGTACTGCATACACGCGAGCGGGGACGGTGACGGGAGCGGCGGCCGTGAGCGGGATGCCGGCCAGGCCAGTCGCGGGGATGTCCCGCTGGACGCCGAGACCGTGGAGCGGCTGGGCGACGAGGTGCTGCGCGAGGTGATGCAGGCCGCGCTGCGCGGTGGTGCGGCGGCGCGCGAGGAGCTGCTCGATCTGGCCGACCGCACGGCCGACGGCGGGGAACGGCTGAACCGGCTGTGGGGCGGTCTGGGCCTGGACAAACTGCGCGGCACGACCCCGCAGACCCGCCGGGTCGACTGGTGGCAGCGGTGGTTGACCGATGTGCTCGCCTCGAAGCTGGCCGAGAGCGACCGGCTGGTCTACCCGAAGAAGCACGGCGCGATCATGCTGGCGCTGGGCCATGACCCGATGCTGGCCCGGCGCGGACCGGAGCGGACGAAGGTGGTGCTCATCGCGTTCGACACGTCGGGGTCGATGCCCGACTCCGTGGTCGACTGGCTGACCACGCTGGTCGGGCGGACCGACGGGGTGGAGAGCCACTGGCTCAGCTTCGACGGCGTGGTCAGGCCGTTCGTCCCCGGGGAGCGGGTGACAGGCGGGGGCGGCACCGACTTCCAGAACGTCGTCGACTACGCCGAGGGCCGGCTGGAGGTCGACGGCAAACGGTTCGAGGCGGAACCCGACGCGATCATCATGGTGACCGACGGGTACGCGCCCCACGTCACCCCCGCCGATCCCGACCGATGGATATGGCTGATCACCGACGGCGGCGACGACTGGCCGGAACGGCATGATCCCCCGATGGCCTGCCACCGCGTCACGTCCGGACGATGACCGAGGAGAATCCAGTAGTGGCCGCTGCGGAACCGTCCCGAGTGGATCCAACGACCACGCCGAACGCCCGGCCCGGCCAAGGCGGGAAGCCGCGGCGGTGGAGGGCCACGGCCACCTACCCGGATCCGCCGCAGGACGGCCCCACCGCCAAGCTCGAGAAGTTCATCGACGCGATGATCGCCACAGGCCAGACCGGGCAGATCTTCGGCGAGCACGGCATCGGCAAGACGTCCACGTTCGTGTCGTACATTCCGCAGCGGTTTCCCGACACGGTCCTGGTGGTCCTGCCCGCGGCCAACCTCGCCCCGGACGACCTGCTGATCAACGCCCCTGTACGCGACGACCGCAGCGGAGAACTGGTACTCCGCCAGCTCATCATGCGGCAGCTCGTCCCGGGCCGGCCGTTCGTGCTGCTCATCGACGACTCGCTGCAGGCCGGCAACACGGTGCAGTCGCAGCTCATGCAGATCGCCTGCGACTGGACGCTGGGCGAGCACGACCTGCGCGAGCTGGGCTGCGTCGGGGTGTTCCTCACCGACAACGAGTCGCTGGCCGAGACCGGCGTGCGCCGCTCCGACCTGGCGATTCTGGACCGGATGGTCACCATCCGGCTGACCGCCAACGACACCGCGTGGCGGCTCGCGTTGGCCGAGCGGTATCCCGACTGGGATCTGCGTGAGGTGTTCCGGTTGTGGGCCGCCCTCAGCCCGCATCTGCGCCAGCTGCTCTCGCCGCGCACCCTGCAGCACGTGCTCGACTGCGCCCGCGCCGGGTTTCCGCTGGTCTGGGGGCTGCCGTTGCACAACGGCAGCCGGCTGGCGCTGACCGAGCAGGGCACGAACGGCGAGCCGGGGCGGGACCGCACCAGGGAAGTGCTCGACGGCATCGCCGCGGCGGTCGGGGCGAGCAACCCGGCCACCGTGCCCGACCCGGTCCGCCGCATCCTCCGGGCCGCGATGACCCACCGCTGGGCGGTCCTGCTGCAGGGGCCGCCGGGGTGCGGCAAAACCGAGATCACCAAGCAGATCGCGCGGGAGGAGACCGGCCGCGAACCGGTCTACTTCTCGCTGCCGGTGACCAATGTGGAGGACCTGTGCGTGCCGGTGCCCACTCCGGACGGGGCGCTGGAGGCCATGCTCGCCCGGTCGCTGCTCTCCCCGGAGCCGAAGGTGCTGATCTGGGACGAGTACAACCGGCCGAAGGACAAGGCGACCTTCGCCAAGCTGATGGAGATCACTCAGGAGTGGACGCTCGCCGGACGCCCGCTGCCGAACCTGCGGGCGCAGGTGGCGTTGCAGAACCCGCCCTACCACCTGGGCCGCAAGATGCTGGTCGCGAGCAACAACGTGGCGCAGGCCAGCCGGTTCACCATCAGCTACGAGGTGCAGCCGGAGGACATCCCGGCCAACGAGTGGCTGATATCGACCTACGGTGAGACGGCCGAGACGGTCCTGGAGTGGTGGAAGAACGACATCGACGACGAGGGCCGGAACTGGATCACCAAGCGCACCCTGGAGCGGCTGATCAAGCTGCACCGGGCGGACATGCCGTTGGAGCCGGCCCTGATCTACCTCGGCGACGGCGAGTACGCCCCGGTGCCGCTGTCCGCGCTGGAGGCCCGCCTGGCCGACCGCCCGCGGATCGGCCTGGCCGAACTCGCCGACGACTGCCCGAGCTGGGAGGCCCGGCTGTCGGCCGCCGCGGAGACGGCCGAGGAGGGCACCAACGACACCGACCTGGTCCACCAGGTGTTCTCCAACGCCGAGGTGTCGCAACTGGAGAGGCATCTCGATGTGGTGGCGCGGCTGCTGCCGTACCTGCCGCCGAAGCTGCGGGCCACCTATCTGGTGGGGCAGACCCCGGAACGGCAGCGCTTCTGGATAGCCGCCCTGGCCCGGATGGCGGAACTGTCCGCGTCCGGCCGCGGGTGAGACACCTGGGCGTGACCGTACGTCCGTGCCACAGCGGCAGGCGAGCCCTCAACGGCCTCGAACCGGTATCGCCGACGTCGCCGGCTCGACGTTTTGGTGCCGGACGGTGTGGCATAGGGCGACCCCGTGCCACACCGTCCAGGTGACCCATGCACGCCGACGGCCCCGCTCCGCTTTCTGCCGGACGGTGTGTGGAGGTCCCCCCCTGCCACACCGTCCGGGTCACCGGTGGGCGCCGACGGCCCCGATCGGGTGGTCGCCTCTAGTCGTCGTCCTCGTCGTCGTAGTCGTCGTCCTCATCCTCGTCTTCGTCGTCGTAGTCCTCCCAGTCCCAGTCGATGTCGTCGGAGTCGAACGGGCGGATCACCGGGACGGACACGGTGGACTGCTCGTGGCTCACCATCCAGGAGTTGCGGAAGAAGTCGAACTTCAGGTGGTAGCAGCCGGCGGACTCGGTGAACAGGATCGGCGGGACGAGGAAGTGCGCCACGCCGACGGTGCCGGCTGTGTCGATGAAGGTCTCGGCCGAGGGAAAGGGGGGACCGCCCTGGCAGGAGGCGAAGTTCACCGGCGTCAGCGATTTCTTGCCGAGTACGTGGATGCGGTTTCCCTCGACGACGAACATGTCCGGATCAAGAAGTACGTCCTCGCCGAGCATGAGGATGGGCGCGGGCAGGATCTCCGCCTTCGCGGCGTCCTGTGCGCGCGTGTAGTGCTTGATGATGTCGGCGTTGCGCGTGGTGTCGAAATGGGGGCCGAGCATGCCGCCGTCGCACAGCCCGCAGGCACAGTCGGGCAGCTCGCCGGTGGCGGGCTCCTCCGGCTCGGGGAACAGCATGGACTTGTCGAACGGCACCACCGGCGACTCACCGCGCCTGTCCTTGAGGAACGCCGGGATCCAGGCGGTGTCGTCCGCCTCGATCACCTCGGAGTCGCACAGGGCGCGGAACGCGGTGTCGCCCAGCCTGCAGTTGAAGTAGTCCAGAAGCGTGATCGCGGCGCACTCGGCGAGCGACAGCTCGTCGCTCTTGGCGAACCAGAAGTCATAGCCGTTGGCGACGAAGTGCACGCCGCGGAACCGCTTGTGGACGAAGGGGACGCGGCCGGCGCCGGGGGCGAGGCCTCCGTTCCAGTGCGCCGCGGCGACCTGGTTGTAGTAGACGTCGGCGTGGCGGGCGAGTTCGGGTGCGAAGACGCTTTCGCCGGTCAGGTAGCACGCCTTGCTGAACAACGCGGCGATCTCGGGATCGTGCTCGACGTCCGGATCGGCGAAGACGAGTTCGGTGCGCAGGAAGACCTTGCGGCCGTCACGGTAGGGCGCGCCCTCGTGCTCGTACCGCTGGTCGAAGATGACACAGGTGAAGGGCTCGATCTCCGTGAGCGCGCCGCCGTCGGTGAGGTCGAGGACGGGCGCGCCCGAGCCGCCGGTGAGGTACAGCAGGATCGTGTAGCGGGAGACGTGCCCGCGCGCGGCGTCGTAGTAGGGAGTGTCGCGGTGGCGATGGAAGTTGGCGTCGTCCGGCTCGAAACGGTTGCACCGGAACACGGGGTTGACGTGCGAAAAGCCGTCGAGCAGCGAGCGCGGCATCGCCTCGGCCACCGCCGCGGTGAGCGCCTCGGCGAGCAGTGCCGAGTGGAAGATGAAGCGGTCACCGCCGCGTGAGGCGGCGTTGAGCGGCGGGACATAGAGGTTCAGCGCGTCAAGGCCCTCCAGGCGGGCGCGGGCGGAGGCCGGAAGCCGCACGGAGAACGAGTAGGCGCCCTTAGCGAACTCCTCGCGCCGGGTGAGCTCGAACTCCAGCCCGGCGTCCGCGAACAGGTGGTCGAGCGGGAGGATGTTCTCGAACGTCCGGAACGACAGCTCGCGCGGGTCGACGAAGACGGCGGCCAGGTACGGCGCGGTCTCGCTGGGCCGGGCGAACAGCTCGCGCACGCCGGCGTCGATGCGCTCGGCGTCGACGAAGCGCACCGCCTTGAACCGCGCCGTCGGGTGCCAGCAGATCGCCAGCCCGTCGAGCGTCGTGGTGGGCTCGGTGTCGGTCTGGTCGACCTGGGCGCGGTACCGGGCGATCTCGTCGTCGGGAGCCCGGCCGGTCGACAGGGCGAAGAAACGATCGCGGAGCTCGACGCTCACACACTCCTCCAATAGCTGCGCAGCGCGGGTGAAAGCCGGGGGGCGGAGGCGAGCATCTTCACGCCGACGTCCCCGACGTCGGCGGGGTACAGCAGCAGCCGTCTGAGTGATCCGGTGAACGGCGCCGCGAGCAGGGCCTGCGCCCCTTCCTCGCCGATCTGGTTGTATCGCAGGTCGAGTTCGGTGAGCCCCTCGAAACGGTGCAGCGAACGCACACCTTCGGCGGTGAGCGCGTTCCGTTGGAGGCGCAGGCGGCGGACACCGCCGAAGCTCGGGGACGCGGCGAGGGCCGCCAGGCCGGTGTCACCGACATGGCAGTACCGCAGGTCGAGCACCTCGATCCGCCCCGTCGCCGGCGACACCGTGAGGGCGTTGTCGGCGGACGCCTCGCTGCGGAAGTACGTCGAAACGGCGAGGGCCTTGGCGCCGAGCGCGCCGATGCGGAGGTAGGAGAGATCGAGTTCGACGAGCCGGCCGAGGTCGAGCGTCGCCAGGGCGCCGACCTCGACGGACGGCGCCGGCTGCCCGTCCTCGTCGAGGTGCTCGTCCCAGTAGAGATGTTCGTCCTCGGCGTGGGCGGGCGGTGCGATGCGCAGCGCGGTCACGAACGTCCCCCGCAGGGCCTGCTCGATCAGCACGGGCGCGGTGTCGGACCATTCGACGGCGACCTTCGTGGCGAATCCGTACCGGCGTGCCAGGACGGTGACTCCCGGCGGCGTCTCCGCGTCCCAGCTCCGCCGGTGCTCCTGCACCAGCGCGGCGATCTCGCGCTCCACGGCATCGCGATCGGCGGGGCCGACGCGGGCGCGGCGCTGTTCGAGCCGGATCAGCGTGCCTCTGGGGTCGCCTCGCTCCAGAAGCCGGTCCCCGTAGGCCAGCCACAAGGCGGGATCGTCGGGCTGATCCCGCAGCTTCTGTTCAATGGCCGCAAACATCATCGGAGGAAGCTAACACCGGCCTCGGACAGTTTCGGGAAGGGTCGCTCCACCGCCCTCTGACGCGATTTATCACGGTGTGGTGATGAATGCGGTGACTTAAGCATTTTCTAACGCAATGCGGCGAATGGGGTGACGACGTTCGCCGAGCCTTCGCCTTCCGCCACCGATGCGTCCGAGTGCACGGAAGGCAATGACCCGCCACCGGCGTGCCGACCGTCCGGTGCGCCCCCAGGTCCGGTTACCCGTGAAGCCGATGCCGGGTCCACCGCTCTCGGCGGGCCCGGCATCGGTCGTGCGCGCCGTGGCCGCGCGGGGGCGGCGCGATGTTTGTGAGGGGGCGATGGGGAAGGGGTCAGCGGGTAGACGGTTCCGTCTTCGCGGACAGGAGCACGCGGGGCTGTGCGACCGCCTGGAGGGCAAGGTCCGCGTGCGGGTCCACCTGCCGCTCCCAAGAGGAGAAATCATGAAAGGTAACGTCGCCGTCGGGGGGCTGGCCGTCGTCGGTGCGGGCATGGCATGGCGGAGGCTGGCGCGGCGAAAGCGTGCGCGGGACGCCGGGAGCCGGTGGCTGGCCGTCACGGTGAACTGCGCGCCCGAGCGGCTGAGCCCCGAACCCGAGCCGCTGGCCCGGATCCGCGACATCGCCGAGGTCACGACGCGTCCGGCACCCGGTGGACGCGGTACGGAGCTGGCGGCCCGGCTGCTCGACCCCCGGTCGGCCGGGAAGATCCGCCGCCTCACGGGCACCGATCCCCGGCTGCGCGTGCGCACCGCCCTGCGGGACGCCAAGTCGCTGGTCGAGACGGGCGAGGTGCTGCTGCCGGACGCACCGCCGACCACGCATCCCCCGTCGCCCGCGGGCAAGGTGCTCGATGTCGCGATCCGACGTGCCGGAGGGGAGGGACGGCTGTGAAAGCACTGTGCTGGGAGGGCGTCAACAAGCTGGCCGTGGAGAACGTGCCCGAACCGGTCTTGCGCAACGACCAGGACATGCTCGTCAGGGTGCGGTCCAGCACCACCTGCGGGTCGGACCTGCACCTGATCGGCGGCTACATTCCCGCGATGCGCGCCGGTGACGTGATCGGCCACGAGTTCCTCGGCGAGGTCGTCGAAACGGGCCCGGCCGTCCGACGGCACAAGGTGGGCGACCGGGTCGTGGTCTGCTCGTTCATCGGCTGCGGCCGCTGCTGGCACTGCGCCAACGACCAGTGGTCGTTGTGCGACAACAGCAACACCAACCCGGGCCTGGCCCAGGCGGCCTACGGGTACGAGACCGGAGCCGTGTTCGGCTACTCCCATGCCATGGGCGGCTTCAGGGGAGCCCACGCCGAATACGTACGGGTCCCGTTCGCCGACTACGGGGCCTTTCCCGTACCGGACGAGGTGGACGACGTGTCCGCCACGTTCGCCTCCGACGCGGCGCCGACCGGCTGGATGGGCGCGGACCTCGGCGGAGTGGGCCCGGGGGACGTGGTGGCCGTGTGGGGCTGCGGCGCGGTCGGCCAGATGGCGGCCCGCGCCGCGATGCTGCTGGGCGCCGAACAGGTCATCTCGATCGACCGGATCCCCGAACGGCTCGCCATGACGCGCGAGCACATCGGATCGGAGGTCGTCGACTACACCGCGACCGACGTCGGCGCCGAACTGCGGGAGCGCACCGGCGGCCGGGGGCCCGACGTGTGCATCGAGGCGGTCGGCATGGAGGCGCACTCCCCCGGCCCGCAGCACTGGTACGACAAGACCAAGCAGGCGCTGCGGCTGGAGACCGACCGCGCCTCGGCCGTGCGGGAGGCCATCCACGCCTGCCGCAAGGGCGGTTCGGTGTTCGTCCTGGGGGTGTTCGGCGGGCTGGTCGACAAGTTCCCGCTGGGCGCCGTGATGAACAAGGGGCTCACCCTGCGCGGCGCGCAGCAGCACGGGCAGCGCTACATCCCCATGCTCCTTGACCGCATCGCCGCCGGAGAGCTGAGCACCCGCCACCTGGCCACGCACGAGATGTCTCTGGACGAGGCCCCGCGGGGCTACGACATGTTCAAGAACAAAAAGAACGGGTGCGTGCGGGCGGTCTTCCACCCCGACGGCGGCTAGCCTCCCCCGCACGGGCCGGGGCCGTGCCGGGCTTCGAGACCGAGGTGCCGTTCGCCGACGGCATGGCGGAGTTCGCGCGGATCAGGTCGTCAGGGGCAGCCGGACGACGAAGCGGCAGCCGGGGCCGGCGTTGCTCACTCCGATGTCGCCCGCGTGGGCCTCGACGATGCCGCGCGCGATGGCCAGGCCGAGGCCGGCGCCGCCGCCGGGGGTGCGGGCCGTCTCCCCGCGGAACGCCACGTCGAACACGCGGGGCAGGTCGGCCTCGGGGATGCCGCCGCAGGCGTCGGCGACGGTCACGCAGGCCATCCCCTCACGGACGTCACCGGTGATCTCGATGGTGCCGTCACCGGGGGTGTGCCGGATCGCGTTGACCACGAGGTTGCGCAGCGCCCGCTGCATCTCGCCCACGTCCACCTCGACGGGCAGGCCGTGCCGGACGTCGCCGTGCAGCCGGACGCCCTTGGCCCGCGCCAACGCCTCCGCGCCCGCGACCGCTTCGGCGACCAGGTCGTCCAGCCCGACCCGGTGGCGCGTCAGCCGCAGCGCCCCCGCGTGGATGCGCGACAGCTCGAACAGGTCGTCCACCATCTCCGAGAGCCGGTCGGCTTCGACGCGGATGCGGTTGTGGTAGCGGCGGACGGTGCCGGTGTCGGTCACCACCTCGTCCTCCAGCGCCTCGGCCATGGCGCGCAGCCCGGCGAGTGGAGTGCGCAGGTCGTGGCTGACCCAGGCGACCAGCTCGCGGCGGCTGGACTCCAGGGCCTGCTCACGGGCGTGCGCCTCACCCAGCCGCCGGTAGGCGTCGTCCAGCTCGCCCGCCAGCTCGGCCAGCTCGGCCGGCAGCCGCACCCGGGGCGCCTGGAAGGGGTCGGCGCGGACGGCCGCGACCATGACGCGGTTGGCCGCGACCAGGCGGCGGCCCAGCATCACCGACACGCCCATGGCGATGACGCCGGAGGCGGTGACGACCGCGAGCACCACCGACTGGTCGTGGTCGTTCAGCAGCATCATGAACGTGATGACGACGATGCCGGAGACGGTGGCCAGCACGGTCGCGACGCCGACGACGGTGAGCTGCGTGGCGATCGACCGGCCGCGCAGCAGGTGCAGCAGCGCGAGCGCGGTCGCGGCGACGCCCAGCGCGGCGACGGCGGCGTACCAGCACACCCACGACAGGTCGGCCAGAGGGATCATCGCTGCTCCCGTGAGACGGGCGAGTCGGCCGGTTCGTACCGGTAGCCGACACCCCACACCGTGACGATGCGGGACGGCGCGGTGGGTTCGTCCTCGATCTTCTCCCGCAGCCGCCGGACGTGGACGGTCACCGTGGAGGAGTCGCCGAACGACCAGCCCCACACCCGGTCGAGCAGCTCCTGCCGGGTGAAGGCGCGCCGGGGGTGGCGCATCAGGAACGCCAGCAGGTCGAACTCGCGGGTGGTCAGGCCCAACCGGACGCCGCCGCGTTCGACCTGGTGGGCGTCGACGTCCACGGCCAGGTCGCCGTCCCGCAGCACGCCGCCGGCACCGGCGGGGGCGACCAGGCCGCGGGCGCGGCGCAGCACCGACCGCACCCGCAACGCCAGCTCGCGCGGGCTGAACGGCTTGGTGACATAGTCGTCGGCGCCCATCTCCAACCCGGCGAGCCTGTCGGTCTCCTCGCCCAGCGCGGTCAGCATGACGATCGGCACCGCCGATTCCGCGCGCAGCCTGCGGCACACCTCCAGGCCGTCCACCCCGGGCAGCATCAGATCCAGGACGACCAGGTCGGGTGGGTCGTCGCGGGCCCGCTGCAACGCCCGCGCCCCGTCGGCCACGCATTCCACCCGATGACCGTCCCGCATCAGGTACCGCGCGACGACATCGGCGACCGTCGGGTCGTCCACGACCAGGATCCGCCCGGTCTCCGACGCCGGACTCACCATGGCGACCTCACCAGTGCCTGAAGGGCCACGGCGGTGGCCACCTGTGCGAACAGCGTTCCACAGGGCGGGCGATGCGCCGCCGCGACGGTCACCCATGCGGCGCAGGGCAGCCAGATGCGTTCGACCTCGCCCCGCGTGACTCCCGCGAGGCCGAGGGCCGCGACGCCCAGCAGCGCGGCGCATGCGAGCACCGCGACCGGGACGACCACCGGCCCGACCGCCGGGGCGAGCAGCACGGCACGGCTCGGCCTGCGCAGGATCATCACGCCCGCGGGCACCGCGAACAGAGGCAGAAGGCCATAGCTGAGGTATGGAAGCATGCCCGGCAGCGGTCCCGCCAGCAGGGCGTTCAGCACCGCCCGGCGGGCGCCGGTGCAGGCCGTGCCCGGCAGCGCCGTCCCCCACGCGCCCACGCCGAGGAAGACGGCGTCCATGCTGGGTCCGCAGATGGCCCGGCGATCCCGTGTGTCAGAGGAAGCGGGAGCTGGGGACGGGGCCGGGGGAGCGGACGCGGTGGCGGGGGCCGGTCAGCCAGTGGTTGCGGACGGAGGCGACGAGGTGGGCGAGCGCCTCGTCGGAGTCCGGGGGCGCGCCGTCCTCGCCCTCGTACGAGGTCGGGGCGGCGTGGACGATCTCCGCGGCCAGTTCCTCCACCGGCCGGTCGTCGGGCGGCAGCCGCTGCACGGAGCCGTCCGGCTCCACGTGCAGCCGTTCGCCCCACGGGTGCGTCACCGTCTGGTGCAGGAAGCCGCTGACGTCCGCGCTGACCTGCGGCGGGTCGGTCCAGCAGGTCGCGTGCTCGAACAGCACCTGGCCCGGCGCGCGTTCCCACAGCCCGCCGGTGTCGAACTCGTTGAGGTCGTAGGCCACGACCAGGGCGTCGGGACGGGCCGGGTCGAACGGCTCGGCGGGCAGCCCGAAGAGCCCCGCGGCCGCGAGGCCGAGGATGTGGCTGGAACGGTCGGGGAGCAGGCCGACCACCGTGGGCCGGCGCCCGGCCGCGTCCAGGATCTGGCGGAGCCGGTCCAGGGTGCGGCGGCAACCGCCGAACGCGTCGCCCGTGTAGGCGTACCGGCCCGTCATGCCGTCGTCGAACCCGAACGGGGAGATGGTGGCCAGCACGCCGCCGGTCAGCGCGAAGTGCCAGCCGCGCAGGTCGCGCCGGTCGAGCGGGCTCACGGCGCGGACGGCGTCGGCGCGGTCGAGCATCCGGGCGAGCCGGTCGCGGGCGGGCAGCCACCGGTGGTCCTCGGGCTCGGGCAGCCGCCGGGCCTCCGCAGTGGCGCGGGCGAGGTCACCGGCCATGAGCGCGTTGAACGCCAGCAGGTAGCGGTCGGGCCAGGGCCGCAGGGTGGCGGCGTTCTCGTCCAGCACGGCGACGGCCTCGGCGTGCCGGATCTCGTCCTCCAGCGCGGAGACCAGTTCGTTCAGCAGCGGCTGCGCCCCGGGCGCCAGGACGAGCGCCCTGCGCAGCGCCGGAATGGCGAGGTAGGAGACCCCTCGCTCGACGCACGCGTACCCGTAGTCGTACAGCTTCCCGGGGTCGTCCGGATCGGCGGCGACGGCGGCGGCCGCCTGCCTGAGGTCGTCGAAACCGGACCGGGCGGCGGCCTCCTCCATGAGCCGCGCCATCTCGGCCTGCTCCATGTCGTCGGCGTTGAACCGCAGGTGCCGCAGCAGCCCCGGGATGTCACCGGCCCGCAGGAGTTCCCGTGCCTCGTCGCTCATGGTGCGGCACCGTACAGGTCGCCCACAATCGGGACATCCGATTTTCGTGGCCACTTCCCGGGTCGCTGGTCGCGCTCGTCGCGGGCTGGCTATGCTTGCTTCCTCCTCAAGGTGGCACCCCGGTCAAGGGACGGTGGTCTGTGGGCTATTACCCGCCCGGCAACGAACAGGTACTGCTGACCATCGGCGATATGTCGGTCACCCAGACCCATGTGATCGTTCCGCATGGTCGTTTTCCGTTGCAGGGAACGGCCTGGGCCGTGCAGGACTCCACCCAGGTGCACGAGGGAATTCCACCGGTCGCGATCGTCCTGACCATCATCTTCGTGTGGTTCTGCCTGCTGGGGCTGCTGTTCCTGCTGATGAAGCAACGCCGTTACACCGGTTTCGTGTCGATCTCGGTCACCGGCCAGGGGCTGTACCACACCGTCCAGTTGCCGCCCGGCCCGGAGTCCGGCGCGTGGGCGGCGCACGTGGTCTCGCAGGCCCGCGCCCTGGCGGCCTCCGCTCCCCCGGCCATCGGCTGACCCGGCCCCCTCGGACGGCCGACGCCACAGGACCCGCGCGACTTCCGCGGGTCTCTTTTCCGATGCCTGCGCGCCCACTGGCACGGACATTGCGCTGAACGTTTTCACCGACCGCGCGAGTCGCCACGATCTCCACATTCTTTGACCTGCCGGACGCGCAATACCCGGCGGCGGACCATCCCCTCCGGCCCGGTATTCGCCGGTCAGTTCCCGTTCCCGGTGACACGTCGCCGTCGATGGTGACTGATCGTGATTAGGTGCAGGTCAGTGGGGTAGTGAGCCGCCGGGAGACCGGTTCCGCGAGCGGACGTGTCAAGCGCCTCGCGGTCATTTTCCGTGGCCGGTCGCCCGATTCTCTGACGGTGTTCGCACGAGCAACAAGGAGAAGGGCATATGAGCACGAGCGAGCAGGCCGATCTGGCTCCTTCCGGCCACCGCGACGATTCCGGCACCCGTTATCGCGTCCTGTTCTTCATGCGGGTCGAACCCGGTGAGCAGGAGGCGTTCCGCCGCGCCTACGAACAGATCCGGTGGAAGGTCGCCGAGGTGCCGGGGCACGTGCGCGACCAGCTCTGCCAGTCCACCCGGGACCCGGCGGAGTGGCTGATCACCAGCGAGTGGGCCAGCGAGGAGCACTTCCTCACCTGGGAGGGCGACCCCGCGCACCGGCGGATGGTCGCGCCCATGATCAGGCACACCGCCGAACGCGAGTCGCTGCGCTTCGCGGTGCGCGCCACCACCGAGACGCCGCACTGACCGTCGCCCGCCGCCGCGCCCGCCGCGCCGGCCGCGGAGGCACCGCGGGGATCGTCCGGAACGTCTCGTCTCGGGAGGCATGCGATGACCATTGACTGCCACGCGCACATCAGCCCGCCGGACATGGTCCGCCGCTTTCCGATGCCGCCGAGCCTCGGCGACGTCGAAGGCATGATCGAGGACAAGCTGGCGCTGGGCGTGCGGATGTCGCTCGTCGGCAGCCCGGTCGGCGCGGGTGTGATGGCGCCGATTCCGGGCGTCGACAACTACGCGCAGACCGTCGACCAGCTGAAGGCCTTCCACGACTGGCTCGGCGGCACCGTCGCCGACCACCCCGGGCACCTGCGCGCGCTGGTCTACGCCAACCCGTTCGGGGACGACGCGCACCTGACGGCCGCCGCCCGCACGCTCGCGAACCCGGAGTTCGTCGGGTTCATCGTCAACACCAGCGTCGCCGGACGGTATCTGGACGATCCGCGCTGCGACGGCTTCTTCGCCCTGGCCGCCGAACACGACGTCCCCGTGATGCTGCACGCCCCGGCCTGGCCCGCCGCCGGCGCCGGGCTGACGGACCCGCTCCTGCTGGAGGGGATCGGCCGGTTCGACGACGTGTCCACGGGCACCGCCTGCGTCATCTTCGGCGGCTGGCTGGAGAAGTACCCCGGCCTGCGGCTGATCGCCACGGCCGGTGGCGGCGCGCTGGCCCTGCTGGTGGAGCGGCTGGACCGCGCCTACCACGCGCCGCACTGGGGCGGCGGCCGTCCGGGCGGCGAAGGCGGCTGGCCGATCAGCCGCCCGCCGAGCTCCTACCTGCGCCAGATCTGGGTCGACACGGCCACCCCCAGCCGCCTCGCGCTGCGCGCCGCCCTGGCCGTCTTCGGCTCCGACCGCATCCTCTTCGGCACCGACTCCCCACCGCTCCAGAACGTCGTCGCCGACGGCCTGCGCGCCCTGGAGGAGGTGTCCCCCAGCGCCGAGCAGCTGCGGGCCATGTGCCACGAGAACGCGGCCAGGCTCTTCGGCCTGCCGGTGCACACCACGATGTGACCCCCGCCGACCCGCCACGCCTCCTCGGTGCCGCGGTCCGTGCGGCCTCGCCGCGGACGGGCCGCCGCACCTGAGGAAGCGTGTCAGCAGAAGCAGGGAACGCCGGTGCCCCCGCACCTCTCTCCTTCATGAGTCGAGACGTCGTCCACCACGGTGTCCGGTGCCCGACGCATCGACGCCGCCGCTCGGGCCCACGCGCCGCGGCAAGGATTCCGGGTGCCGCGGTCGTCCGGGTTTCTTCCCGCGAACGCGGCGCGCCGGTGGGCCGGTGGTCGTGGTCACTCGATGGTCAGGCGGCCGGTGCCGTGGATCGAAGGGATGCCCTGGCGGGTGAAGCAGCGGGTCAGCCGGCCCCTGGGCCGGACGCTGCCGTAGAACGTGCGGCCGGCCAGGTAGCCGGAGGTGACGCGGCCGTTCAGCTGGGCGTCGGCGCGGGCGCGGTTGCCCTGGGTGCCGGTGCGCAGGCTCGACCGTGCGAGCGGACGGTCGTAGGCGTCGTACCAGGTGACGGTGGCGCGGCCGCGCAGGTCGCTGACGCCGGTGCAGTTGGCCAGGGCGTTGCCGGTCAGCGTCATGACGCCCGAGGCGATGCGGGACCGGCGGGGGTCGGCCGAGGAGCAGTCGCGCAGGACCAGCCTGGCGCGGGTGTTGACGTACTGGCGCCGCAGCCGGATCGGCGGGCTGAACGTCATCGGGCCGTCGGGCGTGGTGGTGACCGTGCAGGTCAGCGCGCCGTACCGGGCGGGTGCTCGACGTTCGGCGGGCGACGGCGGGGACGCGAGGGCGGAGTCGGCCGCAGGGGCCGGGACGGTGATGCCGACGAAGACGAGCGGCCCGGCGAGACCGCACCGCATGAGACGTCCGGACAGAACAGACATGGCTCCCCCCACGATCAGCACATATAGTAACTACATCGCTACTATTTGTAGCATCACCCGATGGGCTGCCAGGAACCGGGCCGTCCAGGACGTTGAGCCGCACGCCACACGCCCCCACGGGGCCGGTGGCGGAATCGCGGAAGCCGCCGACGCGTCAGTCGTGGCGGGGCGGGCGGGGGAGGTGACGGTTGACGTGGGGGGCCATCATCTGGGCGCGGAGGCGTTCCAGCTCGCGGCGGTCGCGTTTGGTGGGACGGCCGGTGCCGGGTTCGCGGCGGGCGATGGGCGCGAGGAGTTCGCGCGGCGGCGGGGGCGGGCTGTTGTCGATGAGGCATTCCTGCGCGACGGACGCGCCGACGCGGCGGCGGATGACGCGCTGGACCACCACGACGCGTTCCCGGCCGTCGTGCCGCAGGCGTACCTCGTCACCAGGCTTGACCAGGGACGACGGCTTGGCGCGCTTGTCGTTGAGGCGGACGTGCCCGGCGCGGCAGGCGGTGGTGGCCATCGAGCGGGTCTTGAGCAGCCGCACCGCCCAGATCCACACGTCGATCCGCACAGAACCGTCGTCCGCCATGGCAACGACACTAACGCACGGTTTGGGCCACCAGGACTAGGGCGTGTGGTCGAAGACGAACATGTGGCCCGGGTAGTGCGTTATCGCGTACGGGGTGTTGGAGATGGCGAGTTGGGGTGTCACTCCGCAGGCCCAGAACATGGGCTTGCTGTCCGGGGGGGTCGCGGGTGGCGGGCCGAAGTCCGGGGTGGACAGCGACCCGATTCCTATGACGGACGGGTCGCCTATGTGGACGGGTGTTCCGTGGCCCGTGGGATAGCGGGACGTTATTTCCACGGCGGTGGCCGCCAAATGGCCGGGGACGGCGCGCATGGAGACGAGCAGGGGGGCCGGAGAAGGGGCCCGCGGGGGTCGTCTCGATGTTCGTTATGTAGACGGGCGGGGCCGTGTGGGCGACGGGGATCCCGGCTGCCCGGAGGGGCCCTTCGAAAGGGTGGCTGCAGCCGAGGAGGAAGGCGACGGCGTCGTCCTGCCAGTAGGCGGTGATGTCGGTGGGTTCGGCGACCAGTTCGCCGTTCCGCCAGACGCGGTAACGGGGCAGGGTCGTGCGCAGGTCCGCTTCGGTCGTGCCGAAACGCAGCACGGGGTCGCCGGGGTCGGTGACGGCGATGACCGGGCACGGCTTGGGGTTGCGGGTGCAGTACAGCAGGAATTCGAAGGCCAGCGAACGCGGGACGATCACCAGGTTGGCCTGCTGGTGGCCGTCCAGGACGATCGTGATCATCTTCTTGCGGCCGAAGCGGTCGGACAGCGCCCCGGCGACCGGCATCAGGAACGCCACGAACAGGCTGATCCCGCCCATGATCCAGAAGGTGGAGGACGTGGCGTAGCCGAGGTCGGAGGTGAGGTAGATGTTCATGTAGATCAGCCCCACCCAGTAGCCGCAGTTGGAGCCGACGGCCAGCAGCGTGACCTTCAGCACCGAGTCGCGGTGCCGGGTGAACACCTCGGTCAGCGGCGCCTTGGCGGGCGGCTCGGCGGAGGCGGTGAAGGCGTGCGAGTCCTCCAGGCCGCGGCGGGCCAGCAGCGCGACCACGATCAGCGGCAGGGCCAGCAGGAACGGGACGCGCCAGCCGAACGACTCCAGCTGGGCGTCGGTCAGCGCGGTGGCGGTGACGCCCGCGACCAGCGCCGCCGTCCCGCCGCCGACGGCCACGCCGACCGGTGAACGCCCCGTACAGGCCGCGTTTTCCGGGCGGGGCGGACTCGGCGAGGTACTCGTAGTACTCGATGGCGGTGCCCGCGGCCGCCGCGACGGCGGCCTTGCGGGGCCGCCGGCCGGCGGCCGGCGCTCTGACTCAGGTAACGATTGGTACGCTCGTCACGGGTTCCTCCGGATAAGGCACATGTCCTGTGGCGGGACTGGTCGTGGACGGGCCGCGTGGCGAGCGGACCGTGCGGAAGGGGCCCTTCGAACGGTCATCGGCAGGACTCGTCCTCCTGCCGGTGACCTTTTCCGCCGAATGGCTCAGGTGGCGAACAACTGGTCGAGGTCGGCGAACGCCTTGAACTCAAGGGCGTTGCCCGCGGGGTCGAGGAAGAACATCGTCCACTGCTCGCCCGGCTCGCCCTCGAAACGGACGTACGGCTCGATCACGAACTGCGTGTCGACGGCGCGCAGCCGGTCGGCGAGCCTGTGGAACTCCTCGATCGACAGCACCAGCCCGAAATGCGGGACGGGCACCTGGTGGCCGTCGACGGGATTGGTCCCGGCGATGCCGTCGCGCGGCTTGTCCGAGGGCCCGTCGCCGACCTGGTGGGTGACCACCTGGTGGCCCATGAAGTTCCAGTCGATCCACTTGGTGTCGGACCGGCCCTGGCTGAATCCGAGCACCTTTCCGTAGAACTCGCGGGCGGCGTCGATGTCGTCGACGGGAATGGCGAGGTGGAACGGCGGCAGTTGCGTGCTCACGCGGTTTTCTCCTTCTCAGTGGACGGGTGCGAATCGGATCCGGTCGCCGGGGACGGCCTGGCCGAGCAGGTCGACGTCGGCGTCGGTGACCACGCCGATGACGGGGTATCCGCCCGTCACCGGATGGTCGGCGAGGAACACGATGGGTTCCCCGGACGGCGGCACCTGGACGGCGCCGAGCACGGTGCCCTCGCTGGGCAGGTCGACGGTGCCGATGGACAGCGGCGGGCCGGTCAGGCGGACGCCCACGCGGTCAGCCTGCGCGGACACCTGCCAGACGGTGCGGGTCAGGCGGCGGCGGTCGGCGGCGCCGAACAGCCCGTCCCGCGGCCCCCAGCGGAACCGGACGGTCGTCACGCCGCCGGACGGGACGACGCTGAACGCCAGTTCCAGCGGCACGTCCGGGACGGGACGCGCCGGGCCGAGGCGCAGGACCGTACCGGCGCGCACCGGTTCGGGGCCGAGCCCGGTCAGCGAGTCGCGGGACGCCGAGCCCAGCACCCGGTCGACCTCGAAGCCGCCCGACACGGCCACGTAGGTGCGGCACCCGGCGGACGGGCGTCCGAGCGTCAGGACCGACCCGGCCCGCAGGTAGAGGCGGGTCGCGTCCCGGGCGGGCGCGCCGTCCACCCGTACCTCGACGGGCGCCCCGGTGATCGCGACGTGCCGGGGGTGCGACAGCGTCAGGGCCAGCCCGCCGAACGTGGTCTCCAGGGCGGGGGTGTTCTCCGGGTTCCCGGCCAGCCGGTTGGCGAGGGTGAAGCTGCGCCGGTCGGCGGGGCCCGCCGAGGGAACGCCGAGGTGGGCGGTGCCGTGCCGGCCGAGGTCCTGGACGGTGGTGGCCGGGCCCGCCGCGACGACCGTGAGCGTCGCCGGCGCCACGCGCACACCGCCGTCCATCACGTCACCGCCTGGAAGACGACGCGGTCGCCGACGGACAGGCGGTTGGGCGGGTGGGCGTCCGCGTTCCACAGCCGTTCGGCGGTGACGCCGATCTGGTGCCAGCCGCCCGGCGTCCCGCCCGGGTACACGACGGTCTGGTTGCCCGCGATCGCGACGACCCCGGCGGGGACGCGCGGACGCGGGCTCGGCAGCCGTGGCAGGCGCAGCGGTTCGGGCAGGCCGTCCATGTAGGCGAACCCCGGGGCGAAGCCGAAGAACGCCACCGAGTGCTCGCCGCCGGAGTGCAGGCGCGCCACGTCCTCCGGTTCGATCCCGGCGCGTTCGGCGACCGCCTCCAGGTCGGCGCCGCCGTAGCGGACGGGGATGACGATCGTCCGCGGCGCCTCGCCCGCGGCCTCCGCCCCGGCGTGCACGCCGGTCTGGTCGAGCACGCCGCGCAGCCGGACGGCGAGCCGTTCCATCTGCGCCGCGTCGTCCGCCACCACCAGCACGGTCGTCGCGGCGGGCACCACCTCGCGCAGCCCGCTCGCCCAGGGGCTCCGCCAGATGGAGGCGGCGACGTCGGCGGGTCGGCGTCCGGCGCACTCGATGAGCCAGCCCCGGTCGCCCGCCCGCAGCAGCCTCCCGTCGATCACGAAACCGCCCCGGGGACGGCGGTCGCGATCCCGGCGGCGGTCAGGGCCTCGCGGGTGGCGGCGGCCAGCGCGACGGCGCCGGGCGTGTCGCTGTGGACGCACAGTGCCGTGATGCGGCCCGGGTCGGGGGCGATGCGCACGACGCCTCCCGACACCGAGACCACCGTCCCCGTCTCGGCCATCCACACGGCGCGTTCCGCCGCCACCGCCGGGTCGGTGACCCCGAAACCGGCCAGGTCCCGGTAGGAGACCTGCGCGCCGATCGCCACGCCGCGGGCGACGCAGTCCGCGCAGGTGCGGCGGAGGATGTCGGGGTCGCCGGCGTGGAAGCCGCAGGCGACGTTGGCGGCCGTGACCTGGTCGAGGAGCTCTCCCTCGTCGGACGGCCCCCACACGCCGAAGCCCTCGCCGACGTCGGTGTTGATCGCGACCGACGTCATCGCGCGGGCTCCGCCCAGTACGACTGGAACGACGGGCTGCTGTTCTCCCAGGCCGCGTGCAGCCCCCGCTGCCCGCCGTCGATGTGCAGGACGATCTGGCGGGCCAGTTCCTCGACGTCGCCGTCGGCCAGGGCCTGCACCATGGCGCGGTGCTCGCACTGCACGCGCTCGTAGGCGCCGGTGCCGTGCACGTAGTAGCGCGAGTACGGCTCCAGCCGGTGGTACAGCCGCGAGATGGTCTCGTAGCGCAGCGGCAGCCGCGACAGCCGGTACATGTCCAGGTGGAACGCCAGGTTGGTGCGCGACCAGGCGACCGCGCCGGTCTCGGCGACGCGGTCCATGTCGTCGGCCATGGCGGCGAAGCGGGCGATGTCGCGGCGGGAGACGCGTTCGGTGACGTGCTCGGCGAAGCTGGGCTCGATCAGCCGGCGCAGGTCGTAGATCTCGTCGATCTCGGCCAGGTCCAGCACGGTGACGAAGGTGCCGCGGCCGGGCTCCGAGCGCAGCAGGCCCTCGCCGACCAGCGTGCGGATGGCCTCCCGCAGCGGGATCCGGCTGACCCCGAACCGGTCGGCGAGTTCCTCCTGGACCAGGCGGTGCCCCGGCGGGTAGACGCCGTCGACGACGGCCTGACGCAGTTCGGCGGTGATCGCGTCGGCGCCGCGCGGGCCGCGGGTGGATCCGGTCATGGCCAACTGTATACAGCAGATACAGTGCATACAGAAGAAGCCGGACAAGTTTGTACAACGGGAAACACCCGCCGCCCGGACGTCAGTTCACCGGGGTGGGGGGCTCCTTCCCGGCCAGCACGGCGGCCGCGTTCGCCACCGACAGGCGGCACATGCGTTCCCGGGTCGTCACGCCCGCGCTGCCCAGATGGGGAGTGAGCACGGTGTTGGGCAGTTCGGTCAGCCGGGGGTCGACGTTGGGCTCGTCCTCGAAGACGTCGAGCCCGGCCGCGGCGATCGTCCCCGAGCGCAGCGCCTCGACCAGCGCGTCCTCGTCCACGATCCCGCCGCGCGCGGTGTTGACGAGGATCGCCGACGGCTTCATCCGGCGCAGCGCGTCCGCGTCGATCAGGTGCCGGGTCCGCTCGGTCAGCGGGCAGTGCAGGGTGACGACGTCGCTGCGTTCGAGCAGTTCCGGCAGTTCGAGGAACTCCACGTCGTCGTCGGGCGGCGCCGACCGCGAGGGCGTCGCCACGATCTTCATGTCGAACGCGCGGGCGCGTCTGGCCACGGCGCGCCCGATCCGGCCGTAGCCGACGATGCCGAGGGTGGCGCCCGCGCTGAGGTCCAGGCCGAGCAGCATGCGCGGCCCCCACACCCACGGCGTGCGGTCGCGCAGCAGCCGGTCGCCGTCGAGCACGCGCCGGGCCGTGGCCAGGATGAGCCCCATGGTGAGGTCGGCGGTCGCGCCGTCCAGCACGCCCGGCGTGTTGGTGACCCGGACGCCGCGTTCGGTGGCGGCGGCCACGTCGATGTTGTCGTAGCCGACCGCCGTGTTCGCCACGACCTTGAGCCGCGGACCGGCCGCGTCCAGGAACTCGGCGTCGATCCGCTCGGTCAGCGTGCACACGACGGCGACGGCGCCCGCCGCGTCCCGCAGCAGCGTGTCCCGGTCCGGCGGGTCCTCCTCCCCCGCGACGACGGGGTGCCCGATCTGGCGCACCTCGCGCATCGCCGTGTCGGTCAGCAGCCGGGCGACGTAGACGTGCGGCTCCATACTCACCTTTCTCACGGGCGCGGCTGTCGGACGGCCATGGGCGCGAGGCCGAGGTCGGCGAGCGCGGCGGCGCCGGCGGCGGCGTGCTCGCCCCCGGCGAGCAGCAGCGTGCGCGCCGACTGGTAGCGGCAGCCGGCCGCGTCGAACTCCTTGGCGGCGGCGAGCAGGCGCGGCAGGTCGCCGTCGAGGAGCGCCTCCGCCCGGTCCACCTGGGCGGACGCGACCGGGTTGCCGGCGAGCACGGCACGGGCGGCGTCGATCCGGCCGCGGGCGTCCGGGTGCCCGGTGAGCACCGCCGCCTCCGCGCGGAGCGCCACGTACCAGTGCAGCCAGACCCAGCACACCCACTTCCACACCTGATCCGGCTCCGGCGCGACTCGTTCCAGCGCCGCCTTCGCGTCCCCGTGGTGGAGCAGGACCATGGTGTCGAAGACCGCGCCGTAGCCCAGGCGGTGGTCCGCTGCGGGGCCGGCCTCGTCGACGATCGCGAGCCAGTCCGCGCGTGCGTCGTGGTCGCCGCGCAGGCCGTGGATCATCGCGACCGACGCGGCGGCGGGGCCGAGGGAGCGCGACCGCAGGCGGCCGCTCTGCTCCCACGCGTCGAGGAATCTCATGCTGACGGTGAGCATCTCGTCGACGTCGCCGGTGAACGCGTCCGCGACCAGGAGCCAGGACGTGGCGTGGTGGCCCGCCTCGGCCAGCAGCGGATGGTCGGCGAGCCGCCTGCCCCACCGGCGGGCCTGCTGCAGTTCACCGACGCCGACGGCGGTTCCGGCGGCCATGGCGAGGGCGTCCATCCGCTCGTGCGTGCCGGCGGGCGTGGACGGTGCGGAGACCAGGATGTCGATGCGGCGCCGGGCGGCGGCCGCGGCGGCGAAGGGATCACCGGCCCAGCTCTGGGCTCCGGACAGCGCGTCGAGCGCGGCGGACTCCGCCACCGGGTCGCCCGCGCGCCGGGCCAGCTCGACGGCCTGTTCGGCGCGCGCGACCGTCTCCTGCGCGGTGTTGTCCGGGTCTCCCTGGACCGCGCCGAACGCGTCGGCCTCCACCGCCGCCTCGGCCAGCGCGACGGCCGCCTCGGCGGCCGGGTCGTCGCCGCACAGTTTCCGCGCCTCCGCGAGCATGGCGGTCACCTCGTCCACGCGTGGAGTCCGCGCGAACGAGCTGGAGAAACGGTAGGCGACGGTCGCGGCGGCCGCCAGGTCACGGCCGGCGCCGGCGGGGTCGCCGGCCCGGCGGGCGGCCTCGGCGGCGGCACGGTGCAGGCGATACGAGTCGCCGTCGAGGCTGCGGCACCCGGCCACCGCGGCGGCGTGCCGCAGCGCCTCGGCGCCGGCGGCCGCGTCGGCGAGCCGGGCCGCCTGCTCGAACCGCTGCTGGGCCTCGCCGAGCAGGTTGCGGGCGAAGGCCAGCTCGGCCATGGACAGGGCGAGCCGGTGGGCGTCCGCGCGCTGCTCCGGCTGGTCGGCGGCCCAGGTGAGGGCGGCGCGCATGTCCTCCGCCACGGCGTCGAACCGGACGCGCCAGTCCGCGCCCCCGGCCCCCATGAGCGCGGCGGCACTGGCCAGGCACCAGCCCAGATGCCGCGATCGGACGTCCGTCAGCTCGCCGACGTCGGTGAGCCGCTCCGTCCCGTACTGGCGGACGGTCTCCAGCGCGTGGTAGCGGGTGCCGGTCTCGGACGGTGTCACCGCGAGCAGGCTCTGCTCGGCGAGCCTGCCGAGCCCGTCGACGACCGCGGCCGGATCCAGCGGGGCGAACCCGGCGACAGCGGCGGCCGCGTCGGGGGTGAACGGCGCGACGAACACCGACACGCGGCGCAGCAGCGCCTGGTCCCGCGGCTCCAGCAGGTCATGGCTCCAGTCCAGCACCGTCCGCACCGACCGGTGCCGGTCGTCGGCGCGGGGGCCGCCGGTGAGGATCCGCAGCTGGTCGGCGAGGCCGGTCATGAGACCGTCCAGTCCGAGCGTGGCCCACCGCGCCGCCGCCAGCTCGATCGCCAGCGCCATGCCGCCGAGCCGTTCGCAGATGGCCACGACGCCCTCGCTCACCGCCGGCCCCGGCGGTGAGCCGACCGCCGTCGCGCGGTCCATGAACAGGGCCACCGCCTCGGACTCGTCGCCGCCGTCCCGCGACAGCGGCGGGAGCGGGAAGGCCCGCTCGAACGGCACCATCAGCCGGGCGCGGCTCGTCACGAGCACCCGCAACCGCGGACAGGCCGCGAGAAGCCGTTCCAGGAACGGCGCCACCCCGTCGCGCACGTGCTCGCAGTTGTCCAGCACCAGGAGCGCCCGGCGATCCGCCAGCGCGGCCAGCACCGCGTCGTCGATGTCGCGCCCGGGCTGCTCGCCCACGCCCACGGCCGCCGCGACCGCCGCCCCCACCCGGCCCGGCTCGGTGACCGGCACCAGGTCGACGAACCACACCCCGTCGGCGAAGTCGCCGGCCACGTCCGCCGCCACCGCCAACGCCAGGCGCGTCTTGCCCACCCCGCCCGGCCCCACGACGGTCACCTGCCGGTGGGCCTTCACCGCGTCGGCCAGTTCGCCGCGCTCCCGCACCCGGCCGATGAACGCCGTCAGCGGTGCCGGCAGGGCGGGCGCCGGACGCGACCGCCCGGCTCGCGAGAACTCGGCCGCGTGCCGGGCGAGCGCCCGCCGATCCGGCAGCTGGAGCTTGCGCAGCAGCGAGGAGACGTGCGACTCGACGGTGCGTACTGAGATGACCAACCGCGCGGAGATCTCCGCGTTGCTGAGGTGCTCCCCGAGCAGCGCGAGCACTTCGCCTTCCCGAGCCGAGATCACTGGGCTGGACACCGACTCATTATCCGTGGTGCTTTCCGTGGTCGGCACGGAGGCGGCCCGCACCCCGGGCGGGAGAGGCTGTGACCACGGCGATCGGGCCCGGCGGGACGGACCGGGGCGATCGCGACCCGACGACCCCAGGAGTGAACATGACGACCGCCGCCCTCGGAATCCGCCAGGCCCGATGAGCGCCGACCCCCGCCCCCGCCCCCAGCGCCGTCGCGACACCGAGCACCGGCTCACCCACGACACGGACCTCTGGGTGGCCAGCGCCTCACCGGACGGTGCGCCGTACCTGGTGCCGCTGTCCTTCGACTGGGACGGCGAGGCCCTGCTGATGGCCACGCCGGCCGACAGCCCGACCGGCAGGAACCTCGCCGCGTCCCGGGCCGTCCGGCTGGGGCTGGGCCACACCCGCGACGTGTCGATGATCGACGGCCGTGTCGAGGTTCTCGAGATCGGCGCGCTGCCGCAGGAACGGGGCGACCGGTTCGCCGCGCGCACCGGCTTCGATCCGCGTGGGCGGGTCACGCCGTACCGGTGGTTCCGCGTCTCGCCGCGCCGCGTCCAGGCGTGGCGCGAGGAGAACGAACTGTCCGGCCGCGAGCTGATGCGCGGCGGCCACTGGCTGGGCTGACGCCCCTGCCGGGCGCGCAGCCCGACACGACCGAAACCCCCACGGGCCGGTGTGACCAGCCCGAACGCAGGACCGTAAGGTCCCTTATCAACGCCCAAAAACACCCAAGAGGGAGACATTCCATGAGCAGCACCGAAAGCGGCACGTACGAGGGTTTCACCGCCGAGGAGCGGGCCGCGATGAAGGAGCACGCCCAGGAGCAGAAGAAGGCGGCGCGCCGCGCCTCGCGCGAGGAGAAGGCGGCGGAGGCGCTGCGGGACGTGCTCACGAAGATCTCCGAGATGCAGGACTCGGACCGGATCATGGCCGAGCGCGTCCACGCCGTCATCACGGCCAACGCCCCCGCCCTCGCGCCCCGGCTCTGGTACGGGATGCCCGCCTACGCGCTGGACGGCAAGGTCGTCTGCTTCTTCCAGAGCGCGGCGAAGTTCAAGGCGCGGTACGCCACGCTCGGGTTCAACGACCCGGCGAAGCTGGACGACGGGCCGATGTGGGCGACCGCGTTCGCCCTGACCGAGGTGACCCCCGAGGTGGAGGAGCGGATCGCCGCTCTCATCAAGCGCGCGGTGAACTGACGCCCGCCCGGTGAACGGGCACTACGCGGGGCGGGGCCACGCGAAACCGGGCTGCTCGTCAGCGCGCTCGGCCGGCGGTGGTCTCCTGCCGTGCGGCGAAGAGGCTCTCCAGCTCGCGTCGTTGGTCGTCGTCGAAGGCCCGCTTGGGGAGGAAGGCCGCGAACTGGCGGTTGATGAAGAGCAGCCAGAACTCCGGCGTGGAGTCGATCCGGCCGAACAGGGACCAGCGCATCGAGGTGGTGGACTGGTCGGTCCGGACCTCGTATCCGTCGCTCGTCACGTGGACCGTCGCGGGCAGGCACAGGTAGGCGACCTGCCGCCGGGCCATCCGGCGGATCGCCCAGCCCAACGCGAAAGGAGCCACGACCGCCCCGGCGAACATGCCGATGCCCAGGCTGGCGCCGTCCCCCAGCAGGCAGGCGCCCCCCAACAGGACCAGCACCGCCGGCAGCCCCAGACGGAAGGCCCTGAGCTGCCGATTGACTCCGAGACCGAGCGCCCGCGTCACTTCATCGGGGCTGGGCTGGTAGTCGACAGTGAAGTCCACCGTGCCGCCTTCGTCGTCCTGGGAGGGCCCCGCCGAAAATGCCACCCGGGGGCGGGCCATCAACCCAGCACAACCGGACGATCGTGACACTCGGGGGCGTGACCGCGATCGTACACGCGCGGCCCCGTACGACGCGTACCTAAAGCGTCGGCGGAAGTACCTAAGCACGTCAGATTCCCCGCCCTCCCCGGCTCCCTAGTTTTGGTGTCACAAGAGAGCACGAGCACTGAGGAGAGGGCACATGAGCGACGTGAACGAGCTGGTCCAGCGCTACCTCGCCGCATGGAACGAGACCGACGTCGCCGCGCGGCGGGCGATTCTGGCGGAGGTCTTCGCCGAGGACGCGGTGTACACCGACCCGCTGGTCTCCGTCCAGGGCAGGGACGGCCTCGACGCCACCATCGCGGCGGTCCAGGCGCAGTTCGGCGGGCTGGTCTTCAGCCTCGGCGGCGCGGTCGACGCGCACCACGACATCGCGCGGTTCACCTGGCACCTGGGCCCCGAGGGCGCCGAACCGGTCGTCATCGGCTTCGACGTCGCGGTGATCGGGGAGGACGGGCGGATCACCCAGGTCCTCGGCTTCCTCGACAAGGTGCCGGCCGGAGCCTGAACCCGTTCGGGGCGGACGGCAGGGACGAATCGCCCGGCCGGTCCGCCCCGGCCCGCCGCCCGAGCCCCCGGTCCGTTCAGGTCTGCCCCGGCCCGTCCCGGTCGGCCACGCGAATTGAGGAGAGCCATGAACGCCTACGTCATAGCGCACCTGCGGGATGCCGCGCCGCACCCGGAGATCGCCGAGTACATCGAGCGCCTCCCCGGCACGTTCGGGCCGTACGGCGGCCGGTACCTCGTGCACGCCAAGCGGCACGAGGTGAAGGAGGGCGACTGGCCCGGGTCGGTCGTGATGATCGGCTTCCCCGGGATCGCGCAGGCGCGGGCCTGGTGGGACTCGCCCGCCTACCGGGAGATCGCGCCGCTGCGCTCGCGGCACATCGAGGGCGACATCATCCTGGTCGAGGGCGTCCCCGAGGACTACGACCCGACGCCCGCCGCGCGAGCGGTGCGCAGGGCGCTGGTCGCCGGCTAGACCCCCGGTCGACGCCGCCGCCCGGCGGCCGTCAAGCGGGGACGTCGTAGTTGAAGCCGAAGGCCCGCGCCCCGGTCTCGGTACGGGGCCGGTGGCTGGTCTTCGGGCCGAAGGCGACGTACGTCCCCGGGCCGTGGGTGCGGTCGCCCTCGATGATCTCGCCGCTCACGACGAAGTACGCCTCGCCGTAGGTCTCGTGGACGTCGAGGTCCGGCCATTCGGCGCCGGGCGCGAGGTCGATCACCCAGGTCCTGATTCCAGGCATCCCCGGGAGCGTCCGTGCGTGCACGCCGGGCCCCACCTCCACGGGCGGGACCTCGTCGACGTCCACGGGGAGTACCTGGCCGGGCAGTACCTGTGCTGGAGCGGTCAACGGGAGAAAACCTCACAATCCGAGTCGGTCGGCGAAGTCCTTGAGCTCGCCCCGGGAGGCGATGCCGAGCTTGGGGTAGGCCTTGTAGAGGTGGTAGCCGACCGTCCGGTGGCTGAGGAAGAGCTGCGCGGCGATGTCGCGGTTGGACAGCCCTTGCGCGGCGAGCCGGACGATCTGCAGTTCCTGCGGGGTGAGAGCGGCGGCCGCGCCCCCCGCGGGCCTCGGGGCCCGGTCCGGGGCGCCCGTCGCGGTGAGTTCTCCGCGGGCGCGCTCGGCCCACGGCCGCATGCCGAGCCGTTCGAAGACCTCCAGCGCGTCCTGCAGCGACCCGCGCGCCTCGGCCTTCCGCCGGGCCCTGCGCAGCCACTCGCCGTAGAGCAGCGCGGTCCTGGCGTACTCCAGGGCGCGGCCGTCCCGGTCGTGCAGTTCGAGGGCGGCGGTGTAGAACGCCTCGGCCCGGTCGTCCGCCGCCAGCAGCCCGCGGCAGCGCAGCACGAGCGCGTCGGCCCAGCGTTGCCGGACGGACCCGGCCCACCGCTCGAAGCGCGCCAGAGGCTCGGCGGCGCGTTCCGGCGCCCCCACCCGCACGGCCGACTCCACCAGGTCGGGGGTGGAACGGGTGGCGCAGATGTGATGGCGCATCGGTTCGCGGGTCAGGCGCTCGAAGCGGGCGAGCGCCGCCTCGGCGCGGCCGAGGCCGAGGCCCAGCAGCCCGAGCGACCAGTGCGCCCACGGCGCGCCGGGGGACGCGGCCCCGGCGGTGGCGCCCGCCAGCCCCTCCTCGGCGTTGCGGCGGCACGCCGCCTCGTCCCCCTTGGCCGCGTCGAGATAGGCGAGGACGCTGGCGAACTGGCTGGCCCACTGCCGCTGCCCGGTGTCGCGGACGAGCCCCAGCGCCTCGGTGGCCGTGGCGAGCGCGTCCAGATGACGTCCGGTGAACACCTCGGCCTCGGCCACGAAGAACAGCGCCGTCGGCAGCCGTCCGGCGCCGCCCCGGGCGCGGTGCCCGGCGGCGAGCGCGGTCGCCAGCTCGTAGGCGTCGGCGTCCTGGCCCAGCGCGAGTGCGCTCCCGCAGAGGATCATCAGCACCTGGTCGGGGGCCCGGCCCCGCCGCCGCACCGCCGCCAGGACGTCGCCCAGCGGCGGTGGCGGCTCGGCCCGGTCCCGGACGAGGCGACCGAGGTAGGGGCCCACCGGCGCGAGCGGGTCCGCATCGTCCAGCGGGAGCGCGGACAGCCGGTCCAGCGTCGCCGCGAGCTGCCGCTCACCGAGGTACCAGGAGGTGTGAACGGCCTGGATCAGCAGCACGGCGGCCTGGCCCGGATCGGTGTCGCGGACGAGGTCGGCGCCGTCGAGCAGCGTCCGGTGGGCGGCGGGGTAGGAGCCCTGCCAGAAGTCCGCGAGCGCCCGCACCTGGGCGATCCGCGCCTGCACCGCCGGGGCGCCCTCCAGCCGTCCGGCCGCGCGGGCCCCCAAGGCTCTGGCACGCTCCAGATCGCCCGCCTCCAGCGCCGCCTCCGCCGCGAGGGCCTCGCGGTGCGCCTTGGCGGCGGGTTCGGCGCTCAGCCGCGCGGCCCGTTCGTACGCCGCCGCCGCCGCGTCGTGACCGCTGCGTTCGCGGGCGCGGGCGGCGGTGCGCTCCAGCGCGGCGGCGGCCTCCTCGTCGACCCCGGTGGCGGCGGCCGCCAGGTGCCAGGCCCGGCGGTCGGCGTGCTCGGGGGCGCCGAGGGCGGCGGCGAGCGCGCGGTGGACGGCGAGGCGTTGCGCGAGCGGCGCCCGCTGGTAGACGGAGGCGCGGACCAGCGGATGGCGGAAGCGGATCGTGGTGCCGTCCGCGTCGCCGCGGACCACCAGGCCGGCCCGCTCGGCGGGAATGAGGTCCTCGACGCCCGCGCCCAGCGCGGCGGCGGCACGCAGGATCACGACGAGCTCGCCGGTCTCGTCGGCCGCCGCCACCAGGAGCAGGCTCTGGCACGGCTCCGGCAACCGGCTGACCTGCCCGTGGAAGGCCAGTTGCAGGCGGCCGGTGAGGGGGAGCGCCCCCGGAGCGAACGCGCTGCCGCCTTCGGCGGCCAGGGCGACCGGCAGCTCCAGCAGGGCCAGCGGGTTGCCGCCGGCCTCGGCGAGCAGGCGATAGCGGACGGCGGGCGCGAGCGGATGCCGGTCGAGCAGGGCCGCGGCCGCCTCCGGAGCCAGCCCGGACAGCCGCAGCTCCGCGAGGCCCGGGGAGGGAAAGGACCCCTCGCCGTCGCGGGCGGCGAAGATGATGACCACCCCCTCGGCGTGCAGCCGCCGGGCGGCGAACAGCAGCGCGTCCCGCGACGCCCGGTCCAGCCACTGCGCGTCGTCGACCAGGCACAGCAGCCCCGTCTCCGCCGCGTGCTCCGCGAGCAGGGACAGCACCGCCAGCCCGACCAGCATCGGCTCGGAGCCGGTCGCGGGCCCGAGCCCGAACGCCGCCTCAAGGGCCTCGCGCTGCGGGACGGGCAGCGCGGCGCGGGATCCGAGCGCCGGACGCAGCAGCAGCTGCAGCCCCGAGAACGGCAGCTCCGCCTCGTACTCGCCCCCCGTACCGCGGAGGAGCCGCATGTCCCCGGCCGCGGCGGCGGCGTGGTCGAGCAGCGCCGTCTTGCCGATGCCCGGGTCGCCGCGCAGCACCAGCGACGAACTGGTCCCGGCCCGGGCTCCCGCCAGCAGCTCGGCGATCGCGTCCTGTTCAGCCTTCCGCCCGTGCAGCTCCCCCGCGCCCATGCCCCCATCCTGACATTCGTCCGGAAACGGACGGAGCAAGGGAGGTTGCCCCGTTGGGGTGTGAACGTGTCCCCGCCGCTCAGTCTGTGAGGAGCAGACGCAGGGCGAGCGCGCAGATCACGGTGCTGGAGGCCACGGCCGTGACCAGCCGCCCGCGGCCGCCGGTCAACGCCCGGCCGAGGAATGCGCCACCGCCGGCCAGGAGCAGTTGCCAGCTGGCGGAGGCGGCGAAGGCGGCAAGAACGAACACCGCCTGCTCCAGGTGATCGGGTGCGGCCGTGCCCTGGCCGCCGAGCACCAGCGCCGCGAAGTAGATCACGGTGACGGGATTCAGCATGGTCAGTCCCAGGAGCGCCAGGTAGGCCCGGACGGGACTGATCGGTGTCTCACCGGCCCCGGTCGTCGTCTGGGGCGTGCGGTACCGGCGGATCGCCCGGGCGGCGGCTCGGACCGCCAGTGCGATCAGCACCGGGGCCGAAACCCAGCGCAGGGGTGCCATGATCGGTTGGATCAGGGAGGCGACCGCTGAGCCCGCCACCACGGCGATCAGCGCGTAGAGACCGTCGGCGGTCGCGACGCCGAGTGCGGCGCAGGCACCGGTCCGCAGGGTCGTGCGAGCCGTCAGGGCCACCAGGTATGTCGCGACCGCTCCCACCGGCATGGCGATGCCATAGCCGGCGATGAGCCCCGCGACCAGGGCGGCGATCACGCTCGCGGGAGCGTCGGCCTCCACGGTCGCCCGGACTGCTGCCGGCCCCGCACCGATCGGACGGCGTGGGTCAACGGCAGAGAGGCAATGATTTCGATCACGGGCAGATACTGAGGGCGGCGAGGTCGCCCATGCAACTCGATTTGTAGAGCTGATCGTCACTGCACCGTGGCCGTCGGCCGGGCGCTGCGTCGAGCTCCGCGGCGATCATGCCCATCACGCCTACCCTGAGCACAACCTCGGCGCACGTACGGCTGGCAGCCTCCGGGTGGGGGCGGCCGAGCGCATGGTGCGATGGCTGCTCGGCGTCGGTGTCGGTCAACCAGTGGACGGGCGGATTCGTCGCCACGGTAAGGGTCACCGCCGGTTCGTCGCCGGTCAACGGCTGGACGGTCACCGTGCCCCTGCCGTCGGGCGCCGGCGTCACCAGCGCCTGGAACGCCAACCGGAGCGGCAACACCGGCACGGTCCAGTTCACCAACGTCAGTTTCAACGGCTCCATCGCCCCGGGCCAGTCGACGGAGTTCGGCTTCCAGGGCACCGGCACCGGCACGGGAATGACCCCCACCTGCTCTGCCAGGTAGTTTCCCGAGTCGGCGCGTATCCAGGGCCCGGTGTGAGGGCGCCAAGCCTCAACACCGGGCCCTCCCCTCCCCGCGCACGGCAGGGGCGGGCGTCCCTGGAGGTCCCCGGCCTGAAGCCCGGCGAAGCTCAGCGGCCGGGAGACGAGTCCAGGGTTCTGCTCGCGGATCTCGTCGCCGTCGCCGCCATGACCAGCAGGAGACCGGCGAGGGTCAGCCAGTAACCGGTGTCCTGCGCGCTCGTCGGCGGGTTGGTCAGCGCGGAGGCCACGCCTGGCAGGACGTAGATCGCCGCCGCCAGCGCCCAACGGGGACTGCGCGCGACGGCCGTGGCCCACACCCCGGCCAGCAGGAGGACGCCCTCCGTGCCCGCCCTGACCAGCTGCCAGATCGGGCCGTACTCCCGGACATCGGGCGTGTAGGCAAGAACAAGGGCGGCCGCCGGGATCGCCAGCCACCACCACGGCCGGGTGCGCAGGTTCCACGACCGGCGGGCCGCGAGGATCACGGCTCCGGCCGCCAGCAGCCCGTACGGCGCCAGCGAGATCCAGTTGTAGTACGCCGGGCCGAAGAACGGCGCCCAGTACGTCGCCTCGAACCCGAAGACCATGGCCCGGCTCGTCGAGAACGCCACGACCAAGGCCAACGGCAGTGTCGCCAGGCCCCACCCGCGCATGAGCGCGATCACCAGCATCGCGGAAACGGCCAGCCACCAGGGGGACGCCTGGTCGGCTATGCCGTACGCCAGGTTCGCAAGGGCCAGCGTCAGGAGACCGAGGTGCACGCCGTCGGCCCACCACGGTACGGGGCCCTCGGCGGCCTTACGGGCCCGGGTCGCGAAGCCAGCCGTGACGAGCCCGGTCGTCTCCCGCAGGGACGGGACGCGCGGGCATGACGATCGCACCGCCGGCCTCCTGGAGCTGCTTGTCATATCGGTCGTGCCAGACCTGCCAGCGCCAGCCCGGCCACTGGGATCTGTCCAGGATCTGGTCCAGGGTGTCGGTCGCCGCCCACACCTCGCCCATGCGCGCGGCCACGTCCAGATGCACGCCGGACGTCGCCGGGCGCGGCCACGAGGTGACCGGCTCCCACGTCCGGAGGCGTTCCTGGAGTGCGGCACCGTGCTCAAGGACCGTCCACGCCGAGCCTTGCACCATGTGGGCGCACACCCGGCCGTCCCGGGCGATCGTCACCAGGCAGGTGGGCTCGGCCGCCGACGGGTCGGCCTGCCGCAGCGCGATCGGCCCGAGGGGCAGCTCACGTGGCAGTTCCTTCCCGGGAGGCCAGGCGTCGGGGTCGAAGTGGAACTGTGGCATGGCCGCCATGAACGGATGGGACCTGCCTGGACGGCGGCAGGGCGTCCGGTTAGCGTGGCCGGCATGGCAGCCGTGCGCACCATGGCGACACGCCCCGCCTGGGGGTTCCTGGCCGCGACCGTCGACGTGCTGCTCATCGCCGGGTACCTCGCCGTGATCGGCTCGGAGGGGCCCGAGGCGACGCCGGGAATCGTGTGGCTCTTCGCCTCCTTCATGGCGCTCCTGGCCGTCCTGTCAGCGGTCGCCGCGTCCACCGCCAGGACGAACCGGCGCCTCTCCGCGACCGCCTTCATCGCCGCGGGCGTCGGACACGCGGCACTCGGCATCGTCGGCCTCGCCTCGATCGGGCTGCCGTTCCTTCTTCTCGCGATCCCCCTGCTCGTCACCGGCATCGCCACGAGGAGAGCCGAGCCGAGCTGACCAGCGTCTCCCGCCGCACGGCCGCCGACTCGGCGGAGCGTGTCGCGCGGGTGGACGAGCGACGCGTCGGCGAGCGGCCCCTTGCTTGCCGGAGGGGGCGGCGGGGGCGTGTCTCTCACACAGACTGGGCGACGGACTGGGGCATCGGGCTCGTCCGGGCCTGCTGCGCGGGATAGCGCGCCGCCCGCTCGTCGCGATGATGTGAAGACTGCCGGTGCGGGACAGTTGACGGGAGTGTGGAAGTTAATCGTATGATGCCGCTTGATCAGGTGCTTCGGCCATGAACGTCTTACGTTTGGCGTGAGCATCTCCCGATGCCCGGAAGGAGCCGTAGCCGGTGGAGGGCACGCCCCGTCTGCAACCGAAGGCCGAGTTGCATCTGCATCTGGACTGCTGCGTCAGCTACGCCTGCGTCGCGAAGCTGTGTCCGGGGACGACCCTGGCCGAGTACCTGCGTGACTACGTCGCCCCCGCCAAGTGCGCGGATCTGGTCGACTTCCTCAAGCGGCCCACCAGGATCGTCCGGCTCATGCAGACACCCTCGGCGCTGCGGCTGGTCACCGATGACCTGTTCGCGCAACTGGCCGCCGACAACGTGGCCTACGCCGAGGTCCGGTTCGCGCCTCTGCTGCACACGGCGGACGGGATGCGGCCCGAACAGGTGGTCGAAGTGGTCGAGACCGCGGTCGCCGAGGCCGGCGCCGCGACGGGAGTGCGGGCGAGTGTCATCCTGTGCACGCTGCGGCACTTCGACGCCGACGCGAGCATGGCGACCGCCCGGCTGGCCGCCGCGCGGGTCGGGGGCGGCGTGGTCACCGGGTTCGACATCGCCGGTGATGAGGCGGGGTTCGGGCTGGACGCCCACGTCGCGGCCTTCGATTTCGCGCGCGAGCACGGTGTGCGGATCACGGCGCACGCCGGCGAGGCGCGCGGCGCCGACGGCGTCAACGAGGTCCTTGACCGCCTGCGCCCGGAGCGGATCGGGCATGGCGTGCGCAGCATCGAGGACGAGCGCACCCTCGAACGCCTCGTCGCCGAAGGCGTCCACCTGGAGGTCTGCCCGACCTCCAACGTCCAGACCATGGGAAGCCTCGTGGCCTCCTACGCCGACCATCCGGTCGACAGGCTCAGACGGGCCGGAGTCTCCCTGTCCATCAGCACCGACGCGCGTACCGTCGCCAACGTGACCCTGGACCGGGAGTACGAACGCCTGCGGCACTTCTTCGGCTGGTCCACCGCGGACCTGGCCCGCTGCAACCTCGCCGCCGTCGAGGCCGGCTTCGCCGACGCGGCGGTCCGGCGCGAGCTGATGCCCTTGTTCGCGGCGGCCGTCGGTACCGCGCCCGCCCAGGGTTGCCTGTCATGACCGACGGCGCGGCCGACCGATCGCCCCGCCGCCCGTCCCGCGCGGGCGCCGGTCACCGCCGTTCGACCGGGCGCGACGTCGCCGAACTGGCCGGCGTGTCCCAGGCGACGGTGTCCCTGGTCTTCTCGGGCAAGACGTCGGGCCGGGTCTCGGCCGAGGTGGAGGAACGCGTGCGGCACGCCGCCGCGCAACTCGGCTACCGGCCGCACGCCTCCGCCAGCACCCTGCGCGCCGGACGCGCCCGCACGGTCGGGCTGCTGGTACCCGACATCACCAACCCCTTCCTCGGCCATGTGCTGCGCGGCGCGCAGCGGGCCGGACGCGAACACGGGGTGACGGTCGCGCTCATCGAGCCCGGCTCCGAAAGGAACTGGCAGCTCACCGCCATGAACGCGCTCAATGCCGCCGCCATCGACGGGATGATGCTGTTCGCGATCGAACCGCCGCCGTCGGCCGCCCCCACCGACCTCGGGCCGACGGTCCTCGTCGAGGCCGTCGCCGAGGGGTTCCCGAGTGTGCTGCTCGACGTTCGCCAGGGCACCGCGGCGGCGGTCGGGTACCTGCTCGAACTCGGCCACCGCCGGATCGCTCACCTGGGAGCCGATCTCCCGCCGACGACCTTCAAGGCCCGGGCCTCCCAGTGGCGGCGCCTCCTCCGCCGAGCCGGCGTCGACGCCACCGAGGCCCCCGAGGTACTGGCGGCGTTCGACCTGCACGCCGCCCGTGGCGCCGCCCTCCAGCTCCTGTCCATGACACCCAGACCGACCGCCCTGTTCTGCGACGACGACCTGCTCGCCGCCGGGGCGCTCATGGCCGCCCACGACCTTCGCATCCCGGTACCCGACCAGCTTTCGATCATGGGTTTCGCCGGCACGCTGCTCTCCGAGGCCGCCACGCCCCAGCTCTCCACCGTCCTCGCGCCCGCCGAAGAACTCGGCGCCCTCGGCCTCCGGACGCTGCTCCAGGCAATGGACGGCCACGCCACCTCCCCCCAGCCCCTTCCCATGACCCTGGTCCCTCGCGCGTCAACCGCGCCACCCCTGCCGCCCGATCGGTGAACCACCGACCCCGCACGCGGACCTCAGAGCCCGCGCTTCCAGGTCGGGCCGGCTGTCCGCGTCGGTACGACACCCGCCGGAGCCACCCCGGAACGCTGGGCGAAGGCCGGGCCTGCCCTCCGACGATCCGCTACCCGCGTGCCATCACCACGGAAGGAACGCCGCCATGCCCGCCCTGCCTTTGATCATCGACACCGACACCGGCTCCGACGATGCGGTCGCCCTCCTGCTGGCCGCCGCCAGTGGCCTGGGGGACATCCGCGCGGTGACCACCGTGGCGGGCAACGTGCCGGTGGAGGCCGGCACCCGCAACGCGCTGATCTCGTTGCAGACCGCGGGACGCACCGACGTCCCGGTGCATCCCGGCTGTCAGCGTCCCATGACGCGCGTCCTGTCCAGCGCCCAGCACGTGCACGGCCAGGACGGCATGGGCGACATCGACCTGCCCGACCCCGTGGCGGCCCCCCAGGACACGCACGCGGTGGAGGTCCTGCTGTCCCTGCCGCGCCGGTACCCGGGGGAACTGACGCTGGTCACACTCGCCCCGCTGACCAACATCGCCGCCGCGCTGCTGAGCGACCCGCTGCTGCTGACGCGGTTCCGGCACGTCTACTGCATGGCCGGTGCCGCCGATCTCGCGGGCAACATCTCGCCCACCGCCGAGTTCAACGTCTGGGCGGACCCTGAGGCCGCCCGCATCGTCACGCAGGCCGCCACACCGGACAAGGTGACGTGGATCGGCTGGGACGTCTCCCGCAAGGACGCGGTGATGTCCCCGGCGGACCAGCGGCGCCTGGAGCAGATCGGCACGCCGATGGCGGACTTCGCCCATCGCATCAACCGCACCCTCGACGAATGGGCCCGCGACGTCACCGGCCTGGCCGGCTACGACCTGCCCGATCCGGTCGCCATGGCCGTCGCCCTCGACCCGGGCCTGATCACCGAACGGGAGCAGGCGCACGTCGACATCGCCGTGGGCGACCAGACCCGCGGGCAGATGATCATCGACCGGCGGAAGGCGGCTCCGGCCCCCAACCTGACGCTGGTCCGCCGCGTGAACGAGGCCGGGTTCAAGAAGCTGCTGTTCGACACCCTCGCCAACCCCGTCCCCTCCCCTGCGTGACGCACTCCGCCGATCCGGCGCCACGGATGACGGTCGCCGTCCATCACTCGGCCGGGGACGGTTGGGGCGGGCGCGCGGTGAGGGTGGTGGTGACCAGGTCGGCGATGGTGGCGGCGAACTCGTCCAGGGTTCGCCGGTCGGTGCGGTGCAGCATGAGGATCCAGCTGAGCATCGAGCCGGTCAGCAGGGCGTGGACGGCCGTCAGGTCGGGGACGGCGGGCAACTCGCCGCGCCGCACCGCCCGTTCGAGCACCTCCGTCACGCAGGCGCGCTCGGTCTCCACGAACGCCTCCTGGATTCGGGCCGCCGACGCCGGATCGGCGGTGATGTCCGCGAGCAGACCCAGCAGGCTGGGCGCGGGGATGGTGGTCAGGCTGGCGGCGATGTCGGCGCACAGCGCGGTGAGGTCGGCGCGCAGCGAACCGGAGTCGGCGGGGGCGATGATCGTCAGATCGTGCACGGCGGCGGCGAAGACCATCTCCTGCTTGCCGGCGTAACGGCGGTAGATGGCCGCCTTCCCCACGCCCGCCCGGGCGGCGACCGCGTCCATGGTGATGCCGCCGTAGCCCGCCTCGGCCAGCAACTGCCGGCAGGCCGCCACGATCGCTGCGTCCACCCGTTCGTCCCGTCGCCGCCCCACTTGCCTCCGCGTCGTCATGGGGCCATGATACGAAACCGAGAGTTCCGGAACGATTAGTTTCGGAACTGATGGTTCCACACTGGGGGGATCGCCGTGATCACATGGGCGGGACGCGTCATCGCGCTCCTGGGCACGCTGCACCTGCTGACCAGCGCCTTCTACAGCCGCGAGCACGTCCCGGGCTGGGCCACGGGAGACCTGTGGTTCCCGGGCAAGGGACCGGAGGACCTCTCCCCCTCGGCCGGGGCCTTCTGGCTCACCGTGGGCAGCTTCGGGCTCCCTCTCCTGCTGCTCGGGCTCCTGATCATCTGGATGGACCGGCACCGCATCGTCCCCCCCGCCTTCCTCGCCTGGACGATCGGCGCCTGGTGCACCCTGGGCGGGCTCCTCCTCATGCCCTCGCCCTTCCTGCTCGCCTGGGTTCCGGCGGCGATGCTCCTGATCGCCGCGCGCCGCCGAGCACGAGCCGAGACCACGTCCTGACCATCGGAGTCGATGCTGGCTGATCGCTGGCCTGCCCGTTCGGGCGGCCCCGGGACGCCGCCCGCTCACCCGCGTGCATCGTCCGGCGGCAGCTGGAGGTATTTGATGGCCTTGCGGTGGTGGGTGTAGGCGATGTGGAGCCTGCCGTCGGGGGTCTGCTGGATGGACGGGTAGGACAGTTCGCGGTTCAGGCCGTCGCGGGAGTTGTTGGTCAGGCAGTAGCCGTCGCCCACCTCCAGGTCGCGCCGGTCCGGCCAGGTGCGGCCGCCGTCCGAGGAGAAGGCCAGGGTCATGGGGGCGCGGGGGGCGCCCCAGAAGGCGCGGCCGGGCGGCTGCGCGGCCGTGTCGCCGCCGTCGTCGATCTCGTCGTAGAGGGAGTCGCGGCGGTCGGTCGCGTCCGCCGCGCTGCTGTGGTTGTAGACGAGGGCGAGGCGGCCGTCCCGCAGCGGGACGTACTGGATGGACGAGTTGTTGTTCGGCAGTTCCGTGGGGACGGGCGCGCTCCACGTCTCGCCTTCGTCCAGGGAACAGGACGAGTGGATCCAGTCGGCCCGGCGGCTGCGGAAAAGGGCCAGCAGGCGGCCGTCCGGCAACCGGTGGACGTTCATGTGGACGAGCCCGGTGCTGGACGGCACGGGCCGCTCGCGCCACGAACCGCCCTCGTCGTCGCTGATCATCACGGCGCTGGTGTCGTGGTCGCCGACCCACCTGGCGCCCGGCGTGCGGGGGCAGCGGAAGATCGGCAGCAGCCAGCGGCCGGACGGCAGCACCTCGACGGGCTGCCGGATGAACACGCCGCCGGCGTCGCTCGACGGGAACAGCGTGCGCGGGGGCGACCAGGTGACGCCGCCGTCCGCGGAGACGCGCAGGCGCACCTCGGCGGTGTCCTGGTTGCCGAAGTGCTGCGCCGTGTAGAGCAGCCACAGGTCGCCGGACGGCGTGGGGAACAGCAGCGGGTTCTGCTCCGAGCGCGCCGGGTCGTCGGAGAGCCGGACGGGCTCGCTCCAGGAGGAGCCGGACAGCAGGGAGAACCAGACGGAGATGTCCGACATGCCCTCCTGGGTGCCGCCGAACCACACGCACCCCACCTCGCCGGACGGCAGGACGGTCAGGTTGGCGGCATGGTTCTGCACGGCCGGGACGGGCAGGAACGTCTCCCACCGCTCGTCGACAGGCATGGCTCAGCTCCCCAGGGACGAGACGATCGCGCGTGGCTTGCGGCCCTTCATCGTCGCCGGGTCGAGGGCGGCCCGGCGCAGCGCGCGCGTGTACGGGTCGGACGGGGCGGACAGCACGGCGTCGGTCGGGCCCGCCTCCACGATCCTTCCTTCCTTCATCACCACGACCCGCGAGCTGATCTCGCGGACGACGCCGAGGTTGTGGGAGATGACGATGAAGGTCAGGCCGGTCTCCGCCTGCAGGCCGCGCAGCAGGTCCAGCACCTGTGCCTGCACCGAGACGTCCAGCGCGGAGGTGGCCTCGTCGCACACCAGCAGCTCGGGGCCGCCGGCCAGGGCGCGGGCGATGCCGATGCGCTGGCGCTGCCCGCCGGAGAACTCGGCGGGACGCCGGTGCAGCGCGCTGGACGGCAGCCCCACCCGGTCGAGCAGCTCGGCGGCCCGCCGCGACCGTTCGGCCCTGGCGCGCACCCCGGCCAGCCGCAGCGGCTCGGCGACGATCTGCTCGGCGGTCAGGTGCGGGTCGAGCGACCCGTACGGGTCCTGGAAGATCATCTGGACGCGGCGGCGCAGCGGGCGCAGCCGCTTCTCCGGCAGCGCTGCCAGGTCGACGCCGTCCAGCAGGATCCGCCCGGACGTCGGCCTGAGCAGCCGGACGATCGCGCGGGCCGTCGTCGACTTGCCGCAGCCGGACTCGCCCACGATCGCCAGCGACCCGCCGCGCGGCACGTCGAAGCCGATCCCGTCGACCGCGCGGAACGTCCCGCCGCGCACCGGGTACTCGACGACCAGGTCCTGGACGGACAGCAGCGGCTCCCCGCTCATGCGCTCTCCTCGGTGACGGTCTCGTCCCACGGACCCAGCGCGGGCACGGCGGCCAGCAGGTCCCGGGTGTACTGCTCGGACGGCGCGTCCACGATCCGCTCCACCGGCCCGGACTCGACGAACCGGCCGCCGCGCATCACGTGGATGCGGTCGGACACCAGGCGGGCCACACCCAGGTCGTGCGTGATCATCAGGATGCCGACGCCGGTCCGTTCCTGCAGCTCCAGCAGCAGGTCGAGGATGCCCGCCTGGACGGTGACGTCCAGCGCCGAGGTGGGCTCGTCGGCCACCAGCAGGCCCGGTTCGGCGGCCAGCGCGATCGCGATGAGGACGCGTTGCAGCATGCCGCCCGACATCTGGTGCGGGTAGGCCTTCCACCGCTTCTCGGGGTCGCGGATCCGCACCTGCCGCAGCAGCCCGACGCCGCGTTCGCGCACCTCGGCCTTGGACAGCCCGGGGTGGCGCAGCCGGATCGCCTCGCCGAGCTGGTCGGCGACGGTGTGGACGGGGCTGAGCGCGGTCATCGGGTCCTGCGGGATCAGCGAGACGCTGCGGCCGCGCACCTTCGCCGCCGCCTTCGGGTCGGCCACCACGTCCACGCCGGAGATCCGGGCGCTTCCGGACAGCACGGCCAGGCCGTCGGGCAGCAGCCGCAGGATGCCCATCGCGGTGGTGGACTTGCCCGACCCGGACTCCCCGATGATCGTCACGGTCTCGCCGCGGTCGATGGTGAAGGAGACGCCGTCCACCGCCCGCACGACGCCGTGGTCGGTGATCAGCTCGATCCGCAGGTCCTCGACCTCCAGCAGCTTGGCGCGGCTCATCGGGCGGCCTCCGTCCGGGTGCGGCGGCGGGTCCGGTCGCGCAGGCCGTCGCCCACCAGGTTGACGCCGATGACCAGCAGCGCGATCACCAGGCCGGGCAGCGTGACCAGCCACCACGAGGTGGTGATGTAGTCCTGGCCGTCGGAGATGATCCGTCCCCAGGTGGCGAACGGGCGCTGCGGCCCGGCGCCCAGGTAGCTGAGCGCGCTCTCCAGCAGCACCGCCTGCGCGAGCAGCAGCAGCACCACGAGCGTGGCCTGCCGGACGATGTTGGGGATGACGTGCCGGATCAGGATGGCGAACTTGTGCAGGCCGAGCACCTGCGCGGCCGCCACGTACGGTTTCTCCCGTTCGACGAGCACCAGAGAGCGCGTCAGCCGGGCCACCTCGGGCCACTGCGCGACCGCGATCACGCAGGTGATGACGGTGACGGACGGCCCGAACAGCGCGACCACGAGCAGCAGCATCATCAGCAGCGGCAGCGACAGCTGCGCCTCCAGCAGCCGGGAGACGACCGTGTCGACCCAGCGCCCGTAGTATCCGGCCGCGGCGCCCGCGACGACCCCGATGATCCCGGACACCAGCACGGCCAGCAGCCCGATCGACAGCGACACCTGCCCGCCGTGCAGCACCCGCGACAGCAGGTCCCGGCCGAGCTGGTCGGTGCCGAACAGGTGGCCGTCGGTCAGCGGGGCGAGCCGCCGCCGCGACAGGTCCTGCTCGTCCGGGCCGGGCAGCGGCAGGACGCCGGCCAGCGCGATCGGCACCACCACGACCAGCGTGCAGACCGAGCCGATCCACAGCTTGAGCCGCGCGGCGCGGCGCCGCCGGGTCGCGGTGGCCGCCGCCAGCAGCCTGGGCGTGACGGCGCTGGGCCGCGGCTCCGGTCTGGACGCGGCGCCCTGGGCGCCTTCAGCAGCGATGCTCATGGCTCAGGCCGCCTTTCCGAGTCGCACCCGCGGATCGAGCAGCGGGTAGCACAGGTCGATCAGGAGCTGGACGAGGATCGCCAGGCTGGCGGTGACCAGCACGGTCGCCTGGATGAGGGGGTAGTCGCGGGTCTCCAGGGCCCGCACGACCAGCGACCCGACCCCGGGCCAGCCGAACACCACCTCGACGACGACCACGCCGTTCAGCAGCGCGGCGAACCGCGTGCCGAGCGCCGTCAGCACCGGGATGGCCGAGTTGCGCATCGCGTACCGCCAGGTCAGCGCCCGCTCGGACACGCCGCGCGACCGCGCCACGGTGACGTAGGGGGACGCCAGCGCCGCCGCCATCTCGCGCCGCACCAGCCGGGAGATGAGCGCCAGCTGCAGCGTCGCGACCGTCACCGTCGGCAGCACCAGCCCGCCCCAGGTGGTGAAGCCGGACGCGGGCAGCACCGGCACCACCACGGCGAACATCGTCAGCAGCATCACGCCGATCCAGAAGTCCGGCATGGACTGCCCGGCGATCGTCATGATGTTGGCGCCCAGTTCCCGCTTGGTGTCGGCGCGGCGGGCCATCCACACGCCGAGCGGCACCGCCAGCACCGTCGTCACCGCGATCGCCGAGACCGCCAGGGTGATCGTGTACGGGACCCGGTCGAGCACCACGTCCAGCGCCGGCGCCCGGAAGGCGTAGCTGGTACCGAGGTCCCCGCCGAACAGGTCCCTGATGAAGATCCAGTACTGGGCGGGCAGCGACTCGGTCAGCCCGAGCTGCTCGCGGATCCTCTCGAGGTCGTCCGTGGACGGGTTGGGCCCGGCCATCGCCGCCGCCGGGTCGCCGGGCGCCAGCCGGATCAGCACGAACACCGTGGAGACCGTCAGGAAGATCGTCAGAACGCTCTGCCCGGCGCGGCGCGCCAGATATCGCACCATCGCTCAGCCCTCCAGCCGCACGGAGGCGAGGTCGTAGGAGTTGGTCGGCGCCAGGGCCAGGTCACGCACCCGGACCCGCCGGGCCAGCACCGCGTTCGGCACGAACGCCCACAGGCACGGCCAGGTCGCCCAGATGGCCTTCTGCGCGTCGGCGAGCTTCTGGTCGCGCTTCTCCGGATCGGTCTCGCCGGACGCGTCGGCCAGCTTCGCCGCGATCTCGGGGAAGACGTAGCCCTGGTAGGTGTCGCGGGTGCGCTCCTTGTCGGGCGTCCCGCCGAACATGCCCTGCAGCGACGTCAGCGCGAGCCCGGTCTGGTTGCCGAAGCCGTTGCCGAGCACGTCCCAGTCGCCCCGCCTGCCCTGCCGCCACTGCAGGATGTCGCCGCCGGGCTCGAACTGCCGCAGACTCGGGCGGACGCCGACGTCGCGCAGCATCTCCACGACCGCCTCCATCACCGAGGTGTCGGCGGCGAACTCCCCCGACTCCCAGATGATCTTGACGGGCAGGTCGCGGACGCCCAGCTCGTCCAGCATCCGCCGGGCCCGCGCCGGGTCATGGACGTACCGGCCGACCCGGACCGCCCCCCGCAGCGCGGGCGGGACGACGCCCTCGGCCTGCTCGGCCGACCCCGTCATCACGTCGTCGACCAGCGCCTTCCCGTCGATGGCGTAGGTGAGGGCCTCGCGCACCCGCGCGTCGGCCAGCGGGTGCCCGCGCGGCTTGCGGAAGTTGTAGAAGAGCTGGTTGATGCGGGTGCCGGTGATCCGCTCGATGCGCACGCCGGGCAGGCCCGCGAGCTGCTCGGCCGAGTCGGGGGTGATCGAGTCGATGACGTCCAGCTCGCCCGACCGGATCGCCACCACCCGGCCGGCCTCCTCGGGCACGAACCGCACCCGCACCCGGTCGATCCGCGGCCGCGGCCCCCAGTACGCGCGGTTGGCGGCCAGCGAGTACTCACCGGACCCGCCGTCCGCCTCGGTGACCACGTACGGCCCCGACCCGACCCCGCCGCTCAGCTCCTGCGGACGGTTGGCCGCCGCCGGGCTGATCAGGATGTTGGCCATCAGGTAGTCCAGCGTGGACACGGGCCGCTCGGTGTGCAGCCGGAACGTCCGGTCGTCGATCTTCTCCACCGACGGCACCTCGGGGAAGAGCCCCATGATGTACGAGCCGTTGACCTGCTCGTACATCGTCAGTGCCGTCGCGACGTCCGCGACCGTGACCGGCGTGCCGTCCGAGTAGCGCACGCCCTGCCGCAGCCGCACCGTCCACTCGGTGGGCCCGGTCAGCTCGAACCGGTCGGCCAGCACCAGCCGCGGCTTGAGGTCGGTGCCGATGCTGGTCAGCGCCTGCCGGACGGCCCGCTGCACGGTGACCGCCGCGTCGAACTGGTTGAGCTTGTTGTCCAGGCTGACCAGCGACCGGTTCAGCCCGAGCGAGACGGTGCCGGGCCCGGGGGCCCCGGTCGGCCCCGCGCAGGCGGCCGTGAGCGGACCGAGGGCAAGGCCCGCGCCCGCGCCGGCTCCGAGACGAAGCAGTGCGCGACGGCTGAGCACCGGGCTGGGAGGAAGTCGGCTCATCGAAGACCTCGCGACGTTGAGGGCAGACCGGTCGACGGGGCCCCGGCTCTGCCACCAGGCGTTTAACGCCCTGGGGAGTGGGATGTGGCTGTGGTGTCGGTCACGATGGCACGATTGCGTGATTCACGCAATACCCCTCGCGCGTTTCGCGCAGCCCGGATCCCACCCGACGAGCGCTGCGCCCTTCCCCCGCAGCTCACCTCGGAGCCCCCATCCCAGGCCCCCTCCACCCCGGCCCACCCCACCGGCCGACCGCTCCTCCCTGCGCGCGCAACACGCAACCCCGCCGCCCAAACCACGCACCCGGGAGATCCCGCCGCCCCTCACGCCGACGGCCCGCCGACCTCGGTGAGCCCCGCTCAACGCACCGTGTCCCGGCGTGCTGATCTTCCGTCGCGTGCGGCGTCTGGCGGGCGACCCCGCCACCTTGCTGTGCCGCCCGCCGCCGCACGGCCCGACCCGCGTCATGCGCTGAGCCGTTGGGCACCCCCCCAGTCGCCCGTGCCGACCTCTGGGTCGTCAGGCGGCGTGCTGGTAGGTGGGGTAGGTGAGGTAGCCGGTGTCGCCGCCCTGGTAGTAGGTGGTTTCGTCGACGGGGGCGAGCGGGAGGCCGATGCGCAGGCGTTCGACCAGGTCGGGGTTGGCGATGAAGGCGCGGCCGAAGCTGATGAGGTCGGCGCCCAGGGCGAGCCAGCGGTCGGCCTCGGCGCGGTCCGTCTGCTTCGGGCCCATGGGGAGCGTCGGGTTCATGATGAGGGTGCCCGGCCATGCGCGGCGCAGGGCGATCAGCACCTCTTCGGGTGCGGTGGCCTCCAGGTGCACATAGGCCAGGCCCAGACGGGACAGCTCGGTCAGCAGGGCGGTGTACAGCGCGAGGACGTCGGTCTCCTCCACACCCCAGAAGGTGCCGCCGGGAGACAGGCGGATGCCGGTACGGGAGGCACCGATGGCCTCCACGGTCGCGGAGGCCGCTTCGACGGCGAACCGGATGCGGTTGGTCAGCGAGCCGCCGTAGCGGTCCGTGCGCAGGTTGGCGTTGGACGAGAGGAACTGCGAGATCAGGTAGCCGTTCGCGCCGTGCAGCTCCACGCCGTCGAAGCCCGCGTCGATGGCACGGCGCGCGGCGGCGGCGTACGACTCGGCGTGCTCGGGGACTTCGGCGGTGTCCAGCGCGCGGGGCGTCGGGGCGGGCTTGGGGCCGGTCGGGGTGAACACGTCACCGACTGCGGGGACGGCGGAGGGGCCGACCGGCTGCATGCCGGTGGTGTCGGGATGCGAGACGCGGCCGCCGTGCATGATCTGGGCGAAGATGCGTCCGCCGTTGGTGTGCACGGCGGCGGTGACGGGCCGCCACGCGGCGACCTGCTCGTCGGTGTGCAGTCCCGGCGTGCCCGGGTTGGACTGTCCGATCAGGCTGGGCTGCACGCCTTCGGAAATGATCAGGCCGGCGGTCGCGCGCTGGGCATAGTAGGTCGCCATCGACGGTGTGGCCAGGCCGCCGGCGGCCGCCCGGACCCGTGTCATCGGGGCCATCACCACCCGGTTGGGCAGTGTCAGGTCGCCGAGCCGGTAGCTGTCGAAAAGGGGTGTCATGTCAGGTCCTTCGCGGTCCCGTGGTACCCGGATCTCGGATACGCGGTTACGCTAAAACCTCACATCCATGTCAGAGGCAAGAGTTGTGCCGCGGATCACAGCAGGGGGACGGCATGCGCATCGGAGAGCTTTCGGCACGCACGGGGGTCAGCGTCCGGTCCCTGCGCTACTACGAGGAGCAGGGACTGCTCAGGAGCACACGCAGTGCCAGCGGCCAGCGGCATTACACGGACCAGGACGTCGAGCGGGTCGAGTTCCTCCAGCGCTTGTACGCCGCCGGTCTGTCCAGCCGCGTCATCGCGGATCTGCTGCCATGCGTCGACTCGCCCAGCGCGGAGCACTCCGACGCAGCGCTGGAGCGGATGACGCAGGAACGCGACCGGCTCTCCCGGCACATCGCCGACCTGATCGGCACCCGGGACGCGCTCGACGGGCTGATCGACCTGACGCGGGCGTACCGGGAGAGCATGCGGGCGGCCGCCCGCTGAGTCACAGGTCGCGGTGCGGCATGAGGGATTCGAGGGTGGTGACGGCGTGGGCGCGGTGGACGTCGAGGATGTCGATGGCGCGGTCGGGGTCGCGGGCGCGCAGGGCGTCGAGGGCGGCGCGGTGCTCGTCGATGACGCGGCGCCGGTTGTGGTCGTCGCCGTAGTAGATCGAGCGGTACGCGTCGGTGGCGTCCCACAGGGAGGCGATCATGCGGGTGAGGCGGGGCATGCGGGCGCACTCGTAGAGGGTCATGTGGAACGTGCGGTTGGCCGCGGCCATGTCGAGGACGTCGGCGGCGGCACTGGCGCGTTCGACCTCCCGCTGGGCCTTCTCCAGCACGTCGAGGTCGTCGTCGGTGAGGTGGGCGACGGCCTGGCGCACGGCCTCGGCTTCGAGGAGTTCGCGGATGCGGTAGACCTCGCGCAGGTCGTCCAGCGACAGTTCCTCGACGAAGTAGCCGCGGTGGGCGCGGTAGCTGACCAGGCCCTCGCCCTGGAGCGTCTTGAGCGCCTCGCGCAGCGGGACGCGGCTGACGCCCAGTTCCTCGGCGAGGGCGTCCTGCCGGATGGGGGCGCCCGGGCGCAGGCGGCCGGTGGTGATGGCGCGGCGGAGCTCCCCCAGAACGAACTGCTGGGCCGTCGGCGGCCTGCCCCGCCCCGTGTCCACCGTGCTCACCGCCCCAATATCTCACGGACCCAGGCGTCGTCCTGTCCGAGCGCGGGCGGCCGCAGCCGGTATTCGGCGGGGGTCGCGTCGAGGCGGACGGGGTGGGCGACCTGGCCGACGCCGTCCACGTCGACGGCCGGGGACAGCCCCAGGGCGGCGGCGAGGTCGAAGGCGGCGGCGAGGTCGTTGATGGGGCCGCAGGGCACCCCCGCCTCGGTGAGGGCGGTGAACCACTCGTCGGCCGTCCGGCGGGCCAGCGCGTCCGACAGTTCGGCGACGAGCGTCTCGCGGGCGGCGACGCGGCCGGCGTTGGTGGCGTAGCGGTCGTCGTCGGCGAGGTCGGGCCGGCCCAGGACGGCGCACAGCGTGCGGAACTGGCGGTCGTTCCCGGCGGCGATCACCATCGGGCGGTCGGCGGTGCCGAACACCTCGTACGGGACGATGCTGGGGTGCCGGTTGCCCATGGCCTTCGGCACCACACCGGCCGCCACGTACGCCGAGGACTGGTTGACCAGCGCGGACAGCAGCGAGCCGAGCAGCGTGACCTCGACGCGCTGGCCCTCGCCCGAGGTCTCGCGGTGACGCAGCGCGGCGAGGACGCCGAGGGCCGCGTGCAGGCCGGTGACGACGTCGACGAGCGCGACGCCGGCCTTGGTGGCGCCGTCGCCGGTGACGCTCATCAGGCCGCCGACGGCCTGCGCGATGAGGTCGTAGCCGGGCAGGTCGGCGCCCTCGCCCGCGCCGAATCCGGTGATGGAGCAGTACACCAGGCCGGGGTTGAGCTCGCGGGCCGCGTCGTAGCCGAGGCCGAGGCGGTCCATGGTGCCGGGACGGAAGTTCTCCACCAGGACGTCCGCGCGGGCCACCAGGGCGCGGGCCGTCTCCCGGTCGCCGGGGTCCTGGAGGTCCAGGGCGATGGAGCGCTTGTTGCGGTTGACGGCCAGGAAGTAGGTGGCCTCGCCGTCGGCGTACGGCGGGCCCCACGAGCGGGTGTCGTCGCCGACGTCCGGGCGTTCGACCTTGACGACGTCGGCGCCCAGGTCGGCGAGCAGCATCGTCGCGTACGGCCCGGCCAGGACCCGGCTGAAGTCGGCGATCAGCAGGCCGGACAACGCGCTCACGCCGGCGCCCCCGGGCAGTCGTTGGCGGTGCGGGTGAAGCACGCGCCCGAGCTCATGGCGCCGTCCACCAGGTTCAGGGTGTCCACCCGGGGCACGCTAGCCAGCGGAGATCGGACAATCAATACTGGATCCAAAATCCAACCTGTGGTGAAGTGGGACGCCGTGACGAAGACACCGATCCACCCCGAGGCGCTGTTCGCCGTCGACGGTCTGCTGACCGACGAGGAACGCGAGATCAGGTCGACCGTGCGGAAGCTGTGCGACAAGGAGCTGCGCCCGCACCTGGCCGACTGGTTCGAGGACGGCCGGATCCCCGCGCGCGAGCTGGCCCGGCGGTTCGGATCGCTCGGCGTCCTCGGCATGCACCTGAAGGGGTACGGCTGCGCGGGGCTCGGCGCCGTGTCCTACGGGCTGGCCTGCCTGGAGCTGGAGGCCGCCGACTCGGGCCTGCGCAGCCTGGTGTCGGTGCAGGGCTCACTGGCCATGTACGCGATCTGGAAGTACGGCTCCGAGGAGCAGAAGAACGAGTGGCTGCCCGCGATGGCGGCGGGCGAGCGCATCGGCTGCTTCGGCCTGACCGAGCCCGACTTCGGCTCCGATCCGGCGCGGATGCGCACCCGCGCCCGCCGCGACGGCTCCGACTGGGTGCTCGACGGCACCAAGATGTGGATCACCAACGGGACCGTCGCCGACGTCGCCGTGGTGTGGGCGCAGACCGACGAGGGCGTCCGCGGCTTCCTCGTCCCGGCCGGGACGCCCGGGTTCTCCGCCCGGGACATCAAGCGCAAGCTGTCCCTGCGGGCCAGCGTCACCAGCGAACTGGTGCTGGACGGAGTACGGCTGCCCGCGAGCGCGCTGCTGCCCGGCGCGCGCGGCCTGTCGGGCCCGCTGGGCTGCCTGAACGAGGCCCGCTTCGGCATCGTCTTCGGCGCGATGGGCGCCGCGCTGGACTGCCTGGAGACCACGATCTCCTACGCGGCCGACCGCGAGGTGTTCGCCCGACCGCTGTCGTCCTTCCAGCTCACCCAGCAGAAGCTGGCGGACATGGCGCTGGAGCTGGGCAAGGGCCTGCTGCTGGCGATCCACCTCGGACGGCTCAAGGAGGCGGGCGCGCTGACGCCCGAGCAGGTCAGCGTCGGCAAGCTCAACAACGTCCGCGAGGCCCTGGAGATCGCCCGTACCTGCCGTACCGTGCTGGGCGCCAACGGCGTGACGCTCGAGTACCCGGTGATCCGGCACGCGGTCAACCTGGAGTCGGTGCTCACCTACGAGGGCACGTCCGAAATCCACTCCCTGGTCGTCGGCCGCGCCCTGACCGGCGAGAACGCCTTCGCCTGACGGCTCCCGGCGGGCCCGTGCACGGGAGCGCTCGACATGCGCGAGTCCGGGGACTGAAATCCCCGGACTCGCATTGGTCAAGTCACGCTGACGTCAGGAAGGATCAGCCGCCGGCCTTCCACCTGTAGCCGCCGTTCTTGTAGCCCCGGATGATGACGTACGGCTTGTAGGTCTTACGGTTCCCCGTGTAGTAGAACTTGCCCTGCGCCGTGGACGTCGCGTAGCTCCAGTCACTGGGGTGGGTCACCTTCTTCTGGGCCCAGCCGCGCCACACCCACCTGTTCTTGTTGTAGGTGTAGGCGGTGAAGTTCGCCCGGTAGGAGCGGACGTAACGACCGTCCCAGCACCAGTTCAGACGGTTCTTGACGTAGAACAGCCAACGGGTTTTCGCGGAGTTCTTGTAGCCCTGGGTGCGCTCGTACCACCCGCACCGCTCGGCGGCCTTGATGGCCGCGGTCTCCTTGGCGCTGTACGGCTGCCCGGCGCGCTTGGCGTCGGCGAGGAGCCGCTCCTTGGAGATCGACCCCTGACGCGTGACGGTCACCTCCTTGCCGAGGTCGTCCTGAGCCGCGGCCGGCTTGGCCTTCGGCGTGGTCTGTGCCTGCGCGGCCGGACCCGCGGCCAGCAGCCCGGCGGTCAGGGCGCCGGAGACGATCGTCAGCGTGGCGACACGCCGCATGCGTTTCCTCCATGCTCGGAGATAGGGGGGAAGAGTGCGAGGTACCACCGTAGAGCGTTATCGGTACCGCTTCACTCGTTTTTCGCCTTGTCTGATGCACGTGGCGGACGGCCGGTTCCCCACCGGTGGAACTTTTTTTGGCCCGATCCGGACATATCAAAAGTTTGGGGCAAAGAAGATCATCTGCATCTCACCGACTTCCCCCCGCGAACCGAATTCGGTTCGTTGGCCTCCGGAGGGCGTCAGCTCAGGCCGCGGAACCACCGCACGATCATCGTCGTCCCGGCGAGATTGGAGCCGAGGTGCCGGGAGCCTTCGTAGGTGCGCTCGCCCACGTCCACGACCGGGGCGTCCACCCCGCGGGCGCGCAGGGACGTGCGGCACCGGTCGGTGTTGGCGGTGACGGCCTGCTCGTCGCCGTCCATCTTGTAGAGGCGGATGGGGACGTGCGGAGTCCAGGCCGTGCAGACCTCGGCGTCCACGTCCAGCGCGCGGGCGAACACGCCGCTCGGCCTGCGCAGCATCGCCCAGCCCCGCGTGGTGAGCAGCTCGTCCAGTGAACCGGGCAGCGCCTCCAGCATCTGGGGGCCGGGGGTGGTGCCGTCGAACAACTCCTCCACGCGGTCGGCGTACGGCTGCCGGAAGACCTCGGCCGGGGTGCGGTAGAGCCCGTGCAACCGCCCCCAGGAGGTCAGCAGGTACGCGGTGTAGGCGACGCTGAGCTTGGGCGGCAGTTCGCCGTCGCGCAGCGCGGGCAGCTCGGCGTTCTCGAAGTGGTAGGCGCCGCTGATGGGGGCGACGGCACGCAGGCGGAACCACCGGTCGCCGCCCTCCTGCAAGGCACGCGCAAGGCCCAGCGCCGCCGACGCCCCCTGGGAGAAGCCCGTGACGAGCACGTCCCGCTCCAGCATTCGGCCCTTGTCCGCGGCTGCGTGTCGGGCGGCGCGGAGCATGTCCAGCGACGCCGTCGTCTCCGAGGGCACGTCCTTCCACGGATGCACGCCCGGCCCCTCGCCCAACCCCAGGTAGTCGGGGGCGACGGCGGCGAACCCTGCCGACGCGTAGGTGACGGCAGGACCGGGACCCCACACACCGTCGGTCGTGGACGGGGCGTCCTTCTTGTAGCTCATGGTGCCGTGGGTGTAGGAGACCGTCCGAAGCCGGCGCTTCCCGTCGCGGGGCAGCACCAGCAGGCCGCTCGCCACGGTGGGACGCTGCCGGACGTCCACGGTTCGGTAGACCAAACGGTAGAGGTCCACACCGTGACGAACGCCGTCGACGTCGAACTCGTCGGACGCCAGCCACGTCCTGACCTCGCCGGCCGTCATCGCGCGCAGCCGCTGCGGCTCGCCGACCAGCGCACCACGCCCCGAATCCCGCCCCGTCCCGGCCGTCGCCGCGCCGGCGGCGCTCGCCGGAACCGCGGCGAGCGCCGCCGCACACGCGGTCGTCACAGCGACCCCGAACACCGCAACCGCTCTGATGGACGCCATGGGGCACTCCTGTCTGCTGGGGAGGGCACCCACTCTCCGCGAACGGCGACCGCTCGCGCATCGGCCTCGCAGGTCGACTGCGGCTGATACCTCAGAGGGCCTCACCACGGCCGGACTCGCCCCTGGGTCCCGACCACCACCGGCGGCCCACCCGCCCTTGGAGAGCACTGCTCCGCGATGCCCGTCACGCACCACCGGCTCAGCGGATCGGACAGGCGTCTCCTACTGGACGCCGCTTTCCGGCCAGTGCTCTTCGTCGACGTCGTCCCACGTCCATGCGGCGGCGGCCGAAGGGAGCAGGATGGCGGTGCCGACCAGACCGAAGATCAGCGGTTTCCAGCCGGCGACGTCGAGCAGCGGCCCGTCGGCGACGGCGAGCAGGGCGACGACGAACATGCAGACCAGCAGCGTCCCGTAGGCGGCGCCGAGCGCCCGGTTGCGCTCCTGCAGTTCGCGTTCGTCGAGTTCGGCCGCGGCGAGTTCGGTCAGTTCCCTGGTCGCCCTCCTGAGGAGGAGGATCCCGGTCAGCAGGCCCACCGCACCGGCCGTCTGGACGGCGAGGGCGGCGCCGGAGTCGGGGGTCATGAAGGCACTGGCCGCTCCGGCCGCGAAGGGAACGGCGGCGAGCAGGGCGAGCGCGCGGCGGTTCGTGCCGTTCGCGAGCCATCGGGGCACGGGCCTGGTCCGTCGCCGGTCCTGCGCCTCCTGGCGGACGGTCTCCAGGATCCGCTGACGCTCTTCGGGGGTGGCGTCCTTGGCGGCCGCGAGGTTGTCGAGGTGCCGTCTGATGCTGCTTCGGGGGGTACTGCCGGTCGAGGAAGTCATGTCGGTCCTCCGGAGTCGGCGGAACGGTAGAGCTGCTGGGACATCGGGGTGAAGGGACGAAGCGAGAAGACGGCTTCGAAGGGCAGTTCGAAGAACTCGCAGATCTTCAGCGCGAGTTCGGCGGACGGTCCGTAGTCGCCGCGCTCCAGAAACCCGATGGTCTGCGGATTCACACCGACGGCCGTCGCCAGCTCGGCACGGGAGACCCCGCGTTCGGCACGCAGCACCGCGAGCCGGTTGTGGAGGGCCGTGCCCTTGCGTCCCTTCCTGGATCCCTTACCTGTCACACATGCAGTGTTGCGTATACACAACGAACAGACAACCCCCATAACGACACGTCCGCGAGTCGGCCGCTACGGTCTCGGTCGCCCCACCCGCGACCACGACCTGTTCCGGGCCTGTCCCGGCGGACATCGGGACCGATGTCCCTGTCGCCCCTTCAGAACGCCCACGTAGCGTGATCTCGCTCTACGGAGGGAAATCAATGAGACGTACCGTTACAGCCGTAGTGGCGTTCGGTGCCCTGCTCAGCCTCGGCGCCAAGTGCGAGCCGGCCGCGGAACCGTCGCCCACCGCGTCGGCCACCACGTCGGCGACGGCGTCGGCAGAGGCGGCGGGCGCCGAGCCTTCCGCGACCGCGAGCACGGCGTCGCCGAAGGTCGAGAAGCGCACCGTCACCGAGACCAAGGTGATTCCCTTCAGGACCCGGAGGGTGACGGACCCCGGCCTGGCGAAGGGCACCACCAAGGTCAGAACCCGTGGCCGCACAGGCATCAAGACCCTCACCTACGAGGTCACCTTCACCAACGGCAGGAAGACGCGCAAGAAGTTGATCCGTCAGGTGGTCACCAAGGCGGCGGTCACCCGGATCGTCGCCGTCGGCACCAAGCAGTCCTCACGGTGCGACCCCAACTACAGTCCCTGCGTGCCGATCGCCAGTGATGTCGACTGCGCGGGCGGCAGCGGCAACGGCCCCGCCTACGTGCAGGGCCCCGTCCGCGTCATCGACACGGACATCTACGACCTGGACCGCGACGGCGACGGCGTCGGCTGCGACGACTGATCCTGTCCGCCGACGACATGTCTACCCGGTGCTACCGCACCGCCGTCTGGACTGCCCGTGGACGAGGGTGTTGTGCCGGTAGGTGCGCCTCGTCCGGTTGAAGGAACCGCTGGCGGGTGGCCAGGCGGAGGCCGGCGGCCACCGGCCGGGCAGAACGGGGAAGGTCATCGGCGGTCACTCGCTCTGGGGTCGACCCGGCGCATGAGGTCGGCCAGGGCGGGATCGGTGTCGGCGTCCCGAAGCCCGCCGGTTCGCCCCCACCAGATCTAACTTGTCGGTGGTCAGCGCGAACAGGGGCAGCGCGAACAGGACGTCGCCGTCCCGTCCGGTGCGGGACGGCCGGGGCCTGGCAGCATGGCCACATGGACCGGATCGATCGCAGGATCCTCCGTGAGCTGCAGAAGGACGGGCGGCTCAGCAACACCGAACTGGCCGACAAGGTGGGGCTGACTCCGTCGCCGTGCCTGCGCCGCGTGCGGCAGCTCGAACGCGACGGGGTGATCCGCGGTTACCGGGCGCTCGTGGACGGCGCGGCGCTGGGACGCGGCTTCCAGTCGTTCGTCACCATCGTGATGCGGCAGGAGGACCAGAGCACGGTGGCCGAGTTCGAACGCAGGGTCGCCGAGCTGCCCGAGGTGGTGGAGGCGCACCGGCTGTTCGGCGACCCGGACTACCTGCTGCGCGTCGCCGTGGCCGACATCACCGCCTACGAACGCTTCTACACCGACGTGCTCTCGGGCCTGCCCGGCATCGCCCAGCTGACCTCGCACCTGGCGATGAAGGTGGTCAAGCCCGACCACGGCCTGCCGATCACGTGACGGCATCTGCGACGGTTGGCGCCTTTTCGCGCAACTTCCTGCCAAGCCAGCGCTGGAAGGCGGCATAACCGGTCATCGCATGCCAAGCGTTCCCGGTTAGCTTCGGGGGCCATGGACACGCACGAGCTGCTGCTGTTCCTCGGCGTGGACCTGCTGCTGGTCTGCACGCCGGGCCCCGACTGGCTCTACGTCATCGCCCGGAGCCTCAGGCAGGGGTACCGGACGGGTCTGGCCGCCGTCGCGGGCATCTGCGCGGGCTACGCCGTCCACACCGCGGTCGCCGCCGCCGGGCTGGCCTCCGCGCTGCGTAGCGTGCCGGCCGCCCTGCCGGTGCTGCGCTACGCGGGCGCCGCCTACCTGGTCGTGCTCGCCGTGCGCACGTTGCTGGCACTGCGCCGGCACGGCCCCGGCGGAGCGGACGGCTCCGCGGCCCCGGACCCACGGCACCCGCCGGCGGAGCCGACGCGCGTCGTCCTGCGGCAGAGCCTGGTCATCGCCCTGCTCAACCCGAAGGGGCTGCTGCTGTACCTGTCGCTCATGCCGCAGTTCGTCTCGCCGGACGCGGCCGTCCCGATCGGCGTGCAGTTCGCCGTGCTCGGCTGTTTGCACGTCGCGCAGTGCGCCTGCGTCTACGGGGCGGTCGCCGTCACGGCGGGACGCGCCGGCGCCTCGCTCACCGCCGACGCCAAGGCGTCCCGGCGCATGACCGCCGTCTCGGCGACGCTTCTGCTGCTGGTGGCCGCGTTCTCCCTCGGCGCCCAGTGAAGCGTGGTGTCGGGGAGGACTTCGGCTACGGGTGGTCGGGGTAGCGGCGGCGCAGGTCGGATTCGGTGTAGCGGCGGCAGTTGCGGTGCCAGTTGAGGATTCCGGCGAGCCAGTTCTGCAGGTCCAGGACGTAGCCGTCGAGGAGGGCGCGGGCCTCGCCGTCGAGGTCGAAGTCGTCGTACAGCACCGGAAGTTCGAGGTTGGCGGCGCGCTGGAACTGCCGCAGGCGCGCGTTCAGCAGGTCGTGGACGATGCGCACCGCGGTCGGGTAGTCGCAGCCGAAGAAGTTCCCCACCACCAGGTTGGCGTTGTGCAGGTCGCCCTCGAACTCGATCTCCTTCTGGTAGGAGAACAGGTCGTTGAGCAGGCACGCGACGTCCATGGCGGCGTTCTCCAGGGACCGCATGGGGCTGGTGTCGTAGATCTCCGGGGGCACGTGGTACCAGCGGGCCAGCCTGCTGAGCGAGATGGTCAGCTCGGAGCCGAAGGTGCGGCGCCGCATCTCGACGTAGTCGACCGGGTCGGGGATGTGGTTCTGCGCCTGGTTGTCCAGCTCCCACAGCCAGCTGTCGATCATGGTGTCGACGGTGGCGCGGAACTGGTGGCGGGCCTCGACGGCCATCGGGCCCGCGGTGCGCGCCCACAGGTCGGCCAGCGACCGTTCCAGCGCGTTCACCGCCGGTGGCGTGGCCTGCGGGTCCTCCACCGGCATGAACAGGCGCAGGCGCTCGTTGCAGGCCTTGGCCCCGGCCAGGTCGCGGAACCGGCCGAACACGACGGGGTAGTAGTCGTCGCCGTAGGTGCCCCAGGTCAGCCAGCAGGACGCCAGGGTCAGCTCGTCGGGGGCGGCCTGGGGCTGCAGCCCGGCCGCGCACAACGGGAAGTCGAAGTCGCGCAGGTCGCCCTCGTTCCAGACGCCGGAGAACGGGACGCCCGGCTGGGCGTGCAGCATGCCCATCCGGCCCGCCCACTCCATGACGTCTTCGCGCGCCCGCTCCAGGTGGGGGCTCAGCGAGAGGGGGAACGGGATGTCGATGTCGGGGACCAGCGACGGCCCCACCTTCTGCGGGACATGGGTGTACGAGTTGACGCGGCGCAGCAGCGTCCTGAGGTCCAGCCCCGACGTGCCGAGGCCGCGCAGCGCCCCGGGACGGCCGACGTCCAGATCCTTGTTCATGTAGCGGCTGGAGCGCATGTGCCACTCGTGCCCGCCCGCCTGCCAGTCCTGCAGGCCCTTGGCGTAGGCCAGGACGCGCGCGCAGCCCTCCGGGTCGAGGCCCGTGTCGGCGAACAGCGGCATCAGCTCGGTGGCGGCGGTGTGCTCGAACTGCTGCAGCCGCGACGTCAGCACGTCGTTGACGGCGTCGGCGGCCTCCTGCGTGGAGCATTCGAAGAAGGTCTCCAGCACCAGCACGCCGTTGTTGAGCTCGCCCTCCTGCTCGGTCTCGCGCTGGTAGGAGAACAGGTCGTTGCGCAGGTGCACGCCGTCGGAGAAGGTGTCGCGCAGCACCCGCAGCGGCCGCGAGTACGCCACCAGCGCGGGGACCTCGGCGTTCACGGCGTGCTCCACCAGGCACGCCGACCAGGGCGCCCCGCCGACACGGCGGCGCATCTCGATGTACTCGACCGGGTTCGGGACGCGGTTCTGGTCGATGTTGGCCAGTTCCCACAGCGACTCGTTGAGCAGGTGGTCGGTGTGCTCGCGGAACCGCACCCGCCAGTCGCGGGACATGGCGGGGATGGTGCGCGCCCACAGGTCGGCGAGACCCGCCTCGACGGGGTTGCGCGGCTCGGGCGTCGGGCCGCCGTCCGGCGGCATGAACAGCGGCAGCCGTTCGAGGTGGGCCTTGCCGCCCTCGCGGTCGCGGGTGCGCTTGTACTTCTCCAGGAAGTGGTCGTCGAAGAAGAACACCCACACGTACCAGTCGGTGATGAGGCCGAGCTCGTCGGCGTCGCAGTCGGGGTGGGTGTAGGCGCACAGCAGCGCGTAGTCGTGGTTCTCCAGGTCCTGGCTGCTCCAGACGCCCGAGCCCTCCAGCATCTCCATGTCGCGGGCCCACCGGCGGGTGTGGACGCGCGCGGAGTCGACATGCGGGTTCAGCCGGGCCGGGTACGGCATGTAGAAGTCCGGCAGTTCGAACGGCTTGCCGCCGCCGGGCTCGCTCGTCCCCGCCTCCCGCCCCCGCGTGGTGAGGCGCGCGGCGGAGGTGCCCAACCCGGTCGGCCCCGCCGACCAGCCGTTCCGGACCGCCGTCTCCTCACCTGAGGTCGTCTGGAACACGCTCATTGCCACATCCCTGCCGAATCGGGCCGCCGGACGAGTGATTCGCCTCAAGTATTGGCACGTGCGCACTCTGTGACCAGACGCGGGAGGGAGGGTGACGGTAACAATGCGCTGCCGCCCGCTAACGGACGTGTCACGCCGAAGTGATTGCGTGCCCGAACGGTGCAGGTGAGGCCGCTGTTACAGCGGTGACGGGGAGCCGGGCCTACAGCTGGGGCCGCCAGGCGACCTGGGGCCGGCCCGTCCACGTCACCGCGTCCCGGCCCTGGCACCACGCGGCGGGCTCGGGACGCGGCGGCGGGCCGGGGGCGGTACGGCCCGCCAGGGCGAACAGCACGGCGACGACGGCCGCCAGCTCCTCCTCGTCCGGGTGGCCGCGCACCACCTTCAGGGCGGTCACTGCGGCTGGTTCCCGTGCTTGCGGCTGGGCAGCTGCGCGTACTTGGCGCTCAGCATGTCCAGCGCCCGGATCAGGGTCCTGCGGGTGTCGGCCGGGTCGATGACGTCGTCCACCAGGCCGCGCTCGGCGGCGTAGTAGGGATGCATCAGCGCGGCCTTGTACTCCTTGACCATCCGGGCGCGCATGGCGTCGGGGTCGTCGGCGGCGGCGATCTGCTTGCGGAAGATGACGCCCGCCGCGCCCTCCGCCCCCATCACCGCGATCTCGTTGGTCGGCCAGGCGTAGGTGAGGTCGGCGCCGATGGACTGCGAGTCCATCACGATGTACGCGCCGCCGTACGCCTTGCGCAGCACGACCGAGACGCGCGGCACGGTGGCGTTGCAGTACGCGTACAGCAGCTTGGCCCCGTGCCGGATGATGCCGCCGTGCTCCTGGTCCACGCCGGGCAGGAACCCCGGCACGTCCAGCAGCGTCACCAGCGGGATGTTGAACGCGTCGCACATCTGGACGAACCGCGCGGCCTTCTCCGAGGCGTGGATGTCCAGCACGCCCGCCAGCGTCATCGGCTGGTTGGCGATGACGCCGACGAGACGGCCGCCCAGGTGCGCCAGCGTGCAGATGACGTTGGTCGCCCAGCGTTCGTGCACCTCCAGGTGCTCGCCGTCGTCGACGATCTCCTCGATGACCGCGCGCATGTCGTACGGGCGGTTGCCGTCCACCGGCACCAGGTCCAGCAGCGGCGTGCCGTCCCGGTCCGCCGGGTCGGACGTGGGGCGGACCGGCGGGCTCTGCCGGTTGTTGCTCGGCAGCAGCGACAGCAGGTACCGCACCTCCTCCAGGCAGGTCTCCTCGTCCTCGTAGACGAAGTGGCACACCCCGGAGGTCTCGGCGTGCACGTCCGCCCCGCCGAGGCCGTTGTGGGTGATCTCCTCCCCGGTCACCGCCTGGACGACGTCCGGGCCGGTGATGAACATCTGCGCGGTGCCCCGCACCATGAACACGAAGTCGGTCAGCGCCGGGGAGTAGGCGGCGCCGCCGGCGCACGGTCCGAGCATCACGCTGATCTGCGGGATCACCCCGGACGCCCGGGTGTTGCGCTGGAAGATGCCGCCGTACCCGGCCAGCGCCGTGACGCCCTCCTGGATGCGCGCCCCGGCGCCGTCGTTCAGCGACACCAGCGGCGCCCCGGCGGCGATCGCCATGTCCATGATCTTGTGGATCTTGCGGGCGTGCGCCTCGCCGAGCGCCCCGCCGAAGATGCGGAAGTCGTGCGCGTAGACGAACACCTGCCGGCCGTGCACGGTGCCCCAGCCGGTGACCACCCCGTCGGTGAAGGGCTTCTTGTCCTCCAGCCCGAAGCCGGTGGCCTGGTGCCGCCGCAACGGCTCGACCTCGTTGAACGACCCCTCGTCCAGCAGCAGTGCGATCCGCTCGCGGACGGTGAGCTTTCCCTTGGCGCGCTGCGCCTCGGTGGCCCGCTCGCTCGGCCCCTTGGCCGCCTCGGCCTTCAGCCGGGCGAGTTCGGCCACCCGGTTGCGCATCTGCGGCTCGGCCGATGCCGGCGCCGCCGGCGCGGGCGGCGGGGCGGGCTGCGGGGAGGTGGTCTCCGGAAGGGTCTGTGTCGCGGTGCCGTCGGTCACTGAGATGGTCACCTGGCTCACACCTTTCGAGTGCTCTGGTCGAGTCGTCAGGCGGCGGCCGCCGTCCGGGCGGCGGCCGAGGGCGCGCGCACCACCGCGGCCGAGTTGAACCCGCCCTGGCCCCGGGCGAGCACCAGCGCCACCCGCACCGCGGCGGCGCGCGACCGCCCCGTCACCAGGTCGAGTTCGTACTCGGCGGCCGGAGAGACGTTGGTGGTGGGCGGGATCAGGCCGTCCCGGATGGACAGCAGTGCGGCCGCCACGTCCAGCGAGGCGGCCCCGGAGTAGAGCCGTCCGGTCATCGTCTTGGGCGCGGTGACCGGCACCCCGCCCGGACCGAAGACCGCGTTGATCGCGTCCGCCTCGATCCGGTCGAGTTCGGGGACGGCCGCGGCGTCGGCGAACACCACGTCGACCTCTTCCGGGTCCGCGCCGGCGTCGGCCAGCGCGAGCCGGATGGCGCGCTCCAGACCGGGCGGACGCCCGCTGCCCGGCGCCGGGTCGAACGTGGCACCGTACCCGGCGATCTCCCCGTAGATCGTCGCGGCGCCGCGTTCGCGCGCCGCGTCGGCGTCCTCCAGGACGAGCAGCGCCCCGCCCTCCCCCGCGACGTGCCCGCACGCGTCGGGGTCGAACGGCAGGTAGGCACGGTCGGGGTCGTCGCGGAGGCTGAGCCGCCCGCCGGCGAGCTGGGCCACCCAGCCCCACGGGCAGATCGACCCGTCGACCCCGCCGGACATGATGAGCCTGCTGCCCTTGCGGATCTGCCGCCGCGCCTGCGCGATCGCGTCCAGCCCGCCGGCCTGGTCGCTGACGACCACGCCGCTGGGGCCGCGCATCCCGTGCCGGATGGAGATCTGGCCGGTGTTGACCGCGTAGAACCAGGCGAACGACTGGAACGCGCTGACGTACTGACCGCCCTTGCTCCACAGGTTCTGCAGCTCACGCTGCCCGAACTCGAACCCGCCCGCGGAGCTGGCCGTGGTCACGCCCATGTCGAACTCGGGAACGTCGCCGGGGCGCACCCCGGCGTCCTCCAGCGCCCAGTCCGCCGCGACCAGGGCGAGCCGGGTCATGTGGTCGGTCTGCGGCAGCAGCCGCGCGGGCAGCAGGTCCTCGGCGACGAAGCCGGGCACCTCCCCCGCCAGCCGCGCCGGATACCGCTCCGGGTCGAACCGGCGGACCCGGCCGATGCCGCCGCGTCCCGCGCGCGTCGCGTCCCAGAAAGCCTCGGTGCCCAGTCCGTTGGGGGCCGTGACCCCGAGGCCGGTCACCACCACGGAAGCGCTGCTCACGCCGCCTCCCTCTCCTTCGCGGTCAGCACCATCGCGCTCTGGAAGCCACCGAATCCGCTGCCCACGGTGAGCACCGTGTCCGTCCTCCACTCGCGGGCGGTGATCGGCACGTAGTCCAGGTCGCATTCGGGGTCGGGGGTGCGCAGGTTGGCCGTCGGCGGGACGACGTCGTTCTCGATCGCCAGCACGGAGGCGGCGATCTCGATCGAGCCGATGGCGCCCAGCGAGTGACCGATCATCGACTTGATGGAGCTGACCGGGGTCGCGTAGGCGTGGTCGCCCAGGCTGCGCTTGAACGCGGCGGTCTCGTGGCGGTCGTTCTGCTTGGTGCCCGAGCCGTGCGCGTTGATGTAGTCCACGTCCTCGGGGTTCATCCGCGCCTCGTGCAGCGCCATGCGGATGGCCTCGGCCATCTCCCGGCCGTCGGGCCGCAGCCCGGTCATGTGGAAGGCGTTGCAGCGGGTGGCGAACCCGGCGATCTCGGCGTACACGTGCGCCCGCCGGGCCTTCGCGTGCTCCAGCTCCTCAAGCACGAACACCGCCGAGCCCTCGCCGAGGACGAAGCCGTTGCGGGTGCCGTCGAACGGCCGGGACGCGTGCTCGGCGTCGTCGTTGCGCGGCGTGGTCGCCTTGATCGCGTCGAAGCAGGCCACCGTGATCGGCGAGATCGGCGCGTCGGTCGCACCCGCGATCATCACGTCGGCGGCGCCCTCCCGGATCAGCTCGGTGGCGTAGCCCACCGAGTCCAGCCCGGACGTGCAGCCGGTGGACACCACCGTGGTCGGGCCCTCGGCGCCCACCGCCCAGGCGACCTCGGCGGCGAACGAGCTGGGCACGAAGTAGTCGTACAGGTGCGGCACCGCGTACCGGTGGTCCACCAGGTCCAGGCGGCCGCCGTCGCTGACGACGTTGTACTCGCGGTCCAGGCCCATGGTGGCGCCGACCGCGCTGCCGATGGTGACACCGGTGCGGTACGGGTCCAGCTCGGCCGGTTCCAGCCCGCTGTCGGTCACCGCCTCCCGCGCGGTCACCACGGCGAGCTGCGCGGCCCGGTCCATGCGGCGGATCTCCTGCGGGCCGAGGCCGTGCGCCTCCGGATCGAAGTCGATCTCCGCCGCGACCCGCGACCGGAACTGCGACGGGTCGAAGAAGGTGATCCCCCGGGTCGCGGTGCGGCCCTCGCTGAGCAGGTTCCAGAAGTTCTTGACACCGATTCCGCCGGGGGCGGTGACACCGACCCCGGTGATCGCGACCCGCCTCGTCATCGTGCCTCCCAGTGGTAGAAGCGCTGCGCCATCGCGTCCTTCGGCGACCGCCACGTCTCCGGGTCGTACGCCTGGATGAAGGGCTTGAGGTTCTCGCTGATGTTCACGAACAGCGGGTGGGTCTTGGCCTCCTCGATGGCCTCGCCGCCGTGCTCGTCGTCGAAGTCCTGCAGGTGGAAGTACAGGTCGTGGAAGGTGAACAGCTGCCGCCGCCGGGTGCCCATCCGGTGCGGCATCTCCGTCCCGTCGAACTCGGCGAACAACTTGGCGACGTCGTCGCTCGTGCCGGGACGAATACGCGCGACGATCAACGTGCTGTGCATCCTGTGCTCCTTGTCGGTAGAGGACGGGCGGCGGGGCTTGTGTGAAGTGGGTCAGGGGGTGGCCGGGCCGAACCAGCGGGTGAGGGCGTCGGGCAGGTCGCCGGCGCCGGGGGAGGTCCAGGCGACGTAGCCGTCGGGGCGGATCAGGACCGCGTCGGCGGGCGGGTCGAGGTCGGTGCCGGCGGGCTCGGCGGTGACCACGTCCACCCGGTCGGACCAGCCCGCGGCGGCGCGCCGCAGACCGGCGTCGTCGGCCAGGTCGAGCAGCACGCCGCGTCCCGCGTGCAGCAGCGCGGTCGTGCTGGTCTTGCCGGACTCGGTGGCCAGCTCCTGCGGCGGCATGCGGCGGCCGAGCAGCGGATGGTCGCCGGGGCCGACGTCGTAGCGGATCTCCAGCCCGCTGACCATGCCGACCAGGTGACGCGCGACCTCGGGGTACTCGGCCAGCTCGGTGAGCAGCTCGCGCAGCGGGCCGGTGTTCTCGCCGGTGAGGAACAGCAGGCCCTGCGCCTGGGTGTTCATCAGCAGCCGCGCGCCCACCGGGTGCCGTTCGGAGTGGTAGGTGTCCAGCAGCTCGTCGGGGGCCTGGCCGCGCACCACCGCGGCCAGCTTCCAGCCGAGGTTGACCGAGTCCTGGATGCTGACGTTCATGCCCTGCCCGCCGGCGGGCAGGTGGATGTGCGCGGCGTCGCCCGCCAGCAGCACCCGGCCGCGCCGGTACTGGGCGGCCTGCCGGGCGGCGTCGCCGAACGCGGTGGTCCACACGGCGGTGCCGCCGCTGATGTCCTCGCCGGTCAGGCGCTGCCAGCCGGCGGCCACCTCCGCGAACGGCGGCGGCTCGGTGCGCTTGCGCGGCGCCCGTCCCCGCTCGCACACCACGATGCGGGTGACGCCGTCGCCGAGCGGGCCGGCCAGGACCATGCCGCCGGGGACGGGCTCGCCCGCCCAGCGCGGCTTGATGTCGGCGTCCTTGACGTCGGCGATGAACATCTCCACGGTCGCGGCGGTGCCGGGGAAGTCGAACCCGGCGAGCTTGCGCACCGTGCTGCGGCCGCCGTCGCAGCCCACCAGGTACGAGGCGCGCAGCCGCCGGGGACCGTCCGGCCCCCGGACCTCGACGTCCACGCCGTCGCCGTCGTCGGACAGGCCGACCACCTCGTGGCCGCGGCGCACGTCGCCGCCGAGGTCGTCCACCCACCCGGCGAGCATCGCCTCGGTGCGGCTCTGCGGAATGCTCTTGCCGCCGAAGTGCGCGCCCTCCAGTACGCCGAAGTCCAGCGGGACGCCGGCGAAGTGCCCGACATTGCTGGTCTCGACCTCGCCGAGCCGGGGCAGCAGGCCGCGCTGGTCGAACGATTCCATGGTGCGGGCGGTGAACCCCAGGCCCCGGGACTCGCCGGTGGGCTCGGCCAGGCGTTCCAGGACGACGACGTCCACGCCCGCCAGCCGCAGTTCGCCGGCGAGCATGAGCCCCGCGGGGCCTGCGCCGACCACGACGACGGGAACGGTTTCCTTCTGCTCGGTCACCTGTTGTTCCTTCCAGGAGCGGGCGGAGGCCGGCCCGAGGCACGCCGGAGGCCGGAGCGCCCCGGGGGCGTCCGGTGGAGGGCTCGGGAGGCCGGATGGGCGGCGGAACGCGCGGTGGCGACGCGACGCCCTGGTTGCGGTAAGCGAGAGACCTGCGATATCAGCGGGAGCGCCCGTTTTCGGGCATGGCTCAACCGCGGGCAAAAGTGTGACATCGCAGCCGCACGGGAGTCAAGGCGCCAGTGAACGCCCCGGCATGTCAAAGGCCGGGGCCCCGTTTCCGGGCCCCGGCCGTCGACGCAGGTCAGGCGGTCACACGACGACCTTGCGCCGGGTGAGCGCGGAGAAGCTGGAGTCGGCGTCCACGTATTCGGCCTGCCTGGCCCGCAGCCGGTCGTACAGCGCGGCCAGTCCGGTGAAGTCGGTCACGGTGGTCGCGACGATGGCGTCGTGCAGGTCGGCCGCGCCCGGGTTGAGCGAGCCCTCCCCGCCCTGGACGAGGTTGTGCACCCGCCGCCGGGCGACCGCGCGGTAGTCCGCGTCGGCGCCCAGCCACTCGGCCTCCGCGGCGAGCGCGGCGCGGAACCCGGCGGCGTCCACGTCGGGACGGCGGCGCAGGAAGTCGATGACCACCAGGTCGCCGTCGTCGCCGGACGCGCCGTCCCCGGCGTCGTCGAGCACGGTCTCCTCGGCGACCTCGTACACCGTGGGCGGCACGGAGAAGATCTCGGTGCTCATGTAGATCTCGTCGGGCCGCACCGTGGCGAGGTACTCGGCGTCCTCCAGGGTCGCCTCGAACCCCGCCCGGTCGTCGCAGCTGTGCTCGACCACCACGAGCAGGTCGTCGGCGCGCCGGTGGAGCGCGTCGGCGTCCACGCCGTCCGCGGCCGTGAGCACCCGGTACATCACGTATCCGGTGAACAGGTCGCGGATGGCGGGCACCGTCATGGCCAGCGCCGAGTGCTTCTCGATGACGTAGTCCTGGCCGTCCCGGCGGCCGACCCCGGGACGGGGGCCGCGGGTGACGAGGATGTCCTTGAAGGTCACGAGGCGTTCCTCTCCGTGCGGAACTGCGGTCGGACCGGCCTCACCCGGCGTGCTGCTGCAGGAAGCGGGACAGGTCCTGGATCTCGGGCGAGACCAGCATGTACTTCTCGTCGACGATGAGGGTGGGCACCCCGACGACGCCGTACCGGGCCGCGAGGGCGAGGTCGGCGTTGACCTCGTCGGTGTAGGCGCCGGGCTCCAGCGGGGGCAGCCCCTGCTCGCCGGCGATCTCGTTGAGCGTGTCGAGGTCGCCGATGTCACGGCCCTCGACGGCGAACGCGCGCATCAGCGCCTCGGCCGTCTCGGTGCCCTTCCCGTGCGCGTGGCCGTGCTTGACCAGCCGGTGCGCGTCGACGGTGTTGGCCATGATGGCGCGGTCCAGCCGGTAGCCGATGCCGACCTGGGCCGCCAGGTCGGTGACGAGCTTCTGCCGGCGCTTGTCCTCCTCCCCGTGGATGCCGTAGCGGTTGGCGTGCGCCTCGGAGAGCGTCCAGGTGACGTTGGACGGGTAGGACGGGTCGAGCTGGAACGCGCGCCAGACCAGCTCGGGCTTGGCGCCGACCTGGTCGAGCGCGATCGACAACCGGCGCTTTCCGATGTAGCACCAGGGGCAGACCATGTCCGAGAAGACTTCGATTCTCATGCCCCCACTGTAGGAAACGAGCGCACTCAATGAAAGAACATACCTTTTAGTTAGCGCCTTTCGAGCAGTAAGCTTTGCCCTTCCGTGGACGTTCAGACGATCTTGTGCCGACCGCTGTTGACGCCGCCCGCGCGGACATGTCACGCTTTCGAGGCGCGGGTGAGGTATGCCCACGACACCGCCGGTGACGACCCGGCGGTGGTCCGCCCGCCGTTCCACCAGGCGCACGTCGCGTCCCGCCACGCCGTCACGTCCCCGGCCCCTCTCGCACGCGGGCCGAGGCAGGCCAGGATGCGCGCCTCCGCACCGTCCTCGCGCGTCCGCCACGCACAGCTTCCGTCCAGGCCCCCGCCATCGCCGGGGGCCCGGCTCGCCGTGCGCACGGACGTCCGGCCGCGGCTCGACGGCGCCTCGGCACCCGCCGCGCCGACCCCTCGCCGGCACGCGCCGGCCCCTTCGGCACCCGATGGCACTCGATGGCAGGAGGAAGACATGGGAGTTCTCGACAACAAGATCGCACTGGTCACCGGGGCGAGCCGCGGCATCGGCAAGGCGATCGCCGAGCGGCTGGCCAGGGACGGCGCGCTGGTCGCCGTGCACTACGCGAGCAACTCCGAGGCCGCCGAGAAGACCGTGGCGGGCATCGTCGAGTCGGGCGGCTCGGCCTTCACCGTGCAGGCGGAGCTGGGCGTCCCCGGTGACGTGGACACGCTGTTCGACCGGCTGCGCGCCGGGCTGGCCGAGCACACCGACCGGTACGAGCTGGACATCCTGGTCAACAACGCGGGCGAGCAGACCGCCGCCGGGCTGGCCCCGGAGGACATCACGCCCGAGGCGTTCGACCGGCTGTTCGCGGTCAACGCCAGGGCGCCGCTGTTCATCACCCAGCGGGCGCTGACGATCGTGCCGGAGGGCGGCCGGATCATCAACATCTCCTCGGGCCTGACCCGGTTCGCCGTGCCCGAGCAGCTGGCGTACTCGATGACCAAGGGCGCGCTGGAGCAGATCACGCTGCACTACGCCCGGCACCTGGCGCCGCGCGGGATCACCATCAACACCGTCGCGCCGGGCATCACCGACAACGGCAGCCCGGTGTTCTCGATCCCCGAGGCGCGCGAGCAGATGTCCCAGCTGTCGGCGTTCAAGCGGGTCGGCACCGCCGAGGAGATCGCGGGCGTGGTGGCGTTCCTCGCCGGTCCCGACGGCGGCTGGACCACCGGCGCGTTCGTCGACGCGTCCGGCGGCACGCTGCTGGGCTGACCGGCCCGCGTCCGGAACGGAAGTGACAGACATGGCGCAACGCCCCGTCCACCTCGTCGTCGTCACCGGCAGCGTGCGGACCGGACGGTTCGGCCCCACCGTGGCCCGCTGGTTCGCGGAGCAGGCCGAGGCCTGCCCCGACGTCACCGTCGAGCCGCTCGACCTGGCGGACGTCACCCTGCCCGCGCGGCTGCCCGAGTACGACATGCGGGACCGGCCGCCGGAGGCGGACGCGATCGCCGAGCGGCTGGCCGCTGCGGACGGTTACATCATCATTACGCCTGAGTACAATCACAGCTTCCCGGCCTCCCTGAAACACTTCATCGACTGGTTCATGGAGGAGTGGCAGGCCAAGCCGGTCGGTTTCGTCTCCTACGGCGGAATGGCCGGCGGCCTGCGCGCGGTGGAGGCGCTCCGCCTGGTCTTCGCCGAGCTGCACGCGGTGACCGTCCGCGAGACGGTCAGCTTCCACAACCACCGCGAGCGGTTCGGCGCCGACGGGCGGCCGCTGGAGCCGGAGGGCTGCGAGCAGGCCGCCAAGGTCCTGCTCGACCAGCTCGTGTGGTGGGCGCTGGCGCTGCGGGAGGCCAAGGAGCGGCGTCCCTACCGCCGCTGACCGACCGCCCGAGCAAACCGACGCGGAAGAGGACTGAGATGTCGACCATCACCACGGTCCTGGTGACCGGCGCCACCGGCTCGGTCGGGCGGCACGTCGTCGACCGCCTGCTGGCGCGCGGCGTCGCCGTCCGGGCGCTCACCCGCGACCCGGCCCGGGCGCGGCTGCCGGAGGCGGTCGAGGTGTTCGCCGGCGACCTGACCCGGCCCGACACGGTGCGCCCGGCCATCGACGGCGCGGACGGGCTCTACCTGTTCCCGGTGCCCGACACCGTCGAGGAGGTCGTGCGGATCGCGGAGAAGGCCGGGGTGCGCCGGGTGGCGGTGCTCTCGTCGCTGACCGCCGGCGACGAGGTCCAGGCCAACGCCACCAAGGACCACCACCGCGCGGTGGAACGTGCCGTGGAGGCCGGGAGCTTCGAGTGGACGCACGTGCGGCCCGGCGAGTTCGCGGGCAACGTGCTGTGGCGGTGGGGGCCGGCGATCCGCGCCGAGGGCGTGGCCCGGGCCCCCTACGGCGAGTCGCGGCGGGTGCCCGTCCACGAGGACGACATCGCCGCGGTCGCGGTCGCCGCGCTGCTGGACGGCGGGCACGCGGGGAAGGCGTACGAGATCACCGGCCCGCAGGTGCTCACGCAGGTCGAGCAGTTGCGGATCATCTCCGAGGTGACCGGCCGGGAGCTCGGGTTCGTCGAGCTCACGCACGAGCAGGCGCGCGAGCTGATGAGCCCGCACGTGCCCGCCGACCTGCTGGAGGGCGTGCTCGGCTACATGCGCGAGTCGGTCGGCGCCGAGCTGACGGTGCACGCGGACACGATCGAACGCGTCACCGGACGGCCCGCCCGGACGTTCGCCGAGTGGGTCGCCGACCACGCCGACGCGTTCCGTCCGGAGCGCTGACCGCCCGCACTCCCGGCGCGGCTCGTCCGCACGTCCGGCCGCGCATACGACGGCCGCACACGCGGCGGCCGCACGCGCGGGTTCGTACGCCCGCGCATCCGACACCGGCCCATCGGTCCGGCTCCAGGCCGGACCGGTGGGCCGTCGCATGCGTTCAGGCGGAGTCGCCCGCGGCGCGGTCGTAGCGCTGCTGGGCGGCGACGATGTCGTCGGTGCGGCAGGTGATCCAGTCGATCAGCGTGCGCAGCAGCGAGGCCAGCTCCCGGCCGAGCGGGGTCAGCGCGTAGGAGACGCGGGGCGGCGTGCTGGACTCCACGGTCCGGTCGATCAGGCCGTCGCGGATCAGCAGCCGCAGGTTCTGCGACAGCATCTTCTCGCTGATGCCGCCGATGTTGTCGCGGAGCTGGTGGAAGCGCATCGGGCCCTGGTGCAGTGAGGTGACGATCAGCGTCCCCCACCGGTTCGCCACGTGGTTGAGCACCACGCGGCTCGGACAGTCGTCGACGAACGGGCCCTGCCGGCTCCGGGTCACCACACGTTCCAACTCGGCCTCCATCGCGCCCACCTCAATTCTTTCTTTTGGGTTTGGAGCTTACCCGCAGGTAGGCGCCTTGTCTCTCGAAGCAGGACGCCCTATTTTGTCCAGTCGGAGAAATATTTCCCTTTGGCCACACTCGTGGTGAATTCATTTTGGAGGCGTCATGCGGCTCGCCGCACCCCGTCCCTTCGATGTCACGCTCGCGCCGTCGGGTGTCACGGTGGTGAGCCACTGGGCCGTCCCCGACCCCGCCCGCCAGCGTGAGGTGGCCGACACGGTGTTCGCGGCGTGGGAGGCCGGGCCCCTGCCGGACGGGCTGCTGTCGGCCGACACCTTCGTCAGCACCACCGAGAAGCCCCAGGGCGAGGAGAAGCTGAGCACCGAGGACAGCGCGGTCGTCGTCGTGTCGCAGTGGCGGGCCGCCGAGGACTACGAGCGCTTCGCGGCCGCCGCGCCCGAACCGCCCGACATCGCGGACGTGCCGCGTCCCGAGCCCGTCGTGCACCGGCTCTACCGGGGAACGTTCCGACGCGACCTGCCGACCTCGGTGCCGACCCAGGAGCCCGCCGGCGGCGCCGACGCCGAGCCCGGCTGCATCTTCATCGCCGAGTTCGAGATGGCCGACACCGAGTCGGCCCAGCTGTGGTCGGACGCGGTGTACGACGCGATGGAGGAGGCGGTCGTGCGGAAGGGGGCGCTGCCCGGCTGGATCTCCAGCCACCATTTCCTCAGCCTGGAGGGGCGGCGGGTGTTCCAGTACGCCCAGTGGGCGTCGGCCGCCGCGCACGAGGAGTTCCTGGAGAGCGACCTGCGGCAGGACGTGCTGCGCCGGGCCGGGGGGCTGTCGAAGGTCAAGAGCGCGCTGGGCCAGCGGTACGTGCACCACGCGGGCCTGCGGCGCGGTTGAGAAACGCTGAGCGGCTGAGAGCGGAAGGGACTACCACCTGATGACCACGTTGGTGACCGGGGCCACGGGCAAGGTCGGCCGGCACGTCGTCGCGGAGCTGCGCGCCGCGGGCGAGGACGTGCGGGCGACCAGCCGCGACCCCGAGGCCCCGGGCCTGCCGCGCGACCTGCGGGTGTTCCAGGGCGACCTGGCGGCCCCCGAGTCGCTGCGCCCGGCCCTCGCCGGGGTCGAACGCCTCTACCTGTATCCGCACGCCCCGACCGCGGCCGAGGTGGTCGAGCTGGCCCGCGAGGCGGGCGTGCGCAGGATCGTCGTGCTGTCGTCGCGCGCGGTGTCCCTCGGCACCGACACCGACCGGCACCTGCCGGTCGAGCAGGCGGTCGAGGCGTCGGGGCTGGAGCACGCGTTCGTCCGGCCCAACGACTTCGCCGCCAACAAGACCGACCTGTGGGGCCCGATGATCCGCAAGGACCGGACGGTGCGGTTCCCCGACCCCGACGAGATCAGCAACCCGGTGCACGAGCGGGACATCGCCGCCGTGGCCGCCGCCGCGCTGCTCGCCGACGGCGCGCCCCCGGCCGTGCACGAGGTGACCGGGCCGGAGATCCTCACCCAGCGGCGGCAGGCGGAGCTGATCGGCGAGGCCATCGGCACCCCGGTCCGGTTCGAGCCGACCCCGCCGGAGGAGACGCTGCGCATCCTGACCGAACAGGGCGGCTGGGTCGCGCAGATGGCCCCGTTCCTGCTCGGCCTGGCGCCGTACTCCGAGGGCGAGCCGATCCCCAGCTTCACGCCCGAGGAGCAGCGCGAGATCTGGAAGCCGCGGTCCACGGTGCTGGACGTCACGGGCCGTCCGCCGCGCTCGTTCCTGGAGTGGGCCCGCGAGCACCAGGCCGACTTCCGCTGAGCCCTTTGTTCTAACCCCCTTCCGCCGGCGTCCCGGACGCGTTCAGGCAGGAGTCGAAGAACGCCAGCGCGCGTGCGTGGTAGGTGCGGGCGACCCGGCTGAGGCTGATGTTGTGGCCGGTGTCCGCCAGCCGTTCGACCCGCACCGCCGGCGAGGACAGGCGCGCGGTCATGTCCCGCAGCGTGTCCTCGTCGTGCCGCCACCAGCGTTCGTGTTCGGCGAAGGTGAGCCGCACCGGCACCCGGACGCGGCCCGCCAGCGCGTCGTACCGGCCGGGCCAGCTCGGCACGTCCGCCGCCTCGCGCGGCGGGAGCGGCCCGGCCAGGTTCCGCGCGAACTGGAAGGTGCCCGGCGGGTACAGGCCGAGCGGCCCCCAGTGCAGCCGGTGCGCGCCGAATCCTCCGGCGTCCCTCGTCTGTTCCGGGTCCGCCGCCCAGCGGTGGCTGACCCCTGACACGTCCACCGCGCGCACGCGGTCGTCCTCGGCCGCGACCAGGAGCGCGACCTTCCCGCCGAGCGAGTGGCCGAGCAGGACGATGCCCGCGCCGATGTCGTGACGGCCGGCCAGGTCGGTCAGCGCGGCGCGCACCAGCCGTACCTGTTCGGTCAGGCCGGTGCCGTCGGGCAGCGTGCGGGCGGACAGGCCGTACCCGGGACGGTCCAGCGCGACCGCCAGGTACCCGTGTGCGGCGGCGTGCTCCAGCAGCGACTGGCCCGGCTCCACCTCGCCGTGGAAGTACCGGGCGCGCATCCCGCCGCCGTGCAGCGCGACGAGGGCCGCGCGCGGCGGCCCCTCCGGCGGCGCGGCGAGCAGGCCGGACAGCCGCGCCGCCCCGGCGTCAACCGTGATCGGCCGAACGGACGCGGCCGCCGTCGTGGTCGGTGCCATGGTTCCCTCCCTGGTCCTCCGGCGCGCCCGGTTCCCCCGGCAGGCGCGGTATCGCGGCCAGCAACCGCCTCGTGTAGTCCGTGCGGGGCGCGGTGAACACCCGCTCGACCTCGCCGACCTCGACGATCCGCCCGTCCTTCAGCACCGCCACCCGGTCGCTGACCTGCCGGATGACGCCGAGGTGGTGGGAGATGAACAGGTAGGACAGGCCCAGCTCCGCGCGCAGCCGGGCCAGCAGGTCCAGCACCTGGGCCTGCACCGAGACGTCCAGCGCGGAGACGGGCTCGTCGCACACGATGACCTTCGGGCGGGTGGCCAGCGCCCGGGCGATCGCCACCCGCTGGCGCTGCCCGCCCGACAGCCGCGCCGGACGGCGGTCCAGCAGCCCGGCGTCCAGGCCGACCTGCTCCAGCAGTTCCACGGCGCGGTCGCGGCGGGCGGGACGGGGCAGTCCGCTCACCGCGATCGCCTCGTCCAGGATGCGGCGGACGTCGAACCGCGGGTCGAAGGAGCCGAGCGGGTCCTGGTAGACGACCTGGATGCGGCTGCGGACGGCACGGCGGTCCCGCGCGGACATCTCCCGCCACGGCCGCCCCTCGATCAGCACCTCGCCCGAGTCGGGACGCAGCAGGTCGAGCGCCAGGCGGCCGAGGGTGGTCTTGCCGGAGCCCGACTCTCCCACCAGCCCGAGCGTCTCGCCCTCGCGCAGCTCGAACGAGACGTCGTCGGCCGCCCGGCGGGCCCCGTACGACTTCACCAGGTTGCGCGCCTGGACGACCGGTGCGCCGATCTTCGTGGCGGGGCGTGCGGGCCGGGGATCGGCCGCCTCGCGCAGCATGGCGGTGTAGGGATGCTCCGGCCGGGTCAGCACCCGCTCGGCGGGCCCCTCCTCGACGATCACGCCGTCCTTCATCACCAGGACGCGGTCGGCGATCCGCGCCACCACCCCGAGGTCGTGGCTGATGAGCAGCAGCGCCATCCCGTCCCGTTTGCGGGCGGCCAGCAGGTCCAGGATCTGCGCCTGGACGGTGACGTCGAGCGCGGTGGTGGGCTCGTCGGCGATGAGCAGGGCGGGCGCGCACGCGATCGCCGAGGCGATGAGGGCCCGCTGGCGCAGGCCGCCGGACAGCTCGTGCGGACGCTGCCCGGCCCGCGCCTCGGGCTCGGGCACGCCGACGTCGCGCAGCAGCTCGACCACCCGCGCGCCGACCTCGGCGCGGGGCACGGTCCGGTGCAGCCGCAGCGCCTCGGCGATCTCGCGGCCGACGGGGCGCAGCGGGTCCAGCGACACCAGCGCGTCCTGCAGGACGAAGCCGATCCGCGCGCCGCGCACCGCGCGCCACTGCCGGTCGCCGAACGTCCGCGCGTCCCGGCCGTCGACGCGCAGCGTGGTCGCGCGCACGTCGGCGCCCTCGCCCGCCAGGCCGATGAGGGAGCGGGCGGTGACGCTCTTGCCGGACCCGGACTCCCCCACGATCGCCACGCACTCGCCGGGGTGGACGGCGAACGACACGTCCCGCACGGCCCGCGTCGCGCCGAACGCGACCGACAGCCCGGCGACCTCCACCAGGGGATCGCTCACGCGTCCCTCCCTTCGCCCCGCCGCCGCAGCGCGCGGCCGACGACCGTGATCGACAGCACCGTCAGGGTGATCGCCAGCCCGGGGAAGACCGCCACCCACCAGGCCACCGCCGTGTAGTCGCGGCCGGCGGCGAGCATCGCGCCCCACTCGGGCGCGGGCGGCTGCGGGCCGAAGCCGAGGAACCCCAGCGACGCCACCGCGACCAGCGCGGTCCCGACCTCGATGGTGGCCAGCACCAGCAGCGGCGCCAGCACGTTCGGCAGCACGTGCCGTACGACGACCACCGCGCGCGGCAGGCCCAGCGCGGTGGCGGCCTCGACGTAGCCGGACCCGCGCACGACCATCGCCCGCACCCGCACCAGCCGCGCGTACACCGGCATGGTGGCCACCGCGACCGCGCAGACCGAGTTGAGCGTTCCGGGCCCGGCCATCACCAGCACCACCAGCGCCAGCAGCAGGCTGGGCAGCGACAGCACCACGTCGACCAGCCGCATGACCAGCTCGTCCAGCCACCGCCCGCCGAGCGCCGCGACCAGCCCCAGTGCCGTGCCGCCCGCCACCGCCAGCGCGGTCGCGCCCAGCCCCACCAGCAGCGACGGACGCGCCCCGTGCACGATGCGGACGAACACATCGCGGCCGTTGGCGTCGGTGCCGAAGACGTGGTCCGCGCCGGGCGGCATCAGCGCCGCCGCCGGATCCCCGTCGACGGCCGAACCGTCGGTGAACAGCCCCGGCGCGAGCGCCGCCAGCACGACCAGCCCCAGGAACAGCGCCGCCGCCCACAGGCCGGGCCGCGCCGGCGCCCGCCGCGCCCGGACGGCCTCGGCGGTGACCGCGGCGGTCACCGGGCACCTCGCAGCCGCGGGTCGACCACGAGATACAGCAGGTCGAGCACGATGTTGACCGCGACGTACAGCACCGCGGTGACGAGCACCGCCCCCATCACCACGGGCAGGTCCTTCCCTTCGACGGCGGTGAGCACCAGGCGGCCCAGCCCCGGCCGCGCGAAGATCTCCTCAACCACGACCAGCGCGCCGACCAGCGCGCCGAACATCCATCCGGCCAGGGTCAGCGCCGGCAGCAGGGCGTGCCGCAGCGCGTGCCGCATCCGCACCGCCAGGTCCGACAGCCCGCGCGCCCGCGCGGTCAGCACGAACGGCTCGTCCAGCGCCAGCTCCAGGCTGTCGCGCAGCAGCTGCGTCAGCAGCGCCGTCAGCGGGACGGCCACCGCGACCGCGGGCAGCACCAGCGCCGCGCCGCCGTCCGCGCCCGCCGCCGGGAACCAGCCGCGCTGGAACGAGAACACCGTCAGCAGCACGATCGCCGTCCAGAACGTGGGGATCGACACCCCGACCAGCTCGATTCCGGACGACAGCCCGCGGATCCAGCGGCCGCGCCCGGCCGTGAGCAGCGCCAGCGTCAGCGAGGCGACGACGGCCAGCGCCATCGCGGCCCCGGCCAGCTGGAGCGACGGGCCGAGCTGCGAGCCCAGCGCGTCCGCGACCGGCTCGTGCAGCTGGTAGGACTGGCCGAGATCGCCGCGCGCCATCCGGCCGACGAGCCTGCCGTACTGGACGAGCAGCGGCTCGTCCAGGCCGTACTCGGCGACCAGCTCGGCACGCGCCTGCGGGGTGATCGTGTTCGGGCCGACGAGCGCCTGCTCGACCGAGCCCGGGGTGAGGTGCAGCGCGACGAACGCGACCGTCACCGCGCCCCACAGCACCAGGACCGAGGTGCCCAGCCGGACCAGCACCGCGCGCGCCACCCGGAACCGGGGGCTCGTCCAGTGTGTCCACAACGCCTTCACCGCTCGCTCACCCACGCCTCGTAGAAGGTCGGATACGCCAGCGGGGACCAGCCGATGCCGTGCACCGTCTTCGACGCGCCCAGCACGTAGGCGGGCTCGTACACCGGGAAGGCCACGGACTCGTCCATCACCTTGCGCTGCACCCTGGCGTAGAGGTCGGCCCGTTCGGCCCGGTCGTCGGTGGCCAGGGCGGCGGCGAGCCACCCGTCCACCTGCCGGTCGGAGTAGCGCGCACCGTTCTGGCCGAACTTTCCGGGCGTGGAGATGAACGAGGTGGCGAAGAGGTTGCGCAGCATGTCCCCGTCGATGCGCCGGCCGACGTAGTCGACCAGGTCGTAGTCGCCGGAGCCGTACAGGGGGAAGTACTCCGCCTGCGACACGTTGCCGACCCGCAGGTCGATGCCGATCTTGCGGGCCTCCGACTGCACCAGCTCGGCCAGTTCGGCGCGCTGCTCGCGGGCGGTGCCGCGCTGGAACGGCCATCGGACGACCAGCCGCCGCCCGTTCCTGGTGCGGTAGCCCTGCCGGTCGCGTCCGGTCCACCCGGCCTCGTCCAGGAGCCGCCCGGCGGCCGCCCGGTCGAACCGCCACCGGGCCCGGGTGCCCGGGTCGTACCCGGGCGTGCTGGTGCCGAGCGGGCTGAACGCCGGGCTGAACAGCCCGAAGTACAGCCGCCGCACGATGGTCGGGTGGTCGATGCCGATGCGGAACGCCTCGCGGACGCGCCTGTCGGTGAAGACGCCCCGGCCGACGTTCGGGAGGTACATGTACACGCCGCCGGGCGCGGGACGTGTCTCCACCCGCAGCCGCGGGTTCGCGCGCACGCGGCGGACGGTGACCGGCGGGACGCTCGCGATCGCGTCGGCCTGGCCGCTGGTGAGCGCGCCGAGCCGCACCGAGTCCTCGGTCAGGATCGTGAACTTCAACCTGGCCAGCCGGGCGGGGCCGGTGTGCCGGGCGGCGGCCGGCCCCCAGCGGTAGTCGGGGTTGCGCCGGTACACGATCTCCTGGTGCGGGACGAACCGCTCGATGACGAACGGCCCCGACCCGACGACGTGGCGCGCCAGCACGTCGGGGCCGCGCCGCAGCGACGCGGGCGACTGCATCCCGAAGAACGCCTCCGACAGCGCGGCGAGGAACGGCGCGTGCGGCTCGGCGAAGTGGACCTTGACCGTCCGCGCGTCCACCACCGTGCTGCCGGTGTACGGCTCCATGTAGTGGGCGGCGAGCCGCGACTGCGTCTTCGGGTCGGCGATGTGGTCGAGGTTGGCCTTCACCGCCGCCGCGTCGAAGCGCGTGCCGTCGCTGAACCGCACGTCCTCGCGCAGCGTGAAGGTGTAGGTGCGCCGGTCGGGGGACACCGACCAGGCGGTGGCGAGCCACGGTTCGACCCGCCCGTCCGGGCCGAGCGAGACCAGGGAGTCCAGGACGGGCCGGGTGAACAGCGCCGCCGAGTCCTGCGGGCTGGCGTGCGGGTCGAGCACGAGCGGTTCGTCGTCCACGGCGAACACGAGCGTGTCGGCCGCCGCCTGCCGGGCGCCGCACCCGGCCGACGAGAGCACCAGCGCCAGGGCGGCCAGCGCGGCGAGCGCGGTGGGGCGACGCCGGATCACCGGGGGTCGCCGAACCAGCGGCGCACCGCCGCGTCCAGGCCGGTGCCGGTGCCGGCGACCCAGGCGACGTAGCCGTCCGGGCGCACGAGGACGGCCTCGGAGCGGCCGATGGCGCGCACCACGTCCACGCGGTCGTGCGGGCCGGGGCCGTCCGGCGGTTCGGGATGCAGGAGCAGGCCGCGCGCGGCCCGCAGGGCCTCGCTTCCCGCGCCCAGCTCGTCGGGCGGGACGCGGACGCCCAGCAGCGGGTGGTCGCCGGGTCCCGTCGCGTAGCGGACGTCCAGGCCGCTGATCGTCGAGGCCAGCCGGTCCCGCACCCGGGGGTAGTCGATCAGCTCGCCGAGCACCGCGCGCAGCGGCTCGACCTCGGGCCCGCCGAGCAGGATCCGCGCCTGCGCGCGGATGTTGCCGAGCACCCGGCGGCCGACCGCGTGCCGTTCCTCGTGGTAGGTGTCCAGCAGCGGGTCGGCCGCGCGGCCGGTCACCACGGCGGCCAGCTTCCAGCCGAGGTTCACCGCGTCCTGCAGCCCCAGGTTGAGCGCCTGCCCGCCGGCCGGAAGCTGCCGGTGCGCGGCGTCGCCCGCCAGCAGCACCCGGCCGCGCCGGTACTCGCTCGCCTGGCGGGCCGCGTCGCCGAAGGCGTTCACCCAGATCGGCGTGCCGTGCCCGATGTCCTCGCCGGTGACCCGCTCCCACACCTTGACGACCTCGGCGAAGTCGGGGGCGCCGGCGCGGGCGGCGGCGGGGCGGCCGAACTCGTGCACCATCACCCGGGTCACGCCGTCCGGCCGCCGCGCCGCGATCGCCAGGCCGTCCGGGAGCCGCTCGAAGCGCCGGTTCGGCACCTCGATCCCGTCCACGTCGGCCCGCAGCAGCTCCCGGCCCGCGTCCTCGCCGGGGAACGCGAAACCGCCCAGCCGCCGCACGGTGCTCTCCTCGCCGTCGCAGCCGACGACGAACCGCGCGCGCAGCCGGACGGTTCCGTCCGGCCCGTCGGCCTCGACCTCGACGTGGTCGGCGGCCTGGGTCAGCGCCCGCACCTCGTACCCGCGCCGCACGTCCGCGCCCAGCTCGGCGGCCCACCCGCCGAGCAGTTCCTCGGTGCGGGTCTGCTGGACCTTCCACTGCCCCGGGTACGGCGTGCGCAGCCCGGAGAAGTCGAGCGGGATGCCGCCGAAGTGGCCCCGCAGGTCGTTCGGCGGCGGCCCGCCGAGCCGCTCCAGCAGCCCGCGCTGGGCGAAGATCTCCATCGTGCGGGCGTGCAGGGTCGAGGCGCGCGACTCGGTGGTGGGCGCGGGCAGCCGCTCCAGCACCACCGCCTCCGCCCCGCCGAGCCGCAGCTCGCCCGCGAGCATGAGCCCGACCGGGCCCGCGCCCACGATGATGACCTGGGTGTCCATCGTCCTCCTCTTGCATGGGGTGCCGTCCCGGCGGCGCCGCGACGGCGGGGCGGGTGAACGGGGTGGGTTCGACGGGCGGGGCCGGCGGGTCAGCGGCGGCTCTCGGCGTACTCCTTGGCGTGGCGGAGGGTCGCGGAGCTGTTGCCGCTGAGCGCGGTGCGCACGAAGGTGCGGGCCCTGTCCAGGTCGGCGTCCTCGCCGAGCACCTTGGTGATGTTGTCGGTGTTGATGATCACCGTGTGCTGGGACGTCGCGGTGACGCCGCCGTCGTGCTCGGTCAGCAGCCAGTAGCCGGTGTGCAGGTTCATCAGCGCGGGCAGCACCAGCTGCTTGTAGACGATCTTGTGGTGCGGGAAGCACACCCGGACCGACTCGGTGGTGTGGGTGGAGCCGTCCTTGGTGCGGGTGTCCATCCGCAGCACCTGCAGGCCCGGCGTCTCCTCGGTCAGCCGGACCTCGGCGACGTGCGGCAGCCGCTCCTTCCACAGGTCCGCCTCGTTGAGGAAGTCGTACACGTCCTTGGCGGACCCGTCGATCTCGACGGTGTCCTCGAACGACAGCAGGACGTCCCGGTCGCCGGTGACCAGCTCGGCGTTGGCCTTCAGCGCGGCCAGCTCGGAGGTGCTGTTGCGGTCGACGGCCCGGTCGATCCAGGCCAGCTTCTCGGGGTCGTCGTCCACCGCGCGGTAGTCGTGCAGCAGCCGCACCCGGGACGTGTCCGCCGCCAGCGGCTCGATGATCCAGGTGCCGCCCATGGACGCCACCGGCGGGCTGGACACCTCCTGGCGGAACTCGATGCGCAGCCGTTCGCGGTCGAGCCGCCGCCGCGACGTCCAGTTCTTGATCTCGCCGTTGGCGGTGGCCCAGATGCGGATGCGCTCCTCGGTCTCGCCCTTGTCGACGTGGTCGACGTACACGGTCGGCGGGAACAGCCGGGGCCAGTTCTCCACCTGGGCGATGAGGTCGTACACCTGGGCCGCGGGGGCGGCCACGGTGATCTCGTGCTCCACCTCGCGGACGCCGTCGGTCGCCATCTGCTTCTCCTTCGGGGTTGGCGGGCCGTGCTCGGGGGCCGTGGTCGGGGCCGTGGTCGGGCAGGGGATGCGGGCCGGGCGCGGGCTCAGAAGTTGCCCAGGCCGCCGCAGACGTTGAGCGCCTGGGAGGTGATCGACGCCGCGGTGTCGGAGGCCAGGTAGCCGACCAGCCCGGCGACCTCCTCGGGAGTGGAGTAGCGGCCCAGCGGGATCTTGGCCTGGAACTTCTCCAGGACGGCCTCCTCGCTGGTGTCCCAGGCCGCCGCGTAGCCCTCCCGGACGCGCTGGGCCATCGGGGTCTCGACGTAGCCGGGGCAGACCGCGTTGACCGTGATCCCGGTCGGCGCCAGCTCGTTGCCGAGCGCCTTGGTGAAGCCGACGACGCCGTGCTTGGAGGCCGAGTAGGGGGCGCCCAGCACCACGCCCTGCTTGCCCGCCGTCGAGGCGATGTTGATGATGCGGCCGCGCGACTTCTCGCGCATGCCGCCGGTGTTCAGCACCTCGCGCGTCATGAGGAAGACGCTGTTGAGGTTGGTGTTGATGACGTCGAACCACAGCTCGTCGGCGATGTCGGCGGTGACCCCGCCGCCGCTGCGGCCCGCGTTGTTGACCAGCACGTCGATCGTGCCGTAGCGGTCCACGGCGGCCTGGACGAACGCGCGGATCTGGGCGGCGTCGCGGACGTCGCAGTGGGTGCCGTCCACCTCCAGCCCTTCGCCGCGCAGCTGCTTGACCGTGTCCCGCACGCTGTCGGACGACCGCGCGCAGACGAACACGCGGTGCCCCTGCTCGGCCAGCAGCCGGGTCACCGCCAGCCCGATCCCGCTGGTGCCGCCGGTGACGATCGCGACGCGGTCTGCTTGGTTCGGCATGCTCTCTCCCTGGTGGTGTCGGTGCGGATCGATACGTGGATCTCGTGCGGCCTGGCGTCGGCCCGGGGCTCAGGCGGCGCCGGCCGCCGTCGCCAGGTGCCGGTTCACCACGTCCAGCAGCGCGGCCGGCGTCTCGGCGTCGGTGAGCGCGTCGTCCTCCAGCCGGACGCCGTACTCGCGTTCGATGCGGCTGCCGGTCTCCAGCAGGGCCAGCGAGTCGTAGCCGAGGTCGGCGAAGGGCTGGTCGGCGGCGTCGGCTCCCAGTTCGATGCCCGCCGCCTCGCGCAGAATGCGCCCGAGGTCGTCAATGGTGATAGCAGTCGCCATCGTGAGTTCCCTTTCGTGCGATGCGGGACAGGGCCCGGACATGACGACGGCCGGGCCGTTCGTGGACACGGCCCGGCCGATGACGGGAAAAGTCGTTCGTGAGATCGAGGAAGTGCCGGCACTCACCCGCGGAAAGCGGAGCGGTAACGGCGGGAGGGGCGGCGGGGAAAGGCGCCGCCGGTGATCGCGCCGGGAGGATTTGGGCAGTCCTCGCCTGGCAGGAAGAGCGTGACATCCGCCCCGCTCGACTGTCAACCCCCGCCGTCGGCGGACGGCTGACCTGCGAGATCATCGCTTCGACACACGGACGGTGACGGCACGAGGACGCCGCTCACAACCCGAAGGGGGCACCGCCCGGCCGCGCGTCGCGGCCGGGCGGTGCCCCCTTCTCCTACAGTTCGGCACATGCGCCCCGGGACGGACCGGAGCGTCCGCCGACCGCACCGGTCGGCGCACCGAACAAATCTCAGAATTCGGCGGATCGAACGGGAGGCGAGGCCGGCGACCGGCGGGGTGAAGCCATTATCGTGGCCAGCTCATCAAGGTCGTACATCGCGCGGCCGGGGGTTCCGTAGCGGGTCAGCTTCCCCCGGCTCGCCCATTTGCGGATGGTCGCTTCGGAGACTCCCGCGGCGAGGGCGGCGAGCTCGGTGGGAACCGCGCGGCGCGGTTGCGACCTGGCAATCATCGGATCTCCTTGATGCGTCGCGAAACCTGGTCCTGGTTCATCCGGGCGAACAGCTCCAGCCACCGACTCGGTGGCCACGTGTGCCCCCTGTCGCACTGGACGTCGGTGGGCCGCACCTCCTCCCCGCTCCCGCTCATCGCGTACATCTCGCCCTCGCAGCCGGCATGCACGCACGCGCCGAGGACGCGGCGGACCGTCGCCGGACCGTGCAGCGCCCGGCGCGCCTGGTCGGCCACGGCCACGATCTCGGCGGCGAAGTCGGCCCCGCCGTCGTGGCCCAGCAACCAGTCGAGATGCCGCAGCAGGTACCGGCACAGGTCGCCGACCTCCCGCCGGACCGGCCGCGCCACCCGCCGCCGCTCGGCGACCAGTCCCGACCAGGAGGCCAGGACCGCGAGCATGTCGGACCGGGCCGCCATCACGGCCTCGTCGAGAGCGGGTCCGGTCCGCCTGCCGCCGCTGACCCGCTCGGTCAGCATCCACGAGGAGGGCACGAGCGCCTGCTCGCACTCGGCGTACAGCACGGGCAGCCGCCGCAGGTCCACCTCGACGCGCCTGCGGCACCGCACGCACAGCCACGGGTCGACCGGGGGCGTCTGCCCCCGCGACCGCCGATCGGCCGCCCGGTCGCATCCCCGCGCGGCGCACACCATTCTTCCCGCCATTCGACCGTTCCCTTTCGGATGGGCGTGGGCACGACCTGCTGGAATGGGCCGCCCACGATTCCGGGCACTCTTCACCGGCCCGCCGGACGCCGCCGTCCGCCGGGCACGCCTCATCACAGTGAAATGCGCTGGTTGTCATCGGGACGCGGGCACGGCGCGCCGAGAGAGGTCAGTGATATGTCGCGTCGGCGACCCCGTCGACGGGCCGGTCATCGCCCGTTCGCGTCCGCGGACATCGGAACAAGAGCAGCGTCAACGGCATCCCTGGGAGGCTCGGAGGGCTGACTGGAACGATCCCGGACGGGACCGTAGGGCGTCCCACGAGGCGGAACCGGGAGGTGGTGGGGGGAGGGCCCGCGGCCGGCGGCTGTGCTCGTCACCTGGCGATGCACGCGCCGAACGCCGCGGTCCGCCAGCGTCCCGGAACCATACGAAGCGGACTTACTTCGCAACTATGTACACAAACTAACAGTTTGCCACACACTCATGGATAGCACTAAAACCACCCGGCGATCTCAAGTCAAGATGATCAACTGTTACACCGCATGGCAGGGTGGGTAAACTCCACATAAAACCAGTGGTCAGCCCGGCTCCCGGCGATCCGGCGTGGCCACGTGAGGCCATCTCGGGCACTTCGTCACGGATTGACGAACAAGGCGAGGATGTGCAACAGCTCACATCTCCCGCAGAGAATGGTTGACGCCTCAATCACTTCCGCCGGGCCGCCCCCGCCGCCCGGTGTCGAACGATCTCTCACTGATGAAGGCGTGCACAGGGGGTTGACCGAGCCGCCGGTTCAGCCCCAGAGCCAGCCGGGCAGGGGCTCGCGGGTCTCCAGCCACTCCTCGGGGATGCAGGACGTGCCGTGGTGGGCGGCGATGACACCGCCGACGATGGCGCCCATGGTGTCCATGTCGCCGCCCACCTCGACGCACGTCCGCAGCGCCGACGCGTAGTCGTCCAGCCGCGTGGCGGCCGTCCACAGCGCGAACGGCACCGTGTCGGGGGCGCTGATCTGCGAGCCGTTGCCGAGTTCGGCGGCGGCCTCGGCGGCGGGACGGTCCAGGAGGTCCCTGGCCTGGCGCAGGCCGTCGTGCACGTAGCCCTCGGTGACGTGGGCGAGCGCCGCGTCGATCAGCTCGGGCCCGGCCAGTGCCCCGCCGCGCGTCGCGGCCGCGTGGGCGGCGGCCACGGCGACGGCGACCGCGCCGGCGACGCCCTCCGGGTGGGCGTGGGTGACCTCGGACGCGGCGGCGGCCTGGGCGGCGGCCTGCTCCAGGTCGTCGTGGAACCACGCGCCGAGCGGGGCGATCCGCATCGCGCCGCCGTTGCCCCACGACCCGGCGCCGTCGAACAGCCGCCGGCTGAGGACGCGCCACTCGCCGCCGCGCCGGACGCCGTCGATGAACTGGAGGGCGCCGTAGCCGTAGTTGCGGTGGGGCTCGGCGCGTTCGGCGAACGCGCGGGCCAGGATGTTCTGGTCGATCTCGCCGAAGCGCGCCAGGACGTCCAGCACCGAGCAGGCCATCTGGGTGTCGTCCGTCCAGGGCCACCGGTCGTCCGGGCACGCGGGCGGCTTGGCCCGCAGGTGGGGCTCGAAGCCCTGCTCGCCGAAGGCGTCGCCCACCGAAAGGCCGGTGAGGGAGTCCAGCGCGAGGACGTGACGGGGGATGGCGGATGTCGACATTCCGCGATTGTGGTCGTCCTCGTCGGACCCCTGCAAGGCATTTCGGCGGGGACGCGGCATGGCTCAGACCGGTTCCGGCTCCGGCTGCGGGCCCGGCGGCACCGGCTCCGGCATGGGCTTGGGCGGCGGCATCGGGCCAGGGGGCTGCGGCTCGGGTTTGGGCGGGGGCGCCGGTGCGGGCGGTGCGGGCTGCGGCGCCGGGGAAGGATGCACCGCGCCGTGGGGACGGTTGGGCGTGCTGACGGCTGTCATGCCGTTCCTCCTCACTCTGCGCGTGTAAAGGATTCGGAAACCGCCCGTCCCCTCGCGCGGTCCGGCTAAACGAAAGGGGCCGGGGTAGTGGTGGACGCATGGCCGGTGAAACGAACGCGGCGTCCGGTCATCGGACGGTGCCGCACACCGCCGACCTCCGGATCGAGGCGTGGGCGCCGACGCGGGAGGGCTGCGTCGCCGAGGCCGTGGCCGGGCTGGTGGACGCGTTCGCCGACCGCGCGGGCGTCCCCCCGCTGGGCGAGCGCGAGGCCGAGGTCGGCCCCGCCGCGGACGCGGACCTGCTCGTCGCCGCGCTCGACGAGGTCATCTACCGGCTGGACGTCGCCGGGGAGCTCGTCCTCGCCGCCGACGTCACGGCCCGCGACGGCGACCGGCTCCGGTTGCGGCTGACGGTCGGGGACGTGAGCCGGGCCGAGGGGACCGGCGCGGTCCCGAAGGCGATCTCCCTGCACGGCCTGCGTTTCGCCGAGGACTCCGGCACATGGGCGTGCGCGGTGACGGTCGACGTCTGAGCCCGGCAGGGCGCTCGCGGGTTCAGCCCTTGACGACGCCCACCGGGACCAGCTTGGCGACCTTGCGGCACAGCCCGGCGCCCTCGCTCGCCTCGATGACGGCCGTGACGTCCTTGTAGGCGGCGGGCGCCTCCTCGGCGAGGCCGCGCCAGGACGAGGCGCGCACCGCGATGCCGTCGGCCTCCAGCCGGGCCCGCAGGTCACGGCCGCTGACGCCGCGCGCGGCCTGGTGACGGCTCTGCACGCGTCCGGCGCCGTGGCAGGTGGAGTGGAACGCCCGCCCGTCCGGAACGCCGGTGAGCACGTAGGACGCGGTGCCCATCGTCCCCGGGATCAGGACGGGCTGACCGACGTCCCGCAGGTCCGGGGGAAGCTCGGGGTGGCCCGGCGGAAACGCCCGCGTGGCGCCCTTGCGATGCACGCACACCCGGCGCCGCCGCCCGCCGATGCGGTGTTCCTCCAGCTTGGCGAGGTTGTGCGACACGTCGTACACCAGGTCGAGCCGCACCCCCGCGACCCGCTGGAACACCCGCCGCGCGGCCTGAGCCAGCAGTTGCCGGTTGGCGCGCCCGTAGTTGGCGGCCGCCGCCATCGCGCCGAGGTACGCGCGTCCGGCCGGCGACTCGACGGGCGCGCAGGCGAGCTGGCGGTCCGGCACGCGGATGCCGTGCCCGGGCATCTCCCGTTCCATGACCCGCACGTGGTCGGTGCAGATCTGGTGGCCGAGCCCACGCGACCCGCTGTGCACCATCACGCAGATCTGGTCGCGGCGCAGCCCGAACGCCCCGGCCACGGCCTCGTCGTACACCTCGGCGACCCGCTGCACCTCCAGGAAGTGGTTGCCGGAGCCGAGGCTGCCGACCTGCCCGAGGCCGCGTTCGACGGCCCGGGTCCCGACCTGCCCGGGGTCGGCGTCGGCGACGGCGCCGCCGTCCTCGCAGCGGTCCAGGTCGCGCTGGACGCCGTGGCCGCGTTCGACCGCGAACCGCGACCCGCCGGTGAGGACGCCGTCCAATTCCGCGGCGTCGCGGATCTTCCAGACGGCGCCCTTGCCCATGCCGCGCGGCACGGCGTGGTCGAGCGCGTCCATGACGTCCCGCAGCACGGGACGCAGCCCGGCGTCGTCGACGTCGGCGGCCAGCAGCCGCACCCCGCAGGAGATGTCGAACCCGACTCCGCCCGGCGAGACGACGCCGCCCTCGGCCGGGTCGGTGGCGGCCACCCCGCCGATCGCGAAGCCGTAGCCCCAGTGGACGTCCGGCATCGCGTACGACGCCTCGACCACGCCCGGCAGCGTCGCCACGTTCGCGACCTGCTCCAGCGCCTGGTCCGCCGCGTGCAGCAGCGCCCGGGAGGCGAACACCACCCCGGGCACGCGCATCCGGCCGGTGGGCTCGATCCGGTACCGGTACGGCCCGTCCTCCAGCAGCCTCATGGCCTCAGATACGCCGCGAACCACCGGGTGGCCAGCTCGGTGACCCGCTCCAGCGCACCGGGCTCCTCGAACAGATGGGTCGCCCCCGCGACGATCTTCAGCTTGTGGGTGACGCGCAACCGGTGCTTGGCCAGCTCGTTCAGCTCCAGCACCCGCGGGTCGTCGCCGCCCACGATCAGCAGGACGGGGGCCCGCACCCGCCCCAGCGCGTCGCCCGCCAGGTCGGGACGGCCACCCCGTGACACCACCGCCCCGACCGCGCCGGGCCGCTCGGCGGCGGCGGCCAGCGCGCCCGCCGCGCCGGTGCTGGCGCCGAACAGGCCGATGGGCAGCCCCGTGGTCTGGGGTTCCTCCCCCAGCCAGTCGACGGCGCCCACCAGCCGCCGCGTCAGCAGGCCGATGTCGAAGCGCAGCGCGGCCGACTCGGCGTCCACGCGCTCCTCGTCGGCGGTCAGCAGATCCAGCAGCAGCGTGCCGAACCCGGCGGTGTTCAGCCCGGACGCCACGGCGCGGTTGCGCGGGCTGAACCGCGAGCTTCCGCTGCCGTGCGCGAACAGGACGACCCCGTCGGCCCGGTCGGGCACCACGAGGTCGCCGTCCAGGGACGCGTCCGGGAGCGCGACCGTGACACCGGTGGTGATCATCGTCGTTCCCCGTGCTCTCGTACGGCCTGTCGTTTCGGACCGCCCTACCCGCGCACGGCCATCTCATGCGGGTGAACCGCCCGTGACGGCGGACATACCTGTTGCGCCTACGATGCAAGCGGACCGAGGGAGGGCTGGGATGGCCGGACAGGCGAAACCGATCACGCTGGTGGGCGAGCCCGTGCTGCACCGCCCGTGCCGCACCGTCAAGCACTTCGACGACGAGCTGGCGCGCCTGGTGGACGACATGTTCGCCAGCATGTACGCCGCCGACGGGGTCGGCCTGGCCGCCAACCAGATCGGCGTGGACCTGCGCGTGTTCGTCTACGACTGCCCAGACGAGGACGACCGGCCGCAGAAGGGCGTCGTGGTCAACCCCACGCTCGTCCTGCCCGAGCTCCCCGACCGGCACCTGGACGACGGTGAGGAGGGCTGCCTGTCGGTCCCCGGCGCCCACGCCCCCTTGGCCCGCCCCGACCGGGCCACCTGCCACGGCTTCGACGTCACCGGCGCCCCCGTCACCGTGGAGGGCACCGGCCTGCTGGCCCGCTGCCTGCAACACGAGACCGACCACCTGAACGGCAAGCTCTACATCGACCGCCTGCCGACCCGCGTCCGCAAGCAGATCCTCAAGGACTTCGAGGCCAACCGCCCCTGAGGGCCGGTAAGAGGCTGCCCGTGGTTCAGGCTCCGAGCGGCTCGTCGGCCAGGTAGGGCGGGGCGGGCTCGTACTGCACGTAGCGGCGGACGCGGCGCGCGTGGTCGCGTCCGTGCAGACGCCCCACCAGCCACAGCGCCATGTCGATCCCCGCGGAGACGCCCTGGCTGGTGACCAGGTCGCCGTCGACGACGTAGCGGGCGTCCCGGACGACGGTGACGTCGCCGAGGGCTTCCAGGGTGTCCTCGAACGAGAAGTGCGTGGCCACCCGGCGGCCGCGCGCGACGCCCGACGCGTGCAGCAAGGCGGCTCCCGTGCACACGCTCGTCACCCAGGTGGCCTCGGCGGCGGCCTTGGCGATCCAGCCGGTCACCGCCGGGTTGTGCATCTGGGTCTCGCGGGCGCCGTTGCCGCCGGGGACCAGCAGCACGTCCAGCGGCGGATGGTCGTGGATCGTGTGGTCGGGCAGCACGCGCATGCCCTTGTTGCAGCGGACGGGCCCGTCCTTCTCGGCGATCAGCACGACGGTGTCGGCGTCGTCGCGCAGCATCGAGGACACGGTGAAGATCTCCCACGGCCCGACGAAGTCGAGCTCCTCGGCCCGGTCGAAGATCAGCAGTCCGTAGGTGGTCACAGCGGCTCCCTCGTGGCTCGGAAACGTTCGCGGTAGTCGGACGGCGCCACGCCCACCTGGCGGTGGAACGCACGACGCAGCGTTTCGGCCGTCCCGAAGCCCAGGCGGCGGGCGAGCGCCTCCAGCGGCTCGTCCCCCTCGACCAGGGCCCGCCGGGCGGCCTCCACCCGGACCCGCTCCACGTACGCGGCGGGCGGCATCCCCAGCTCGGCGGTGAACCGGCGTTGCAGGTGCCGGGGGCTGAGTCCGGCGCGGGCGGCCAGGTCGGGGATGCCGTGCCGGGCCCCGGGGTCGGCGTTGACCGCCGCGACGGCCGCCCGGATCGGGTCGGTCGCCGGGCGCACCGCCCACAGCGGCACGCTGAACTGCGACTGGCTGCCCGGACGGCGCAGGAACAGCACCAGCTCCCGGGCGACGGTGTGCGCGACGTCGCGGCCGTGGTCGTCCTCCACCAGGGCGAGCGCGAGGTCCATCCCGGCGGTCACGCCCGCCGACGTCCACACCCGCCCGTCCCGGATGTAGATCGGGTCGCAGTCGACGACCGCCTCCGGGTGCTCCGCGCGCAGCTGCGCCTCCCGCCCCCAGTGCGTGGTGACCCGGCGTCCCTCGACGAGCCCCGCCGCCGCCAGCAGGAACACCCCGCTGCACACCGACGTCACCCGCCGCGCCGTCGCGGCCGCCGCACCGACCCATCCGACCAGCGCTTCGTCGTCGCGGGCCTGGTCGACACCGGTGCCGCCGGCCACGACGAGCGTGTCGACGCCGTCCGGCGCCAGGTCGTCCACCCCGTGCGCGGCGTGCACGGGCAGCCCGCTGTGCGTCCGGACGGGCCCGGCGGCGGACGCCACGATCCGGCAGTCGTAGCCGCCACCGGTGAGGCGGCCCGCGTACTGGAACACCTCATGCGGCCCGACCAGGTCGAGGGGCTGGAACCCCTCGTAGATGACGAAGACGACGCGGCGCATGCCCTCCAGGCTGGTCGCCCGCCGTCGATGGCGTCAACGACACGTACCCCACGGATCGCGCCATCGGCCGCCGTCCCCGCCCCCGAAAAAATGCCGCAATAACGGAGTTGACACCGAACGCCTCGATCACGCTAATATTCAGCGCATGGAGCTGTGATTCCTTCCGGGTTGAGCTGACCGCGGCGCATACGCCGCCCGCTCCCCTTCCCTCATCTCACCGGCCGTCAGGTCAAGCCCCTCACCTGCGCTGACGCCTGCCCGGTGCGTCTTTTCCACCCATCTTCACGGCCGTCCGACGCGTGTCCGCACCGACCCGCCTCGGCCTGCGCCGACATGTGTCGGCCTGTGCCGGCCGCTTTTCGAGCCTGCCCGGAGGTAATTCTTCATGCGCGCCATTCACCAGAACCCCGAGTCCGGCGACTTCTTTTCCAACGCCGGGAAAAAGAGCAAGAAGCGCAACAACGACCGCGACCCGAAGGCGGCCGCGTTCGCGCAGCAGCGCCGCAACGCCCGCCGGCTGCCGAACCGCCAGCTCCAGCGCGGTCGCTGACCACCGCCGGGCCGCCCGGGCTCCCCGCCCGGGCGGCCCGCCGTTCCACGGCGAAAGGCCGCGCGGGGGCCGGCGCCCCACCGCTGATGGGGTGGGTCAGGCCGGGCGGGCGTAGCCGTGCTGGACGAGCCACTGGAGCCATCGGGTGGCCTCCTCGTTGCGGCCCGACTGGGTCAGCATCTCCATCAGCAGGCTGATCGCCTCGACGTCCTCGGTGTCGGCGGCGCGGCGCAGCCACGTCTCGGCCTCGTCGAGACGGCCGGTCTCCTTCAGCAGCCTGCCGAGGTTGCGGAAGGCCGCCGGGACGCCCGCGTCCGCGGCGCCGCGCAACAGCGGCTCGGCCTCGTCGTAGCGCTGCTGGTCGAGCAGGTCGCGGGCGGCGGCGTTCATCGCGGGCGGGTATCCGGCGTCGGACGCCTTCAGCAGGTACGGGACGCCCTCGCGGTAGCGGCCCTGCCCGTTCAGCAGCACGCACAGATTGAACATCGCCGGGACGTGCCCGGCCTCGGCCGCCCGCCGCAGCCACGACTCGGCCCGCTCCGGGTCGCTTTCGACCAGGTCGTTTCCGAGGTTGTACATGGCGTCCCGGTGGCCGTGCTCGGCGGCCCGCCCGTACCAGTCGCGGCTCTCGGCCGCCCGTCCCGTGTCGCCGAGCAGAATCCCCAAGTTGAACATGGCCTGCGGCTCCCCGGCGTCGGCGGCCTGCCGGAGCCACCGCTCCGCCTCGTCCAGCCGTCCCGACTGCGCCAGGAAGACGCCCAGGTTCGTCACCGACAGCGCGCGGCCCGTCTCGGCGGCGGCCCGGTGCCAGCGCTCGGCCTCCTCCATGCGCCGCCCGGACGCGCACCACCGGGCCAGCTCCGTCATGGCCACGGGATCGCCCGCCTCGGCGGCCCGCGTGTACCAGCGTTCGGCCTCCTCCGCCTGGCCCGCCCGCTGCGCCGCGTCACCGAGGTGCAGCATCGACTCGGTGTCCCCGGCCTCGGCCGCCCGCCCGAACCACTCGCGCGCCTCGGCGTCCCGCCCGGACTCGGCGTACATGATCGCCAGGTTCACCATCCCGTGGACGACGCCCATCTCCGCCGCCCGGCGGAACATCTCCTCGGCCTCGCCCGCGCGCTGCGGATCGCGCACCAGCAGCGCCCCGAGATTGACGATGGCCTGCGCCTCGCCCGCGTCGGCCGCGGCCCGCAGCCACCGCTCGGCCTCCCCCGTGCGTCCCGCGCCGCCGAGCAGCGTGCCGAGGTACTTCATGGCCATCACATGACCGGCCTCGGCGGCGGTGGCGTACCACCGTTCGGCCTCCTCCGCACGGCCGTCCCGCTCGCACATCAGCCCGAGCTGCGCCTGCGCCTCGGCGTCCCCCGTCTCCGCGGCCACCCGGCACGCCTGCTCCTCATGCCACGTCCTGGTCATGCCGTCCCTTCTCGCGCCCGTCCGGATCCTCCCGGTCTACGACTCCGGCACCCGTGCCCGGGTTCCCCATGATCCGGACACCCAAGGCCACGCTGCGCCCTCGGCCGGGCGGCGCGATGACGGGACGCGTCCCAGTGCCCGTTCAAGCGGGGCCGAGCCGCCGTCGACTGCTCATCGGACGCGCGCCGAGGAGCGGAGCAGGGCGTCGAGACGGCTGACGACCGGGCGCCAGTCCTCGGGAAGCCGGTGGCAGCGGGTCGCGCGCCAGTCGCGGTAGGCGAGCGTGTAGGCGAAGTGGTCGGGGATGTCGCACCAGCGGCGCGATGACGTTCGCGTGGTGACGCCGTCGAGCGTCCGGCGGATGTCGCGGATCTGCGCATCGTCCAGCGTGAATTCGGCGGTACGTCCACGGCCGGTGGTGACCGTTCCGTCCCGATGGACGACGACCGTTTCCTGGACACCGGCGAATCCACCGCTGCGCGCGTACGAGACGAGCATTCCGGACGACGCCGGCGACGCCAGGGAAAGCGCCGCGACACCCGCGGCGGCAATATATGTGAACATCGATGAAAATACCTCGCACATTCCATGGCGAGTCGTCGGCGTGGAACCCCGCACACCTTCCACGCCGACGACTCGCCGACCCAGCCACCCCGGTGGGTCTTCCCGGGAAGCCTCAGAATTTGAACAACACGCCGCCGGTGCCGCGGATGGCCGCGCACCGGTTGGAATAGGTCCGGGCGTAGTCCCGCGGCCTGCCCTTCCAGGTACCGTGCGCGCGCACCCGCACGGGCGCGTATTCGAGCGTGCACCGACCGGGCCGCTCCGGCAGGCGCGCCACGTTTCCGTTGACACGTCGTAGCTGGTCACAGGCCCGTACCGGGTCGGGGTGCGACCCTCCGTCCGGTCCGCACCGCAAGCTGGCGCTCGCGACCCGGCCCGCGCCCTGCACCGGGGCGACGGTCAGCCGGTAGCCGCCGACCGGCTCCGTCGCCTCGGCGGCGGCCGGCGCCGCCAACGAAATCGACACCATTCCCCCGATGACGGCCAGCGTCTTCCGCACGCACATGTGGAAACTCCCTGGAATTCGCCTGCCGCGGTCTGCGACGCCCGACGCGGCGACATCCCGATTTGTGGTCGGGATGTCGCCGCCATGAAGGAGCGACGGCGGTCCGTGTGGCAGTTCCTTCCCACGGATCGGCCCGCCTCCCCGACCTTAGGAAGCCGATCGCCTCCACACAACCGGGAGTTTTGACCGCATACGGTCATCAGATTGATATTTGAACTTCGTTGACCAGTTCTGCAAAGTGAGCTGGGGATTTCCTTACTGAGACTTGTCAATGGGACCTTTGTCACTTCCGCCAATGGCCGGGGCGAGCGAGTCCGCCCCCTACGATGGTCTGATCGGCCGCGCCCGGCGGCCGGCCGTCGGCTTTCTCTGGGCACCGTCCACCGCAGCCCCCATCACCGCCGACCGCTCGCCGAGCGCAACATGAGAGCGGACGCCTCGTCATACAGATCGGACCCGTCACGGGGCGGAGATGCGCCAGACACGGATGGTGCCGTCGTCGTGACCTGTCACGACGACGGGCTCGCCGTTGATATCCATGGCGGTCACGGCCGTGGGGGCTTGCTCACCGGGAACGGCCGGCGTGCCGCCGAGCTGTTCGGCACGGGTGAGGTCCCAGATCCGGGGCGGGTCGTCCACGGCCTCGGTGACAGCGACCGCACGCCCGCCTAGCCGTGTGAGGGTGATCCCCTGGATGGTGCCGGCATGGCCGGACAGCGGCCCCCCTGCCGGCCGGCCGGTGGGCAGGTCCCACATCCGCAGTGTGTTGTCGTCGCCGGCGGTCAGGATCACTGCGCGACCGGCCACCTCGGTCAGGGCGACGGTGTGGACGGGGGCGCCGATCTGTCTGGGGCCGCCTACGGCCTCCCCGGTGAGGGCGTCCCAAACTTCGAGGTAGGGGTCGTGGCCGCCGGTGACGGCAAGCGGGCGGCCATCCACCACGGCGGCGGCCATCGCGCCGTTGTAGCTGCCCCGGATCTCCGCGACGCGTTCGCCGGACGCGAGCACCGAAACGAGCAGCACGCCGTCCTCACTGCTGCTGAGCACCAGCGGTCCGCGCTCGGAGGGGACGGTGGCCAGGGCGGTGACGCCGAGACCGTGCCCGGTCATGGTCTTGCCGATCTTCTCACCGGTGGCCAGGTCCCAGCAGCGGACCGCGCCGCCCATGTAGTCCTCGCCCAGCAGGGAAGTGAGGTCGAACCGGCCCCCGCCGGTCACCAGCACCGGGCGGCCGTCGAGACTCGTCGCGGTCAGCAGGGAGACGACCTCGTACGCGTCCGCCTCGCCCTTCTCGTCTTCGAAATCCTCGTCGTCCCAGATGGTTCCCTCGGCGTCGGGGACCGGGGCATCGGGTGCGGCGCCGTCGAGATCGATGGGGCGTCCGACGCGTTCGCCCGTGGTCAGGTCGCAGGTCCACAGGGAGCCGTCGCCGTGTTTGCCGATCACCGCCGGGGCGCCGTCCAGGACGAGAGGGACGAGGGCGTGGACGGCACCGCCGTCCGGGTCGGGGAAGGTCTGCAGGATTCGATGATCAGCCATGCGCCGGACCGTAGACCACGGCACCGACATGATCAGCGGAATGTGAAAGCCCATCGCATGGCGCATCCGTCCGCCTTGGAATCCACCGAGCGCCGCCCCCTCCGGGCGTTCCCCTAGGACGTCGATCCGGAGCGGCCTACGGCCTCCCCGGTGAGCGCGGGCGTGGCCACCGATGACGCCGAGACCGTGCCCGGTCATGGTCTTGCCGATCTCCTCACCGGTGGCCAAGTCCGCGCACGTCGTACCGTTCACTGCCACGATTTCGCGGGTTCCGGTCGGCCTTCCCCCGTGGACAGGGCCGTCACGGCCCCGTCCAGGCCGGCCGGAACCCGCGCCGCAGGCCGCGTTGCGCTCGCGATCAGCGAAGGCGGCCCTGCGGGCAGGTGCCCAGGCACGGAGGACTGCGGCGCCGTCACCGGCCACGCCGTATGGCGCGCCGACGGCTCCGCGGTCCGGCAGGCACCTGGGCGGTCAATCAGCCGGTTCCGTCGTTGACCCACAGGACCCAGGCGGGCCCTCCGGCGTCCGGATGACCGGGCTCGTACGAGCACCAGGCCCCGGTCGAGCCGTCGCGGATCGTGGCCGCGTCGGACTCACATGCCTGCCGTCCCGCCTCGGTCGGCGCGTAGGACCTGGCCGGATAGATGCCCTGTGCCGAGTAGTCACGGCCGGCCGGTCCCGTGTCGGCCGCCGCCGCTCCCGCCGTGATCACCGACGAGCCGATCGACAGGGCCGTCCCGGTGAGCAGGGTGGCAGCGAAGATCTTGAGCTTCATGTGCGCCTTTCTGGTGGCTGCGACAACAGCGACATCGCGCGCAATGCCGAAGCCGAACCTAGTGATCGTCGCTTGCGACTCGGCAACAGCTCACTTACGGCGCCCAGAACGGGACAGCCGGTGAGATCGCGGTGGCCACGCCGTGCATGCCCTCCGCCGGCGCGATCGAGGAGGGAGGTCGTCGCTGAGCGGCGGGCTCAGCAGCCAGATCATGGCGCCGTACGCGTCGCGTGCGGACGTGGGGATCGGCGTGACGAGGTCGCCGGGCGGTTCGGCGGCCTCCTGCCCGGCCCAGGCGCCGCGCCGACGGCTTGGACGCGGCGGAGGGCGCCTGGGCGTGGGACGCGAACGTCGTCCCTCGCAACCATCGGCTGCGAGAGACGGCGCAGGGGTGGACGTCAGAACCGGAGCCTGGACAGATAGTCGTAGCTGTTGCGGGCGCTCGCGAAGGGGTCAGCCGGCCGGTCGTGTTCGACCAGCCACTGCTTGACGCCGCCGCGCCGGGCCGACCGGAACATCGCCGCGAAGTCGAGGATCCCGGAGCCGACGTCGGCGAAGTCGCCGTCGGGCGCCATGTCCTTCACGTGCAGGGCCGGGAAACGGCGCGGATGGTCGGTGAAGTAGTCGGCCGGGTTCCCGCCGAGCTTCGCCGCCCAGTAGAGGTCGAGCTCGAAGCCGACGAGCGCCGGGTCGGTCTCCTTCAGCAGGATGTCGTAGAGCACCTCGCCTTCCACGGTCCTGTGGTCGGCGTCGTGGTTGTGGAAGAGCAGCTTGAGCCCGGCCCGCCGCGCGGCCAGCCCCGCCTCGTTGAAGAGCCGGGCGGCCTCCCGGTATCCCGCCGGGGTGCCCATCGACCCCGGCAGGCTGGGGATGACGATCCACCTGCCGCCCAGCGTGCGGACGTCTTCGAGGGCCTGCTCCCACCCGCCGTTGGTGATCGTGGTGAAGCTGACGTGTTCGAGGACGGCCTTGAGCCCGGTCGCGTCCAGCATGCGCCGGATCTGTGCGGCGTCGTGGCCGTGCCGGCCGCTCACCCCGACGGTGGCGTACCCGATGGCGGCGAGCTTCTCCAGGGTGCCCGCGAAGTCCTGGGCCAGCGGAGTGCGCATCGTGTAGAGGTGCATGCCGATGGCGCTGGGGGGAATGCGCCGCTTGCTCCTGTCGGCGTCGCCGAGTTCCTCGGCGTGCGCCGCCGTCGCGCCCGTGGTCAGCGTGGCCGCCGCGGCGGCACCGAGCGTCGCTCCGAGGAACGCGCGCCGCTTCAGACCCCTCTCGCCGGAGTCCCGTCCGTTCATGCTCCGCCACCTCTCCGTGTGAGCGTGTGATCCTTCGATGGCCGAGGGGGCATGTCAGGTGACCCTGACCTGGACCGCGCCGGTGGTCGTGTCGCCTTTGTCGTCGGTGACGGTCAGGTGAACGGTGTAGGTCCCCTTCCTCGGATAGGTGTGGCTCAGGCCGGCCCCGCCGTCCGCCGACGTGCCGTCGCCGAAGCTCCAGTGGTAGGCCGCGGCGGTTCGTCCCGGCGGCAGTTTCACGTTGCTCGCGAGTGACACGGTGAGGGGTGCGGTGCCCTCGACGGGCGTCGCCGTCACGGCCACGTTGCCGGTGGGACGCTTCTCGACGCCGGGTCCGTTGAAGTGCAGCCAGTCGAGCGCGAGGAGGTCGGGCTTGTCGGCCGACCAGTCCGGGTTGGTGAAGACCACGTAGAGCTTCACGGTCCGTCCGGGGTCGGTGAGCTTGACGGTCGGGGACACCACGTTGCCCCAGCCGCCGGTGTTCGGGATGGTCGCCTTGCCGAGCAGCGGCCCGGTGGGCGAGTCGGCGCGGAACTCGACGTCACCGCCGAGGCCGCCCGACGCCGCGCCGACGGTGACGGACGCGATGCCCTTGAGGTGCGCGGGGTCGAGGGTGATCCAGTCCCCGTGCTCGATCTCGGTGAGCCGCCTGCCGCCGGACGCGTCGGACCGGCTGCCGATCTGCACGCCGCCGCCTTCGCCGCCCGTGCCGGTGTAGTGCTCGGCCTCCCGGAACTTGGGCCGCAGGCTCAACGCCGCCGATCCGATGAGGCTCGGCACCCCGGGCGCGCCCTTGTCCTCGTACTGCGCGCTGATCGCGTAGTACAGGTTCTGCCCCGGGCCGTGGCTGTCACCGGGGTCGGTGACGATCTCGCCCGCGCACCCGGTGTAGTTGTCGAGGGGGTGCAGGTGGTTGTCGTGGCCGAGCTGCGACTGGACGACCACCCGGTCACAGTCGATGGTGCGGTCCTCGGGATCCGTCACCTTGATCTTGAACGGGACGGTGTCGCCGAAGTCGAACATCCCGCCGTTCGGCGGGCTGACGATGGTCACCTTGGGCCGGGAGTTGCCGACCGTGATGTCCTGGACGGCGACGCCGCTGAGGCCGTTGCTCTCGACCGTCAGGCGGGCGGCGAACTGGCCCTCGGTGGTGTAGGTGTGCGTCGGGTTCGCCTCGGTGGAGTCGGTGGTGCCGTCACCGTCGAAGTCCCACGCGTAGCTGATCGGTTTGCCGTCGGGCGACGCGGAACCCTCGCTGGAGAACCGCACCGTCAGCGGCGCCGGACCCGAGTCCGGAGTGGCGGAGACCTTCGCGACCGGCGGCCGTCCGTCCGCGACGTAGTCGATGCGGTAGATGCCGGCGCCGTTGTTGCTGCCGCCGCGTCCGGTCCCGCTGCCCTCACCGAAGTCGATCACATAGAGCCAGCCGTCCGGCCCGAAGTGCGCCTCGAACGGCTGGATCCAGGACATGTCGGGGAACACGGTGTTGATCGACTGAAGGTCGCCCTTGCGCGCGGGGGCGAAACGCGGATCGGTGAAGGTCTGCTCGTTCTGCTGGACGGAGAACGTCTTGAACCACCTGCGGGTGAGTTCGAAGGTGAGCCACTTGCCCTCGAAGTACTCGGGGAACTTGGTCTTGCGCGGGTTGGCCGGGTCGTAGTCGTACACCGGGCCGCTCATCGGGCCGCCGCCCCCGGTGCCGAGTTCGGGGAACTCCGCCGAGGCCGAGTAGGCGTACCACACCAGCGCGGGCTGCGCCGGGGGCAGATCGCGCAGGCCGGTGTTGTTGGGCGAGTCGTTGACGAGAGCCGCGCAGTCGAACTTCGCGCCCGAGGTCTGGGTCGCGAAGTCGTAGTCGTTGAAGGGGGTGTTGTTCCCCACGCAGTACGGCCAGCCGTAGTTCCCCGCCTTGGTGATGCGGTTGAACTCGACCGTCCCCTCCGGGCCGCGGTCGGGGTCGGCCTGGCGGGCGTCCGGCCCGTAGTCGGCGACGAGGAGCGCGCCGGTCAGCGGATCGACCGTGATGCGGAACGGGTTGCGCATCCCCATCGCGTAGATCTCGGCCCGGGTCCTGTCGGTGCCGGGCTCGAAGAGGTTGCCCTCGGGGATGTCGTACGTGCCGTCCGCCTGCGGCGTGATCCGCAGGATCTTGCCGCGCAGGTCGTTGGTGTTGCCCGCGGTGCCCTGCGCGTCCCAGGCGCGGCGGCCCTCGCGCTCGTCGATCGGGGCGAAGCCGTCGGAGGCGAACGGATCGGTGTTGTCGCCGGTCGCGACGTAGAGGTTCCCCTTGGTGTCAAAGGTGAGCGAGCCGGCCATGTGCACGTTGGCCCGTCCCTCACCACGCCAGGTGGGGATCGTCAGCAGCACCTTCTGCGACGCGGGGTCGACCTTGTCGCCGGACACGGTGAACCGCGACAGGTTGATGTGTTTCTCGACCTTGTCGGAGTGCAGCAGGTAGACCCAGTTGTTCTCGGCGAACCCGGGATCGAGGGCGAGCCCGAGCAGCCCGTCGGACTGGCTGGTCATCTCCGGCGAGTAGTCGAAGTCCAGGGCGGTGGTGACCTTCAGCGAGTCCTGGTCGACGACCTTGAGCTCGCCGGTCCGCTGGATGTAGAAGACCCGCCGGTCGGGCGCGACCGCCAGTTCGAACGGGTCGGCGAGGTCGTCGGTCACCAGCGGTACCCGCTGGAAGTTCCCGGTCTGGGTGGCCGCGCAGTCACCGGCGGCGGCTCCGGCCGCCCAGGTGATGCCGCCGAGCAGATGACGCAGGAACAGCGGTTCGGAGAACGCGGAACTCGCGTGGCCGCCGGCGGTGTACCAGGAGCGGCCGCCGTCGTAGCGCTGGCACCAGGAGTACGGGTGGTCGACGCCCTCGTCCAGGCCGTCGATCCCGTCCCGCACCTTGATCTGGGCGAGCGTGTGGACCTTGCCGGTCGGGTTGGTGCGCCAGTTGTACCACTCCTCGGTGCGCTCCCACAGTTCGGGAAGCCCCTTGGTGGAGGGGTGCGCCTGGTCCAGGACCTTGATCCGGCCGGTCTGGACGGCCGGGTGGCTGTCGAAGATCGCGCCGACCAGGCCCTCGTACCAGTCCCAGTCGCGCTCGCTGTCGGCCGCCGAGTGCAGGCCGACCCAGCCACCGCCGCCGCGGACGAACTTCTGCAGCGCGGCCCGCTGGTCGGCGTTGAGCAGATCGCCCTTCTCGGGTGAGGAGTTGGTGTTGTTGAAGACGATCGCCTGGAACCGTGCGAGGTTGTCGTCGGTGAAGGCGCCGGCGTCGTCCGTCGCCTCCACCTCGAAGCCGTGCTCGGCGCCGAGCTGACGCACGGCGGCGATTCCGGCCGGGATGGACTCGTGCCGGTAGTTCGTGACCTTGGAGAAGACGAGCACGCGGAACTGCGGAGCCTCGGCTCGTGCGGGGGCCACCCCGACGCCGAGGACGAGTGCCAGCAGGACGGTGATGACGGCGAACGGGGACAGGGGACGGCGGACGAGGGAGCTCATGGGCGCTCTCAAGGGGGTGGGGGCGGACGCTCATGGATGGAGTGCGGACGCTCGTTGAGAAAACGCTTTCCCGTCTGTTCTGCCCCAAAGTAAAGCTTCTGACCCGAAAACGGTCAATAGGGATCTTTCGCCGCCCACGTCCCCCCGACCACGCCAACGCCCCCCGCCTGGTGGGGGTCGTATGTCGCGCGTGGCACGACGGCCTCGGCCGACTCCCCCGAAGCCACCTGCGGGGGCGTGTCGTCGCATCGCGCGTGGGACGGCGGTTTCCGGCGGGCCGCCCGAGGCCACGTGCGGGGTGAGTGGGGGTTGGGGGCTGGGTGACCGGCGCGCCCGGCGAGTGCGTCGGGGCGCCGGTCGGTGCGGCCTCCAGGTCGGCGGGCGGCGCGGCCCGCGCTCTGCGCGTCCCTTTTTGGGGCAGCGCGCATTGACCGTTAGTAGTGATTGAAATGGTTATCGGACGCGGCTGTGCGTCCGGTTTCCCGAGGGGTCAGGAGGGGTTGAAGCCGACGGCTTTCAGGAGGGATACCTGACCGGTGTCGAGGCTGTAGTACGTGCCGGCGATGCCGAGCTCGCCCTTCTCGATGAGCGACGCGAGGACGTCGTCGGCGGCCAGGTCGTTGACCGTGCGGAGCGTGTGCGCGCGGACCGTCTTGTCGACGATGTCGCCACCCTGTCCGGCGGCTTCTTCGTAGGCTCCCCGCAGCGCGCTCACGATCTCGTCCAGGTGCCCCGGAAGGTGATGGCCGCTCTCGATCGCCTCGACGGCGGCCTTGACCGCGCCGCAGCGCTGATGGCCCATCACGACGATCAGGGGGGTGCCGTTCTCCACCGGGCCGTACTCGATCGACGCGGTGACCAGGCCGTCGACCGTGTGCGCCCCGGTGCGGAGGCAGAACAGGTCGCCGATTCCCTGGTCGAACACGATCTCCGGAGAGATGCGGGAGTCGATGCAGGTCACGACCGCGGCGAAGGGGGACTGGGCCTGCGCCACCTCCGCACGCCGATGGACGGTCTGGTGGGGGTGCTGGAGTCTGCCGGCGATCCAGTGGCGGTTTCCTCGCCACAGCTTCGCCCACGCCTGCGCCGGGGTGAGCTTGACGGGCGAGGAAGAGGTCGCCGGGCTGGGATTCGTCGCCGCGTGGGCGGCGCCGGTGCCCGCCGTCGCCACCGCTCCTAACGTGGCCAGACCGGTCCAGAGTGCTCCTCTGCGCGAGTACTCACGCATTGCTGTCGTCCATCCTTTCGACAGGCCGACTTGTTCGATGAGTTTCGGCAGGCCGGAGCAAGCCTGCCCGGGGTGGGGCGGCCTGGCCGAAAATGACCGCCTTACTTTATAGCGATCTTTTGGCCGTCGACTTACCTACTACTTGTTTTGTATAGATCTGCCAGCTCACACCGTTCATCGCGCGCCACACCACCCGACTTGGGCGTTGATTCGTCACCGTTGGTAGCGAACGAACAACGAAGCGCTGATCAGAATCGCATTCAGTGATAAAATGTATGCGGAAGGCATCCGTCGGCTCGTGGTGAGCACTTCCGGTTCCAGCGCCGGGAGTGGCGACTACGCGGACATTTGCCAAATCGGCGAATGCGCCCCCTAGGCCTCGTTGCGTAGTCCCGTGCCGATCGCGGCCGCACAGTGAGAGCCCAGGCCAGCACCTGGAAGGTGAGGCCGTCGTGAGTCCGCGCTGGTCGGCGCCCAGCTTGAGGACGTGCGGTCGGCATTCCGAGACCCGGGCGCCTCCATCGCGGCACTCGCACGTCCACCGTCCGTATCGCACGGGCCGACCTGCTGCCCGTCCCATCGGCACGGTAGACCGGCGGTAGCCCCCAACAGCGAGCACCAGGGGCCTACCTTGCGGCTCGCCGGTGCTTCAGGATTTCCAGGACACTACGGGACGATTCCAGGATGCAGCCCCGCGTCGGCGGCTCGGCCGGATACAAGCATCCGTCGCAGTGGTCGGGGAATGCGCAGCAGCTGGTGGGTGAGGCGCGTTCGACTGGTCCGGAGAATCCACGACCTCGCGGCCACGGCGACTGCGCCGCCTACCGCGCTGCCCGCGCGCTCGGGCTGCTGCTGCTCCCGCTCTCGCTCGGCCGCCAGGAGGGCTGGCCGACCTGGACCTGGGCGTGCCTCGCCGGCGCCGTGCCGACCGCGGCCGCGACGCTGCGCCGGCAAGGCGCACTGGCCCGGCGTGGTGGCGAACCGATCATCGATCCCGGCCTGTTCCGCAACCGCCGCTACACCATGCTGCTCACCGCCGGCGTCCTCTACCGGATCTACTTCGGCGGTTTTCTGTTCACCCTCACCCTCCTGGTGCAGAGCGCCCTCGGCGCCGGCATGCCGGGGGTCCGGCTTTGGGAGGTGGTGGGCGCGGCATCCGGTCGGGAGTGTCAGCCGCTGAGGAACGTGGTGACTTCGGACAGCAACTGGGAGCGGCCGCGTGCGGGGCGGTCCAGGTGGACGTGGTGGATGGCGCCCGGCAGGGTGACGGCGCGGGTCCGGGGAGCACCGGTGAGGTGGTCCATCAGGCGGGTGACGTCCTCGGGACGGGACCAGAAGTCGCGTTCGCTGCGGACGACCAGGGTGCGGGCGTCGATCAGGCTGGCGTCCCAGAACTGGCGTCCCTGGGCGAGGTAGAAGGCGTCGACCAGGGGGCCGGTGGGGTTGCGGAAGCCGGGCGGGTCGCGGTCGTCGCTGGTGGGGTCGGCGCGGAGGGCCTCGCGCTGGTAGGCGGCGCGTACGCGGGGGTCGCGCCACTGGTCCTTGTCGGGGATGGGGATGTCCTGGTCCCAGCGTGCGGTCAGGCTGTCGGCGGTGACGGCGCGCCAGGCGGGCATGGGACGCGGGTGGCCGGGACGCTCCGGGTCCTCGTACTCGTCCTGCAGCGACCAGCGGGACGTGCCCGAGTACAGGGAGTTGTGGACGACCAGGTCGGAGACCTTCTCCGGGTGGAGCGAGGCGTACATGCCCGCCCAGTGTCCGCCGGTCGCCCAGCCGTACACCGCCACCTCGGGGACTCGGGCTCGCGAGCGGACGAGGTCGACGGCCGCGTCCACGTCCCGAACGGCCTCGTTGGAGCGCACGGCGGGCGGGTTGGCGGACGGCTCCTGGCCGAACGAGCGCGGGTGGACCGAGCGGCCGTATCCGCGCACGTCCATGACGTAGACGGGGTGTCCGGCGCGGGCGATGTCGCCGGCCAGTGAGCCGCCGGGCACCGGCAGGTCGAAGGTGGCGACGCCGCCGGGCCGGGCGCCGTGCACCAGCAGCACCGGGACCTTGCCGGTGTGGCGGCGCGGCAGCACCTCGCGGACGAAGATGCCGCCGCGGGCGTGCAGGTCGCGGCGGCGGAGACCGTCGTCATCCGTGGACGGGGCGGACGTGGACGCGGCGGACGTGGTGGCGGGCGCGGGGGGTGAGCCGGCGAGGGCCAGGCCTCCGGTGAGCAGGAGCGCCAGGCCGAGCGCGAGCGGGCGTCTCAAGGGAGCACCGCCTTCCTGGTGGGGAGATCAACTCGGCCATGACAGCAACTCCCGGCGAAAGCCGGACTAAAAGGAATTACTGGTGTTTTGCCTGGTATGTCCGTTCATTTTCCGGTGCCATCCTGGCAACATGAGATTCACCGCGACGTAAGGACGTGATGCCGTGGCCGCGCAGCATGTGGAGGTCGAGCGCAAGTACGACGCGGACGCCGGCTTCGGGCTGCCGGAACTGTCCGGCCTGCCCGGGGTGGCCACCGTGGGGCGGGCGCGGTCGCACCGGCTGCACGCCACCTACTTCGACACCGACGACCTGCGGCTTTCCGCGCACGGCATCACCCTGCGGCGGCGGCGCGGCGGCGATGACGCGGGCTGGCACCTGAAGATGCCGGTCGGCCCGGACAGCAAGATCGAGACCCGCGCGCCGCTCGGGCGGGCGCGGGTCGTCCCGGCCCGGCTGGCGAACCTGGTGGCCGCCTACACGCGCGGCGCGGCGCTGCGGCCGGTCGCCACGCTGGAGACCGAGCGGACCGTGCTGCCGCTGCTGGACGAGGACGGCGCGGTGCTCGCCGAGGTCGCCGACGACGCGGTCACCGGCCGCGTCCTGCGGGACGACCACGACACCGCCGCGTCCTGGCGGGAGATCGAGGTCGAGCTGGGCACCGGGGAGCCCGGGCTGCTCAGGGCGGCGGGCAAGCGGCTGCGCAAGGCCGGGGCGCGGCGGTCGGCGTCGTCGTCCAAGCTGGGACGGCTGCTGAACGGCGCCGTCCCGCGGGCCCCTCGGGAGCCGGCCGACGACGGGTCGGCGGGCGCGGCCGTCCGGGCGTATCTGGCGGCCCAGGTCGCGGCGATCCTGAGGTACGACCCGAAGGCGCGGGTGGCCGAGGAGGACGCGGTCCACCGGATGCGGGTCGCGGTGCGCCGCGTGCGCAGCGCCCTGCGCAGCTACCGGCCGCTGCTGGCGCGCGAGCGCGTCGATCCGCTGCGGCCCGAGCTGCAGTGGCTGGCCGAGGTGCTCGGCGAGGTCCGCGACCTCGAGGTGCTGCGCATGCGGTTCACCGCGCGGCTGGACGAGCTGGGCGTCGGCGACGCCGGACGGGAGTGGCTGGACGAGCTCGCCCGCAAGGAGAGGTCGGCGTACCGGCGGCTCAACGCCGCGCTCAAGGAGCCGCGCTACTTCGCCCTGCTGGACGCGCTGGAGCGTCTCGTCGCCGACCCGCCGCTGACCGACCGCGCCGCCCGCCGGGCCGCCAAGGAACTGCCGGTGCTGGTGGCCCGGGCGTGGCGGCGGATGGAACGGGCGCACGCCGCGATCACCACCGCCGAGGACGCCGACGTGGCGCGGCACGAGACCCGCAAGTCCGCCAAACGGGCCCGTTACGCGGCGGAGCTGGCCGTCCCGGTGCTCGGGGAGACCGCGACGCGGGCCGCCCGGGACGCCAGGAGCGTGCAGGAGGTGTTCGGCGGCCACCAGGACGGCGTGATCGCCATGGCGCACCTGCGGGAGATCGCCGCGGGCGTGCGCACCCCGGCCGAGGCGTTCACCATCGGCGTGCTGTACGGGGTCGAGCGCTGCGAGGCGCAGACGTCGCTGGACGGCCTGGAACGGACCTGGCAGCGGATCGGCGCGCCCGCCTTCTAGCAGGAGTGGCGTTCCAGCGCCGCCAGGGTCGGCGTCGTGCCGTCGCCTGACGCCGACACGTGCACCGCCCAGAACGCCCCCTTGTCGAGCGCGGGGTCGTCGGGCTCCTTCTCGCCCAGCTCGCGGCACAGGAAGGTGATCAGCTCGGACACGATCTCGCCGTGCGTGCACACCACCAGCGGCTCCGGCGCGGGCGCCCCCTCGGTCGCGACCGCCAGGTCGAGCAGGCGCGCGCACGCCCGCCCGGCGTCGGTGACGCCGACCGTGAACGCCCGGTCGGTGACGACCTCCGAACCGGTGCGGCGCGCGTACGGCAGCAGCGTCTCCACGCAGCGCGCCGTCGCCGAGCTGACCAGACGCCCGGGGCCGTAGGCGAACAGCAGGTCGGCCAGCGTCCCGGCCTGGGCGAGGCCCGGCTCGTCCAGGTGCCGCAGCTCGTCCGGACCGTTCCACTCGCTCTTCTCGCCCGCCGTGGCGTGCCGCAGGATCACCAGCGGACGCGTCACCAGCGGCCCGGCGGCGAACTCGCGCAGCAGGTCGACGTCCAGCGGGTAGGTGAGCCGCCGCTCGGCCTCGGCCACCGGCAGCCAGACCAGCTCGTCGACCTCGTCGTTCGGGGTGAACCTCGCCGACGACACGGCCCGCGCCGCCCAGTAGTCGACGTACTTGGTGCGGCCGTCCTTGGGATAGACGCGGGTCGGCAGGCGGCGCCCCAGCCGCGCCACGACCCCGGTCTCCTCCTCCACCTCGCGGACCGCGCCGCGCAGCGCGTGCTCGTCCCGTTCCAGCTTGCCCTTGGGGAACGACCAGTCGTCGTGCCGCGGACGGTGGATCAGCGCCACCTCGGGGACGGGCGCGCCGTCGGGGCCACGGCCGTCACCCGGGCGCCACAGCACGGCGCCCGCCGCGCGGATGGGCGGCCGCGTCACGGCCGGGCCGGGTTCGCCGGGACCCGGTTCCCCGGGGGAGCGGGGGCCGGCGAGGTTCGGCTCCCCGGGGGAGTGGGGGGTGCCGAGTACGGGTGCGTCGGGGCGGGGGTCATCCATCGACGGTCCTCCAGCGGCGGCTGCGGACCAGGTGCGTCTGGATGTCCAGCAGCTCCCCGTCCACCATGGCGGACCGGCGCGTCCACGTGCCGTCGCCGTCAAGCCACCAGGTCGCGGTGTCGTCGTCCATGGCCAGATCGATCAGCCGGACCAGGTCGGCCCGGTGCGACCGATCGGTCACCCGGACCAGGGCCTCGACCCGCCGGTCCAGGTTGCGGTGCATCAGGTCGGCGCTGCCCAGCCACACCTCCGAGTCGCCGCCGTGCTCGAAGGCGAACACCCGGGAGTGCTCCAGGAACCGGCCCAGCACGCTGCGCACCCGGATCGTCTCCGACAGCCCCGGCACACCCGGGCGCAGCGCGCAGATGCCGCGCACCCAGATGTCGACCGGCACGCCCGCCTGCGACGCCCGGTACAGCGCGTCGATGATCACCTCGTCGACCAGCGCGTTGCACTTGATGCGGATGCGGGCGGGCCGGCCGGCGCGGTGGTGCTCGATCTCGCGCTCGATGCGCAGCACCAGCCCCGACCGCAGGCTGTGCGGGGCCACCAGCAGCCGCTTGAACGAGGTCTGCCGCGAGTAGCCGGTCAGGTGGTTGAACAGTGCGCTGACGTCCTCGCCGACCTCGCGGTCGGCGGTGAGCAGCCCGAAGTCCTCGTACAGCCGCGCGGTCTTGGGATGGTAGTTGCCGGTGCCGATGTGGCAGTAGCGGCGCAGCGTGCCGTCGGCGTCCTGGCGCACCACCATGGCCAGCTTGCAGTGCGTCTTCAGCCCGACGAACCCGTACACCACGTGGCAGCCCGCCTGCTCCAGCTTGCGCGCCCAGGCGATGTTGGCCCGCTCGTCGAACCGGGCCTTCAACTCGACCACCACGACGACCTGCTTACCCTCCTCGGCCGCTTCGATGAGCGCGTCCACGATCGGCGAGTCGCCGCTGGTGCGGTAGAGCGTCTGCTTGATCGCCAGCACGCGGGGGTCGGCGGCGGCGTCCTCGATCAGCCGCTGCACGGTGGTGGTGAACGAGTCGTAGGGGTGGTGGACGAGCACGTCGCGTTCGCGGATGGCGGCGAAGATGCCGGCGTCGGCCGCGATCGCCTCCTTGGACGGCACGAACGGCGGATACTTCAGCTCCGGGCGGTCCAGGTCGGCGATGGCCGCCATCCCGGCCAGGTCCAGCGGGCCGTCCACCCGGTAGATCTGGTTGTCGTCGATGGCCAGCTCGGTGGTGAGGAAGTCCAGCACCTCCTGGGAGATCGAGCTCTCCACCTCCAGCCGGACCACCGGGCCGAAACGGCGGCGCAGCAGCTCGCGTTCCAGCGCCTGCAGCAGGCCCTCGCTGATGTCCTCGTCGATCTCCAGGTCCTGGTTGCGGGTCACCCGGAACGCGTGGTGCTCGACGATCTCCATGCCGACGAACAGCTGCCCGAGATGGGCGGCGATCACGTCCTCCAGCGGGGTGAACCGGTTGGGGGACGCCTCGATGAACCTCGGCAGCAGCGGCGGCACCTTCACCCGGGCGAACAGCGTGCCGTCCCGTTCCGGATCACGGACGATCACGGCCAGGTTGAGCGACAGGCCGGAGATGTAGGGGAACGGGTGCGCCGAGTCGACCACCAGGGGGGTCAGCACCGGGTAGATCCGGTCGCGGAACAGCCGGCGCAGCCGCTCCTGCTCGGTCTGCGCCAGCTCGTCCCAGCGCAGGATGTCGATGCCCTCCTTGGCCAGCGCGGGGCAGATCTCCTCGTGGAAGGCCACCGCGTGCCGCAGCATCAGCTCGTGCGCGACGGCGGAGATGCGCTCCAGCACCTCGCGGGGCTGGCGGCCGCTGGCCGACTGCACCGCCAGGCCGGTCGCCATCCGGCGGGCCAGCCCGGCGACCCGCACCATGAAGAACTCGTCGAGGTTGCTGGCGAAGATCGACAGGAACCGCACGCGCTCCAGCAGCGGCAGCCCGGGGTCCTCGGCCAGCTCCAGGACACGCTGGTTGAACCGCAGCCAGCTCTCCTCGCGGTCCAGATAGCGATCTTCGGGCAGCGCTTCCTCACCCCGTCGGGCGTGTCCTGGTTCGACCGTCATGAGTCAATGGTCCCTGGTCAAGGTGAACGTTGGTGAAACGCTGGCGTTTCACCTTGTTGTCGACAATCAGGTGATCCCCGCTGTTCCCCCTGATCACTCGCTGTCGCCCCGTTAGGTCCCCTGGTGAGCGGGTATCGACAGCTTCCCGTGCAAGGGAGGCGACGTTGCGATGTCCGAACAACTGACCGAGCGACGTGTCGGTGACGTGACCGGGCGACATGTCGAAGACCTGGCCGGAGCCTCGACCGCCGAGCTGATCCGGCACCTCAGCGAGCAGAGCGCCCGCCTGGTGCGCGAGGAGCTGCGGCTGGCCCAGCTGGAGCTGCGGCACAAGGGCGGCCGCGCCGCCAAGGCCGCCAGGATGTTCGGCGGCGCCGGAGCGTTCGCGCTGTACGGCGGCGGCGCCCTGGTCGCGGCGGCGGTGCTCGCCCTGGCCCTCGTCCTGCCCGCCTGGGCGGCCGCGTTGATCATAGGCGGCGTCCTGTTCGTGGTGGCCGGGCTGATGGCCCTCCAGGGCAGGTGGCATCTGCGCCTCGCCACGCCCCCGGTCCGCACCGCCGACAGCGTTCGGGCCGACGTCCACGAGATCCAGCAACGCACCAGGGGCAGGCGATGACCACTTACGACCGTGATCCGCAGGTCGCGGAGCAACAGCACATCATCGAGGAGACGCGCGCCGAGCTCGGCGCCACCGTGGAGGCCCTCGCCGCGCGCGCCGACGTCAGGGCCCGCGCCCAGCAGAAGGCCGGCCAGCTCAAGGCCAGGGCCCGCGAGGCGACCCCGGAGGCGGCCGTGCACGCCGCCGAAGGCGCCCGGCGCCACCCGCTGACCACCGCCGCCGGCGCCACCGCCGCGGGCGTGGCCGCGTACGCCCTGGTCCGCGGCATCCGCGGCGGCACCATGCGGCCCGGCGGACGCGGCGCCATCACGCGGCGGCGTACGCCCGGGATCTTCGGGGGGCCCGCGGGACGCGGCGTCCTCGGCGGCGGGGGGCTCGGCCGGGGCGGCACGCTGCCGCGACGCATCCCCGCGCGCCGGGGCAACGCCCTCCAACGCGCGCTCGGCATCACCCCGAGCGGCCCACTGGGAGGCCGCCTTTCGCAACGCCGGGGCAACACTCTGCAACGCGCGCTCGGCATCACCCCTAGCAGGGGCACGTTCGGGGGACGCACCACGCTACGCCGGGGCACCCCTCTGCAACGCGCCCTGGGCATCAGCCCTGGGGGCGGACTGCTGAGCGGCAGCTACACAGGACCCATGCGACGCGGCACCCTTCCACGCCGCACCTCACTACACCGAGGCAACACCCTGCAACGCGCCCTCGGCATCACCCCCAGCAGGAGCACGTTCGGAAGCCGCATCTCGCCGCGCCGCGGCAACGCCCTCCAACGCGCCCTCGGCATCACCCCCAGCAGGGGCACGTTCGGAAGCCGCATCTCGCCGCGCCGCGGCAACGCCCTCCAACGCGCCCTCGGCATCACCCCCAGCAGGAGCACGTTCGGAAGCCGCATCT
>NZ_JBEYTB010000015.1:220191-227964 GCF_040642915.1 Actinomadura sp. NPDC047616
TCTCGCCGCGCCGCGGCAACGCCCTCCAACGCGCCCTCGGCATCACCCCCAGCAGGAGCACGTTCGGAGGCCGCATCTCGCCGCGCCGGGGCAACGCCCTCCAACGCGCCCTGGGCATCACCCCGGGCGGCATGGGGAATGGCCGCAGTCGCTCCTACGGCGGCCGTGGCATCTCGGGGGCCGTCCCGACCCGGCAGCGCAAAGCGATCAAGCGCACTGTCCGCAAGACGGGGTCAAGCGGCATGCGTCTCTGACCCTGCCCGTGCTGTGGCGGCACCGGGACACCGTCCCCGCCGCCACAGCGCGCATTCTGGAGAGCCGGCCCGCACGGGCGTTGCCCCAGGTAGAGCACGTGTTCAACGGGTATCCCGAAGGGGCCGATAGAGGACGTAACGCTCAGCTACCCCCAAAGAACCTTCACGTAATCACCAGGTGTGGGTAAAAACGGCCCGTGAGCACTCAGACCGTTGCCCTGGACGCACTGGCGACCTGGCCCCGCTGCAAGGTCGCGTACGGCTGCGCCGGACGGGCCGTCGCCCCGTACCTGAGGTGCGCCGCCCATCTGACCAGGGGCGAGCTCGAAACGTACGCCGCCGGACTGCGTCCGGGCGACGACCTGGATCTGCGCGGGGTCACGGTGCCACCGCACGTGCTGTCCGTCCTGCTGGACGCGCTGACCGGTCCCGACGGCCGTCCGCACCTGGGGCGCGGCAGGTTCGACGGGGCGGTGCTGCCGTCGCCGTTCTCGCTGTCGGGCGCGTGCCTGGAGGGCGACAGCTCGTTCGACGGCGCGTGCTTCACCGGCGCCGCGTGCTTCCTGGACGCCCGGTTCCTGGGGCACGTGTCGTTCCGCAGGGTCCGTTTCAGGGGCAACGCCTCGTTCCACGGCGCACGGTTCCACCGGCACGCCACGTTCGACGAAGCGGTGTTCGCAGGGGACGCGCTGTTCGGAGAGACCACCTGGCAGGCGGACGCGTCCCTCTCCCGGGCGGTCTTCATCGGCGCGGCGGCGTTCGACCGGGCGCGCTTCGGCCGCGACGCCTGGCTGCAGGCGGCGCGGTTCGGCGGCGCTGTCTCGTTCCGGCGCGTACGGGTGACCCGGCAGGCGCGCTTCGAACGCGTCCGTTTCCGTCGCGACGCCTGGCTGGGCCCCCTGGCGGCAGGACGCCTGGGCCTGGCGGACGCGGTGGCCCACGGCACGCTGCACGTGAGCGCGGTGACGCGCGCCCTGGACGCGCGCGGCCTGTCGGTACGGGGAGCCGCCAACTTCCGTCTCCGCCACGCCGATCTCAACCTGGAGAACGCGGTGTTCGACGGCGCCCTGTCGGTACGGACGGTCGACCACCCGTTCCATGGGCTGACCGATCTGCCGCACGAGCCGGTGGTGCGGGTGCTGTCCCTATGCGGGACCACGGCGCCCGGCGTGGCCCTCACAGACGTGGACCTGAGCCGTTGCCGTTTCCTGGGGCTGGCGCGCCCGGAGCGTCTGCGGCTGTCGGGGTGTTCGTTCGCGACCGCCCCGCCGAGCCGTTGGCGACTCCCGGGATGGCACGCGCGGCGGCATGCCGTCCTGGCCGAAGACCTCACGGGCTCGGCCAACGCCGGCCTCCTGGAGACGCTCTACCGGCAGCTCGCGTCCGCCGCCCACGAGTGCGAGGACGGACGAAAGCTCGAACGCGACTTCCGCTACTGCGCCCTGGACATCCGCCGCCGCACGGAACGCGACCAGTGGCGCCGCCTGGGCCTGCACCTGCTGTGGTTCACCTGCGGCTACGGCCTGCGCATCGGCCGCACGCTCCTGTGCCTCGCCGTCCTGGCAACGGCCGTCTGGTTCGGCCTGACCCTGGCCCGCCACGGCGCCACCCCCCTCACCCCCACCCCCCGCCACGCCCTCCCCTCCCCGGGGAGGGGGGCCGACGAGCCCTGGTGAGGGGCGTACGCTGCGCGGGCATGGAGGGGTTGTTCGTCTACGGCACGCTGCGTTTTCCTGAGGTTCTGCGGGTTCTGCTGGGGCGGGTGCCTGACATGCGTCCGGCGACGGCCACGGGGTGGAGTGTGCGGGCCTTGCCGGGGGTGGTGTACCCGGGGCTCGTGGCCGACCCGGACGGTGTTGCACAGGGGCTGGTGATGACCGGCCTCACCGAGGACGAACGCCGTCTGCTGGACGCCTACGAAGACGACGACTACGACCCCGTCCTCATCACCCTGGACGACGGGCAACGCGCCTGGACGTACGTGTGGAAGGCGCCCACCGAGCCCTACGACTGGGACGTGGAGCGGTTCGCACGCGAGGAGCTGCCCGCGTTCGTGGACGGGTGCCGCCTGTGGCGCCGGGCTTTCACGTCGTGAACGTCAGGACAGGTCGCGCAGCGCCACGCTGACGACGGTTCCGTGGCCGGGCTTGGAGAGGAGCTGGGCGCGCCCCCCGTGGGCGGCGGCGATGGCGGCGACGATCGGCAGGCCGAGCCCGGTGCCGGACGAGCCGTCCCCGGCGCGGTGGAAGCGTTCGAAGGCGCGGGCGGCGTCCTCCGGCGCCATCCCCGGGCCCTGGTCGGCGACCTCGACCAGGAGGCCGCCGGGGTCGCGGCGGAGCCGCACCGTGGCGGCGGTCCCAGGCGGGGTGTGCGTGCGGACGTTGGCCAGCAGGTTCGCCAGGATCTGCCGGACGCGGGCCTCGTCCACCGTCGCGACCAGCTCGTCCGGCGCCTCCAGGGCGACCGGATGGTCGGGGCCCGCGGCCGAGGCGTCGGCGACGGCGTCCCGGGCCAGCGCCACCACGTCGACGCGGGCGGGACGCAGGGACGCGTCGCGGTCCAGCCGGGCCAGTTCCAGCAGGTCGCCGACCAGGGCGCTCATGCGGCGCGCCTCGTCCTCGATCCGCCGCATCGCGTCCGGCAGCTCGTCCGGGCCGAGGGCGCCGTGCCGGTACAGCTCCGCGTACCCCTGGATGGTGGTGAGCGGGGTGCGCAGCTCGTGGGAGGCGTCCGCGGCGAACTCCCGCACCCGCGCCTCGGAGCGGGCGCGCGCCCAGAACGCCTGCTCGATCCGGTCGAGCATCACGTTGATCGCGGCGGCGAGCCGGGACGCCTCGGTGGCCGGGCCGGGGCCGGGCATGCGGGCGCGCAGGTCGCCGCCGGACGCGATCGCCTGGGCGGTGGCGGCCATCCGGCTCAGCGGCAGCAGCCCCCGGCCGATCAGGCCGCGTCCGGCCAGGGCCAGCGCCGCGACCAGCACGGCCGTCGTGACCAGCTCCGCGGCGACCAGGTTGCGCACGGCCGCGCGGATCTCGTCCAGCGGCGCCGCCACGACGACCACGTTGCCGTTGCGCATCTCGCGAGCCACCGCGCGCAGCCCCGGCAGCGAGAACGGCTCCAGCGACGCCGCCCGCGCGCGCAGCTCCGCGTGCCCCAGGCCGGCCACCGCGCGGACCGCCGGGAGAGGGTCGGGGTCGTCCCCGCTGAGCACCCGCACCCGCCCGGCCGGGTTGACGTTCAGCACGACGAACCGGGGCGGCGCGACGCCCTCCCCGGGCAGCCCGGGGCGGACGATCCGTATCACCGCCCGGTCGCGGGTGGCCTGCAACTGCCCGTCCACCCGGTTCATCAGGTACGTGTGCAGGACGAACCCGCTCACCCCGCACATGACGAGAAGCCCGGCCAGCGTGACGCCGAGCAGGCCGGTCATGAGCCGGGCGTTGAGCGTCATGGCCGCAGCGCGTACCCCACCCCGCGCCGGGTGTGGATGAGCGGCGGCCCCAGCGGGTCCAGCTTGCGCCGCAGGTAGCTGATGTAGGTCTCGACGACCTGGGGGTTGTCGTCCCGGTCCCAGCCCCACACGTTCTCCAGCAGCTGCGCCCGGGTGAGCACCCGCCCGGGGTTGCGCATCAGGTACGCCAGCAGCCGGAACTCGGTGGGCGACAGGTCGACCTCCACCCCGGCGCGGCGCACCGTCCAGTGGGCCTCGTCCAGTTCCAGGTCGGCGACCCGCAGCACCTGCCCGTCCTCCGCCGGAGGGGGCGCGGGGGCGGCGGGGGCGGCGCGGCGCAGCACCGCCCGGATCCGCGCCACCAGCGCGTCGATCGAGAACGGCTTGGTGACGTAGTCGTCACCGCCGAGGGTGAGCCCGGTGACGGTGTCGGACGGCGTGTCCCGCGCGGTCAGGAAGATCACCGGGGTGTCGTCGCCCGCGGCGCGCAGGCGCCGGCACACCTCGAAACCGTCGATGTCCGGCAGCAGGACGTCCAGCAGGATCAGGTCGGGGCGGCGGTCGCCGCCGGGCCCGCGGGCGGCGCGCAGCGCCTCGGCGCCGGTGCGCGCCACGACGGTCCGGAACCCGTGGAAGCGCAGCGCCGTCTCGATCAGGTCGCGGATGTTGGCCTCGTCCTCCACTACCAGCACCCGCCGGTCGTCGCTCATGGGCTCCCCTGGTCGCCGCAGGCCGCTCACGGCGGCGAGCCGCCGCCCGCACCGGGCCGATGCCGCCGCCCGCCGCCCGACGTTACTGCAGGGCGCCGGATCGGGACGACGACAGGCTGCTCAGTCCTTCGGGACCCGGAACGCCGCCGCCGTGCGGGTGGCGCCCGTGCGCTCGCCCACGACGATCACCTGGTCGCCGTTCTTCACCGCCGACAGCTGGGACTTCTCGCCGTCCCTGCGGAAACGGGTCTTGTCGTTGGTCGTCCACTGCCACGAGGCGCCGTCGGCGCTGCGCACCGTCACGACCGCGCCGGACCGTCCGGTCACCTCGCCGCGCTGCCAGGTGACGACGCGGAACCCGCCGTCACGCCGCACGGTCGCCTCGCCGTGCACGCCCTGCCCGCCGCGCATGCCGTGGCCCTTGCGCGCCGCCCAGCGGTGCGGCTGCCGCTTCCACTGGTGCCGGTCGCCCTTGTCCGGCGACGCCGAGGTCGACGGCGCGGGGGACGGATCCGCGACCGCGGGGACGGCCACGAGCAGCCCGAGGCCGAGCACACCCGCCGCACCGGCGCCCGCTATCAGAGTCTTGGTGTTCCTTCGCATACGGCACAGCCAAGCAGGTCCGTCTGGGAGACGCCCCGGCACGAACCTGAGAGAACCCTGGGAACCGGCTGACGATGCCCCGCGCGTCCGCCGCACGCCTCCGCGCGCGCCGCCACCGGGGTGCCCGGCGCGCCAGTTATCGCACCGGACGCCGCGACCTTTCGTAAGAATTGCCAAGGCCCCGATAAGCACCGCGAATTGGGAAGGGCCGATAACGCCGACGACACCGAACGCTCACCCGACGTCACATGGTGCGAAAATCCTGCAGCCGCCGCCGACATGCCCAATGATGATCGTCCACACGCTTCTGACCAGGGCTTTCGTCGACGCGGCCGACCTCATCTGCATCTTGACCCGTCGCCGCACATCCTGAACCGTTGTAAGTCAAGTGACAACGGGGCAGCGCGAAATCGTCAGTTGCGCACTATAGCGCGGCGATTCGAACGTCAATCCTGGGATCCCCGTAATCAAGTGGCAGACGGGACTGACCGTCCTAGGGAGGTCCAGTGGCTCAGCCGTTCCCGCACTCGTCCGCCGCCGAACTGCCCGTCTCGGAACTGCCGGCCGACATGGCCGCCCCGCTACGGCCCCACCTCACCGCCGCCGCGGAGGAGATGGTCCGGGAGATCCAGGGCATGGTCCCCGAGTACGCGCGTCCGCCCGAAAGCCCGTACGGGCAGCGCATGCGGCGCCAGATCCAGCAGGCCGTCCAGCACTTCGTCGACGCCATCGGCAACCCGGACCAGGACTGGGACGCCGTCGTGGCGATCTTCGAGGGCATCGGCCGGCACGAGGCCCGCCAGGGGCGCGGCCTGGACGGCCTGCAGACCGCCATCCGGGTGAGCGGACAGGTCGCCTGCCGCCGCTTCATCCGCGACGCCCGGCGCCTGGACTGGCCGCTGGACGTCCTCGGGCACATCACCGAGTCGCTGTTCGTGTTCCTGGAGAAGATCGCCGAGGCCGCCGCCCGCGGGTACGCCGGCGCCCACGAGGGGCTGGCCGACGAGCGGGAACGGTCCCGCCGGCGGCTGCGCGACCTGCTGGTCGCCGACCCGCCCGCCAGCCGCGAGGCCGTCACCGAACTGGCCCGCCCCGCATGCTGGACACCGCCGCGCACCCTGGCCGCCGTCGCGCTGCGCACACCCGCCGATTTCACCCCGCCCGTGCTGCCACCGTCCGTCCTGGCCGACTGGCACGCACCCGCGCCGTACCTGATCGTCCCCGACCCGGACGGCCCCGGGCAGGACCGTCTGATCACCGCCCTGGTGCGCGACTGCCAGGCCGCCATCGGCCCGACCGTGCCGCCCACCAAGGGCGCCCTGTCGCTGCGCTGGGCCCGGCATGCCCTCGACCTGGTGGAACGCGGCGTCCTGCCCGGTAAGGAGGCGGTGCGCTGCCTGGACCACCTCCCCACCCTCATCGCCGCCCGCAGCGCGGAACTGATCGACGTCGCGCTGCGCCACCGCCTGGCCCCCCTCGTCGACCTGCCCCGGCACAAGCGCGACCCCCTCGTCCGAACGCTTCTCACCTACATGGAGAACCGCGACAACGCCGTCGCCGCCGCCGACCGGCTGCTGGTGCACGAACAGACCGTCCGCTACCGCATCCGCCGCCTGGAACAGATGCTCGGCGAACTGGTCTACGACGCCGACCGCCGCATCGAACTGCTTCTTCTCCTGCACGCCTGGGTCCACATCCACCCCGCCGCCGAAACCGCCGCGTCCTGAATCCGCCCCCGTGCCCCAAGATCAGCCTCACTCCGGCGCCGCACGCCCTTTAAGCCCGGGTAGTTGAATTGTCAGACCCACGGGGAATGATGCGGGGTATGAGCAGAGACACCCATTCGGGGTTGCGGTGCCCGCACTGCCAAACGGCTCTCACGCTCGTTCCGGCGGCGGGGAATCCGGCCGTTCCCGCGCTGTCCCCGGTCGTCCGGGACGAGACACCCCCGCCCGTCCACGAAGTGCTCGCCGTTTACGCGAACCGCACCAAGGACACCGCCACCGCCCTGCGCGGCGCCGCCCGCGTCCGCGACAGCTTCAACCGCGCCCGCATGGCCGCCGCCCAACGCCGCGCCGCCCAAAAAGCCGCCCAACAACGCCCCGCCCGCAGCGCCTGACCAATTCCCGCCCACCCCCCTGACTCACCCATTCCCTCCTCCGCAATACGCCCGCACTCAACACCCCCATCGCCCCGGCCCCGCACCAGCCGCCAGCGAACACCGCCCCACCCAGCACCCGCTGCATTCCGGCATGCCCCCAGCCACACACCACGCCCCCCAGGCTGAGCCGCCGACGGCCCCCACGTCCCGAGCCCTGTGACCACCGCAAATCCAGCGCTCCCCCCAGCGGCCCCCACACCTGAACCCTGGCACCCCCTCCGCCCACCTGGCACAAGCCAACCCCCAACGCCAGGCCCACCAACGCGAATCGCCCCCCGCCGCCAAACCGCACCGCAGAAGCGTGCCCAAGACACCAGTACTTCCGCCCTGGGTCTGCGACGACGGACGGGACGATCAGCGGGCGCACGGCCAGCGGTTCGCAAGCGTCGTCAGCAGGTCGGACAGCTTCCCCAACGGCAGCCGCGCACGTGGACACCAACCGCGCAAAGCGTCGATCGCCCCCCACGCGAAACCGCACCGCGGAAGCGCACGCAAACACCCGGGTCTGTCCAGTTAACGGTGTAACTGGATCTTGTTCGGGTTAGTTTCGGGCTGCGGCCAAGCGGCCTTCGAAGGCGATGTCGAAGGCGTTCA
>NZ_JBEYTB010000016.1:0-150403 GCF_040642915.1 Actinomadura sp. NPDC047616
AACGGACACCCACCGCGCGGTTCCCGCTTTCGCGTTTCCCGCCCCCGGGGCGACTCTTCTAATTTACCAGATCCGATCGGGCTGTCAATTTCCCGTTCTTTTCCGGTATCCGTCCTTCCGGCGCCACTTTCGCGGCGACTTCCGGGCGGCCGTGCTATTTCATCAGATCCGGCTCGATTGTCAAATTCGGGCCGCTCCCGACAGTCCACCCACACGCGTGCGTGACACGCGTAGAAGGATCTTGCCAGGGAGAGATGGATGATGGTCCCCTTGGGACGGCCGCCGCACGTGGGCGTCTCGCTTCCCCTAGGGCCGAACGTACAAGTTACGTCGTCTGAGACCAGACGTCAAATCGACGCCCGCGCCGCCCTCAGCAAGTCCCCACCGTCCTCACGAGCACCAGGACGGCCGGCCTGCGAAGCCGGGGCATCCGGCCGTCTCACGCCCTGCGACCTGCGGCAACGTGCTCCCTCAGGTAACCGCGCGACGTCCCCCCGGAGGCACGGCGTCGCACGGAGGGGCCTCCCCACCAGGGCTGTGACAGTTACGGCCATGGCCGAGGACGGTCCGTTGTCTCTAGGATCAAGAACCGCGCAAAGTGCTCAACCATCTACAAGGGTGATCCATTCCCCGGGTACCGGAGGTGCTCCATGAGCTACTACGGGCAGCAGCCAGGCTACGGCGGCTACCAGCCGCCGTCCTCTCCGCCCCCCAACCACCTCGTGTGGGCGATCCTGACCACGATCCTCTGCTGCCTGCCCGCGGGCGTGGTGTCGATCGTCTACGCCGCCCAGGTCAACTCCAAGTGGCAGTCGGGCGACTACCAGGGCGCGCAGAGCGCCTCCAACAACGCCAGGACGTGGGCGATCGTTTCCGCGGTCGTCGGTGTCGTGGTGGGCGTCGTGTACTTCATCGTGACGCTCGCCGCCGCGAGCAACACCTGACGGCATCCCCCTCACACGGCACGTGTTCCGATGACGAACGATCGCTGGTCCGCTCTGCCGATGCCGGGCGGACTGGCCGGCCGACTCGCCGCTCCGATCGGTGTTCTGCTGCTCACCGGTGCGGTGGTGTCGTACGTGGCGGCCGTCGACCCCAACGAGGACGGCCACTACCCGACCTGTCCGTTTCTGGCCCTGACCGGGTACCAGTGCCCCGGCTGCGGTGCGCTGCGAACGGTGCACGCGCTGGCGCACGGGCAGCTCGGGCAGGCGCTCGGGCTCAACGTGTTCGTGGTGGCCATGTTGCCGGTGCTGGCGTTCTTCTGGCTCCGTTGGACGATCGCCCGCGCCGGTGACCGGCCGACCCGCACCAAGGCGGGGGATCCACGGCTCATCTGGGCTCTGTTCGCGCTTGTCATGGTCTTCTGGCTGGTGCGCAACCTGCCGTTCGGCGCGTTCCTCGCCGCCTGAGCCGCCCTCTGCCGAGCGGTACGACGGTCTCGACGATCCGCACCTCACCGATCCCCGCTCGTCCCCGCGAGGATGCCGGCACGCCCCTGCGCTCCTTCCGCGCCCTGGGGCTCGCAGGCAGAGGCGCCTTTCCGGGCAGAGATACCGTGCTTGCGAGTGCCGACCGCAAGCTCTCACTCCCCGTCGCATGGCGCCGACCTTCACCGCCTCATGCTTGCCGGACGGCCACAGTGCGCTTACCCCCCTGCTGACGTGCCGACCAGGCCGCCACGACGCTGAACGACACCTCGACAACCGGCGCAGCAGGAGGCCACGACCACCGCCCCGGCATGGGCACACAGCCCAGTCGACGCCGCCAACCCCCGCGGCAGCCCCACCTCACACCGCCAACCACTCATCCCGACAACCGTCGGCTCCCCGGCAACCACTGCGTCAGAGGCTTACACCAGCGCAACGGGACGCGACGGCTGTCGCCACCAGGGCGAGCACTGCACAGAGCTTGACGGCCGCCAGCGAGAACCAGTGCATCAAGCCCGGCCCAAGCGCAGCAGGGAGCGACACCGTCGGCTGGCGTTTCACCAGCCACGACGTCGCCCACGCCTGGGGCACCGACGGCCTGCGGTGCAGTCGTGCTGCAGTGGTGTGCGGTAGCGCTGGGGGGTGGTCGAGTGCGGCGACGGCGGCAGCCAGGCGGAGCGGACGGGGTGACGCTGCGGATGCTGGGGAGTGTCCAAGGGGGCAGGGTGTCGGCGACGACCGGCGAGGCCGCGGGACAGCCGTGCCGCTGGTCCGTGGCAGGGACGGAGTGTTTGTGCCGGGCGCTGCGGTGGGGCGGTGGCTGGTTTCTGCGGCGTGGGTCAGGGGTGGCGGCGGTGGGCTGTGACTTCTATCTCGATGCGCATCCGGGGGTCGGCGAGGCCGCAGACGATCATGGTGGCGGCGGGGCGGGCGGGGGCGAAGTGGTGGCGGAGGGTGGGCCAGCAGGGCTCGAAGTCGGTGCGGTCCGGGAGCATGTAGCGGACGCGGACGACGTCCTCGAAGCCGCAGCCCGCCTCCGCCAGCGCGGCGCCGATGTTCTTCAGGCACTGTTCGGCCTGTTCGACGACGTCGTCGGAGATGGTCATCGTCGTGTAGTCGAAGCCGGTGGTGCCCGACACGTGCACCCAGTCGCCGTCCACGACGGCGCGTGCGTAGCCGATGTTCTCCTCGAACGTCGATCCGGAGAGGATCGCCCTGCGTTCTGCCATGTCCGCGACCCTAGGGGCGGGCGTTCCGATACGTCCAATACTCCAGGAGCGGGCCGGTGATATCAGTTGGCGTATGACGCCGCCGCCACCGGAGCTGGATCTCCGTCAGTTGCGCGCGTTCGTGGTGGTGGCGGAGGTGCTGCACTTCGGACGGGCCGCGCAGGTTCTCGGCATCGCGCAGCCGCCGCTCAGCCAGCAGATCGGCCGGCTGGAGAGGCGGGTGGGGCACAAGCTGTTCGAGCGGCATGCCCGAGGGGTGACGCTGACCCCGGCCGGGCGGGAGCTGCTGCCGGCGGCCCGCGGCGCGCTGGAGCAGGTGTCGGGCGGGCTTGACGCGGCTCGGCGGGTGGCCGGTGGCAAGGCGGGGCGGCTGCGCGTCGGGTTCGCCGCGTCGCTGGCGTTCACCGTGCTGCCGGAGGCGATCCGCGGGTATCGGCGGCGGTGTCCGGACGTGGAGCTCGATCTCCGGGAGCTGACGAGCGCTCCGCAGGTCGACGCGCTGCGGGCGGGCGCGCTGGACGTCGGGCTCGTTCGCGAGGCGCCGGCCGGGCCGGATCTGGCCGTCGTCCCCGTACAGCGTGAGCCCTTCGTGGTGGTGTTGCCGGACGGCCATCCGCTGGGCCGCGACGAGGCCGTCGCGGTGGAGGCGCTGGCCGACGAGCCGTTCGTGTTGTTCCCCCGGGCGGCGGGTCCCGCCTTCCACGACCGGGTCACCGGGGTGTGCGGCGACGCGGGGTTCACGCCGAGGGTGGTCCAGCGGGCGGTGGAATGGCAGACGTTGGTGGCGTTCGTCGGGGCGGGGCTGGGGGTCACCATCGCCCCTGCCGGGGTGTCGCGGCTGCGGCTGGACGGGGTGGTCTACCGGCGGCTGACGCCTGAGCCCGCGCCCACGGTCGTCGCGCTGTGCTGGCGTGAGGGTGACACGCGGCCGTTGCTGCGCGGGTTCGTGGAGACCGTGCGGGCCTTGGGGTCGTGCGACGATCAGGCGCCGCCTCGGCGGCCTCACCGGCGCGGGGGCCGGTGAGGCGCCGGGCAGGGGTCAGGAGGCCGGGGCGGTCTCCGTGGCGCGGGGGCCGGAGCCGGGTTCGTCGGCCTGCCGCGGGGGCCTGCGGGTGAGCACGTTGAACACCAGGTTCAGGATGATGGCCGTCAGGCTGCCGAGGGTGATGCCGCTGTTGAGGATGGCGGCGACGTCGCGGGGCATGTTCTCGCCGAAGGCGGGGACGGTCGCGGGCAGCAGCGCGACGCCGATGCTGATGCCCACGACCAGGGCGTTGCGTTCGTCGCGCAGGTCGGCTTTGGCGAGGGTCTGGATGCCGACGACGGCGACCATGCCGAACATGGCGACGGCGGCGCCGCCGAGGACGTCGCTCGGGATGGACGCGACGTAGGCGGCGGCCTTGGGGAACAGGCCCAGCACCATCATGAAGATCCCGGCGGCGACCACGACGAAGCGGCTGCGGACGCCGGTGAGGCGGACGAGGCCGACGTTCTGGGCGAAGCAGGTGTAGGGGAAGGCGTTCAGCGTGCCGCCGAGGAAGGTGGACAGGCCGTCGGCGCGCAGGGCGCGGGTGATGTCGTCGTCGGTGACGCGCCGGCCGACGATCTCGCCGGTGGCCTTGGCGTCGCCCACGGTCTCCACCACCGTGACCAGCATGACCAGCAGCATCGCCACGATGGCGCCGATCTGGAAGGTGGGGGCGCCGTAGTGGAAGGGGGTGGTGACGCCGAACCAGTCGGAGCGGCCGACCTGGTCGAACCGGGTGTCGCCCAGCAGGTAGGACACGAGGGTGCCGCCCACCAGGCCGAGCAGGACGGCGATGCTGCTGAGGAACGGGCGGCGCAGCCGGTGGAGGAGCAGGATGAACAGCAGCGTGCCGCCGGCGTAGAGCAGGTGCTTCCAGCTGCCGAAGTCCTTGGTGACGGTCTTGGCCTCGGCGCCGCCCGCCGCGTCGGTGAGGGCGTTGGGCAGGAGCACGACGCCGATGACGGTCAGGACGGTGCCGGTGACCACGGGCGGGAAGAAGCGGACCAGGCGGCCGAGGAACGGGGCGGCCAGGAAGGTGGCGATTCCGGCCGTGATCGTGCCGCCGTAGATGGCCAGCAGCGCGGCGGTGGCGTTCTCGGCGCCCTGCCCGATGGCGATCATGGGGGCGACGGCGGTGAACGTCACGCCCTGCACGATGGGCAGCCGGATGCCGATCCGCCAGAAGCCCCAGGCCTGGATGATCGTGGCGATGCCGCAGGTGAACAGGTCGGCGTTGATCAGGTAGACGAGCTGCTCGTCGGACAGGCCGATCGCGCCCGCGACCAGGATGGGCACCACGACGGCACCGGCGTAGAACGCCAGGACGTGCTGGAAGCCGTAGAGCGCCAGCCTGGGGACGGGCAGCACCTCGTCGACGGGGTGCTTGCGGGGTTCGTCTTGGGCCATGTCCGTCTTGCCTTCCCGAAGGTAGAGCGCCCGCCGGCCCCTGGGGCACGCCGTGGGAGCGTGCCGGGCCCGCTCGGAAGGGGCTTGGAACGATCCGAACCGTGGGCGGAAACCGTCCGCTGTCCGGTGACGTGGAGCCGGTCGGCCGGGACTGTCCTGCCTGTACCGTCCGACATCGTAGAGAAGGCCGCCTATGTCCCAGGGCGCGCCCCACCCTCGAGGCGTCAGGTGACGGGGATGATCCTGGCTTCGATCAGGCGTCCGTCCTGGATGTCGAGTTCGCCGACGGTTCCGTGGGGCTGGCGGCGCCGGTCGGTGGGTGATCCGGGGTTGAAGACGCGGACGCCGTCGCCGGTCTGGTCCATGGGGATGTGGGAGTGGCCGAAGACGACCAGGTCGGCGTCGGGGAACCAGCGCCGCATGCGGGCGGTGCGGCCCTTGGCCTGGCCGCTGTCGTGGACCATGGCGACCCGCAGCCCGTCCAGGTCGAGTTCCAGGCGTTCCGGGGCGCCCCAGTCGGCCACGTCGGGGCCGTCGTTGTTGCCCAGGACGGCGTGGACGGGCCCGTAGGCGGACAGTTCGTCGAGGACGTCGGCCGTGCAGACGTCGCCGGCGTGCAGGATCATGTCGGCGCGGCGCAGGTGCTCGGCGACCCGGGGAGGGCAGGAGCGCCAGCGCCGCGGCGCGTGCGTGTCGGAGACGACCACCACCCTCACGGTCTCATTGTCTCAACGGGGTGGACGCGGACCGGCACGGACTCCCAGGCGCGCAGGGTGTTGTTGAGGTGCTGCCGTGGCGTTCCCAGCAGGTCGATGCGTTCGACGCGGCGGGCCAGGGCGGTGAGCAGGGCTTCGGCCTCCAGGCGTGCCACGTGCTGGCCGACGCACTGGTGGATGCCCATGCCGAAGCCCACATGCCCGGACGGGTCGCGGGACAGGTCGAACACGTCGGGGTCGTGCCAGTGCCGGGGGTCGCGGTTGGCGGCGCCCAGGAACATCAGCAGCTTCCTGCCGTCCGATACGAGGTGGCCGCCGATGACGACGTCGCGGGTGGCGGTCCGGAAGAACGTCTGCACGGGCGACTGCCAGCGCACCGCCTCGTCGAACGCGACGCGTGCGAGCGAGGGGTCTTCGCGTAGGCGGCGCCACTGGGCGGGGTGGGTGGCGAACGCGTACAGCACCGCGGCCAGACCGTGCACAGTAGTGTCCACCCCGGCGGTCAGCAGGGACCGGACGACGAGCGGCGCCTGGTCGTGGGTGAGGTCGCCGCGGTCGGCCGCCGCCCAGATCTGCGCGCCGAATCCTCCCGCGCTCAGCCGTTCACGGCGGCACTGCTCCCCCACCCAGCCGGCGAGTTCCGGCACGCGCGGCTCGCCCTTCTTCACCAGGGCGTTGGGCGGGCCGAAGGCGTTGAAGGCGTGGTCCCCGTACGGGAGGAGGTTGTCGCGTCCTTCCTTGGGCAGGCCCACGGCGTCGGGGAACACGCGCAGGGGGAACGCTTGGGCGAGGCGGGTGACGGCGTCGAACTCGTCGCCGTCCGCGAGCACCTCGTCCACGAGTTTTTCGGCGTCGGCGAACCACGCCTCCCGCAGGCGCCGGAGCGCGCGGGGGCCGAGGATCTTCGTCAGTACGGCGCGGGGGGCGTCGTGGCGGGGCGGGTCGGCCTCCAGGAGGAGGCTCGGGGGACGCCAGGGCTTTTCGTAGCGGAAGTTGCTCAGGCCCACCCCGGCCCCCGATTGCAGGGACTGCCAGTCGGTCAGCGCGGCGTGCACGTGTTCGTAGCGTCCCAGGGCGTAGACGTCGTAACGGGTCAGGTGCACGACGGGCCCGGCGTCCCGTAGGGCGGCGTGCAGGGGGAAGGGGTTCTCCAGAACGTCGGGGGCGAACGGGTCGGCGTCGATGGAGGGCAGGGTGACGGTGGTCATGGGGGGCTCCTCCAGGGTCACAGGTCGAGGACGAGGCGTTCGGAGCGGGCGCGGGACACGCAGATGAACATGCAGTCGCCCGCCGCGCGCTCGTCGTCGTCGAGGATCGAGTCGCGGTGGTCGGGGACGCCGTCCAGCACACCGGTCTCGCATGTGCCGCACAGCCCCTGCCGGCACGACGACAGCACGTTGACGCCGACGGCGCCGACGGCCTGGAGCACCGACTGGCCGGGGGCCACCGACAGCGACAGGCCCGAGCGGCGCAGTTCCACCTGGAACGCCCCGTCGCGGGCGGTGCCCTGGTCGACCGTGTTGCCGGCGACGAACCGTTCGGTGCGGAGCAGGCCGGGCGGCCAGGCGGCGCAGCGGCGTTCGACGGCGTCGAGCAGCGGGGCCGGGCCGCAGCAGTAGACCTTGGTGTCGGGCCTGGCCTCGGCGGGCAGCCAGGCGGGCAGGTCGAGCAGGCCCCGCTCGTCCTGCGGCACGACGGTGACCCCGTCGCCGTAGGGCGTCAGCTCGTCGAGGAAGGCCATGGACGCGCGGGACCGGCCGCCGTACAGCAGCCGCCAGTCGGCGCCGAGCATGGCGGCCTGGCGGATCATCGGCAGCAGGGGCGTGATGCCGATCCCGCCCGCGATGAACAGGTAGCGGTCGGACGGGACGAGCCGGAAGTTGTTGCGGGGGCCGCCGATGGCGACGGTGCCGCCCTCCTCCAGCATGTCGTGGACGTACGCCGAGCCGCCGCGTCCGTCGCGTTCGCGCAGCACGCCGATGCGGTAGGCGTACGCGTCCCAGCGGTCGCCGCACAGGGAGTACTGGCGGGTCAGGCCGCCCGGCAGCACCAGGTCGATGTGGGAGCCGGGCGTCCAGTCGGGCAGGCGGCGCCCGTCGGGCGCGGTCAGCGTCAACGCGACGACGCCGTCGGCCACGGGGGTCTTGGCGGCCACGCGCAGCCGGATCGTCGCGGGGCCGGACGGGACGCGCTCGGTTTCGGGGGCGGCGGGCAGGTCTGTCGCCATGGGTCCTCCTCGTCACCAGGGGCAGACCGAGCATGGTTCGGGTGTGGCGCGCGTCACCAGAGCCTTCTCGCTGAATGAGAGAGGCGAGGGGCGGGGTCCGGTCAGGGGCGGGGCATGCCGGGACGCATCGCGCGGGAGACTCCCCGCGCCGCGGCCTTGAGGGCGGGGATCTGCATGCGGGCGTTGTCGTCGTTGGGCACGACCACCGACAGCGCCGCCACCACCTCGCCGTCGGCGTCGCGCAGCGGGACGGCGATGCCGGTGGCGCGTTCGTCGACGAAGCCGCGGCAGAACGCCACGCCGCCGCGGCGGACGTCGGCGAGCACGGCGCGCAGCCGCCTGGGATCGGCGACCGTGTGCGGGGTGTAGACGGCGAGCGGCCCGGCCAGCACGCTCTCCTGCAGGTCGCGCGGGGCGTGCGCGAGCAGCACCAGCCCGCTGGACGACACGTGCGCGGGGAGCCGCCCGGCGATCCGGGTCAGGTTGACCACGGCCTCGGGTGTCGACAGCCGTTCGATGAACAGGACTTCCCGGCCCTCCAGCACGCCGAGCTGGGTGTGGTGGCCGACGACGGCGTGCAGATCCTCCATGTACGACATGGCGGCCTCGCGCAGGGTCAGCGCGGGGGACGCGCGGGACGCCAGTTCCCACATGCGCACGCCGATGCGGACCCTCCGGTCGGGGTCGCGCCGCAGCCAGCCGTGCCGCACCAGCTCGTCCACCAGCCGGGAGGCCGTGGCCACGTGCAGCCCGGCCCGCCGCGCGATCTGCGTCACGCCCAGGGCCTGGTCGTCGGGGCCGAACGCCTCGACGATCCGCACCACACGGGACAGGACGGACTCGCCCGCCGCCGACGTCCTCATGGGGCCATGGTGGGCGCACGGGGGGCCGTCCCGTCCACGCGCGTTTCCGCTGGGCGGAACGCGCGGTTGCTCACACGGGTGAGCGACGGCCGCCCGATCTTTGTCACGGCGTGAATTACCGCGGCGGACGCTCCTTGGCATCCTTGGACGGCGTCCCCGCGCGCGAGCGCTCGCACACCCCCGCTCGCGCACCCCCGTTCGCGCACGGCACGTCCATCGTCACGGGAGGATCACAGGTGACACGCACAGCGGTCCGACGTCACGCGATGGCGTTTCTGGTCGTCCCCGCGCTGGCCCTGACGGCCTGCGGTGGGGGTGACGACGACGGCGACGGCGGAGACGCGGCGCCGCCGCCCGCGGTGTCGGCCGCTCCCTCCGGGTCCACGTCGCCCGTCCCCGCGCCGGGTTCGCCGTCCGCCTCGGCGGAGACGACGACGCCGGAGGGCACGCCGCGAGGCGGGGCGGGCACCGAGGCTCCGCGTCGCCGCGCCACGCCCACGGTCACGCCGAGCGCGTACAAGACCCTCGCGGCCTGCCTGGAGAAACGGGGGGTGAATCTGCCGGAGCTCGGCCAGGCCACCGCCCCGCCGCCCGGATTCGACCCGGTCAAGGCGCAGGAGGCCCTCAAGAGCTGCATGGAGTTCCTGCAGAAGCCCGGCGGGGGGACGGCGCCGCGCTGAGCCGCTCCAGGCCGTCGCGTGGCCGCCCTCAGCGGCCGTGCCCGAGAATCCCCGGGCACGACCGGAAACCGATCGACGGTACAAGCGTATTGCGCATTGAACGTTCGTATTGGATGATGAGGGTGTGACAGTCAACGAGTCACGGGCGAGCGACGACCTGACGGCGCGCGCGCGGATCCGGGACGCGGCTCTGCGGGAGTTCGCCGAACACGGTGTGAGCGGCGCGACGATCCGCGGGATCGCCAAGGCCGCCGGGGTGTCCCCCGGGCTGGTGCAGCACCACTTCGGTTCGAAGGAGGCGCTGCGCCGGGCGTGCGACGAGTACGTCATGAAGGTCATCCGGGAGACCAAGCAGGAGGCCCTCAAGGGCGCCGTGGCCACCCCGGGGTTCCTGCCCGGTGCGATCACCCTGGCGCTGTCGGTGCAGCGTTACGTGGCCCGGGCCCTGGTGGACGGGTCGGAGGCGGCGGCGCGGCTGTTCGACGAGGCGGTGGCGTTCACGGAGGACCTCATCGTGAACGGCGCGGAGGGCCTGGCTCCGGCCAAGACCGCCGACCCGCACGCCTACGCGGCCGTCATGTGCGCGATGAGTCTTGGGACGGTCGTCCTGCACGAGCACATGACGCGGAACCTGGGAGCCGACCCGCTCACGCCGGCGGGCTACCCGCGCATGGCCCTGGCCTTGCTCGACATCCTCTCCGACGATCTGATGGATCCGGCACTGGTGGCACAGGGCCGCGCCGTGTTGGAGGAAATGCGGGCCTCCGCGCCGGGGGGCGCCGAGTCCGATCCGGACCAGCGCATCCCGACCTCGGACGCCGCCGCGCGCAAGGCCGACTCCGACCCGCCCGCCTGATCACCGGCGGCCTCGTGCCGCCCCGCGCCGGTCCCGCCGCGGATCGTCGCCGGCGTGCCCGCGGGCAGGCCGGGACCGGCCACGGCGACCGCCGTTCGCCGTGTCACGGACATCGTCCGTTGCTCCCCTTCACCGCCCGTCCCCGGTTTCACGCCCGCAGGACGCGGCGGCCGCATCCCCATACCCGCACACCCTTACGAGGTGTATTCATGACACAACAGACCACGTTTTCCATCGAGGTGTCCGGGCTGGTCAAGACGTTCGGCCGGACACGGGCGCTGGACGGGCTGGACCTGTCGGTCCGGACCGGCGAGGTGCACGGCTTCCTCGGCCCCAACGGCGCGGGCAAGTCCACCACCATCCGGATCCTGCTCGGCCTGCTGCGCGCCGACGAGGGCACCGCCCGGCTGCTGGGCGGCGACCCCTGGAAGGACGCCACCCGCCTGCACCGGCACCTGGCCTACGTCCCCGGCGACGTGACGCTGTGGCCGAACCTGTCCGGCGGCGAGGTGATCGACCTGCTCGGCCGCATGCGCGGCGGCCTGGACCGGCGGCGCCGCGACGAGCTGCTGGAGCGCTTCGAGCTGGACCCGAAGAAGAAGGGCCGCGCCTACTCCAAGGGCAACCGGCAGAAGGTCGGCCTGGTGGCCGCGCTGGCGTCGGACGTGGACCTGCTCATCCTGGACGAGCCGACCTCCGGCCTGGACCCCCTCATGGAGGAGGTCTTCCAGGAGTGCGTCCGCGAGGAGCGTGACCGGGGCCGCACCGTGCTGCTGTCCAGCCACATCCTGTCCGAGGTCGAGGCGCTGTGCGACCGGGTGACCATCATCCGCAAGGGCCGCGCCGTGGAGACCGGCACCCTGGCCGAGCTGCGGCACCTGACCCGCACGTCCATCGACGCCGAGCTGTCGGCGCCGCCCAACGGGCTGTCGAACCTGTCCGGCGTGCACGACCTGCGCGTCGACGGCCACCGCGTGCGCTGCGAGGTGGACACCGCCAGCCTGGACGAGGTGCTGCGGCAGCTGACGTCCATCGGGGTGCGCAGCCTGACCAGCCAGCCGCCCACCCTGGAGGAGCTGTTCCTGCGTCACTACCAGGACGAGCTGCCGCAGGAGGCCGTGCGATGAGCGGCGCCGAGAACCGGGGCGCGGGGCACGCGCTGGTGGGCACCGGCGCGATGGTCCGGCTGATCCTGCGCCGCGACCGGGCGATCCTGCCGATCTGGGTCCTGCTGATCGGTGTCATGCCGGCCAGTTTCGTCTCGAGCTTCAGCGGGCTGTTCCCGACCGAGGCGGACCGCCTGCAGTACGCCCGCACGTCCGGGACCAGCCCCACGTTCCTGGCCCTGTACGGGCCGCTGCACGGCACCGACCTGGGCGCCCTGGCCGCGCAGCGGGCCGGGTTCATCCCGGTGATCGTCGGGCTGATCTGCGCGCTGGTGGTGATCCGGCACACCCGGGTGGAGGAGGAGGCCGGGCGCCGCGAGCTGCTCGGCGCCACCGTGCTGGGCCGCGGCGCGGGGCTGGCCGCGGCGCTGCTGGTCGCCATGGGGGCGAGCGTGGTGCTGGGCGCGCTGGCCGCGGCCGGGACGGCGGCCCAGGACGTGTCCGCGGCCGGGGCGGTCGCGCTCGGCCTGCAGTTCACCATGGCCGGATGGGTGTTCGCCGCGGTCGCCGGGGTCGCCGCGCAGCTCACCGAGGGCTCGGGGGCGGCGCGCGGGCTCTCGGTCGCCGCGCTCGGCGCCGCGTTCGTCGTCCGCCTGGCCGCCGACGTCGGCGGGGAGGGCAACGGCCTGCAGTGGCTGTCGTGGCTGTCGCCGCTCGGCTGGGGCGTCCGGCTGGCCCCCTTCGGGGACGAGCGCTGGTGGGTCCTGCTGCTCGGCGTCGCGCTGGTCGCCGTGCTGGTCGCGGCGGCGGCGGCGCTGTCGGGACGCCGGGACGTCGCGGCGGGCATCCTGCCGCCGACGCTCGGCCCGGCCGAGGCGCCGGCCTCCCTGTCCGGCCCGTTCGGGCTGGCGTGGCGGCTGCACAGCCGTCCGCTGTACGGCTGGCTGGCCGGGTTCGCCGCCCTCGGCGTGGTCTTCGGCGGGGTGGCCGACGGGGTCGACGACCTGGTGAAGGACAACCCCGACCTGGAGGAGATCATGGCGCGGCTGGGCGGGCAGACCGCGATCGTCGACGCCTACTTCGCCTCGACGATGAGCCTGGTGGGGGTGTTCGCGGCGGGGTACGCGGTGTCGACGGTGATGCGGATGCGGGCCGAGGAGACGTCCCTGCGCGCCGAGCCGGTGCTGGCCACGGCCGTGGGACGGCTCCGCTGGGAGGCCGCGCACCTGCTGTTCCCCCTGGTGGGGCCGGCGATCGGGCTGGGCGTCGCGGGCGCCGCCGCCGGTCTCGTCCACGGCCTGAACTCCGGTGACGTGGGCGGCTGGCTGCCGCGCGTCACCGGCGCCGCGCTGGCGCAGCTGCCCGCGGTGTGGCTGGTCGCGGCCGTCGCGGTCGCGCTGTTCGGGCTGCTGCCGCGGCTGACGGCGGCGAGCTGGGGCGCGTTCGGCTTCGTCGTCCTGATCTCACTGTTCGGGCCGACGCTGCAGATGGACCAGTGGGTGCAGGACGTCTCGCCGTTCACTCACATCCCCAAGCTGCCGGGCGACGAGTTCACCGCCACGCCGCTGGTGTGGCTGGTGGCCGTCACCGCCGTGGTGGCGGCCGCCGGAATGGGCGGCTTCCGCCGCAGGGACGTGTCCCTGGGCTGACGTTCCCGGCTCCGACGCGCCCCTCCCCCGCAACCGGCCGCCCGCGGGAGGAGGGGCGTCCGCCTTCCCGGTGAGCTTTGGGACGGCGGGGCCCGGATGATCCCACCCGGAGCGGAAGAGTAAAGTGTCCCGCGGCGCGGGGCGGGTTCTGCACTCTCGCGGCGTGCCGCCCGCTCCGCCCCTCCGCCGTACGCGCGGAAGTGCCTGGTAGCACGGGCACCGAAATGGCGTTAGGGTCATGCGCGGTGTGCCGGGAAGTCTGGTCGGCGTCCGTTCCGACCTGCCCCGAAAGCCGGCCGCCGATGACCCCGCCACCTCTCCGGGCCCTCCGCCCGCTCGCACGGCCTCGGCGCCCTCCGGACGCCGCGTCCGACGGTGCCGGCCCCGTGCCGCGCCGTCCGCGCCGCAGTCCACGCCGCCGCGTCCGCTGAGCAGGAGGGTTCCTTGACCGCCGTCATCGCGATCGTGATCTTCGTCGGGGCGTACGTCCTGATCGCGACGGAGAAGATCCACCGCACCGCGGTGGCCCTCGGCGGTGCCGGGCTGATGCTACTGCTGCACGTCACCGACGCCCCCGCGGCGTTCTTCGCCGAGGACACCGGCATCGACTGGAACGTCGTGTTCCTGCTGCTGGGGATGATGGTCATCGTCTCGGTGCTGCGGCAGACCGGCGTGTTCGAGTACCTGGCGATCTGGGCCGCCAAACGCGCCCGGGGACGCCCCTACCGGCTGCTGGTCATGCTGGTGGTGATCACCGCGGGGGCGTCGGCGTTGCTGGACAACGTCACCACCGTGCTGCTCATCGCCCCCGTCACCTTCCTGGTGTGCGACCGGCTCGAACTGCGCCCCGAGCCGTACCTGATCGCCGAGGTCATGGCCTCCAACATCGGCGGCACCGCCACGCTGGTCGGCGACCCGCCCAACATCATCATCGCCAGCCGCGCCGGCCTGACCTTCAACGACTTCCTCGTCCATCTGGCGCCGTTCATCGTGGTGCTGACGGCGGTGTTCTGCGTGCTGTGCCGGTGGCTGTTCCGCTCGGCGTTCCGCTACGACCCGGACCGGGCCTCGGCGGTCATGGCCCTGGAGGAGAAGGAGGCCGTCACCGACCGGCGGCTCCTGGCCCAGAGCCTGGCGGTGCTGGCCGTCGTCATCGCCGCGTTCGTCCTGCATCCGGTCCTGCACTACGAGCCGTCGGTGGTGGCGCTGCTGGGCGCGGGGCTGCTGGTGGCCGCGACCCGCGTCACCACCGAGGACGCCCTGCGCGAGGTGGAGTGGCCGACGCTGGTGTTCTTCGCCGGGCTGTTCGTGATGGTCGGCGGGCTGGTGAAGACGGGCGTCATCGCCGACATCTCCAAGGCCGCCGCGGACGCGACCGACGGACGCCTGGCCGTCGCCACGATGATGCTGCTGTGGTGCTCGACGGCCCTGTCGGCGATCGTCGACAACATTCCCTACGTCGCCACGATGAGCCCGATCGTCGCCGACCTGGCCCAGCAGCACGGCGACGCCGGGCAGGTGCTGTGGTGGGCCCTGGCGCTGGGCGCGGACCTGGGCGGCAACGCCACCGCCGTCGGCGCCTCCGCCAACGTCGTCGTCCTCGGCATCGCCGCCCGCAACGGAACGCCCATCAGCTTCTGGCGCTTCACCCGGTACGGGCTGGTCGTCACCCTGGTCTCGGTGGCGCTGGCGACGCCGTACCTGTGGCTGCGCTACCTGTGACGAGGCCGCCCGTCGCTGCGCTGCCCGTCGCTGCGCCGCCCGTGCCCGCACCGCCCGTGACGGCGCGCGGTCACAGCCGTTCGGCGAAGCGCTCGGCCTTGCCGGCGGGCCCGGCGACCAGGACGACGTCGCCGTACTGCAGCACCGTGTCCGCGGTGGCGTAGGTGAACTGCTCGCCCTGGGGCTTGACCGCCACCACGGTCACGCCGTGCTTGCTGCGCAGCTTGGTCTCGCCGAGCGGCACCCCGACGAACTCCCTGGGCGGGTGCGTCTTGACCAGCGCGTAGTCCTCGTCCAGCTCGATGTAGTCGAGCATGCGGCCGCTGACCAGGTGGGCGACGCGTTCGCCCATGTCGTGCTCGGGCAGCACGATGTGGTGGGCGCCGATCCGCTCCAGGATGCGCTTGTGCTGGTGGGTGACGGCCTTGGCCCAGATGTCGTCGACGCCCAGCTCCACCAGCAGCGAGGTGACCAGGATGCTGGACTCCAGGTCGCCGCCGATGGCCACGACCGCGCTGTGGAACTCGCCCACGCCCAGCTCGCGCAGCGCCTGCAGGTCGGTGGCGTCGGCGCTGGCGATCTGGGTGATCCGCCCGGCCAGCCCCTGCACGATCTTGGGCCGGCGGTCGATGGCCAGCACCTCGGTGCCGCGCGCGGCCAGTTCCAGGGCCAGCGCCGAACCGAACCGGCCCAGCCCGATCACCACCACGGGGTCGTGTCGTGTGTCAGCCAACGATGGGTCGCTCCTCGGGTAGTTCGTAGCGCCGGACGCGCTCGCGCAGCGCCAGCGCGGTCGCCAACGTCAGCGGGCCGGTGCGGCCCACGAACATCAGCACGATGAGCAGGATCCGTCCGGCGGGCGGCAGCTCGGTGGTGATGCCGGTGCTCAGGCCCACGATGCCGAACGCGGAGGTGACCTCGAACAGCACCCGGTCCAGGCCGTGCGAGGTGAACGCCATGAGCGTGAACGTGGCGGCCACCACCAGCCCGACGCCGAGCAGGGCGATCGCCACGGCCTGCCGCTGGGTGCCTTCGGGCAGCCGCCGGTGCCCCACGTGGACCCGGGTGTCGCCGCGCATCTCCGCCCACACCACGAACGCCAGCAGCCCGAACGTGGTGACCTTGATCCCGCCCGCGGTGCCCGCGCTGCCGCCGCCGATGAACATCAGCACGTCGGTGGCCAGCCAGCTCTCGGCGCGCATCTGCGCCACGTCGACGCTGTTGAAGCCGCCCGAGCGGGGCATGACGGCGGCGGTGAACCCGGCCAGCCAGCGGGCGGGCTCGCTGAGGCGGCCGAAGGTGGCGGCGTTGTTCCACTCGGCGGCGGTCAGCACCAGGGTGCCGCCGGCCAGCAGCGCCCCGGTGACGGCGACGGTGACGCGGGTCAGCACCGACCAGCCGCGCGGGCGCCGCCAGGACCGCGCGAGCTCGAACACCACGGGGAAGCCGAGCCCGCCGACGATGACCGCGGCGCAGATCGGCAGGATGATCCACGGGTCGGCGGCGAACCGGACCAGGCTGTCGGGCCACAGCGCGAACCCGGCGTTGTTGAACGCCGTGATCGAGTGGTAGACGCCGTGGTAGGCGGCCCGGCCGAGGGAGTCGTCGTAGGCCACCGCGAACCGCGTCGTCAGCACCACGGCCACCGCGGTCTCGCAGGCCAGGCTGAACAGCACCACGTTGCGCAGCACCCGCCGCACGTCGGTGCTGCGCAACGTCTTGGTCTCCGCCTGCGCCACCAGCCGGGCGCGCAGGCCCAGCCGCCGCGACATCAGCAGCGCGAACACCGTGGCCAGGGTCATGATGCCCAGGCCGCCCGCCTGGATCAGCCCCAGGATGACCAGCTCGCCGAACAGCGACCAGTGCGTGCCGGTGTCGACGGTCACCAGGCCGGTGACGCAGACCGCCGAGGTGGCGGTGAACAGCGCGTCCAGGAACTGGGCCCGTCGGCCCTCCTCGGTCGCCACGGGGAGCGACAGCAGGAGGGTGCCGACCGTCATGGCGAGGCCGAACCCGGTGACGACCGCCTGCGCCGGATGCCGGAACCGGCCCAGCGGCGCGACCACCGGGCGCGCCGCCACCCGCCGGGTCGCCCGGCCGCGAACGGGGATGATGGAGCACCTCCGGAGAGACGCAGGTCAGCCGATGTGTCGCAGACAACGCTAGCGATCTCGCCATGACCAACGACCAGGAATGGCGGGATGTCCCCCGTGGCCCAGGTCACGTGAGGCGGTGACCGGTGTCAGCCGCGCGGGGCGTACATGATGATCCCCACTCCGGCGAGGCAGACGAGGGCGCCCGCGACGTCCCACCGGTCGGGGCGGAAACCGTCCATGACGACGCCCCACACCAGCGACCCGGCCACGAACACGCCTCCGTAGGCGGCCAGGACCCGCCCGAAGTGCGACTCCGGCTGGAACGTGGCGACGAACCCGTACGCGCCGAGCGCCACCACCCCGGCGCCCGCCCACAGCCAGCCGCGGTGCTCGCGCAGGCCCTGCCACACCAGCCACGCGCCGCCGATCTCCGCCACGGCGGCCAGCACGAACAAGACCAGGGAACGCAGCACCGTCATGATCCGCGAGGTTACCGGCCCCGCCGGGCGGCGCCCCGCACGCCCGCCGCCGGTCCGCGCGGGGCTAGGGTTGGGCGCGACCGAGAGGGGGCCATGACCGGAGAACGGAAGATCAGCAATCCGCTGGCGCTGGCGGTGCTGGTCCTGCTGCAGGAACGGCCGATGCACGCCTACGAGATGGTCACCACGCTGCGCGAGCGCGAGAAGCAGGACAGCATCAACATCAAGTACGGCTCGCTGTACACGGTCGTGCGCGCGCTGCACCGCGAGGGCCTGATCGAGGAGGCCGGGACGGCGCGGGCGGGGCGGCGGCCCGAGCGCACCGTGTACGCGCTGACCGACCGCGGGCGCCGGGAGATCCGCGACTGGCTCCGGGAACTCGTCGGCGAGCCCCACCACGAGTTCCCGCGTTTCGTGGCCGGGCTGTCGCTGTTGCCCGCCCTGCCTCCCGACGAGGCCGTGGAGCTGCTGGAGCGGCGCGCGGACCGGATCGCCGAACGCGTCGACGGCTACCGCACCCACATGGCCGAGACCAGGGCCCTGGGCGTGGCGGACATCCACCTGATCGAGGACGACTACCGGATCGCGATCGACCTGGCCGAGCTGGAGTGGATCCGCCGCCTGGTCGCCGCGCTGCGCTCGGGCGCGTTCGAGGGCATGGCCGAATGGCGGGCGTATCACCGGCGCCCCGCCGAGCGAACCGCCGGCCGTCCGGGCGAAGCCGAGTGAAAAGGCGCGGCCCGCACCCCTCCAAGGTTTGGTTTGTTCGCTTTTAACCGGAATTGTCCGGGGTAGGGGCGACCGCCGTACCGACCAGCGTGACCTGAGGAGGAGTGCCATGTCGGACTCGGGCCGCCCCGTCGAGGGAGAGCACCGGTACCAGCAGCACGTGACCTCGCCGGAGGAGCACGAGGACCGTCCCGGCCGCAGCCTGGTGACCACCGACCACGACGCCATCCGGCAGTGGGCCGAGGAGCGCGGCGCCAAGCCCGTCACGGTGCCGGGCAGCGAGTACGAGGGCAGGCCGGGCAGGCTGCTGCTCGACTTCCCCGGCTACCGGGGCGAGAACCTGGAGGAGATCTCCTGGGACGACTGGTTCCGCACCTTCGACGAGCGCAAGCTCAACTTCATCTACCAGGAGCACAAGGCGGACGGGACGCAGAGCAACTTCTTCCGCCTGGAGAACCCCGGCCGCGACGACGGCTCCTGAACCCGGCGGTCGCCCTTCCCGGCCCCGCGGGCCGGCACGGACGGGCCGCCGCGGCGGCGCGCCACGACCCCCGCTCCGGCGATCGCGTCGGCCGTCCTACGCGGCCACCGGGGCATGCGGCGCGGTGCTCTTGTCGGAGCCGGGGACGGCGGCGTCCGGATGATCGAGGCGTTCGCGGTCCCGTCCCGGGTGCCGGCGAGGGCGCGCGGGCGGCCGCAGCACGACCATGACGACGGCGAGGATCACCAGCGCGACGGCCGCGTCCAGCCAGTAATGGTTGGCGGTGCCGACGACCACGCCGAGCGTGACGACCGGATGCGCCAGCCACAGCCAGCGCCACCTGGTGCGGGTGGACAGGATGAGGCTGACGGCGACGAACACGGCCCACCCGACGTGCAGGGAGGGCATGGCGGCGAACTGGTTGGCCATGCCGTCGTCGTGCGCGGGGCCGTACACGCCCGGCCCGTACACCGCGGCCGTGTCGACGAACCCGAGGCCGCTCAGCATGCGCGGCGGGGCAAGCGGCACGGCGATGTGGACCGCGAGCGCCACGCCCGTCATCACCGCGAGCACCGTCCGCGCCCACCGGTAGTGCCAGGGACGCCGCGCGTACGTCCAGACCAGGAACAGCGCGGTGACCGGGAAGTGCGCGTACTTGTAGTAGACGTTGGCCGCCACGACCGCCGGGGGCAGTTTCAGCAGCCAGTCCTGCAGGTCCTCCTCGCTGGGGAGCCGCAGGGCGCGTTCGGCGTCCCACAGCCGCCCGGCGTTGGCGAACGCCTCCTCGACGTGATGGGCGCCGAGCAGGCGTCCCAGCTTGTAGGCGGCGAACAGCAGCACGACCAGCAGGAGTTCCCGCAGCGGGCGGCGCCATCGGCCCGGCGGCGGGAGGATGGCCCTCCACCTGGTCCCCCTGCGGGGTTCGCGGTCGGCACCGGGCCGGCCGCCGCGCGGCAGGGGGGTGGGGACGCGCACAGGCAGCACCGAAGACTCCACTTCATCGTGAAGGCCGCCCGAACCAAGGGTGTCGCGCCGGGGAAATAAAAGGAAGCGTCGTTTTATATGAGAATTGTCACAGGCTGACACTGGCATGCCTCGGGCCGCCGCGACGTGACGACGCGCGGCGGCCCGGGGAACGTGATCTCAGCGTTGCCAGACGGCGACGTAGTCGACGAGCATCGACCGGCCGGAGACGGTGTCGGCGGTGGGTGTGGCGCGCCCGGCGACCCCGTTGGGGAACGCGCCGCCCATCGCCAGGTTGAGCAGCAGGAAGTAGCCGCCGTGGCCGGTCATGGCCGCCCAGGCGTCCGCGCCGACCCGGCTCTCGGTGACGGTGTGGAACTGCTGGCCGTCGACGTACCAGCGCAGTTGCTCGGGGGTGACGGTGCGGTCCCACTCGAAGCGGTAGGTGTGCATGCCCGCCTGGCAGGGACTGCCGGGGCAGGCGCGGCTGGCACCGATGCCGTTGGTCTCGTTGCAGGGACCACCGGGATTGGTGCCGCAGTGCAGCACGCCCCACACCGAGTCGATGCCGTTGACGTTCTCCATGATGTCGAACTCGCCGATCGACGGCCAGTTCCAGTAGTTGCCCCGGTACGGGGAGCCCAGCGCCCAGAACGCTGGCCAGTAGCCCAGGGCCTGCACACCGGACACGTCCGGCATGCGGATGCGGCCCTCGATCCGCAGCACCCGCCCCTCGGCGGGCTTGAAGTCGGTGCGGCGGGTCTCGATGCGGGACGAGGTCCATTCGCCCGAGGACGACCGCAGCGCGGTGATGCGCAGTCGCCCGGAGCCGTCCAGGCCGACGTTGGCGGGATCGGCGGTGTAGCGCTGCACCTCGCCGGTGCCCCAGTTGGCGGGGCCGCCGGGGTAGCCGTGTCCGGTGCTGATGAGCCAGTTGGCGGACGAGGGAGGCGCACCGGCCGGGCCGTCGAAGTCGTCGCTCCAGACCAGGCTCCATCCCGCCGGCGGCGGGGGGACGGACGCCTGCGCGGGAAGCGGGGCGACGGCGAAGGCGAGAGCGGTGATGACGGCGAGCGCGGCCGTGAAGCGGCGGCGCGGACGCCTCGGCGGGGGTGGAAAGGACATGGCGGGGGGACCTTTCGCTGAGGCTGACGGGCGGCGCCGCGAGTGGTGCGCCGCCTGCCGGATCCGCGGCCAATGTCACCCCGCCCGCGGGCGCTGTCAAGGCCCAATGAGAGCGCTTCCCAAGGTCTCTTCGGCGCCCGGCATCTGTACGCATTCGGCGTTGTGCGACTTGAGAGACCCTTTTCATGGCGGCGCTTGACATGAGCGAGGGGAGCCCAGGAGGCTCAAGAGAGCGCTCTCAGCGCCTCGGCGGTCCGGGCCGCCTCCCCTCTCATCATCGTTTTCCGGCGGCCCGGACCGCCGCCGACGGACGGGCGCGCACCCGGCCACTACGCTGGCGCCGTGGGGGCCGGTTCGGTGCGGGATGGGCCGCGTCCGTCCCCCCGGGGAGGGCGGCATGGGCGGGGGCACGGCATGAGACGGCCGACGCTTGAGGCGGTGGCGGCGCGGGCGGGCGTGTCCCGCGCCACGGTGTCGCGGGTGGTCAACGGGTCGGCCACGGTCACGCCGGAGATCCGCGCCGCCGTGCTGCGGGCGATCGACCAGCTCGGGTACGTGCCCAATCCCGCCGCGCGCAGCCTGGTGACGCGGCGGACCGGCTCGATCGGGCTGGTGGTCTCCGAACCGCCCGCGCGCGTGTTCTCCGACGACCCGTTCTTCGCGGTCGTCGCGCGGGCCGTCAGCCAGGAGCTGGAGGGCGCCGACAAGCAGGTCGTGCTGCTGCCCGCGTCCTCCCCCGCCGGGCACGCCCGCGTCGAGCGCTACGTCGCCGGCGGGCACGTCGACGGGGTGATCCTGCTGTCCATGCACGGCTCGGACCCGCTGCCCGCCGCGCTGGCGCGCACCGACGTGCCGGTGGTGTCGCACGGCCGTCCCATCGCCACGGTGCCGCTGCCGTACTGCGACTGCGACAACGTCGGCGGAGCGCGGTCGGCCGTGCTCCACCTGCTGGAGCGGGGGCGGCGCCGCATCGCCGCCATCACCGGTCCGCCCGACATGAGCGCCGCGCTGGACCGCATGACCGGCTACCGGGAGATCCTGTCGGGCACCGACCGCCGCTCGCTGGCCGCCATCGGCGACTTCACCCGCGAGTCCGGGGCGGCGGCCATGCGGCAGCTGCTGGAGGACGACCCGGGCCTGGACGCGGTGTTCGCCGCCAGCGACCTCATGGCGATCGGCGCCATGCACGCGCTGCGCCAGGCGGGCCGCCGCGTCCCCGACGACGTCGCCGTGGTCGGGTTCGACGACATCGAGGCGGCCCGCTTCACCGACCCGCCGCTGACGACCGTGCGTCAGCCGGTCGCCGAGGTCGCCAGGGCGGTGGTGCGCAGGCTGCTGGCGCCGGAGGACGAGCGCGACGCCGAGCCGCTGATCCTGCCCACCGAGCTGGTCGTCCGCGACTCCACCTGACCGGTCCGCGGGCGCGTCACCGCGGCGCCGGGGGGCCGAGCAGCCAGCGGCGCAGCGCCGGCAGGTCCGGCAGCACGCGGTCGGCGTCGGCCAGGTGCGGACGGCCGGGCGCGGCGATGCCGGTGACCGGGCAGCCCGCCGCGCGCGCGGCGGCCACGCCGGTCGGCGAGTCCTCCACGGCGAGCATCCGCGCGGGCGGGAGGCCGAGGCGGCGCGCCGCCTCCAGGTAGGGGTGGGGGGCGGGTTTGGGCTCGGCGACCTGGTCGGCGGCGACCGTCGTGCGCACCAGGTCCAGGACGCCGATGGACGCCAGCAGCGGGCGCAGCACCTCGGCGGGCGAGTTGGACACGACCGCGACCGGCCAGTGCCGCGCCAGTTCCGCGACCGTCTCGACGGCGCCGGGCAGGGCGGCGGGCGCGCGGGCGACGCGCGCCGCCGCCTCGCGCAGCAGCTCCTCGCGCAGGGCCGCGTGGTCGACGGGCCCGGGCATGACGGTGGCCAGCAGTTCCACGGTCGCGGCGAGGCCGAGGCCGTGGGTGGCGTCGCGCAGCGCGTCGGTCATGCGCCCGCCGTGGCGTTCGACGACGGCGCGTTCGGCGTCGGCCCACGGCTCGTCGGTGTCGGCGAGCACGCCGTCGCAGTCGAACGCGATCCCGGCGAACGCGTGCCCGTCCGGCCCCGGGCCCTTCGGCTCCCGGTCGTCCAGCCCGGGATCGTCCAGCCCGGAATCGCTCGGCCGGGGTTCGTCCAGCCCGGGGTCGTTCAGCGCGGTCATGGCGTCCACTCCAGGAGCCGGGCCGGGTTGTCCACCAGGACGCGCCGGACGAGGTCGGGCCCCGCGGCGCGTTCCAGGCGCGGCACGAAGCGGGCGGGCAGGTACTCCAGGCCGGGCATGCCGCCGTAGGCGAGGTAGCGGGTGCGGCGGGCGACGTCGCCGCCGAGCAGGAGCCGGTCGGCGCCGCCGAGTTCGGCGGTGCGCAGCAGGCAGTCCAGGATCGTCGAGTCGGGCCAGGACTTGTGCCGCGCCATGCCGTCGTAGCCGAGGTACGCGCCCGCGGCGGCCAGTTCGGCGTGCAGGCCGGGGTCGGGGTTGCGGTCGACGTGGGCGAGGACGACGCGGTGCGCGGGCACGCCGCCGTCGGCGAGTTCGCCGAGCACCTCGAACGCCGCGCTGCCGTGCTCCAGGTGCACCATCACCGGGGCGCCGGTGGCGCGGTGCGCCTGCGCCACCCCCTCCAGCACACGCCGTTCGAACTCCCCGATCGACCAGTAGCCGATGCCGGCCTTGAGCAGCCCGGCCTTGGGCGCGTGCGGACGCGGCGTCGTCAACGCGGCGTCGTCGCGGACGCCCTCGGTCAGTTCGGCGGTGAACAGCCGGCCGAGCGTCGCGGCGTCCATGCCCAGCAGCGGATGGTCGTCGCGGTAGTGCGCGCGGCGGTGCGCACCGGTGGTGAGCACGACGCGCAGCCCGGTCGAGCGGGAGATCCGCGCGACCGCCTCGGCGTCGCGGCCGAGGCCGGCCGGTGTCGCGTCGACCATCGCGTCGATCCCGGCGGCGCGCAGCCGCGCCGCCTCCCGGCCGCTGCGCTCCTCGTCGTCGAGCTCGTCGCCCGGCAGCAGCGGGCTGATCTGGAACAGGTGCTCGTGGTAGTCGGTGCGGCCGAGGTCTGCGGCGGCGATGTCGCCCAGCGCGGTCCTGATCACCGCGCCTCCGCGGCGACGCGGGACAGCTCGTCCACCAGCGCCGGGGTCAGCGTCACGTCGAACACCTCGGCGACGACCTGCGACCAGCCGTGCACGAAGTACCGCCAGCCGTCCTCGACCCGCAGCCCGGCGCGTTCGCTCTGCTCGCGCGCGGCCCGCAGGAAGTCCAGCTCGCCGCGGTAGTTCAGCTCCCACACCACGGCTCCGCGGGGGAAGGCGGCGTCCGGGCCGAGCGGCGAGCCGGGCCGGTCCTTGCCCAGGCCGGTGGCGTTGACGACCAGGCTGCCCGGCGGCATGGCGGCCAGCAGGTCGTCGGCGGGGCCCTCGGCGCGGCGGGTCACCAGGCGGGAGCCGCCGCCGGCGGACACGACGTCGCGCAGCGCGTCCAGCCGCCCGGCGTCCACGTCGGTGCAGACGATCTCGGCGGGGGCGTCGGCGCGGTGCGCCAGGTACCAGGCGATGGCGGTGCCCGCCCCGCCCGCGCCGAGCAGCAGCACGTGCCCGCCCGTCCGCGCGAAGTGGTCCGGCGCCAGGAACTCCTCCAGGGCGAGCCCGGCGGTGATCGGGTCCTTGGCGTGCCCGATCAGCCGCCCGTCGCGCTTGGAGATCGAGGAGATCTCGCCGCACAGCGCGGCGAACTCGTCGACCTCGTCGAACAGGTCGGCGGCGGCCCGGTACAAGGCGATCTTGTGGGTGGTGACCAGGGCGCCGCGGCGGCGCGGGTCGTCGCGGATGGCGGTGACGGCCTCCCGGTAGCGGGCGGGGTCGTCGTCCAGCGCGATGTCCCGGCCGACCAGGCGCGCGCCGTCCAGGTCGAGCACCCGTGCCCACGCCGGGAACACCCGCATGATCGACGACTGGCCGGTGCTGACGCCGACGAACTCCATGACGGGCCCGTCCGCGCGGGACGGCGCGTCCTCGCTCGGCGCCGTCATGCCCGGGCCTCCCGGAGGGCGGCGGCGAACGCGCGCGCCCGCTTGATGATCTCGGCCCGGTCGCCGGAGGCGATCGCGGACGAGGGGGCCAGCTCTCCCCCGGCGCCCACGGCCAGCGCGCCGGCGGCGAGCCAGTCGGCCACGTTGCCGGCGGCGACGCCGCCGGTCGGCATGAGCGGCACGTCCGGGAACGGTCCGCGCAGCGCCCTGAGGTAGCCGGGGCCGCCCAGCGAGGCCGGGAAGATCTTCACCGCGTGGGCGCCGAGCGCGACGGCGCGCATCAGCTCGCTGGGCGTGAGAGCGCCCAGCAGGGTCGTCAGGCCGGTGTCGAGCATGGCGCGGGCGAGGTCGTCGTCCGTGCCGGGGCTGACGAGGAACCGCGCGCCGGCGTCGGCGGCCGCGCGGGCCTGCTCGGCGGTGCGGACCGTCCCGGCGCCGACGAGCGCCTCGGGGTGGGCGCGCCGCGCCTTGTCGATCACCGCGGCCGCGTCCGGCGTGCTGTAGGTGATCTCGATGCCGGTGATGCCGCCCTCCACCAGCGCCGACACGCATTCCAGCGCCGAGTCGGGAGTGGGCGCGCGCAGCACGGCGATCACACCGGTCGCGCGGAGATCGTCGATGGACATGCTTTCCTTTCCGGGGTGGCGGGGGTTGGGTACGGGGGGTCAGGCGGGGACGGGCACCACGTGGGCGGGGGTGCGTCCGGCGAGCGCGTCGAGGACGGCGTCGGTGGCGCCCTGGCCCATGCGGTCGACGGCCTCGACGGTCTGGGCGCCGATGTGCGGGGTGACGACCACGCGGTCGGCCAGGTCGGGCGCCAGCAGCGGGCCGCCCGCCCGGGAGTCGCCGTGCCGTCCCTCGCCCGCCAGGGTGTCGGCGGCGTAGGCGGCCAGGCGCCCGTCGCGCAGGGCCTCGGCAACGGCGGCCTCGTCCACCAGGTCGGCGCGGGCGGTGTTCACCAGCACCGCGCCGGGGCGGACCCGCGCCAGCCACGCGGCGTCGACGAGCGTGGTCCCGCCGGGCGCGTGCAGGGACACCGCGTCGCATCGTTCGGCCAGCTCGGCGACGCTTCCGGCCGGGCGCACGCCGTCCGCTCCGTCCGGGGACACGAACGGGTCGTAGGCCAGGACATCGGCGCCGAAGCCGTGCACGCGCCGGGCGACGCCGCGTCCGATGCGGCCGAGCCCGACCACGCCGACGGTCAGCGCGCCCAGTTCCCGGCCGCGCCGCGTGCGCCAGTCGCCGCCGCGCACGTCCCGGTCGCCGGCGACGACGCCGCGCAACGCCGCCAGCAGCAGCGCCACGGCCAGGTCGGCGACGGCCTCGCTGTTGGCGCCCGGCGTGTTGGTGACGGTGACGCCGCGGGCGGCGGCGGCCCGCAGGTCCACGTTGTCGACGCCGACGCCGTAGCGGGCGACGACGCGCAGCCCGGGGGCCGCCGCCAGGTGCTCGTCGGTGATCGGCGCGGTCCCGGCGATCCAGGCGGCCGCGTCCGCCAGGACGGGACGCAGCGCGTCCAGGTCGTGCTCCGTGGAGCCGCGCACCACGCGCAGGCCGGCGGCGGCCAGCCGCCGCTCGCAGTCCGCCCGTCCCCGGCCGAAGGACCGGGACGTGACCAGGACGGTGCCGTTCATCCGTTCTCCCGTTCGAACCACGATTCGAGCCGCTGGTAGGCGTCGAGGAAGGAGGCGTGGCGGCGCTGGTACTCGGCGTGCCGCGCCGGGTCGGGCGTGAACTCGGCGGTGATCTCCGACAGGTCCCGCGCCACCTCGAAGCCGGGCACCAGCCCGACGCCGACCGCCGCGGTGACGGCGGCGCCCAGGCTGTTGGCCTCCTCGCCGATGCGGCGCCGCCGCACGGTGGCGCCCCAGGTGTCGGCGAGGATCTGCAGCCACAGGTCGCTGGACGCGCCGCCGCCGATGGCGTCCACCCGGTCCACCGGGTGGCCGGCCTCGCGGAACGCCTGCACGCACGTGTGGAGGTTGAACGCCACGCCCTCCAGCACGGCCCGCGTCATCTCCGCCTGGCCGTGGTGGCGGGCCAGGCCGAGGAACACGCCCCGCGCCGAGGCGTTCCAGTACGGCGAACGCTCCCCGAGCAGGTGCGGCAGGAAGTACAGCCCGGTGGTGTCGGCGTCGGCGGCGGCGCGGGTCAGGTCGTCGAACCTGCCCTCGCCGCGGTCCGGGCGCAGCAGGTCGGCGACCCACTCCAGCGAGGCGCCGCCGGTCTGCATGGTGGCGGTCGGCACGTACCGGCCGGGCACCACGTGGTCGAACGTCATCGTCCGCATCGCCGGGTCGAGCAGCGGCTCGGCCGCCGACAGCGACACCCACGACGACGACCCGAGGTAGGTGTAGGCGCCGTCCTCGGGACCGATGACGCCCGCGCCGAGCGCCGCCAGCGGCCCGTCGCCGCCGCCGAGCACCACCGGGGTGCCGGGCCGCAGCCCGACCGCCTCGGCGGACGCGGCCGACAGCTCTCCCACCACGGTCGTCGCCGGGACGATCTCCGGGAACAGCGCGGGGTCGAGCCCGGCGGCGCCCAGCATCCGCTCCGACCAGCGGCCCGCCCGCTGGTCGTAGGCGTTGGTGCTGGACGCGTCGGACGGGTCGGTGACCAGCCGTCCGGTCAGCCGCTGGACGACGTAGTCCTTGGCCAGGCACACGTGCGCGACCCGGGCGAACGTCTCCGGCTCGTGCTCGCGCACCCACAGGATCTTCGTCAGCGAGTAGGTGGGGTGGATCTGGTGGCCCAGCAGCCGGTAGGCGGTCTCGGCGCCGATCTCGGCGGCCAGCCGCGCCGCCTGGGCGGAGCTGCGGTGGTCGGCCCAGATCAGCGCGGGGCGCACCGGGCGGTACGCCGCGTCCAGCAGCACCGCGCCCATCATCTGGCCGCTGAACGACACGGCGCGCACCGCGGCCGGGTCGGTGCCGGTGTCGGCCAGCAGCCGGCGGGTGGCGGTGGCGACCGCCCGTTCCCAGTCGGCCGGGTCCTGCTCGGCCACGCCGCCCGCGGCGAACCGGGTGCCGTACCGGACGGTGGCGGCGGCCACGAGGCGGCCGTCGTCGTGGTGCAGCGACGCCTTGTCGCCGGTGGTGCCGAGGTCGTGCGCGATGATCATGTCTGCCTCCCCGCGCCCGCGGCCTCCCGGTCGCCGTCCTCGGCGGGCTCCCGCGCCGCGTCGCCGGTCCCGGAGGCGCCGGCGTCGCGCGAGCGGGGGCCGCGCAGGTTGCGCAGGTGCTCGGCGGCGACGGCGGCCAGGATCAGCACGCCGGTCAGGATCTGCAGCCAGAACGGGTCGATGCCGAGCAGCGTGCCGCCGTTGTCCAGCAGGCCGACCACCAGCGCGCCGACCAGCGCGCCCAGCGCCGTGCCGCGCGCCCCGAACAGGCTGGCCCCGCCGATGACGCAGGCCGCGATGGCCTGCAGTTCGTACCCGGTGCCGGCGGTCGGCACGCCGTTGCCCAGCCGGGACGCCAGCAGCAGCCCGGCCAGCGCCGCCAGCGTGCCGCACAGCGTGTAGGCGGTGATCTGCACGGCGCGCACCGGCACGCCGGTGAGCCGGGCGGACTCGGCGTTGGACCCGATCGCGTACACGTACCGGCCCCAGACGGTGCGGCGCAGGAACAGCCCCACGATCACCGTGATGATCAGCATCAGCCAGGTCAGGTTGGCGATCCCGAACACGGTGCCGCCGGCGAGCTCGGAGAAGCCGTCCGGCAGCGGCTGGACGGTGCGTCCGCCGGTGAGCAGCAGGGTCGCGCCGCGCGCGATGCCCATCATGCCGAGCGTGACGATGAACGGGGGCAGCCGCACCACCGCCACCAGCACACCGTTGATCATTCCGGCGAGCGCGCCGACGGCCAGGGCCAGCAGCACGGCCCACAGCACGTGCGCGCCGCCGGTGGTGTCGAACACCGCCTTGGCGGCCACCACGCCGGACAGGCCGACCACCGACCCGACCGACAGGTCGATGCCCGCGGTGAGGATGACCAGCAGCTGCGCCACGGCGAGGATGGCGTAGATGGACACCTGGCGGCCGAGGTTGTCCATGTTGGTCCCGGTGAGGAACACGTCGGTGGACAGGCTCAGCGCGAAGCCCAGGACCAGCAGCATCCCGATGCCGCCGAACCCCTTGTTGAACAGCTGCCCCAGCCGCAGGATCTCGCTGTCGTCGGGCTCGCGGCGGGCGGCGCCGCGGCCGCGTCCCTGCCGGGGCGCCGTGGTGACATCGGTCATGAGGACTCCACAGTTCTGACGTCGTGCCGCTGCCGTGCCGCGGCGGATGGGGCGGACGGCGGAGCCGCGACGCGGTCGGCTCCGCGCGGGCTGGCCAGCGCCAGCACCTTCTCCTCGGTGGCCTCGGCGGCGGGCAGGTCGGCGACCAGGCGGCGTTCGCGGACGACCACCACGCGGTCGCACAGGCCCAGCAGCTCGGGCAGGTAGGACGAGACGACCACGATGGCCAGGCCGGCGGCGGCCAGGTCGGCGACGATGCGGTAGATGTCGGCCTTGGCGCCGACGTCCACGCCCTTGGTGGGCTCGTCCAGCAGCAGGACCCTGGCGCCCAGCGCCCGCCAGCGGGCGATCAGCACCTTCTGCTGGTTGCCGCCCGACAGGGAGGACACCGGGTCGCCCCAGTCGCCGAACCGCAGCCGCAGCCCGTCGACGGCCTGCTCGACGTGCCGCCGCACGCGCGGCCCGTACACCAGGCCGCGCACCCCGGCGGTGCGCCAGCTGGCGATCGCGATGTTCTCCTCGATGCTCAGCTCGGGCAGCAGCCCGGACTCCTTGCGGTCCTCGGTGAGCAGGCCGATGCCGCGCCGGGCCGCCTTGCGCGTGGACCCGCGGGGCACGGGCCGGCCGTCCAGCAGCACCCGCCCCTCGGTGACCGGGTCGGCGCCGAACACCGCGCGCAGCAGTTCGCTGCGGCCCGAGCCGAGCAGCCCGGCCAGGCCGACGATCTCGCCCGCGCGCACCGACAGGTCCACCGGCTCGGGGAAGTCCACGGGACGCAGCCCGCGCACCTCCAGCCGGGCCTCCCCCTCGCGCCGGGCGTCCTCGCGCGGCCCCGGGTACAGGTTGGTGATCGTGCGGCCGACCATCGCCGCGATCAGCGAGTCCTCGTCGAAGTCGGACATCGGCCGGGTGACCACGTGGGTGTCGTCGCGCAGCACCGTCACGGTGTCGCCGATGGCGAACATCTCCTCCATGCGGTGCGTGACGTACAGGACGGCGACGCCCTCGTCCCGCAGCGCCTTGACCCGTTCCAGCAGCGCGTGCCCCTCCTCGGCGGACAGCGCGGTGGTGGGCTCGTCGAAGATGACGACCTTGGCGTCCCGCGACAGCACCCGCGCGATCTCCACGAGCTGGCGGGTGGCGGTGGGCAGCTCCCCGACCGTGCGGGACAGGTCGAGGTCGGCCAGGCCGACGCGCTCCAGCATGGCCCGGGCGGCGTCGCGCTGGCGGCGCCGGTCGACGAACCCGGCGCGCGACGGGAACGTCCCCATGCACAGGTTGTCGGCGACCGTGAGGTCGTTGAGCAGGCTCAGTTCCTGGTAGACGACGCCGACGCCGGCGGTGCGCGCCTCGGCGGGGGTGATGCCGCGGCGCATGTCGCGGCCCTGGATGACGTAGTCGCCCGCGTCCCGCTGCACCGCACCGGTGAGGATCTTGATGAGCGTGGACTTGCCGGCACCGTTCTCCCCGGCCAGGCAGTGCACGGTGCCGGGGTGCAGGTCCAGGTGCACGCCGGACAGCGCGCGGACGGGCCCGTAGCTCTTGCTCACCCCGCGCAGGCTCAGCACCGGTGCGGTGCCGCCGCCGGGCTCGCTCACTGCCCGTCCCCCTTGGCCTTCGGCGGGTTGAGCAGCTGGGCGAACTCGGGCTTGTCGACCATGGACTTGTCGATGAGCACGGCGCCCGGGTCGAGGTTGACCGGCGGGGTGCTGCCGCGCACCGCCATCCCGGCCTCGACGACGCCCTGGTAGCCGAAGAAGAACGGGTTCTGCACGACGATCGCGCTGAGCGTGCCCGCGCGCACGCCGTCCACCTCGGCCGGGTCGGAGTCGAACGCGACCGACACCACGCGGCCCGCGGCGTTCTTCTCCTTGATGGCGCGGGCGGCGCCGGTGCCGGAGGTGTTGTTGTCGGCGAACACGCCGACCACGTCCGGTCGGCTGGTCAGCACGTTGCCGACCTGCCCGACGGCCTTGTTGAGGTCGTTGTCGTTGACGAGGGTCTGCACGACCTCGGCCTTGGGGCAGTCCTTGGCCAGCCCCTCCTTGAAGCCGGTGAACCGGTCGACCAGCACCTGCTGCCCCGACACCGAGCTCTCGTGCACGATCTTGCCGTCGGGCGCGCCCTTCTGCTTGATCAGCTCGCACATGCGCTCGCCGGCCTGCTGCCCGGCCTTGATGTTGTCGGTGCCGATGAACCCGTCGTTGGCGGCGGTGATCGCGTTGTCCACGGTGATCACCTTGATGCCCTGCTTGCGGGCCCGCTCCACCACGCCGTTCAGCGCGGTGGAGGAGTTGGAGGCCAGGACGATCGCGTCGGCGCCGCGGGAGATGGAGTTCTCCACCAGCTTGACCTGGCCGTCGATGTCGGTCTCGGACGTCGGCCCGAACAGGCCGAGCCGGATGCCGTGGTCCTGCCCGGCCTTCTTGGCTCCGGCCAGCATCGACTGCCAGAACTCCGAGTCGGTCGCCTTGGTGATGACGTCGATCTTGGTTCCGGCCACGGCGCTGGTCCCGGAACCCGGCCCGGCGTCCTCGCCGCCGAAGGCGACCTTCCCCGTGGTGACGCCCGCGCCGATCGCGACGACGGCGATCGCGGCGGCGACACCGGGGGACACATAGCGGATGCGCGCCATTTACGCTCCTCAGGGGTGGGATGGGGACGGGGCCGGGCGGCGCGTGGCCCGGCCCGGACGGCGGGGGCTGTGTTCGCGCGGCCCCGGATGGATCAGGTCAGAACGGGCGCAGGTCCGGGCCGTCGGCTCCGCCCAGGACGCGGTAGCCCATGCCGTTGCGCAGCACCCACTCGTAGTCGTGGCCCGCGTCACCGGGGTAGACGGCCAGGAAGCGGTACGGCTCGTCGCCGGTGTTGACGCTGCGGTGCGCCCAGCCCGGGGGGATGTAGCCGATGGAACCCGGCTCCATCGGGATCCACTCCGGCTTGTCGCCGTCGAACAGCAGCAGCCCGCCGACGCCGGAGAGCCCGAGGTAGATCTCGCCGCGCGGCCGCGGGTGGATGTGCCCCTTGGTCATGTGGAACTCGCCGCCGACCTTCCCGGGGTGGATGGTGGTGATCGACTGCGGCAGCTCGCCCTCGGCCTCGGGCACCGGCGACGAGGCGACCTCGTACACCACCGGGTCCTCGGCCAGGCTCGCCTCCCAGGCGGCGGTGTCGGCGAACAGCCCGCGCAGGTCCGACATGCGGCGGGTCAGCACCGGGCCGGACGGCTCCATCCGGGCGTCGAAGGTGATCCGCATCGGGGGGACGGGCGGGGTGACGAACGACGACAAGGACGACCTCCTTCGAATCGGTAGGGGATACTGTCGTCCTGTAATGACAGGATGTCAAGCGAAAGGCCCAGGTGAGACCCTGGGCGGGGTCTCGGAGAGGGGTCAGTGATCGTCGTGCACGAGCATGCTGGGCACGGCGCCCTGACGCTCGCGGTGCCGCCGCAGGCTCACCTGGAACCGGCTGCGGTCGCCGCGGTGGTAGGCGACGAAGAACTCCACGGGACGTCCCGTCACGTCCCACGCGGTGCTGTGCAGGAGCAGGACGGGATCGCGCGGACGCAGCCCCAGCGCCTCGGCGACGGCCGGAGACGCGGGCACGGCCTCGACGAATCGCCGCCCGTGGTCCAGCTCCACGCCGTACCGGCCCTCCAGTACGCCGTACAGCGACTGCTCGGCGAAGTCCTCCTCGAGCAGGCCCGGGGCGATGTCGGCGGGGAGGTAGGTGCGGGTCAGCACCCACGGCTCCCCGCCGACGTACCGCAGCCGCTCCAGGTGGATCACCGGGTCGCCCTCGTCCAGTTCCAGCGCGGCGGCGACCTCGGCGGGCGCGGGGATCGGGGCGAACGCCAGCACCCGGCTGCGCAGCACCTCACCGCGCGCCTGGACGTCCTCGTACAGCCCGGTCAGCGACTGGAACAGCGCCTCGTCGGTCTTGCGGGCGGCGGCGAACGTCCCCTGCCCCTTGCGGCGGACGATCCGTCCGTCGGCCTCCAGCTCGTCCAGGGCCTGCCGGACCACCGTCCGGGACACGCCGTACTCCTCGCACAGCGTCATCTCGCCCGGGAGCCTGCCCCCCGGCTCGATCTCGGTTTCCAGCCGCTCGACCAGCAACTGCTTGAGCTGCGCGTAGTACGGCAACGGCGAACGGCGATCGATGCGGCCCCCTAGCATGGCGCCCAGTATCGCACGCATGTCATGTCAGGATGACAGGCGGTCACCTCGCGGATCGGAGCCGGGCGACCCGCCGGGGCGCCGCCGGCCCGCCGCCGGCGATGCGGTCGACGGTGGCGACGGCGTGCGCGCTCTGCAGGGGATGCCGAGGCCGACCTTCACGCGTCCTCCAGGAGGACGCCGGCCAGTTCCTTCGGTGCGGTCACCATGGCGTCGTGCCCGACGTCCAGTTCGGTGGCGTCCCAACCGAACTCCCGGGGCAGCTGCGGGAAGGGCATCGGGCCGGCGGGGGTGCACACCACCGCGCGGCACGCGATCGCGTCGACCGCCCCCGTCAGGCGGGTCTTGTCGGAGAACGTCCGCCGGGGCTGGGGGGTCAGCCGCGGTTCCACCCACGCGACCTGGGCGGGATCGGTGACACCGGCGGTCGACGCGGACGTGAGGGGCACCAATCCGTTCACGGTCACCGAGTCGACCCAGTCGCGGAAGAACCGGGGCGCGCGGTCGTCCAGCGACTCGCCGTCGCGTGCCGCCCACGCGTCCACCATGACGAGCCGCCGCACGCGTTCCGGCATCCGGTCGGCCGCCTCCCGGACGACCAGTCCGGCATAGCTGTGCCCGACGAGCACCACGTCCCGCGCGTCCTCGTACCAGAGGGTCTTGAGGACGTCCTCCACATGCGTCTGCAGCCCGATCTCGGGGCTGCACAGATGGGCGCGCTCCCCGAGCCCGGTCAGCGTCGGCGTGAACACCTCGTGGCCCGCCGCCCGCAACCGCGCCGCCACGTCCCGCCAGCACCAGCCGCCATGCCAGGCACCGTGCACCAGTACGTACGTCGTCATCGCAGCTCCTCCTCGACCATCAGCACGACCTTGCCCGTCGTGCGCCCTCGGGCGACCAGACGATGCGCCTCCGCCGCGTCCTCCAGCGGGAACGTCCGGTCGACATGCACTTTCAGGGATCCCGCGCGCACCAGACCGGCCAGCGCCTCCAGGCCCGCCCCGTCGGGATCGACCAGGTAGCCGCGCGCCCTCACGCCGAGTTCGGCGGCGCGCTCGTACAGTCCCGGCGTCCAGGCCGCCTGCCCGCTGACCAGGATCCCGCCGGGCCGCAGGCATTCGAGCGCCGTCAGCCCCGCCTCTCCCCCGAACATCTGAATGACCACGTCGGCGCCGTCGATCCCCGGCACCTCGTCGTGGCCGACGATCTCGTCCGCCCCGAGCCCGCGGACGAACGCGCGTTTCTCCTCGCTCGCGCTGCCGATCACATGGGCGCCCCGCGCCTTCGCGATCTGAACGGCCAGGTGCCCCACTCCCCCGGCCGCTCCCACGACGACGACCCGTTGCCCCGCCGCCACGTCCGCCACCTCGGTGAGCATCTGCCAGGCCGTCAGTCCCGCCAGCGGCAACGCGGCCGCCTCGGCGAAGCCGATCTCGTCCGGCATCCGCGCGAAATGCCGTGCGGGCGCCGTGACGTACTCCGCGTACGCCCCCGCCGCACGCGGAAACCACGGCATCCCGAACACCCGATCGCCGACCTCGAAGCGGGTCGCCCCGTAACCGGCCTCCTCGACCACCCCGGCCACGTCCCATCCGTTCACGAAGGGCAGCTCCAGGACCCGGTTGTAGGCCAGCCCCCGCCGCGTGTACACGTCGACCGGGTTGACTCCCGCCGCCGCGACCCTGACCAGCACCTCCCCGAATACCGGCTCGGGCCGGTCCACCCGCGCCGGCTCCATGTCGCCATCCCACTCCGCCTGCCGTATCGCCAGCATCGTCGTCACGATCAGGAACACAAACATACATACAGCATGTATGTCAATGTCCTGAGGCGGCCCAGGGCCGGGCCTCGGCGAGTCAGTCTCGGTGCAGGCACCCGTCGACACGGCCCGCCACCCCGGCCAACATGAGCCTGAGCTGGCGCAACGTGTCGTCGGCCATGGCCTTCTGGTCGTCCGCGCGCGCGATGTCGAGGGCGGCCTCGCAGATGCCGCCGTACAGCAGCGACGTCAGCGCCTCCAGCGGCCGCTCGGGAATGCACCCGGCCTCGACCGCGATTCCCAGCCCCCTCCGCAACTGCTCCTTGCACCCGGCCTGGATGTCGCGCATGTCCGTCCAGCCCAGCGCCGCGGGCGCCTCCACCAGCGTGATCCGCCGCACCCCGGGTTCGAGGGTGGCCTCCAGCATGGCCGCGCAGCCCGCCAGGATGCCCTCCCACGCATCGGCCTCGGCGGAGAACGCCCTCCGCACCACGACCGCCAGCCGGCGCTGCTCCTCCGCGTACACCTCGCGGAAGATCTGCTCCTTGTTGCTGAAGTGGTGGTAGAACGCGCCCCGGGTCACCCCGGCCCGCTCGCAGATGGCTCCGAGCGACGTCGCCGCGAACCCCCCGTCCACGAACAGCTCCCGGGCGGCGGCCACCAGGGCCGCCGTCGTGGCCCTGGTCCGCTCCTCCTGAGTCCGCCGCACACCGGCCCTGGCGCCCACAATCCCTCCCCGAACTGGACCTCGCAAGCGACCCTACCGACCACTCCCCTCAAGCGCCCGAGCACGACCGCCGCTCGTCTCGCGAACAGCCGCGCCGTTCGCGTCGGGGTCAGGAGGAGCCGTCGCGCTCGGCGAGCACGTCGTCGACGTCGACGGCGAACCGCCCGATCGCCCACGCCATGGCGCGCGCGTTGCGGTCGAGTTCGGCGCGGTGAACGTTCCGCACGGTGTCGCAGGGCTGGTGGTAGCAGGGATCGAACATGTCGCCGGCTCGTCCTCCGAACAGGGCGGCCTGCTCGGCGGTCTTGGTCTGGTACGTGCCGCCGTCCAGGCCGCCGATGGGGATGCCCACGTCCCGGAACGACAGGTGGTCCGAGCCGATGCCGGCGATGTCCTGGGGCTGGAAGGCGAGCCCGCGGCTGCTGTAGTACCCGGTGAGCACCCGTTCGACGGCCCCGGAACCGGCCGGCCCCGGCCCGCTGCCCGTGTTCGGGTTGTCGCTGTCGTCCCCGTCGATGATGAACCGGCCGAAGTTGGGTCCGGCGATCAGCTCGTAGTTCAGGTACAGCGCGATGGCGCGCCGCTGCTCGGCGGTGAGGCCCGCGACGTAGTGCTCGGACCCGACGTCCAGCAGTTCTTCGGCGCCCCACCAGGCGAACCGGACCTTGTTGCGGACGGCGTGCTGCTGGGGCGCGAGCCGCAGCGCCGTCTCCAGCAGGGCGGCCGCGGCGGTGGCGTTGTCGTTGATGCCGGCCGTCTCACCCACGCTGTCGAGGTGGGCGCCCGCCATGACGACCCGGTCGTCCCGCCCGCCGCCCGTCTCGGCCAGGATGTTCTCGGTCACGCCGGTGATCCGGTGGCCGCGCAGGTCGAGCCGGATGCGGACCGGCGAGCGGCGGGTGCGCTCCGCGACCGTCTCCGCCCATCGCTGCGTCACCGAGGCGATCGGCAGGGGCACCGAGGCGGGGTCGAACACGTGGTTCCGGTAGATGTTGTCCGGCCGCGCGGTCGGCATGTACATCAGCACGGCGCGGGCCCCGGCCTCCGCGGCGACACGCACCTGCGTCACGAAACCGCACGACGAGCGGGGCATCACGACCACCGCTCCGTCCGCCGGAGTCGCGTCGTAGTCCTCGCGTTCGCATCCCACGCTGGAGTCGACGGGCGGCGCGACGAGCGGAGCGTCGATCCCGCCGGGCGGCGTCGACGGCGACCAGCGCCACATCAGCACCCGTACCGCCGCGTCGTCCGGGGACGTCACGGCGCGTTCGGCGTCCACGCGATGGTCCTGGTACGGCACCGGTTGGCGGACGACCCGGTACCCGGCCCCCCGCAGACGCTCGACCAGGTACCGGGCGGACGCGTCGAAGCCGGGGCTGCCGGTCGCCCTCGTGCCGCCGCCGATGTCGGCGGCGTGCTGCCAGGCCCGCAGGTGGACGAAGGCCGCTTCGCCCGAGACGGAGCGTTCCAGCTGTTCCGCCAGCCGGGACGAATGGCCGGCCGGCGCCACGGCGCCGACCCCGGCGACCACCGCGCAGAGCAGGGCGGGAAAAGCCGCGGTCATCGGATCACCTGCCGTCCCGACTGGTGACGGCCGCGATGCGCCCGCCGGTCGGCGATCACGCCCCTGCGCCGGTGCGGAACCTGCGGATCGAAGTCCATCGACGTCTCCCTAGCGCGGTGAATTTTCCCCGGAGGTGTCATCCGCCCCGACAGATCGCAACCTCGTCCGCTTTGTACCGCTTTCCCCATGGCCACGCAAGAGCGGAACAGCCTCCGGATTCCGCGTCGCCACAGAAGGCATGACGCCTATCGAGCACCAGAAGAAATCCGCCGGGGCGGAGCCCGGCCGGCCATTACGTGAACTGGCGGGCGAGGTACCTGTGGGCGCGCCGCGTGGGATTCGGTGCCGAGTGTTCGCGGCGTGTGTTGTGCACGTTGCCGGGATCGCACTGGCAGGACGCCGATTCGTCAGGTAGTGGTGGACCTTCCGGTGCGGCGCCAGGCCGTGCTGACGTCGAGGCCGAGCGCGGCATCCTCCAGCGGCAGGTCGCGCAGCGGCCCCAGGTCGGCGGCCGTCACACGGTTCAACGCCAGTGCGCGCAGCCGTGGGGCGGCGCGCAGGACGGCCAGGTCGGTTCGGCGCGCGTCGTTGACGGTGAGTTCCTGCCACGAGGGTTCCAATGCCGTCGCGTCCGGCAGGCTCTCCAGGACGCCGGAGGTCGGCGGTTCGGGGGCGCGCTCGATCCCCAGCTCCAGCCAGCCGTCCTCCTCGTCGACGTCGTACTCTCCTTCGTCGAGCAGGCGCAGGTAGCGGCCCAGCAGCGCGGTCACCGAATCGGCCTCGTAGGCGGGGCCTCGCTCGTAGTCGCGGCCGATCCGGATCACCTGGCCCGCACGGCCCTTCGCCGCCGGGCTCATGTCCACCGCGAGATAGTGGCCGCCTCCGTCGTGCGCGAACGGAATCCACCCGTCATGCCCGCTGCACCGCCGGACGGTCTCGACCGGATGGGCGTCCAGGACGACGGCGCTCCCACCCCTGCGCCTGCTCGGCGGACGCCCACAGTTCGTCCAGCACCCCCTCGGCCACGCCGAACGCCTTCGCCGACCGGGTCTGCCCCCCCGGGCATGTCGTAGGTGAGGCTGCAGCTGCTGCTCAATCGGCCCGCCCGCCCCGAGAACGTCGCCCGTGACCAGCCTTCCGGCGCCGAGTCCGCCACCCGCCGAACGACCCGCTCCACCACTGGTACGCCCTCGTCGCGCATTCCCGCCCCTTCCGTCGAGTCCGCCCCCGAACCTAGAACGGCCCGCCGACAAACCGTTCCGCCGAAGCCGATCGACGGCCGGCCATGCCGGTGGCCGCCGCTCGTCGGGGACGGATCGCCACGATCACGAGACGTCCTGCCCGCGCCGGGAGCCGTTTCCGTCGCCGGCGCCGCACCGGCGGCGTACCGCTTGTGCCGCGGCGTCTTGGCGTTCCGGCAGTCCCAGGTCAGCCGTCGGGGAGACCGGTGTTCCACACCCCCGCTCCTTGGGCCGGGGTCATACCGTGGCGTCGGGCCAGCCTGGGGGGAGCAGGGAGGCGGGGGTGCCCATGGCCAGGCGGAGGCGTTCGGCGAAGCTCTCGTGCAGCAGCGGGCCCCAGGCGTAGTCGCTGGGCACGCGGACGGCCTTGCCGATCAGCTCGTGGGTCTCGCCGGGCCGCTGCTCGGCCGGCTCGTCGGCGTACCGGACGGCCAGCAGCGCGTACATGTGGTCGAGGGCGCCGAACGCCTCACCGGCCACGGCGGGCAGCGTGCCGTCCGAGACCGCCTGCTCCAGCACCGGCTCCCACCACAGGTTCTCGGGGTCGGCGTCCTCGTCGTCGCCGCCGAAGTCGCGGCGCAGCCGGGCCCGGACCTGCGCGGCGACGCCCGGGTCGGCCAGGCCGCGCCGCCACACCTCCCGGCTCTCGGCCCCGCGCCCGCGCAGCGGCAGGGTACGGGCGAGCAGCTCTATCGCCAGCGGCCCGGCCTCGGCGTCGACGGTGGCGTCCTCGCCGTCGCCGAGGGCGGCGGTGAACGCGCCGATGGCCTGGTCGAGGTAGGCGATGCCGAGCGCCACCGCCAGCCGTGCGTAGGCGTGCGGCGCGGTGTCGCGGTCGACCAGGCGCAGGCCCGCGGTCAGGACGCGCTGGGCGCGGGCGGGCTCGCCGCGTTCCAGCAGCCGCTGCGCCAGGTCGTGGGCGGCCAGCGGGCCGTACTCGGCGTCGCCGGTGGCGATGGCCCGCTCCCAGCGTTCGCGGGCGGTGTCGAAGTCGCCCGCGTCGTCGGCCAGCCGCGCCAGCGCCACGTGCGCCGGGGGCAGGTAGGCGGGGTTGCCGAAGTCGACGACGACCTGCCAGGCGGGCCCGGCCAGCTCGTACTCCCCGGCGCGTTCGTGGGTGAGCGCCAGGTGGTAGGCGGCGCGCGGCCCGTACTCGGGGTCGCCGGTGGCGATGGCGGCACGGTCGGCCTCGCGGGCGCCGGCCACGTCTCCGGCGTCGTCGAGCACGACGGCCAGGCCGAGCGCGGCACGGGCGCGGACGGGGGTGTCGCCGAGCGCCAGGACCTGCTCGAACAGGTCGGCGGCGCGGTCGAGCTCGCCGTCCTCGGCGAGCCGCCGGGCCTCCTCGCACAGGTGCTCCGGGGTGTCACCGGGGGGCGGGGCCGAGGTGTCGCTCATAGGGTGCTCAGCCTATCGAGCCGCCGCCCGCCGGAGCCGGGACGACACGAAAACCGAAGGGCTTGATCATCGGTGTCCGTGCCGTCCCGCGGCGCGTGCCCCGCGCGTTTCTCGGGGCGGTGCGGGTCAGTCCTCGAACGCCTCCGGCGGCGGGCAGGAGCACACCAGGTTGCGGTCGCCGTACGCCTGGTCGATGCGGCGCACCGGCGGCCAGTACTTGCCCTCGCGCAGCGACGGCACCGGGTAGGCGGCCTCCTCACGCGAGTAGGAGTGCTTCCAGTCCTCGGTGATCAGGCAGGCGGCGGTGTGCGGGGCGTTCTTGAGCGGGTTGTCGTCGCGGTCGTAGGCGCCGTCGGCGACCCGCTGGATCTCCCGGCGGATCTCGATCATCGCGTCGCAGAACCGGTCCAGCTCGGCCAGGTCCTCGCTCTCGGTGGGCTCGATCATCAGCGTGCCGGCCACCGGGAACGCCAGGGTCGGGGCGTGGAACCCGTAGTCGATCAGGCGCTTGGCCACGTCCTCGGCGGTGATCCCGGTCTCCTTGGTGATCTTGCGGAGGTCGGCGATGCACTCGTGCGCGACCAGCCCGTTGCGGCCGGTGTACAGGATCGGGTAGTGCGGGGCCAGCCGCCTGGCCAGGTAGTTGGCGGCGATGATGGCGCCCTCGGTGGCGGCGCGCAGCCCGTCGGGGCCCATCATCGCGATGTAGGCCCAGGAGATCGGCAGGATGCCCGCCGAGCCCCACGGCGCCGCCGAGATCGGCCCCACGCCGGTGCCGGCGGGGCCCGCCTCGGGACGCAGCGGGTGGTTGGGCAGGAACGGCACCAGGTGCTCGCGCACGCCGACCGGGCCGACGCCCGGCCCTCCGCCGCCGTGCGGGATGCAGAACGTCTTGTGCAGGTTCAGGTGCGACACGTCGGAGCCGAACTCGCCGGGACGGGCCAGCCCGACCAGCGCGTTGAGGTTGGCGCCGTCGACGTACACCTGGCCGCCCGCCTCGTGCACGGCCGCGCAGACGTCGGTGATGGTCTCCTCGAACACCCCGTGGGTGGACGGGTAGGTCACCATGATCGCGGCCAGCTCGGCGCGGTGCTTGGCGATCTTGGCGTGCAGGTCGTCGAGGTCGATGTTGCCGTGGTCGTCGCACTTGACGACGACCACCCGCATCCCGGCCATGACGGCGCTGGCGGCGTTGGTGCCGTGGGCCGACGACGGGATCAGGCACACGGTGCGGTGCTCCTCGCCGCGGGAGGCGTGGTAGCCGCGGATGGCCAGCAGCCCGGCCAGCTCGCCCTGGGACCCGGCGTTGGGCTGCACCGACACCTTGGCGTACCCGGTGATCTCGGCGAGCCGGTCCTCCAGCTCGGCGATCAGCTCCAGGTAGCCGGCGGCCTGGTCGACCGGCGCGAACGGGTGGATGTTCGCGAACTCCGGCCAGGTGATCGGCTCCATCTCGGTGGTCGCGTTCAGCTTCATCGTGCAGGAGCCGAGCGGGATCATCGACCGGTCCAGCGCGATGTCCTTGTCCTGCAGGCGGCGCAGGTAGCGCAGCATCGCCGTCTCGGAGCGGTGCGCGTGGAACACCGGGTGGGTCAGGTACGGGCTCTCGCGGCGCAGCTCGCCGGGGAACGCCTCGGCCGGGTCCTCCTCGTGCACCGGGTTCACGCCGAAGGCGTCCAGGACGGCGGCGACGTGCTCGGGCAGCGTGGTCTCGTCGCAGGCGATCCCGACGTGGTCGGCGTCGGCGCGGCGCAGGTTGATCCCCCGGTCGCGGGCGGCGGCCACGACCTGGTCGGCGCGGCCGGGGACACGGGCCAGCACGGTGTCGAAGAACGCCTCGTGCACCACCTCGACGCCGCCGCGCCGCAGCCCGGCGGCGAGCTCGGCGGCGCGGCGGTGCACGCGCTGGGCGATCGCCGCCAGCCCCTCGGGCCCGTGGTACACCGCGTACATGCTGGCCATCACGGCCAGCAGCACCTGGGCGGTGCAGATGTTGCTGGTGGCCTTCTCGCGGCGGATGTGCTGCTCGCGGGTCTGCAGCGCCAGCCGGTAGGCGGTGGCGCCGTCGGCGTCCACCGACACCCCCACAAGGCGGCCGGGCAGCTGCCGCTGGAGCCCCTCGCGCACGGCCAGGTATCCGGCGTGCGGGCCGCCGAACCCGTACGGCACGCCGAACCGCTGCGCCGAGCCGACCGCGATGTCGGCGCCGGACTCGCCGGGCGGCCGCAGCAGCGTCAAGGCGAGCAGGTCCGCGGCCACCACGACCTGGGCGCCGCGCTCGTGGGCCTGCTCGGTGATCGGCGCCAGGTCCCGCACGGCGCCCGACGCGCCCGGGTACTGCAGCAGGACGCCGAAGAAGTCGCCGTCGGGCAGCCCGCCGGACAGGTCGGCGGTGACCACCTCGATGCCCAGCGGGATCGCGCGGGTGCGGATCACCTCGATGGTCTGCGGCAGCGCGTCGGCGTCCACCAGGAAGGTGCCGGGCTCCTTGCGCTTGGACGCGCGGTGCGCCAGGGCCATGGCCTCGGCGGCGGCGGTGCCCTCGTCCAGCATGGAGGCGTTCGCGACCGGCAGCCCCGTCAGGTCGGCGACCACCGTCTGGAAGTTCAGCAGCGCCTCCAGCCGGCCTTGGGAGATCTCCGGCTGGTAGGGCGTGTAGGCGGTGTACCAGCCGGGGTTCTCCAGCACGTTCCGCATGATCACGCCGGGGGTGACCGTGCCGTGGTAGCCCAGGCCGATCATGGAGGTGAGCACGGTGTTGCGGCTCGCCAGCTCGCGCAGCCGGGCCAGCGCCGCGGTCTCGCTGAGGGCGGGCGGCAGGTCCAGCGGGCGGGCGGTGCGGATCGCGGCGGGCACCGCGTCGTCGACCAGGGCCTCGGCCCCGGAGTAGCCGATGGCCGCCAGCATCCGGGCGTGCTCGTCGGGGGACGGCCCGATGTGCCGGTCGGCGAACCGGGTCGGGGGATGCTGCGGCGACGCCACCGGGGCGAAGAACTGGGCGGTCATTGGGGATCCTCCTGGGCTGCTGCGGTCGCTCAGGGCGGCCGCCCGCCGCGCTGGCGCGGTCCGGCGACCTGTCTCCCCCTCTGTCTCGGCACCTGAGAGCTTCACCCGCGGAACGGGGTTTCCCCTTCGGTGAGACGCCCCCGCCCATCGGAAGGCGGCGCCTGCTTTCCAGAGGTGCCTCGCCCGAGCGGTCCTTTTGCCTGAGAGGTTCCGGGGAGGGTTTGCCCCTTCGGCGCCCCACGCTGGCGGCGTGGGGTCTCTCCCGCACAGGGTCGACGGCGTCCTATATGGGAACTCTATCCAACAGATCCGTGACGATCGTCCGCCGGGGGACGGCCGTGGCGACGCCGACGGCGCGGAATCCGCGCGCTCGCGGCGTCCCGCGCGGCCGCCCCGGCACGTCGCCAGTACGATAACCACAGCTCACGGACGGGATGATCGCCGCGGGCGCAGGGCGACAACTGTTCCCGGCCGGGGGCGGACGGGGGCGCGGCACGGTGCACGCGCCTCTCGACGCGACGCCGCCGGTTCTGGAACGCTCATCATGATGACAGGTCCGGACGGCGGTGCGGCGGTGACGCAGACCCAGGAGGAGACGGCGCCTCCCGGCGTGGCGGCGACGGTCGGCGTGCCGGTGGAGGAGCCGGCCCGGCCCGACCGGATCCGGCGGCCCTCGGACGCCATCCGGTTCGCCGCCTCGGTGGCCGGGCTGGTCGGGATCATGCTGCTGGTGTCGTTCGCCCAGCAGACCACCCACGGCCTGCAGACCGACATCGCCGAGGGCACCGCGCACGCCCCCCGCTTCCTGCTCACCCTGGCCACGCTGGTGTCCAGCTTCGGGGTGCTGGCGGTGCCGGTGGCCTTCGCGGTCGAGCGGCTGTTCCACAAGGACGGGGTGCGGGTCGCGATCGCGCTGCTCGCCGCGGTGATCGCGTTCGTGCTCACCATCCTGCTGGACGACCTGGTCGTCCCGGCCGCGCCCGGCGGGGTGCTGGACTCCCTGATCTGGGGCGGCACCGACACCGCGCCCGTGCACACCGACATCACGCCGGTCATCGCGTTCGTCACCGCCGTCGGCATGGCGGGCCGAAGCCGCTGGCAGGCCGTCACCTGGACGATGATCGGGCTGGCCGCGCTGACCGGCCTCACCGCCGCGACCGCGTCGGTGGCGGCGCTGGCCGCCACCTACTGCCTCGGCAGCGCCATCGGCCACGGCACCCTGTACGCGGTCGGCACCCCCAACCCGCGGCCGCCGGGCACGGCCGTGCTGGCCGCGCTGGAACGGCTGGGGCTGCGTCCCACCCGCGGGCGGCAGGTGCCCGGCGCCGCCGACGATCCGCGCCACTACACCGTGGCGACCGCGCACTCCCCCGGCGACGCTCCCGCCGACGCCACCGGGCGGCCCCTGCCGGGCGGCGACTGGCAGCTGCGGGTCACCGTCCTGGACCGCGACCAGCAGACCGCCGGGCTGCTGTACCGGGTGTGGCGGCTGGTGCGGCTGCGCGGCGGCTCCACCCGGCGGGCGCTGCGCTCGCTGCGCCGCTCGCTGGAGCAGGAGTCGCTCATGGCCTACGCCATGGAGTCGGCGGGGGTGCGCACGCCGCGGCTGGTGGCCACCTGCGAGGTCGGCACCGAGGCCGCGCTGCTGGCCTACGAGCACGTGCCCGGGCGGCCGCTGGACGCCGTGCGCGACGCCGAGATCACCGACGAGCTGCTCGAGGACGTGTGGCAGCAGCTGCGGCGGCTGCAGGCCGCCCGGCTGGCGCACCGCCGCCTGGAGGGCGACGCGATCCTCGTCGGCGACGACGGCCGCGTCCGCGTCGTCGACCCCCGCTCGGGCGAGATCGCCGCGGGCGACGTGGCGCTGCGGATCGACCTGGCGCAGCTGCTCACCACGGTGGCGTTGCGGGTCGGGCCGGAACGCGCCGTCCGCTCCGCGGCGCGCGTCCTCGGCGACGGGCCGCTGGCCGGGGCGGTGCCGCTGCTGCAGCGGGTGGCGCTGTCGCGGTCCACCCGCGCGGCCGTCCGGCAGGACAGGGAGCTGCTGCCCCGCATCCGCGAGCAGATCCTGCGGCTCAAGCCGGAGACCGAGGCCGCACCGGTGCGGCTGGAGCGGTTCCGGCCGCGCACCATCCTGTCGATCATCGCGCTGACCGTCGCCGCCTACATCGTGGTGCCGCAGCTGTCGAGCGTGAACCTGCCCACCCTGATCTCGCAGGCCGAGTGGTGGTGGGCGGCGGTCGGGCTGGCCGCCTCGGCGGTCACCTACCTGGCGGCGGCGCTGATGCTGATGGGCTTCGTGCCCGAGCGGCTGCCGCTGGGCCGCACCGTGCTGGTGCAGCTCGCCGCGTCGTTCGTCAAGCTGGTCGCGCCCGCCGCGGTCACCGGCGTGGCGCTCAACACCCGGTACCTGCAGCGTTCGGGCGTGCGGCCCGGGCCCGCGGTCGCCAGCGTCGGCGCGTCCCAGCTGATGGGCATGGTGGCGCACATCCTGCTGCTGATCGTGTTCGGGTTCATCACCGGGTCGACCCACAACGCCACCAAGGACCTGGCCCCGTCGCGGACCGTGGTGATCGTGCTGCTGGGGCTGGCGGTGCTGGCCGGGATCGCGCTGACCATCCCGAAGGTGCGGCGGTTCGTGGCGGCCCGGCTGCGCGGCATGTTCTCCGGGGTGGTGCCGCGGCTGGTGGACGTCCTGCAGTCACCCAGCAAGATCGTCCAGGGGGCCGGCGGCACGCTGCTGCTGACCGTGGGGTTCATCGTGTGCCTGGACGCCTGCATCCGCGCGTTCGGCGGGTCGCTGCCCTGGACGGCCGTGGCGGTGGTGTTCCTCACCGGCAACGCCCTGGGCTCGGCCGCCCCCACGCCCGGCGGCCTGGGCGCCGTCGAGGGCGCCCTGACGCTGGCGCTGACGATCTCGGGGCTCACCGCCGACACCGCCACCTCGGCGGTGCTGCTGTTCCGTCTGCTGACCTTCTGGCTGCCCGTCCTGCCGGGCTGGGCCGCCTTCACCTACCTGCAACGCAAAGAAGCGATCTAGCCCCACTCCCCGCCGGGGCCACGGCGGCGGCCTCGTCCGGGCCGCCGCGGGCGTCAGCCCGTCCGGCGGGCGCGGCGGCGGTGCGCCAGCTCGTCGTGGGGATGCTGGGCGGGACCGTCGGCGGTGGCTCTCTCGCCGGGCAGCTCGGCGAGGCTGCCCTCGACCTCCTGCCACACCCGGCCCAGCGCGATCCCGAACACGCCCTGCCCGCCCTGCAGCAGGTCGACCACCTCGTCGGCCGAGGTGCACTCGTAGACGCTGACCCCGTCGCTCATCAAAGTGATCTGCGCCAGGTCCTGGACGCCGCGGTCGCGCAGGTGCGCCACGGCGGTACGGATCTGCTGCAGCGACACCCCCGTGTCCAGCAGCCGCTTGACCACTTTGAGCACCAGGATGTCGCGGAAGCTGTACAGGCGCTGGCTGCCCGACCCGTGCGCGGCCCGCACGCTGGGCTCCACCAGGCCGGTGCGCGCCCAGTAGTCGAGCTGACGGTAGGTGATCCCCGCGGCCGCACACGCCGTCGGGCCGCGGTAGCCGACATCCTCAGGCGGCGCCGACACCTCGGTGTCGAACAGCAGTCCCTGCTCTCCGGCACGCTGGGACGCCATCTGCCTGTCGGGGGTCGCCTTGCCCTCGCCGCTGCTCACCGCCACGCGGACCTCCGGCTTCTATCAGCCCGCGGCGTTCCGTCAAGGGGGTTTGACGAATGACGCCACGAGTGTTCCACCAGCACGGTAGGTGCCGGTCAGAGTGTGGTCAACGTTCGTCGTCGGCGCGTCGCATGCCCGGATGAACCGCCTTCACGTGGGCAAACTGCACACCTTCGCACTCATTCTCTCCTACCCCGCCGCCTCCGGAGCCGAACGACCGGCCGCCCGCGCCGCAAGTTCACACAGATCAGAGCATGATCTTGCATCCGCGGCGCACCCGCTCCCGGGACGCCGACCCCCCGGCGCCCCGTCATCGCACTCCTGTGCCGCACGTCACACGCCATACTCCCCCAGGAATCGGCGACCGCACATCCTCACGGGCCCAATGCCCTTACCCGGCGGCCACCTAACCGATACCGGCCACACTTTTTCTGGAGACCCGGCTCCACCGGCACGTTGGTGGGTCGAAGGCCGGCACGGACGCGGACCGTTCGGCGCCCATGGCCCGGCCACGCGTAGGTGACCAGGCGACCGCTCAGTCCGGACTGTGGTACCGGTTCCAGTCCGGCGGCCTTCGCGCCGCATCGATCTGTGCGCGCACTTCCTCCTTGCGCGCCTCCGAACGTTCCCGCAGCTCTCGGTCGGCCTCAGCACTCACGCGCTTCAACCAGCGCCGATACCTGTCCCGCAGAGAGTCCCCACCTCGACGCCCCATGCGCCCAATGTGCTCCCGATCCGACCGATCGACAAGCGAGACCGCAAATTCCAGGGGGCGGCCTTCTTGGGGAAACAGCGGGCCGGGTCTGCGGCGAAGGTGAGCGCAGCTCGCAAGGCGGGGGGCGCGCCTTGGGCGGGGGTTCCAGGGGGTCGTCCCCCTGGGAGAAACAGCGGGCCGGGCCTTCGGCGAAGGTGAGCGCAGCTCACCGAGCAGGGGAATCCGCCCGGCACGCTATCCGGCGCGGCCGAAGTCCTCGGGGGTGATGGTGTCGAGGAACTCCCGGAACTTCTCGACCTCGTCCTCCTGCTCGTCGGGGATGGCGACGCCGGCCTCCTCGAGCACGTCCTCGCTGGCGAAGATGGTCGCGCCGGTGCGCAGTGCCAGCGCGATCGAGTCGGACGGGCGGGCGCTGACCTCCACGCCGTTGGAGAAGACCAGGTCGGCGAAGAAGATGCCCTCGCGCAGGGCGGTGATGTTCACGGTGCGCAGCTGGACGCTCAGCGCGTCCAGCACGTCGCGGAAAAGGTCGTGGGTCAGCGGACGGGCCGGCAGCACCCCCTGCTGGGCGAAGGCGATCGCGGTCGCCTCGACCGCCCCGATCCAGATGGGCAGGTACCGGTCGCCGTCGCTCTCCTTCAACAGGACGATCGGCTGATTGGAGGGCATCTCGACCCGGACGCCGACGACCTCCATCTGCTTCACTGCGGCTCCCTGCTGGTCCTCGCTGTTTCGATCACCACGTGCCCGGATCGATGTCTGACCGAACCCTAAGGCCCAACGTACACCCAGCATCGGACGGTGGCCCCCGCCGACCGCGCGGCAATAACCTCCGTGCGGCCCATGATCAGGGGTCAAGGGTTTCGCGCAGCCCCGTGGAGACCAGCGCCTCGTGCAGCCGCACCCACAGCTCGGCGATCTCGCGGGCGGCCTCGGCGGCCTGCTCGTGGGCGCCCGGGCTGCGGCGGCGCAGCTGCGGGGCGACCACCTGCTCGATCAGCCCGACCTGCCGGTCGGCGGCGGCCTTGGCCGTGCGCAGGTGCCGCACCTGCACGCCGAACCGGCCGAGGGCGGCCGCGGTGCGGGCCACCGTCAGCGCCTCGGCGTCGTAGTACGCGCCGGTCCGGCGGACCAGGCCGTACTCCTCCAGTTCGGCCAGCAGGTCGTCGTCGATGCCCGCGCCGTCGAGCAGCTGGCGGCGGGTGAGCCGGACCGCCGGGACGGGCGCGGTGGCGTCGGCGGCGACCAGGGTGCGGGGGCGGCGCGCGGCGCCGTCGGCGCGGCGGGAGCCGAGCGCCGGGGCGGGCTCGCCGCGGTCCATGGCGTCCAGGTGCTGGCGGATCACCCGCAGCGGCAGGTAGTGGTCGCGCTGGGCGCTCAGGATGAACCGCAGCCGCTCCACGTCGGCCGGACTGAACTTGCGGTAGCCGGCCGGGCTGCGCGCGGGTTCGATCAGGCCCTCCGCCTCCAGGAAACGGATCTTGGAGATGGTGACGTCCGGGAAGTCCGGCCGCAGCAGCGCCAGGACGTCCCCGATCGTCATCAGGGTCCGGGCCGGTTGCGCGGTCATGGTGCCTCTCCTCCCGGCCGTGTGCCCGTGCCGTGCCCCCTCGCCGTCATGGTCGCCGTCGTGGTCGCCGCTGTGGTCGCCGTCATGGTGTCGTCCGCCCGCGCGCCGGATCGCCGCCCGGTCAGCCGTGCTGCGGGTTGGTCAGGAACACCAGCCGGAACTTGCCGATCTGGACCTCGTCGCCGCCCGACAGCCCCGCCTGGTCGATCCGCTGCCGGTTGACGTAGGTGCCGTTGAGGCTGCCCACGTCGCGCACCCAGAAGGCGCCGCCCTCGCGGGCGAACTCGGCGTGCCGGCGCGAGACGGTGACGTCGTCGAGGAAGATGTCGCTCTCGGGGTGGCGGCCGGCGGACGTGCGGTCCTTGTCCAGCAGGAAGCGGCTGCCCGCGTTGGGGCCCCGCTTGACCACCAGCAGCGCGGTGCCCGGCGGCAGCGCCTCCACCGTGACCTGGTCGGCGCCGAACGGCTCGGCCGCCTGGTCGGTGTCGTCGGCGAGCGCCTCGATCCCCGCGATCGAGATCGTCGAGGTGGACTCGCCCGGCGACTCTCGGGGAGGCAGGGGCGAGCCCGCGCCCCGCGTCAGCGGGGTGCCGCAATTGGAGCAGAAGCGGGCATCATCCGGGTTGGCGTGACCGCACTGCGTGCAGTAGACGCTCGGCATCGATCGGCTCGGCCTCCTACCATCGGCGTGCCGCACGCGAACGGCCCGCTGCCGCGGGTGCCGCCTGCGCCACGCGCATCCCTACTACCAACCCCACACCGGGGACCCGCCCGGCCACGGTCCAGCCCGCCGCCCGTTCAGGCGACGGTTGCCGCAACTTACGCGGGTGGGGCCCGAGGGGTCAACCGGAACGGCGAGCCGGCTGGCCCCCCAAGCTACCTTTCACAATGATCGCAGGTCTATGCCGCCGCGCGGGACGCGAATCGATCACCGTTTGCGGATACCCCTAACCAGACCGTATCGCGCTGACCGCCAGCCGTGCGCGCGAGGTGATCGTGACGGTGGCGCCGAGGCCGCGCAGGGTCCGCACGACGCCGCCGGGGATGTTGAGCGCGGTGGTCATGGTGTGGGCGTCGCCGATGGCCAGGAAGCGGTACGGGACGCTCAGCCGCCGCCCGTCGGCGAGCACGCCGCCGCCCGGGGCGTCCAGGAAGTAGGTGTCGGCCCCGGCCCGCACGTCGCCGACCTGGATGACCTCGGCGCCGGCGTCGCGCAGCTCCTGCAGGGCGTCCAGCAGGTTGAGGGCGCGCACGGCGCCGCGCGGGTCGTCGATGACCAGCTCGATGCCGGGTCCCTCGGCGGGCAGGGTGCCCGCCAGCAGGCCGTAGGTGCGGGCGCGTTCGCGGGCCTCGCGCAGTGCGGTCTCGCCCTGCGCGTCGCGTTCCAGCCCGGCCTTGGTGTCCTCCAGCTCCCGGATGTCGGCGCGCAGCCGCTCGGACCGCTGTGACAGATCCGACAGGATGCCCACGAGCTCGTCCTGGCGGGCCGTGGCGAACGCGCCGTCGTGCTTGGTGGCGCGCACCTGCGCCACGACGGCGAAGCCGAGCACCAGGCACAGCAGGCCGCCCAGGAACTGCCCGCGGGTGGAGCGCGGGCGCAGCAGGTCCAGCAGGAGCCGCGCGCCTCCGGGCCGCTCGCCGGACGCGGCGGTCGTGTCGCCGGACTCGCCGGACGTACCGACGGGCGCGGCGGTCGTGTCGTCGGGTGCGCCGCTCATGCGCCGAACAGCTTGCGGCGGATGGCGGCCGCGTTGGAGAAGATGCGGATGCCGAGCACGACCACCACGCCGGTGGACAGCTGCGAGCCCACCCCGAGCTGGTCGCCCAGGAAGACGATCAGCGCCGCGATCACGGTGTTGCTGACGAACGAGACGACGAACACCTTCTCGTCGAAGACGCCCTCCAGCCGGGCCCGCACGCCGCCGGACAGGGCGTCCAGCGCCGCCACGATCGCGATCGGCAGGTAGGGCTGCAGCCACAGCGGGACGGCCGGGTCCAGCAGCAGGCCGAGCGCCACCCCGATCACCAGGCCGATGAGCGCGATCACGACCGGGTCTCCTGTTCCACTGTCCTCCCCCTCACGAGCCGGCCGCGCGGGCGTGCCGCAGCCTCAGGACGCCCGCGGCGGGCAGCCGCAGCCCCTCCACGCGGCGGACCCGGTAGCGGATGCCGAAGCGGTCCTCCAGCGCGCGCAGCCGGCGGTCGGCGGCCGAGCCGCCGAAGGCGTCGAGCATCCGGCCGGGGTCGCCGACGGCGGTCACCCGGTAGGGGCCGCTGAGCGGACGGTAGTCCACCAGCACGGCCTCCCCCGCCGAGCGGATCGCGGTGGTCGGGGTGAGCCGCTGGCCGTTGACGGCGATGGCGACGGCCCCGGCCGCCCACAGCCCGTTGACCAGCACCTGAAGGTCCTGATCATAGACCCGGCCCTCGTCGCCGCGCCGGTCGCCCTGCTCGGCCCGGTCGGCGTCGTCGACGGTGACGACCAGGCCGTCCCCGGAGATGGGGGTGGCCGCGGCGGCGGCCGCGGCCGTGGACAGCTCGCCGCGCACGCGGCGTCCCTCGGCGCTGCGGGCCAGCGCCATGGCGCGGGCGCGCTCGGTCTCGTCGCGGGCCTGTTCCAGCCGCTGCTGCAGGGCGTCGTTGTCGCCGGTGCGGGCGCGGATCTGCGCGACGAGCCGGGACCGCTGCTCGGCGGCGACCGGCTGGCTGCGCCGCACCTCCGCGGACGCGGCGGCCAGCAGCACGCCGACCAGCACCAGGACCAGCAGCACGCCGGTGCCGCGCAGGCGCCCGCGCGGGGCGAGGTCGCCGGCGGCGGCGCGGCGGGCGGCGGCGTCGGCGTAGCCGGGGTCGAGCAGCCTGCCGGCGAACAGGTCGGCCAGCAGCGACATGGTGGCGTCCGGACGTTCCCGGCCGCTGCCGGGGGCGTCGGGTCTTCGGCTGATCACCGCCCCATCATGGCAAGGCCGCGGGGGACGACGCGCAGGTCAGCCGCTGTGACCTCCATCGCGGGAGGCGGACGTGCCGCCGCGCGGGCGCGGCGACCGCACGTGGAGGACGGCGCCGCCGCCGGGGCCGGCCGTCACGACCGCGCGTCAGGAAGTCACGCCCGCGCGTCAGGGCGTCACGGCGGCGGCGCGGGAGCGGTCGAGGCCCAGGTGCACCGCGAGGCCGGCCAGGACCGAGCCCATCACGTACCGCTGGACGCGCTGCCAGGCCGGGCGGCGGGCCAGGAACCGGGCGATCGAGCCCGCGCCCAGCACGATCAGGCCGTTGACGGTGATCGCGATGGCGATCTGGGTCAGGCCGAGCAGCAGGCTCTGCGCGGCGACGTGGCCGCGCGCGGGGTCGACGAACTGCGGCAGCAGCGACACGTACAGGATGGCGATCTTCGGGTTGAGCAGGTTGGTGACCAGGCCCATGACGAACAGGCGGCGCGGCGGGTCGGCGGGCAGGTCGCGCGGCGCGAACACCGCCGTTCCGCCGGGGCGCAGGGCCTGCCAGGCCAGCCACAGCAGGTAGGCGGCACCGGCCAGTTTGATCGCGGTGTAGACGGCGGGGACCAGCGTGAACACCGCGGTCAGACCGACGGTGGCGGCGACGACGTAGAGGACGAAGCCGGTCGCCACCCCGCCCAGCGAGATGAGCCCGGCCCGGCGGCCCTGAATGATCGACCTGGACACCAGGTAGATCATGTTCGGGCCGGGCGTCAGCACCAGGCCGAGCGCCACCGCCGCGATGCCGAGAAACGCACCGAAGGAAATCATCGAACCCCCCTGCCGGAAATGTCCCTCGATGCTAGCGGTTGCCGTGATCTTGGGGCCAGACGCCGGCGCGTTCCGGCGGGCAAGGTGCCGGCGGGCTAGGTGCCGGCGCGTTCGACGACGGCGGCCCACTCCTCCAGCAGGGCCTGTGTGGAGTCGGCGTCGGGGCCCTCGGCCCACAGGCGGGTGACGGGCTGGGCGGGGTCGGGCAGCACCAGAACCCAGCGGCCGTCGTCCTCGACGACGCGCACGCCGTCGGTGGTGTCGATCGTGCGGTCGCCCGCCGCCTCCACCACATGCCGCATCACGCCGCCCTTGGCCGCCCACGGGGTGGGCACCGAGCGGCTGAGCAGGTGCGCCTCGGGGATGCGCCGGTCGATCTGCGACAACGTCAGCCGGGTCCGCGCGACCAGGCCGACCAGGCGGACGAACGCGGCGATGCCGTCCACCGTGGTGCTGAACTCCGGCATGATGAAGCCGCCGCGGCCGTCCCCGGCGAAGATCACCCCGGGCTGGGCGGCGGCGCGGGTGAGCACGTCCTGGGCGGTGGAGGTCCACTCGACCTGCACGCCGTGGAAGCGGCAGACCTGCTCGGCGACGCGGGTGGTGGTGACCGGCAGCGCGACCCGTCCGCCGCGCCGTTCGGCGGCCACCAGGTCCAGCATGACCAGCAGGGCCCGGCCGTCGCCGATCAGCTCGCCGTTCTCGTCGACCAGCGAGATCCGCTCCCCCACCGGGTCGAACCGCACGCCGAACGCCGCGCGCGCCGAGGACACCAGTTCGCCCAGGCGCTGCAGGTCGCGCATGCGCTCGGCGAGCGTCTCTGTGGGGTTGGCCTCGTCCAGGGCGTTGTTGCGGGTCAGCACCTCCACCCCGACCCTGCCCAGCAGCGTCGGCAGCACCAGCGAGGTGGTGCCGCCCGCGCAGTCCAGCACGATCTTCAGCCCGGCCTCGCGCACCCCGGACATGTCGACGTCGCGCAGCAGCTCGTGGGTGTAGGTGCCGACGGTGCGGGCCGGATAGGTCAGCTCGGCGATCTCGCCGGGGAAGGCGCGCCGGTACTCCCGGCGGCCGAACACCCGCTCCAGCTTGCGCTGGGCGGCCTGGGACAGGTCGGCGCCGTCGGCGTCCATGAACAGCATGTCCACGCCCTGCGGGTCGCCGGGGGTGGTGCGGATGTAGATGCCGCCCGCGCACTCCTCGCGCGCGGTCTCGTGGCGGGCCATCGGCAGCGGGCACGCCTCCAGGTCGCGGACGTTGATGGCGCTGGAGGTCAGCGCGCTGATCACGGCGCGCTTGAGGGTGGTGGCGGCGCGGGAGGCGTCGCGGCCGGTGGTGACGGTGCTGCCCTTGGTGAGCGTGGTGGCGTAGGCGCTGGCCAGCCGCACCGCCAGCTCGGGGGTGATCTCCACGTTGACCAGGCCGGACACCCCGCGCGGGCCGAACAGGGTGCGCTGCCCGCGCGACTCCCAGATCACGCTGGTGTTGACCACCGCGCCGGCCTCGACGGTCTTGAACGGGTACACCTTGACCTGGTTGGACAGGTACGCCTCGGCCTCGATGACGCACTCGTCGCCGACCACCACGCCCTCCTCGACGCGGGCACCGGCCATGATGTCGGTGTTCTTGCCGATCACGCAGCCGCGCAGGGTGGCCGAGGGGCCGACGAACACGTTGTCGTGCACGATCGCGCGGTGCAGGAACGCGCCCTCCTTGACCACCACGTTGCTGCCGAGGACGGTGAACTCGCGCAGCTCCACCCCGGCCTCGACCTTGGCGTAGTCGCCGACGTACAGCGGGCCCTTCAGCACCGCCTCGGCGTCGACCTCGGCGCCCTCGGCCACGCGCACCCCGGGTGACAGCTCGAACCCGCCCAGATCGACGTCGACGAGCCCGGACAGCATGTCGGCCTGCGCCTTGAGGTAGCTGTCGTGGGTGCCGACGTCCTCCCAGTAGCAGTCGGCGATGTACCCGTAGATCGGCGCGCCGCGCGCGACGAGCTCGGGGAACACGTCGCCGGACCAGTCGACCGGCTCGCCGGCGGCGACGTGGTCGAGCACCTCCGGCTCCATGACGTAGATGCCGGTGTTGACGGTGTCGGAGAACACCTGGCCCCAGGTGGGCTTCTCCAGGAACCGCTGGACGCGGCCCTCGTCGTCCACGATGATGATGCCGAACTCCAGCGGGTCGGGCACCCGCTTGAGCCCGATGGTGACCAGGGCGCCGTTGCGCTCGTGCGCGCGGACCATGTCGGTCAGGTCGATGTCGGTGAGCGCGTCCCCGGAGATCACCAGGAAGCGGTCGTCGCGCAGCGCCTCCTGGGCGTTCTTGACGCTGCCGGCGGTGCCCAGCGGCACGTCCTCGGTGGCGTAGCTGAGCGCCATGCCCAGCTCCTCGCCGTCGCCGAAGTAGTTGCGGATCAGCGCGGCCAGGAACTGCACGGTCACCACGGTCTCGGTGAACCCGTGCCGTTTGAGCAGCCGCAGCACGTGTTCCATGATCGGCCGGTTGACGAGCGGGAGCAGGGGCTTGGGCTGGTTGGCGGTCATCGGGCGCAGCCGCGTCCCCTCACCGCCCGCCATCACGACGGCCTTCATCGGGGTTTATCCGCTCCCTCCTGTTCACCGGACGGGGGGCTCCCGTCCGCCGGAGGCGGCGCGCCGGACGCGTCGCCGTGCTGGTGCCGCCCGGGTGGTTCACCCGCGGGCGCCTCCCCCGTGGGTTCTTCCCCGTCCCGGCCGGTTCGTTCCCCGCCGGTTGGTTCTGCGCCGGTTCGTTCTCCACCGGTTCGTTCCCCGGCGGGGACGTCCCCGGCGGGCCCGGCCAGCATGAGCTGCCGCGTCTGCCACCAGTACAGGGCCGCGGCCCACCAGTACAGGCCCGTCCCCCAGATCGCGAAGCACCAGCCGACGATCTTGGCGGTGGTGGCCACGGCGCCGTCGTGGTCGCCCAGCAGCAGCAGCGGGAAGGCGTACAGCAGGCACAGCGTGGCGGCCTTGCCCACGAAGTGCACCGGCAGCGTCCCGCCGTATCCCAGGCGCCGCATCAGCGGCATGATCGGCGTGATCGCGACCTCCCGGCCGACGAGCAGGATCACCAGCCACAGCGGGATCACGTCGCGGACGGTCAGGCCGATCAGGGTGACCAGGATGTAGAGCCGGTCGGCGGCCGGGTCCAGCACCATGCCGAGCTTGCTGGTCTGGTTGAGGGCGCGCGCCAGGCGGCCGTCCAGCCAGTCCGACAGGCCGGCGAACACCAGCACGCCCAGCGCCCACCAGTCGGCGCCGACCAGTACCAGCCACAGGAACAGCGGCACGCCGAGCAGGCGCGCGAAGCTCAGGATGTTCGGTATCGTCCAGATCCGGCCGGACGCCGTCGCGAAGTCGTCCCTCTCGGGAGGCGGCTGCTCGCGCAGCGGCCCCCCGGCCCCCGGTGCACCGGGTGGCGACGCTCCACGTCCGGCTCGGGGCGTCACGCCCCCCGTCCCCCCGCCAACGACTGCCATCACTGACGCGCTCGCTCTCCTCGGTCCGGGCCCACCGGCCAGGCAGGACACGCATCTCTGTCCCCTAGATCCTGACCCTACCGGTCAGCTTGCGAAAGCCCCCGATAGCGTCCGGCCCATGCGGTGGACCCTGCACGGCGAGCGGACCGTCTACGACAGCCCCTTCATGTCCGTCCGGCTGGCCGACGTCGAGCTGCCCGACGGGCGGCGCTTCGACCACCATCTGCTGCGGGTGCGTCCGGCCGCCGGCGTCGCCGCGCTGGACGGACACGGCCGTGTGCTGCTGATCTGGCGGCACCGGGTCATCACCGACCGGTGGGGCTGGGAGATCCCCGGCGGGCGGGTCGAGCCGGGTGAGGACCCCGCCGACGCCGCCGCCCGCGAGCTGGTCGAGGAGACCGGGTGGCGCCCGGGCCCGCTGCGGCATCTGCTGGACGTCCACCCGTCGCCGGGCGTGCACGATGGCGTTCATCACATCTTCACCGCCGACGGCGCCGGCGATCCGGCCGACGTGGAGGCCGAGCGGATCGAGTGGGTCCCGCTGGCGTCCGCGCCGGAGCCGGCGGCCCGGGGCGAGATCGGCTCGGGGTCGACGGCGGCGGCGCTGCTTTACCTCATGTCCCGGGGTTGCGGCAACGGGGGTGCGGCGGGTTAGCGTCGGCGCGACAGATCGCGGGGGCCCGGCGAACCGGGCTGAGATCGCGGCTGAGACGGCCGCCGACCGCTGGAACCTGACCGGGTAATGCCGGCGTAGGGAGAGATCACGTCATCATGACCGACAGCGTGTCCACACCTGTCCACGACGCCCGTCCCGCCCGCAGGACGTATCTCGTCGGGTCGCGTCCCGACGTGCGCGTCCCCATGCGGGAGGTGGCGCTGACCAACGGCGCGACGGTGGTGCTGTACGACACCTCCGGGCCGTACACCGATCCGGGCCACGTCGTCGACGTGCGGCGCGGCCTGCCCGCCCTGCGGGCCGGGTGGATCGCCGAACGCGGCGACACCGCCGAGTACGAGGGGCGGCCCGTCCGTCTGGAGGACGATGGCCGCCGGTCCGCCGATCCGCTGCGTGACCAGGGGGCCTTCCCGCCGCGCCGGCCGCGCCGGGCCACCGGCGGGGCGGTGACGCAGCGGGCGTACGCGCGGCGCGGGGAGATCACACCGGAGATGGAGTTCGCGGCGCTGCGCGAGGGGGTGGCGCCCGAGGTGGTCCGCGCGGAACTGGCGGCGGGACGGGCGGTGCTGCCCGCCAACGTCAACCATCCCGAGTCCGAGCCGATGGTGATCGGCTCCCGCTTCCTCTGCAAGGTCAACGCGAACATCGGCAATTCCGCGGTGACCTCCTCCATCGAGGAGGAGGTGGAGAAGATGACCTGGGCGACGCGGTGGGGCGCCGACACGGTCATGGACCTGTCCACCGGACGCGACATCCACACCACGCGCGAGTGGATCCTGCGCAACTCGCCCGTCCCGGTGGGGACGGTGCCGCTGTACCAGGCGCTGGAGAAGGTCGGCGGCGACCCGGCCGAGCTGACCTACGAGATCTTCCGCGACACCGTCATCGAGCAGGCCGAGCAGGGCGTGGACTACATGACCGTGCACGCCGGGGTGCTGCTGCGGTACGTCCCGCTGACCGCGCGCCGCAAGACCGGCATCGTGTCGCGCGGCGGGTCGATCATGGCGGCGTGGTGCCTGGCGCACCACGAGGAGAACTTCCTCTACACCAACTTCCGCGAGCTGTGCGAGATCTTCGCCGCCTACGACATCACCTGGTCGCTGGGCGACGGGCTGCGCCCCGGGTCGATCGCCGACGCCAACGACGAGGCGCAGTTCGCCGAGCTGCGCACGCAGGGCGAGCTCACCCGGATCGCCGCCGAGTACGACAACCAGGTGATGAACGAGGGCCCGGGGCACGTCCCCATGCACAAGATCAAGGAGAACGTCGACCTGCAGCGGGAGCTGTGCGACGGGGCGCCGTTCTACACGCTGGGCCCGCTGACCACCGACATCGCGCCCGGCTACGACCACATCACCTCCGCGATCGGCGCGGCGATGATCGGCTGGTACGGCACCGCGATGCTGTGCTACGTCACGCCCAAGGAGCACCTGGGCCTGCCGGACCGCGACGACGTCAAGGCGGGCGTGATCGCCTACAAGATCGCCGCGCACGCCGCGGACCTGGCCAAGGGGCATCCGGGCGCGCAGGCGTGGGACGACGCGCTGTCGGACGCGCGGTTCGAGTTCCGCTGGGAGGACCAGTTCAACCTCTCCCTGGACCCCGACACCGCCCGCGCCTTCCACGACGAGACGCTCCCGGCCGAGCCCGCCAAGACCGCGCACTTCTGCTCGATGTGCGGGCCGCACTTCTGTGCGATGAAGATCACACAGGACGTGCGCCGGTACGCCGAGGAGCGGGCGCTGCCCGAGTCCGAGGCGCTGGCGGCGGGGATGCGTGAGAAGGCCGCCGAGTTCACCGCGTCCGGCGGCCGCGTCTACCTGCCGATCACCCCGTCGGACGCCTGACCCGCCGCCCGTCCGTCCCGTCCGTCCCGGGCGTCGCCGCGTCCGGGACGGACGGGACGCTCCGGATCACACTTCGTGCCCGGATAGGCGCGTTCCGGCCGGGTAATGGGCCTCGCGTGCTTGGAGCGGATCGTGTGACGGGTCGAGTGGACGAGGTGGTCCGGCGGGCGGCGGCGACGCCCGGCCGGTGGCACTACTGGCGGGGACGGCTGCACATCGTGGTCAAGGCCGTGCTGGCGTCCGTGCTGGCGTGGCTGGCGGCCCGGTACCTGATGGGGCATCGGCAGCCGTACTTCGCGCCGCTGGCGGCGTTGCTCGGCGTGTACCCGACGGTGGCGCGCTCGTTGCGCGAGAGCCTGGCGTACGCGGCCGGGTTCCTCGTCGGCGCGCTGCTGGCGATCCCTGTCGGGATGACGGTCGGGCCGAACCCGGCCGGCATCGCGGTGGTGGTGGCCGTCGCGCTGCTGGTGTCGAGCTGGCACGGGTTCGGGGACCAGGCGCCGCAGGTGCCGTTCACGGCGTTGTTCGCGCTGCTCGTCGGCGGGCACGAGGTCATGTCGTACGTGGTGCCGCGGCTGGGCGACGTGGGGGTGGGCCTGGCCGTGGGGCTGGCGGTCAACACGCTGGTCTTCCCGCCCCTGCACATCGGACGCGCCGACGCCGCCGTCCGGGACCTCAAGGAACAGCTGGCGTGCGCGCTGGAGGAGCTGGCGTCCCTGACCCGGCCGCCCGGCGCCGGCGACGCGGAGGACGGGTGGACCCGGTGGGGGGAACGCGAACGGCGGCTGCGCCACAGCCACCACGGCGCGTACCGGGCGTGCGAGCAGGGACGCGACAGCCTGCGCGCCAATCCCCGCGTCAAGCTGCGCCGGCGGCGGGCCGACGGGCACGGCGCCTGGCGGTCGCTGCGGCTGATGGACACCCTCGACCACACCGCCACGTACGTGCGCTCGATCGCCGACGCGCTGCGGGAGGCGTCGCGGACCGACCCGGACGGCGCGCTCCTCGACGCGCGTTTCCGGGACGGCTACGCCCGGCAGCTGGACATGCTGGCCGGGCTGGTGCGGAGCCTGCCCGACGGGTCGGGGGACGACGCGGCCGAGGCGCGCGGGCTGCAGCAGTGGCTGGAGCAGCCGTACCGCGGCGCGGGCACCGACGCGCCCGGCCTGTGGGACCCCCGCAAGGAGCTGCTGCGGCTGAGCGGCCTGCTGCTGGACAACGTCTGCACGCCTCCGACGTGACCCCGCGGCCGCGCCGGATGATCGCTCCGGACGGTCGGGCGTGGACGGCCAAATCACCATTGTTCGGACAACGCGCCGGGTACCCCGCGCGTGTCCGCATGTCACGCGCGGCCTCGGGTATGTGGCCGCACGGTCGGCCCCGGTCGGCCCCGGTCGGACCGGCACGGCCGGACCGGCCGGTGCGCCAGTGCGAAGGAGGTCCGTGTGAGAGCCAAGAACGCCGTCGTCGTGATCACCGGCGCGTCCAGCGGCATCGGCCGCGCCACCGCGCTGGCCTTCGCGGACAAGGGCGCGGCGGTGGTGCTGGCGGCCCGCCGCGGGCACGCGCTGGAGGAGGTCGCGGTCGAGTGCCGCCGGCGGGGCGGGCAGGCGCTGGTCGTGCCCACCGACGTCACCGACGACCGGTCGGTCGAGGAGCTGGCGCGGCGGGCCGCCGGCCGCTTCGGCCGCGTCGACATGTGGGTGAACGCGGCGGCGGTGTCGCTGTTCGGGCCGTTCGAGGACGTGCCGCTGGAGGACTTCCGCCGCGTCCTGGACGTCAACGTGATGGGCTACGTGCACGGTGCGCGGGCGGCGCTGCCGTACCTGCGCCGCGCCAGGCGGGGCGTGCTGGTGAACGTGTCGTCGGTGGCGGCGGTCGCGCCGCAGCCGTACTCGACCGCGTACACGATGTCCAAGGCCGCGGTGTCCGCACTGAGCGCCAGCATCCGCCAGGAGCTGCGGGTGCGGGGCGAGCACAAGGTGAAGGTGTGCACGGTGCTGCCCGCCACGATCGACACGCCGCTGTTCCAGCACGCGGCCAACTACACCGGCCGCCGGGTCGTGGCGATGCCGCCGGTGTACGCGCCCGAGAGCGTGGCGCGGGCGATCGTCGGGCTGCTGCGCTCGCCCGTCCCGGAGGTGGTGGTCGGCCGCGCCGGTCGCCTGGTGCGGCTGCAGGCCCGGCTGAACCGGCGGATGCTGGAGCGCGGCATGGCCCGGCAGGTGGACCGTCACCACCTGTCGCGCAAGGACCTGGCCCCGGCCACGTCGGGGATCGTGCACACGCCCACGGTCGACACCGGCTCGGTGCACGGCGGCTGGGACGGCGGCGGGCACGCGCTGCGCCGCGCCGCGGCCGTGACCGCCGTGGGCGCGGCCGCCGTGGCGGTGGCGGGACGGCTCGGGCAGGAGCGCGCGGGCACGCGGTAGAACCAAGGAGGCGGGGGTGGAGTTCGACATCGTCGTGGAGATCCCGAAGGGGTCGCGCAACAAGTACGAGATGGACCACGGGCTGGGACGCATCCGGCTCGACCGGCTGCTGTTCACCGCGACGCAGTATCCGGTCGACTACGGTTTCATCCCCGGCACGCGCGCCGAGGACGGGGACGCGCTGGACGCCATGGCGCTGCTGGAGGAGCCGACGTTCCCCGGCTGCCTGGTCTCGGTCCGGCCGCTCGGGGTGTTCTGGATGCTGGACGAGCAGGGACCGGACGCCAAGATCCTCACCGTGCCCGCGCGCGACCCCCGGTACGCGGAGCTGCGGGAGCTGGCCGACGTGCCCGCGCACGTGCTGGCCGAGATCGGCCACTTCTTCGACATCTACAAGGAGCTGGAGCCCTGCAAGGAGTCCGACGTGCGCGGCTGGCAGGACCGCGCGGCGGCCGAGCGGGAGGTCTCCGCGTCGTTCGACCGGGCGCACGCCCAGGACGGCCTGCGCGGCCGCACCGCCTCCGCGTCGTCGTGAGCGGCACGTCGGCGTGAGGGACGTGTGGTCCTGAGGGGCGGGTCGTCGTGGTGAGAAGGCGGGAGCGGGGGCTCACAGGTCGAGGGTGAGGCGGGCGCCGCGGGCGCGGGAGACGCAGATCATCATGATCTCGCCGGAGCGGCGTTCCTCGTCGGTGAGCACCGAGTCGCGGTGGTCCGGCTCGCCGTCGAGCACCTCGGTCTCGCAGGTGCCGCACGTGCCCTCCCGGCAGGACGACAGCACCTGGAGGCCCGCCTCCTCCACCACCTGCAGGATGGACTTGCCGGGCGGCACGGTCAGCGTCCTGCCGGAGCGCGCCAGCTCCACCTCGAACGACTCGCGCGGGCCGGTGTCGTCCTTGGGGGTGAAGCGTTCGACGTGCAGGGCGCCGGGCGGCCAGGCGGCGCAGCGCTCCTCCACCGCGGCCAGCAGCGGCTCGGGGCCGCAGCAGTACACCTTGGTGCGGTCGTCGGGCACGCCGAGCAGGGCGTCGAGATCGAGCAGGCCCGTCTCGTCCTGGGGACGGACGCTGACGCGGTCGCCGTACGCGCGTTCCAGGTCGGCGCGGAAGGCCATGGTCGCGCGCGTGCGGCCCCCGTACACGAGCCTCCAGTCGGCGCCGGACGCCTGGGCGGCGGCCAGCATCGGCACGATCGGCGTGATGCCGATGCCGCCCGCGATGAACAGGTAGCGGTCCGCCGCGACCAGCGGGAAGTGGTTGCGGGGGCCGCGGACCACCAGCCGGTCGCCTTCGGCCAGCCGTTCGTGCACGTGCCGGGAGCCGCCGCGGCCGTCCCGTTCCCGCAGCACCGCGATCCGCAGCACCGACCGGTCGGCGGGGTCGCCGCACAGCGAGTACTGGCGGACCAGGCCGGGGGCGAGCACCAGGTCGACGTGCGCGCCGGGTTCCCAGGAGGGGAACGGCTCGCCGTCCGGGCGGCGCAGCGTCAGCAGCACCACGTCGTCGGCGACGGGCCGCCTGCTCTCCAGGACGACGTCCAGGTCAACCTCGGTACGGGGAAGATCCTGCACGGGCATGCTCTGCTCTCCTTCGGCGCCGCCGGGGGCCGGGGGGACGGTCACCCGGAAGCTTCGGGCACGGCCCCCGGCGCGCAGAAGGCGCCTTTCCGGCGAACGGAAAGACACCGGACGAGCATGCGGCCCGTGGTCAGGCGGCCGAGGGCGTCCAGGCGGGGTCGCGTCCGGTGAGGCCGACGAGCCGGTCGAGCGGCGGGGCGGCGTCGGGCACGCGGACCGGCGGCCCGAAGGGGCTCTCGCCGTCGATCTGCCCGGCCATGCCGGTCAGCAGCGCCAGACAGGCCTCCACCTCGGCCGCCGCGGGCTCGTAGGGGCGGCCGATGGCGCGGGCCAGGTCCCAGCCGTGCACGACCAGCTCGTCCAGCGCGAACATGCCCGCCACCTCGCCGGGCAGCTTGACGCCCCCCGCCTGCGTCATGCCGGTCCAGGCGGCCGGGTCGCGCCAGGCGTCGGCGAGCGCGCCCAGCCGTTGGGGGATCTCGGTGCGCCAGGCGTCGCCGAGGCGGGAGGCGTCGCCGGACGGGCGGCCGTCGGTGCCCTCGCCGGCGCTCTTGGTCGCCGCGTAGGTGAATCCCAGCGCCAGCCCGCCGATGTGGTCGATCAGGTCGCCCACGGTGTACTCCGCGCAGGGCGTCGGGGCGGCGAGCCGGTCGTCGGGGGCGCCGGCGACCAGGTCGCCCAGGCGGCGGGCGGCCGGTCCGAGGTCGGGTGCGGCGTTCATGGGGATCGCTCCTCTGTTCGTTGCGGCGTCCGGGGCCGCCGTGACGCGCACGGCGCCCCCGGACCTCATCCTCACCGGAACAGACCTGGTGCGTCCCTGGAATTCATCGGCCGGTCAGCCGACGGTGCGCGCGGCCGGGCTGGGATCGTCGTCGTCGGCGTCGGAGCGCCCGGCGGAGCCTCCGTCAGAGCGCCCGTCCGAGCCTCCGTCGGAGCGTCCGAGGATGGGCGCGTCGTCGTCGATCGCCTTCTCGGGCCGGTGCTTGTGGCGCAGCTTGCGGGCGAGCGGCTCGGCGCCGCGGGCCAGCAGCGGCCCGGCGATCGCCAGGATCAGCACGTACGCGGCGGCCAGCGGCCCGAGCCGCGGGTTGATCCCGGCGGAGACGGCCAGCCCGGCGATGACGATGTTGAACTCGCCGCGCGGCACCAGCGCGGCCCCGGCGCGCAGCCGGCCGGTGGCGGCCACGCCCGCCTGGCGCGCGGCCAGCCAGCCGGTGGCCAGCTTGGTCGCGATCCCGGCCACGGCGAGCAGCGCGGCCACGCCGAGCACGGGCGGCAGCTCGGCCGGGTCGGTGTGCAGGCCGAAGAAGACGAAGAACACCGCGGCGAACAGGTCCCGCAGCGGCGTGAGCACCTCGCGCGCCGAGTGCGCCAGCGGCCCCGACAGTGCGATGCCCACCAGGAACGCGCCGACCGCCGCCGACACCTGCAGCTGCTGGGCCAGCCCGGCGACCAGCAGCGTCAGGCCGAGCACCTTCAGCAGCAGCACCTCGTCGGTGGGGCTGGCGACGAACCGCTCCACCAGGCGTCCCCAGCGCAGCGCGACGACCAGGATCACGGTGATGGTGGCGGCGGCGATCGCCAGAGTGGTGGCCCCGGCCACCAGCCCGGCCCCGGCCAGCAGCGTGGTGAGGATGGGCAGGTAGGCGGCCATCGCCAGGTCCTCGAAGACCAGCACCGACAGCACCCTGGGGGTCTCCCGGTTGCCCAGCCAGCCCAGGTCGCCCATCACCTTGGCGGTGATGCCGGAGGAGGTGACGTAGGTGACGCCGCCCATGACGACGGCCGCGACCGGGCCCCAGCCGAGCAGCAGCGCCGCCACCACGCCGGGCGCGGCGTTCAGCACCAGGTCGGCCAGCCCGACCGGCGCCGAGGTGCGCAGCGTGCCGACCAGCTCGCCGGCGGTGTACTCCAGGCCGAGGGTGAACAGCAGCAGGATCACCCCGACCTCGGCGCCGATGGAGACGAACTCCTCGCTGGTCGTCAGCGGCAGCACGCCGCCGGAGCCGAACGCCAGCCCGGCCACCAGGTACAGCGGGATCGCCGAGATCGAGAACCGCACGGCCACGGCGCCCAGCAGGCCGAGGGCCAGGATGATCGCACCGAGTTCGATGAGCTGAACGGCAGAGTGCATCCCCGCCTCACCCGCTCGCCAGGATCTCGGCGACGGCGGCGGTGCCCTCCGCGGTGCCGACCACGACGACGGTGTCGCCCTCGTGGAAGACGAAGTGGGGGCGGGGGCTGGCGTGCACGCGGCCCTCGCGCACCACGGCGACGATGGACGCGCCGGTGCGGGTGCGCGCCTGGGTGTCGGCGAGCGGGCGCCCGTCGAACGGCGAGCCCGCGGCGATCGGGAACTGCTCGGTGACCAGGCCCTCCACCTCGCGGTGCAGCTCGGCCAGGCGCTCCACGACCCGGCCCGAGCCGAGCAGCTCGGCCAGCGCGTTGGCCTCCTCGCCGGTCAGCGCGACCGACACCACGCAGGTGTCCGGGTCCTCCTTGTCGTAGATGACGAGGTCACGTCGGTCGGTGCGGTGCGTCACCACCCCGATCTGGCGGCCGCGGCTGGTGGTGAGCACGTGCCGCAACCCGATCCCCGGCAGTGTCGTCCGTTCGACGTCCATGACCTCTCCCTCTGCGCCCGTCCGCTCGGCCCCCGTCACGGGCCCGGACCTGCGGACATGTGCCCGCAATATGATCGTTTGACCCATGCGCATGGTAGTGCACCATGCGCACGGTCTGTAACGATCCGCCACCCTAGGGGGCGAAGAGACGCTCTAGAGGGATTGGTGTGCTCTAGGGGAGAAAGTCCGCTCTCGTCGTGCTCACCGGCGGCCGTGGTAGTGCGGCGCGTCCAGCGGCGGCACGGGGAAGCCGGCCGCGGCGGGCGGGACGAGTTCGGCGCCGGCGCGCGCCGGCGGCTCCCCGCGGCCCCGCAGCACCTCCCACACGAACGTGACGACCAGCACGGCTCCCGCGGCGAACGCCGTGATCAGCATGATCCGCCCGGTGTCGTAGCCCTCGTTGCGGAACGCCCGGATGGTCGCGACCACGAGGATCCACCCCAGGGAGAACGGCATCAGCACCTTCCAGCCGAGCTTCATCAGCTGGTCGTAGCGGACCCGAGGCAGGGTGCCGCGCAGCCAGATGAAGAAGAAGATGAACCCCCACACCTTGACCAGGAACCACAGCAGCGGCCACCAGCCCTGGTTGGCGCCCTCCCACACCGTGGAGATCGGCGCGGGCGCGCGCCAGCCGCCCAGGAACAGCGTGGTGCACAGCGCCGACAGCGTGGTCAGGCTGACGTACTCGGCGAGGAAGAACATCGCGAACTTCAGCGACGAGTACTCGGTGTGAACGCCGCCGACGATCTCCCCCTCGCCCTCGGGCAGGTCGAAGGGAATGCGTCCCGACTCGCCCATCATCGTGATCACGTAGACGGCGAACGAGGGGAACAGCAGCACCACGTACCAGGTGCCCGACTGCGCCGCCACGATCTCGGACGTGGACATCGTCCCGGCGAACAGGAACACCGCCACGAACGACAGCGCCATCGCGATCTCGTAGGAGATGACCTGGGCGGTGCTGCGCAGCCCGCCCAGCAGCGCGTACGGCGACATCGACGACCAGCCCATCAGCACCCCGCCGTACACGCCCAGCGAGGCGGTGGCCAGCACCAGCAGCACCGCCACCGGCAGGTCGGTGAGCTGCAGCGGCGTGCGGTGGCCGAAGACCGACACCATCGGCCCCAGCGGGATGACGGAGAACGCCACGAACGCCGGCGCGGTCACGATGACCGGCGCCAGCACGAACACCACCCGGTCGACGCGGCGCGGGACGATGTCCTCCTTGAGCGCCAGCTTCAACGCGTCGGCCAGGCCCTGCAGCAGGCCGAACGGCCCGGCGCGGTTCGGCCCGACGCGCAGCTGCATCCGGCCGATGACGCGCCGCTCGACCCACATCGTCAGCAGCACCGTCAGCAGGAGCAGCGCGAAGACGGCTACGGCCTTGCCGCCGACCAGCCACCACGGGTCCTTGCCGAAGTCGTTCAGTGTGGGGTCGGCCGCCAGTGCCGCCCCGCCGGTCAGTTCCCCCATATTCGCGCGCCCCCTGGGTTTCCGCTCGACGATGACGGCGGGTCAGTAGACCCGCGGGCGCCTACTCGCCGCCTACGTGTCGCCTAAGGGCTGCTTTCGCGGCGGATCTGGCGTAGAAAGAACCGCATGGAGTTCCGGGTGCTGGGGCCCCTGCAGGTCGTGCGCGACGGCCGGGAGATCCCGCTGACCTCGGGACGGCAGCGCACCGTGCTGGCCTGCCTGCTGCTGCGCGCCGGGCGGCTCGTCCCCGTCACGACGCTCATCGACCGGCTGTGGGGCGACGACCCGCCGTCGGACGCGCGCGGCACGCTGCAGGTGCACGTGCTGCGGCTGCGTCGCGCGCTGGACGACCCCACGGTCATCGGCACCAGGCCCGACGGCTACCTCATCACCGCCGGGCCGGACGACCTGCGGCGTTTCGACGAGCTGACCGCGCGGGCCGAGCGGGCGCGACGCGACGGCGATCCGGCGGCCGCGCTGAAGGCGCTGCGGGACGCGACGTCGCTGTGGCGCGGCCCGATCCTGGCGGACGTGGCGTCGGCGTCACTGCACACCGAGGACGTCCCGCAGCTCACCGAGCGTTGCATGAAGGCGGTCGAACGGCGCTACGAGCTGGAACTGCTGCTGGGCCAGCACGAGACGGCGGTCGCCGGGCTGCGGACGCTGACGGCGGCCAACCCCCATCGCGAACCGCTGCACGTGCTGCTGATGCGGGCGCTGTACCGGTCGGGACGCCAAGCCGAGGCGCTCGCGGTGTACGACCGGGCGGCGGCCGTCTTGCGCGACGACCTGGGCCTGGACCCCGGTGACGAACTGCAGCGGGCACGGCAGGCGATCCTCACCCGCACCGACACGCCCGCACGCACCGACACCGCGGCGCCGCCCGCCGTCGCGTGGCGCCGCCTGTGCCAGCTGCCCTCCCCCGCCGCTGACTTCGTGGGACGCGAGGGAGAGCTGGCCCGGCTGGGCGACCTGCTGGACGGCGACGGGCCCGGCGTGCCGGTGGTGACCGTGACGGGGCAGAGCGGCGTCGGCAAGACCGCCCTGGCCGTGCACGCCGCGCACCGGCTGCGGGACCGCTTCCCCGACGCCCAGCTCTACGCCTCGCTGACCGGCCGCGACGCCGCCGAGGCGGCCGGCGACCTCCTTCGCGCGCTGGGCGTCCCGGCCGCGGAAATGCCCGGCGGGCTGCAGGCACGGGCGGCGATGCTGCGGGGCCGACTCGCCGACCGGCGCGTCCTACTCGTGCTGGACGACGTCGCCGCAGCCGCGCAGGTGGAGGCGCTGCTGCCGGGTACGCGCGGGTCGGCGGTCCTGGTGACCAGCAGGCGCCTGCTGACGGGCCTGCCGGGCAACCGGATCGTGCGGCTCGGCCCGTTCACGGGGGACGAGGCGGACGCGCTGCTGCGCCGCCTGATCGGGGACGCCCGGGTGGCGGCCGAACCGCGGGCGGCCCGCCGCGTCGCCGCGGCCTGCGGGCATCTGCCGCTGGCGCTGCGGATCGCGGGTGCCCGGCTGGCGGTCCTGCCCTCGACGCGGCTGGACGCGTTCGCCCGCCGCCTGGAGGACCACCGCCGGCGCCTGGACGAGCTGGCCCTGGGCGGCCTGGAGGTGCGGGCCGGGCTGCGCGCCGGGCACGGCGCGCTGGACGCCCCGGCCCGCCGGGCGTTCGAACGGCTCGGGCTGCTCGCGAACGCGGACGTCCCCGGATGGCTGCTGCGGCTGCTGGTCGACGGCGACGAGCCGCGCGCCCTGGAGTCACTGGTCGACGCGAACCTGCTGCACTCCGGCGGAGCGGACCCGGCCGGCGAGCCCCGCTACCGCCTGCCCGCACTGACCGCCGACTTCGCCGCCGAGCTGGCCGGCCCCCCGCGCGCACCCGGCAACCGCGCCGCGCTCGCCAGGGTCGTGCGCGCCCTGGCGGGCACGGCGGCCGCCGCGCGCGACACGCGGGCGCGCTCCTCCAACGACCTTCCCGTCGACGACCCCGTGCCTCTCCCCCGTCGCGAGGCACCGATGACCGGCGACCCGATCGTGTGGCTGGCCGCGCACCGCGCGCTGCTGGGGCAGGTGGTGGAGCAGGCGTGCGCGGCCGGGCTGCTGGAGGAGGCGGCACGGCTGGTGGACCTGGTGGTGCCGCTGCTGCACCGGCAGGTCGCCGCCGCGTCCCTGCGGCGGCTGCGCGAGGCGGTGCGCGACGCCGCCCGCGCCGCGGGCCACGAACCGATCATGTGGCGGGAGGAGTACGGGCTGGGCATCCTCAGCCTGTACGCCGCGCCGCACGCGACGACGGCCGGGACGTGGGCCGCGTGCGCCGAGGCGTTCGAACGGCTCGGCATGACCCGCGAGCTCACCTACGCGCTCAGCACGTTCACCTTCGTGCGCGTCACCGCCCCCGCGCCGGGCGACGCGACGGCGCCCGAGCCGTCCGCCCTGGCTGCGCGGGCGCTGCGGCTGGCACGCGCGAGCGAGGACCATCACGCCGAGATCATCGCGCTCGCCGCCCGCGCCGACGCGCTGGCCGCGTCGGGACGCGACCGGGACGGGCTCACCACCGCCCGCACCGCGCTGCGGGTCGCGCGCACGCTGCGCGAACCTCATTTCGAGGCGACCGCGCTCAGCCGCGTGTCCCGGTGCTCGCTGACGCTCGGCGACGTGGACGGCGCGGCCGAGGCGTGCACGCGGGCCATGCGGCTGCTGGACGACCTGCACGACCGGCGCAGCGCGGCGTGGCTGCTCAGGGAGTCGGCGTGCATCGCGCAGGCGCGGGGACGGCGCGGCGAGGCGATCGGGCTGGCCGAGCGCGCGGCGGCGCAGTTCCTGGCCCTCGGCGACCGGCACGGCCACGCCGCCGCGTCCGCCACGCTGGCCGACCTGTCGTCGCGGCGCGGTCAGCGGTTCGCGCCCCACGCGTAGCAGCCCAGCGCCATCAGCAGGACACCGGCGCCGCTGAACACGGTGCGGACGGTGTTCCAGGTCGTCCAGCGCCCGGAGTAGTCCGCCCAGACCCGGGCGGCCTCGGCCGGATCGGAGGGGATCGTCGTGACGTCCAGGGCGTTGTTCATCGGCACGTTGACGACCACCGTCGGCAACAGCGCGCCCAGCACGTAGACGGCGGCGGCCGCCAGGAAGAGCAGGCCGGCCGAGCGCTGTCCGGCGGTCAGCAGCAGCACGCCCGCCGCCGCGGCCGCGACCGGCGCGAGCAGGAACGCCGCCAGGAACACCGGGTTCTGGATGCGCTGGTTGACGCCCTGCATCGCGTCGATCGCCGCGGACGCGCGCGCGGCGTCCAGCCCGGGCATCACCCCGACCGAGAAGCCGAAGAAGGTCCCGGCCGTCCCGGCGGTCATCAGGATCGACAGGGCCGCCGACACGGCCGCCAGGGTGGTCTTCACGATCTCGCTCCCCTCTGGCCGGCGGCCCCGCGCCGCCGTGCGTCACCGAGTCAACCGGCGCGGCGGGCGCGGCGACATCGCCGAGACGCTCGACGGCATACGCGCGCGTCCACGCGCGCCGGGACCGGCCTCAGGAGCCGTTCTCCTTCCTGACGGTGTCGAAGGCGAGATCACGCCAGTCGGCCGGCACCTTCTTGATGACGCCGATCTCCTTCATGAACGCGGCGATCTTCACCAGGCCGTGCGGGGTGGTGGTGAACTCGATGCCCTCGTGCGTCAGGTACTTCTCGTACCGGTCGGCGGTGATCCTGCCCTTCTCGGCGTCGGCGAGGATCTTCGCGGCCTCGGCGGGCTGCTCGGCGATGAAGGCGTTGGCGCGGGCGATGGTCTTGTGCACCGCGGCGAGGACGTCCGGGTTCTTCTCGGCGTACTCCTCCGTCGCGGCCATCACGTTGAAGCCGTGCGCACCGAAGAGGTCGTAGCTGTCCACCAGTTTGCGGGCCCCCTGTTCCACGGCCTGGAACTGGAACGGCGGCGAGGTGTAGGCGGCGGCGATCTGCCCGCCGAGCAGCGCCTCGAGCGCCTCGGGATGGGCCATGGTGGCGATGTTCTTGTCCAGCGCGTGCGGGTCGCCGAGCTGCTGCTGGGCGGCCTTCTGCAACATGACCGACTGGATGGAACCCGGTTGCACGGCGGCGATCTGGTCGCCCTGCCGGAAGTCGCGCAGGCTCCTGAACCGGGGGTTCTTGGCCACCAGCCAGAGCGGCATGTCGTTCAGGGAGGAGACGATCTTCCAGGGGACGCCCGCGTCCCAGCCGATGAGCAGCGGGCCGAGACCGGTCGAGCCGAGCTGGAGCTTGCCCGACAGCAGCGCGTCGCGGGTGGTCCCGCCCCCGGCGATGACCTTCCAGCTGATCGTGCGGCCGGGGAGTTCCTGTTCGAGCCACCGCTTGGCCTGGATGACGGTGAACGCGGCGTAGCTGATCCCGTTGCCGATCGCGATGCCGATCTCCTTGCCGGATCCGCCCGACCCGCCGCCGCACGCGGCCGACAGCGCCGCGGCGCCCGCGCCGAGGGCGCCGAGACGCAGGACCTGGCGGCGGCTGTAGATGTTCGAGGTCATATCGCTGCGCCTTCCTTCATGCCCCAGCGGGTCACCGTGCGCCGCTCGATCCAGCCGAAGACCAGGTCGAAGGCGATGCCGATGACGGCGATCGTCACCAGTCCGGCGAACACGTCCGGGATTCGTGCGAAGTAACGGGAGTTGTTGATGAAGAAACCGAGACCGCCGTGCGCGCCCGCGACGCCGAACACCAGCTCGGCGGCGATGATCGTGCGCCAGCCGAACGCCCAGCCGGTCTTGAGTCCGGCGATGGCGTGCGGCAGGGCGGCCGGCATCAGGACGTCGCGAGTGAGCCGCCAGCCGCGCAGGCCCAGGTTGCGGCCGACCATCGTGACCGTGGCGGGGACCGTGCGGAACCCCATGCTGACGTTGACGGTCATGGGCCACAGCACGGCGTTCGCAGTGACGAAGACCAGCGCCGAGTCCGTCAGCCCGAACCACAGGATCGCCAGCGGCAGGATCGCCACCGACGGCAGCGGGTTGATCATGGAGGTCAGCAGGGTCAGGACGTCGTCGCCGACCCTGGTGGTCGTCGCCAGCACGGTGAGGACGACGGTGAGCGCGATGCCGATGCCCATGCCGGTCAGCAGCAGCCGCATGGTCGTCGCGGTGGCCACGGCGAGGTCGCCGCTCGCCCAGCCGCGTGCGAACGCCTCCGCCACGTCCGCCGGGCCGGCGAACACGAACCGGCTGACTCCCGACAGGGACGCGTAGGCCTGCCAGATCGCGACCAGTGCCGCGAACAGGACGGCGCGCCGTGACCAGGTCGGCAGGCGCGACCAGGGCCCGCTGCCGCGGTCGGGGCCGGCGGGCCGCGCGCCGGCCGGCGTGTCGGTCGATGCGTCGGTCGATGTGTCAGTCGATGAAGGCACGGTCGAGGTCCTCTCCCTCCTCGGCGAGCAACGCGCGCAGGGTGCGCCGGGCGTCGGCGAAGCCGGGGGTGTCCGGCCGGTCCAGGTCGCCGACGTCGACGATGCGCTCGACGTGCGACGGGCGGCCCGCGAGCACGACCACACGGTCGCCGAGCAGGATCGCCTCGTCGATGCTGTGGGTGACGAACAGCAGGGTCACCTGGGTGCGCGCCGCGATGTCGGCCAGCTCGCGCTGCAGACGTCCCCGGGTCTGGGCGTCCAGCGCGCCGAACGGCTCGTCCATGAGCAGCATCAGCGGATCGATGGCCAGCGCCCGGGCGATGGCCACCCGTTGTTTCATCCCGCCGGAGAGCTGGTGCGGGTAGCTGTCGAGCACCGCCTGCAGTCCCATGAGCTCCAGGTGCTCGACGGCCTTGCGCCTGGCGCGGTCGCGGTCGACCCCCGTCACCCGCAACGGGTAGGCGACGTTGCCGAGGACGGTGCGCCAGGGGAACAACTGGTCGAACTCCTGGAACACGACGGCGCGGTCGGGACCCGGTTCCGGTGCCTCCCGGCCGTCGACGACGATGCGGCCCGCCGACGGACGCAGGAATCCGGCGATCGCCTTGAGGATCGTGGACTTCCCGCAGCCGGAGGGGCCGAGCAGCATCACCTTCTCGCCGCGCCGGACCTCGAAGCTCGCCTCCCCCACCGCGGGCAGGTACCGCCCCTGCCGCCGATAGCCGATCGCGACCCGGTCGACGAGCAGCAAGGCCGTGTCGTCGCGGACGCCGGCGGCTGTCGCGTCATCGCCCACCGCACTCCTCCCCATAAAAGCAACTAATCTCACTGGGAAAATAGGAAATCATCATGCCGCCTCCATGGCCCTCTCCATGCCGGCTGGACCCCGATCGCCCGGTCAGGCCGGTTCCGGGGACGGTGGAATGACCTCGGCGTCCACCGGCACCGTCTGCGGGTACTTCAGCCCCGCGCCGGTGTTCAGCACGACGACCTGGTCGTCCTCGGCGAGCCAGCCCGACTCGCGCAGCTTGCGGGCGGCCGTGAAGGCGGCCGCCCCCTCCGGGCACACGAAGGCGCCCTCCAGAGCCGCGACCGTGCGCAGATCGGCCAGCAGTTCGTCGTCGGTGACACTGATCGCGGTCCCCGAGGTCTCGGCCAGCGCGTCCAGGATGAGGAAGTCCCCCAGCGGCCGGGGCACGTTGATGCCGAACGCGACCGTGCGCGCACCGGACCAGAACTCGCTCTCCCGTTCGCCGCGCTCGAACGCGCGCACGATCGGCGCGCACCCGGCGGCCTGGACCGCGACCAGGCGAGGCGGCGCGCCGGTGATCCACCCCAGCTCCGCCAGCTCGGACAGCGCCTTGTGGATGCCGATCAGGCCCACGCCGCCGCCGGTCGGATAGATGATCACATCGGGCGGCCGCCAGCCGAGCTGCTCGACGATCTCCAGGCCCATGGTCTTCTTGCCCTCGATGCGGTACGGCTCCTTGAGGGTCGAGGCGTCGAAGACCTCCCCCTGCTCGCGCGCCACCAGCTCGCCGACCATCCGCCCGGCGTCGCTGATCAGGCCGTCCACCACGTGCAGGTCCGCCCCCGCGGCCACGCATTCGCGCCGGGTGATCCGCGGTGCGTCGGCCGGCATGACGACGGTGGTGGTCAGGCCGGCGCGGGCCCCGTACACCGACCAGGCGGCGCCGGCGTTGCCGTTGGTGGGCATCGCCAGCCGCTTGATGCCGAGCTCGGCCGCGCGCGAGACACCGACGGCGGCGCCCCTGGCCTTGAACGAACCGGTGGGGACCAGTCCCTCGTCCTTCATCAGCAGACCCGGCAGGCCGATGCGCTCGCCGTAGCGGGGCATCGGCAGCAACGGCGTCATGCCCTCGCCGAGCGTCACCACCGCGTCGGCGCGGCCGACGGGCAGCAGCTCGTGGTACCGCCACAGGTCGGGCGGCCGGCGGGCGAGATCCGCCGGACGCACCGCCGCCCGGACCGCGGCCAGGTCGTACCGGGCGAGCAGCGGCGATCCGCACGTCCGGCACAGGTTCTGCGGCCGGTCGGCGGCGTGGTCCGCGCCGCACCGCCCGCACTCCAGATGGGACAGCTGACTGAAGCTCACGGGCTCTCCTTCTCCGGCGCGCGGATGGCACGCTCCAATATGTCGGCGGCGATGCCGAGGCACGCCTCGTCGATGTCGAAGGCGGGGCTGTGGTGCGGCGCGGGACTGGAGGCCCCGGCCACCAGGAACGTCGCGCGGCCGCCCTGTTCCTGGACCGCCCGCATCAGGAACGTGGCGTCGTCGCTGGCACCGAACCGGTGATCGGTGTGGACGCGCGTGACCGCGGGCAGCGAACGGGCCGCCGCGGCGATCGCGCGCACCGCGGCCGGGTCGCAGGCCGCCGTCGTGGCGGCGCCGATCCGCTCGATCCGCACACCGACCTCGTGAGCGGCACCCGCGGCCGTCAGCACGGCGCGGGCTCGGCGTTCCAGCTCGTCGCAGACGTCCCCGGCGGTGGCCCGCAGTTCCAGCAGCAGTTCGGCGTCGGCCGCGACGATGTTGGGGGCCGTCCCGGCGCGCAGCATCCCGACGTTCACCCGCGTGTCGGCGGCGGCGAACCGGGGCAGCGCGTGCAGGCCCAATGCCGCCTGGGCGGCGGCGAGCAGGGCGTTGCGCCCCTCCTCGGGAGCGTGCGCGGCGTGGGCCTGACGTCCGGCGAAGGCCACCCGCAGCTTGGCGTTGGCGAAGAAGCCGGAGGTGCCCGCGGCGACCTCGCCGGCCGGCAGCCCGAGTCCGAGGTGCAACGCGTACAGGCGGTCGACTCCCGCGACGGCGCCCGCGCCGAGCATCGCGCGGGCTCCCCGCCCGCCCTCCTCGGCGGGCTGGAACAGCAACCGGACCCGCCCGGGGAAACCGCCCGTCGCCAACCGCCGCGCCAGTTCGAGGCCCACCGCGATGTGCCCGTCGTGGCCGCAGGCGTGCATGACCTCGGGGTCGCGTGAGGCGAACCCCTCCCGTGCCGGCGCGTGGCGGGGCTCGGCGGACTCCGCCAAGGGCAGCGCGTCGATGTCGACCCGTACGGCGGTCACCGGACCGGGGACACCGCCGTCGAGCTCGGCGACCACCGCGGTGTGCCCCTCGCGCACGACCCGCAGCTCATCGTCGTCCGCTCCCCACGCCCGCGCCCGCTCCACCGCACGCGCGAGCTCCCGCGGGCCGGGCAACGCCGGGACGCCGGACAGGTCGATGGCGTCCGCGCCGGTGAGCACCCGGTATCCCAGCCGGCGGAGCTCCGCCGCGATCGTGACCGACGTCCAGAACTCGGTGAACGCGGTCTCCGGATGCGCGTGGAAGAGGCGCCGCAGACCGACCACGTCCCGCCCCCCGACTGCTATCCCACCATTCATACCGGAAAAGCATATGATCTCTCCGGTGCCGTTCGCATCGGCGGCCCCCGCGGGCGACGAGTTCTTCGCCTGGCCGAGACCTTGTTCTCCGGCGTCTACGCTTGCCCGCATGGACGCGCTCACCGACCTGCTCGACGGCCCCCGGGCCAAGGGGGCCTTCATGCTGCGGGCCGTGCTGGACCCGCCGTGGTCGATGCGCGTTGAGGACCGGGCGCCGCTGTGCGCGGTGGCGGTGGTGCGGGGCGAGGCGTGGATCGCGTCCGACGACCGGCGGCCCCTGCGGGCGGGCCCCGGCGACGTGGTGATCGCCCGCGGCCCCGACCCGTACGTGGTGGCCGACGATCCCGCCACCCCGCCGCAGGTGATCATCCATCCCGGCGGGCGGTGCACGACCCTGTACGGGGAGCCTCTGCGCGAGACGATGGCGCTGGGCGTGCGCACGTGGGGCAACAGCGCGGACGGCGCCACGTCCATGCTGATCGGGACGTACCAGATGCGCGGCGAGATCACCGGGCGGCTGCTGGCCGCGCTGCCGCCGCTGCTGGTGTGGCCCGAGGGCGGCGCGCTGGTGCCGCTGCTCGGCGAGGAGATCGCCAGGGACGCGCCCGGCCAGGAGGTCGTCCTGGACCGGCTGCTGGACCTGCTGGTCATCGCGGTGCTGCGCGGCTGGTTCGCCCGTCCCGGCGCCGAGGCGCCGGGCTGGTACCGGGCGCACGGCGACCCCGTGGTGGGGCCCGCGCTGCGGCTGCTGCACGACGACCCCGCGCACCCGTGGACGGTGGCCGCGCTGGCCGCGAAGGTGGGGGTGTCGCGGGCGGCGCTGGCGGGACGGTTCACCCGGCTGGTCGGCGAGCCGCCCATGGCGTACCTGACCGGGCTGCGGCTGGCCGGCGCCGCCGACCTGCTGCGCGACACCGACGCGACGGTCGAGGCGATCGCCCGCCGCGTCGGCTACGGCACCGCGTTCGCGCTGAGCGCCGCGTTCAAGCGCGAACGCGGCGTCAGCCCGCAGGAGTTCCGCGCCCGCTCAGCCGATCACCTGGGGACGTAGAGGCGGACGTCGTCGACCTGCGCGCTGCCCTCGTAGAAGTTCATGTGCGGGTCGCCGATGATGAAGTGGTCGGGGTAGGCCGACCCGGCGGGCCAGGTGTCGCGGTCGACGTGCGTGCCGCCCGGGCCGGGCCAGGTCCATTCGCCGTCGAAGCGGCCGTCGTACTCCTCGGGCCGCTGGTTGTAGTGCCAGATCGGCTCGCCGTCCTGCACGAACGCGCGCGTGTAGCGGAACGTGGCCCGGCCGACGCGGGCGAACACTCCCGACATCTCCATGGTGTACGCGCCGTCGCGCCGTTCGATGGCGAAGCGGTAGCTCTCGTCCGGCAGCAGTTCGGGCCGCAGGTCCACCTGGGAGACGATGGCGCCGCCCTTGGCGAACCCGCACTCGCTGTGCATGAGGTACTCGGTGCCGGGCTGGTTGGTGTAGCGGCGGTCGTCGGTCATGAAGATGGCGTTGACGCCGTTGCCGGTGCCCGCCGGGTACGGCTCGTACTGGCCCGTGGCGGGGTTGCAGTAGCGCAGCCCGGACCCGGTGTACTTGTAGCGGTTGTAGGAGTCCATCGCCACCTTGCGGTGGACGTGGATGAAGATGTTGTTGTGCGGCGCCGGGCGGTCGTAGTCCATGATGCCCAGGTAGTAGAAACCGTTGGCGTCGCTGCGCACGTCCAGCCACGAGCATTCGGGCCGGGAGAAGTCGCCGCCCGACGCCCAGGGGAAGTTCGTCTTGCAGCCGTCGGGCGAGTACCCGTTGATGCGGCCGTCGGGATAGTCCCAGGAGCCGCCGCGCTGCCCGCCGAAGTCCAGGCCGCGCAGCGTCATCTCCACCCGGTACTCGGCGGGCAGGGCGCGGGACGAGCGGATGACGACGCCGCCCTTGTGGTTGGGCTCGCCCATGTGCGCCACGCCGTCGCGCGCGGTGAGGGTGGGTGCGCCGTCGGGGCGTCCGTCGCCGTCGTCGTCGCGGCCCGCCAGTTCGGCGGTGAGCCAGCCGCGCGTGCCGAACGCGAACGACTTGCGGTAGGTGCGGACCTTGGCCAGCTGCTCGCGGAACGCGGGGCCGCCCACGGCGTCGAAGAACGCGCCGTCGTTGTCGTACTCGTCGACGTCGTAGGGGCTGCCGGGGCCGTCGTCGTCGCGGAACCAGGCCGCTTTCCGGTCGTCGAGGGGACGGTTGAACCCCTCGGCCGCGACCAGCCGCCACCCGTCCCGCGCCACCGGCCCCTCAGCGGTCGCCGGTTGCGCCATCGTCGCCGTCACCATCAGCGGCAGCGTGATCGCCGCCGTCCTCCGCAGGACCGCCTTCATCGCCGTCCCCTCCCGCCCGTCCGGCCACTTTGGGCACGTGTCGCCAGGCCCGTGACGCTAGAACGGCGTTCTGCGGGATACAACGGCAAATGTCGCCGTAATCGCTATGCAGGGCTGCCGGACAGCCCCGCCTGGTCGGGCACGACGCGGGGCAGGCCGCGCAGCCAGCCCGCCACGTCCTCGGGCCACCAGCGTCCGGCGGCCAGGTGGCCGAGCGCGTCGGCGACCCGGGCGGCGGACGCGGGCGCGGGCACCACGCGGCTGGGCGCGGCCCCGGCGAGCACGCCGAGCCACCAGTGGCGGCGTGTGGCGGGCATGTCCTCGGGGTCGAGGACGACGTAGTAGTCGGGAAGTTCCAGGCGGCCGGCGCGCAGCGCGCCCAGCGCCTCCTCGATGGCGACCTCCAGCCGCCCGGTCGCCGAGACGCCGTCGAAGAACTCCACCCACGCGTCGCCGACCCCGGCCAGCGGGTCGGCGTCGTGCACGACGTAGGTCGTCTCGCCCCGCCTGACCAGGTCGGCGAACTCCTCGGGATCGCGGTCGTCCCGGGTCACGGCCCGCACGTTGTGCAGCCCGCCGAGCCCGGCCACCACGCGCCGGGCCTCCTCCCCCGCCACCACGACCATCGTGCTGCTCGATCGCCGCATATCTCCCAATCCTAGGCGTCTGCACCGTCACACGGCTTTCGTCGCATGGGGACGGGCTGAACGGGCACGTCACGGCACATGAGCGAGATGAACGAGGAGTCGCCGGCCCCCGGGCCTCGCCGTCCGCGGGGCCGGCGCATGGACGACGTGCCCGGCAGCGCGGGGTCGCCGACGGAGGCGTCCTCCCCTGCCAGTGAGGAGAACCCGGCCGAACGCGCCGAGGGCGTCGGGGCGTCGCTGCCCGCCGACGACATGGAGCGTCCCGCCGAACACCGCGACCGGCATGAGGACGACGAGGACACCGCGCCCGGGCGCGGCGGCCGCGGTTCGGACGAGGGCGGTTTCGACGGCGGGGACCTGGCGTTCGAGTTCCGTCCCGAGCCCGTCAAGCAGCGCCCGACCAGCGGTCAGCACGGCCCGATGGAGGGACCTTCCGTGCCGCCGGACGAACGCCAGGTGCGTCCGCCGGACGAATCCTGACGAAATCTCGACCGGCGCCGCCGCGGCCGTGGGAACCGGTCGCGGCCCGGCGGCGTTTCACCCCGTAACCCGCCCCGCCGCTGTGAGATCATGCGGGGCACATCGGACCCGACGACGAGGAGCGAGATGACCGCCAAGCCGACCGAGGTAGACCTGCACGACGTGTTCACACGGGCGGACCTCGGCGGTGACGACAGGCTCGACCTGATGGAGTTCGGCGTCTGTCTCGACAGCCTGGGGCTGTCGTGGACGCGGGCCGAGGTCCAGGACAGGTTCGAAACGGCCGACACCAACCGCGACGGCTTCATCTCCTACCCCGAGTTCCGCGACCTGCTCGAGACCCGTGGCTGGGTCCTGCGGAGGTCGGTGCAGAGCTGAGCCGCCGGCGCGGGCCGCGCGGGTGACCACCGCGCGGCCCGGCCCTCTGGCTCGGCCGGCCGGGTTCAGACGGCCCGGCCGCGCATGCGCCGGTACAGGCGCACCAGTTCGGCGGTGGACGCGTCCGGGGCGGCCTGCGGCGGCTCGGCGGAGGTCAGCGCGGGCGTCAGCTCGTTCGCCATCACCTTGCCCAGCTCCACGCCCCACTGGTCGAAGGAGTCGATCCCCCAGATCGTCCCCTCCACGAACACGATGTGCTCGTAGAGCGCGATGAGCTGCCCCAGCGTGGACGGGGTGAGCCGGGGCGCGAAGATCGTGTTGGTGGGCCGGTTGCCCGGCATGACCTTGTGCGGCACGATCGCGGCGGGCGTGCCCTCGGCGGCGATCTCCTCGGCGGTCTTCCCGAACGCCAGCGCGGAGGTCTGCGCCAGCATGTTGGCCACCAGCAGGTCGTGCATGCCCACGCCGTCGTCGGCCGGGACGTCCTCGTGCGGCTCGGCGAACCCGATGAAGTCGGACGGGACCAGCCGGGTGCCCTGGTGCAGCAGCTGGTAGAAGGCGTGCTGCCCGTTGGTGCCGGGCTCCCCCCAGAAGATCTCGCCGGTCTGCGCCACGACCGGGGCGCCGTCGGCGCGCACCGACTTGCCGTTGGACTCCATCGTGAGCTGCTGCAGGTACGCCGGGAAGCGCGCCAGCCGCTGGCTGTAGGGCAGCACGGCCCGGGTCTGCGCGCCGAAGAAGTCGGTGTACCACACGCCGAGCAGCGCCATCAGCACCGGCATGTTCGCCTCGAACGGGGCGGTGCGGAAGTGCTCGTCGACGGCGTGGAACCCGGCGAGCATCTCGCGGAACCGGTCCGGCCCGACGGCGATCATCAGGGACAGGCCGATCGCCGAGTCCATCGAGTAGCGGCCGCCGACCCAGTCCCAGAACCCGAACATGTTGGCGGTGTCGATGCCGAACTCGGCGACCCGTCCCGCGTTGGTGGACACCGCGACGAAGTGCCGCGACACCGCGTCGTCGGAGCCGAGCCGCTCCACCAGCCAGCGGCGGGCGGCGCGCGCGTTGGTCAGCGTCTCCAGCGTGCCGAACGTCTTGGAGCTGACCACGAACAGCGTGCGTTCGGGGTCGAGATCGGCCAGCGTCCCGGCGACGTCGGCCGGGTCCACGTTGGACACGAACCGGCAGGCGATGCCCGCGTCGGCGAAGTCGCGCAGCGCCTCGTAGGCCATGGCGGGCCCGAGGTCGGAACCGCCGATGCCGATGTTGACGACATGCGTGATCGACTTGCCGGTGAAGCCCGTCCACTTGCCGGAGCGGACCCGCTCGGCGAAGTCGGCCATGCGGTCCAGCACGGCGTGCACGTCGGCCACCACGTCCTGCCCGTCCACGGTCAGGCTCGCGTCGCGCGGCAGCCGCAGCGCGGTGTGCAGGACGGCGCGGTCCTCGCTGACGTTGATGTGCTCGCCGGTGAACATCGCCTCGATGCGCTCGCGCAGCCCGGCCCGTTCGGCGAGCGCCACCAGCAGGCGGATCGTCTCGTCGGTGGCACGGTGCTTGGAGTAGTCGAGGTGAAGGTCCCCCGCGGTCACCGTCATGCGGGTCGCGCGCCCGGGATCCTCCGCGAACAGCTCCCGCAGATGCCGTCCGGCCAGCGCGGTATGGTGCTCGGCCAGCTCCCGCCACTCGGCCGTCTCGGTGATATCAGCCATCGCTCCCACTCATCTCATCGGCAACGCCGGGCGGGGCGTCGGCACGCCCCCGGACGCCGGCCCCACCTGACATGGCGATCATAGGTTGACCGCCCGTCCCTCCACCGAAGCTCTCCCCTACCCACCCCACCCCCACCAATCTCCCCAGGCCCTGACGACTGTGGCGAGGATCGCAGCGTGACGCCCCGCCGGACCGCCCTCCCCGCTCCGGCACGCCGCACCCGTCGGCCGCGCGCGTCCGCGGGAACCGTGCATATGGCGAGACGACAGCGGGTCACGGAGCGGATGGGGATGTGGCCGCGGCCTTGGCGTAGCGCGCGGCGAGTTGGGCGAACGCGCTGGTCAGTTCTGGTGGGCCGATGACGTGGACATCGGTGTCGAAGCGGCCGATGGCGGCGGCGAGGCCGGTCCACGACCAGGAGCCGAGGGAGAGACGGCAGCGGTCGGGGCCGAGTTCTTCGACGATTCCGTCCTGTGCGAAGGGGGCCACGGCCTGGGCAGGGAGGTCGAGGACGACCTCGCCACGGCAGGGCCAGTCGGAGGCGGAGCCGTCGGTTCCCCGGAACCGGCCGATGATGAACGCGGCGACGTCCTCGCCGGGCAGGTCGCGTGGGGTGAAGCGAGGCCCGGTCGGGGTGCGGGGGCGTATGCGGTCGACACGGAAAACGCGCCAGTCGTCGCGGTCCAGGTCCCAGGCGATCAGGTACCAGTGGCCGCGCCAGGTGAGGAGGTGATGGGGCTGTGTCCGCCGAGGCGGACCGACGGGGCCGGTGGCGTCGTGCCCGTAGTCGAAGCGCAGTTCCTCACGGGCGTGGACGACGCGGCTCAACTCCACGAGGAGCGGTGTGCCGACCGCGGAGGATTCGCCGCTCTCGGGTGGCCGAACGGCGGTGATCTGCAGCAGGTCGATGCGCTGACGCAGACGCGGCGGCATGACCTGGCGGATGGTGGCCAGGGCCCGTGCGGCGTCTTCGCCGATCGTGCTGTCGGCGGCCGCGGACTGCAGGGCGAGGGCCAGGGCGACGGCCTGGCCGTCGTCGAACAGCAGCGGGGGCAGTTGGGAGCCGGCCGCCAGGCGGTAGCCGCCGGAGGGTCCCTTGAAGGCGAGGATGGGGTAGCCCAGTTCCCGTAGACGGTCGATGTCGCGGCGTACCGTGCGCGGGGTGACGCCGAGGCGCTGGGCAAGGTCGTCACCAGACCAGTCGCGATGCGTCTGAAGCAGCGACAGCAGTGACAGCAGCCGCGAGGACGTCTTCTGCACGTCCGCCATTCTGCCCGCATTACAGGACACAACCTGTCCGCTACCGGTGCGAGGGTGGGTGTCACGATCCGCCAGAGAGGCACAGCCCCCTGGCCACGAGGTCGCTGCCCGCGAGGTTTCGTCGCCACGGCGGTGCGCCTCGCCGAATCGCGAACAAGGAGAAGGCCATGTCCGTCACGACCACCACCCACCTGAACTTCCGGGGAGACGCACGAGCGGCGCTGGACTACTACCACTCCGTCTTCGGCGGGCGCGTCACCGCCGTCACGTACAAGGACTTGGGGAGCACACAGAACGAGAACGAGGCGGACTGGGTGGTGTGGGGCGAGGTGGCCGGTGACAACGGCTTCCACGTCATGGCCTACGACGTGCCGTCCCAACTGCCCTGGGACCAGGGCAGCAACCCGTTCTTCGTCTCCGTGCGCGGTGACGACGAGGACGAGATCAGCGTCCTGTGGCAGAAGCTGGCGGAGGGCTCGACAGTGGTGCAGCCCCTGGAACCGTCGCAGTGGGCACCGCTGTACGGCATGCTCACCGACCGCTTCGGCGTGACCTGGGTCCTGGACGTGGCGGCCCCGTACAACGGCTGATCCACATCCGGCCGGTGAACACGCACTCCTCCCGGGCCGCCGCGCGGCGGCCCAGGAGGAGCGAACCAGAGAAAGGAAGAAGGGGCACCATGCGAATGCGGCAGCTCGGGCGTACCGGCATCGAGGTCAGCGCCTACTGCCTGGGCACCATGATGTTCGGCAGGAACGGCAACCAGGACCGCGACGAGTGCACGCGCATGGTCCACCGCGCCTTGGACGCGGGCATCAACTTCGTGGACACCGCCGACGTGTACGGCTACAGCGAGACCGAGGAGATCGTCGGCAGGGCTCTCAAGGGGCGGCGCGACGAGGTGGTGCTGGCCACCAAGTTCAGTGGACCGATGGGCGATGGCCCCAACCGCAGCGGCGGCTCGCGCCGGTGGATCATGACGGCGGTCGAGGGCTCGCTGCGGCGGCTGCGGACCGACTACCTCGACCTTTACCAGCTCCACCATCCCGACCCGCACACGGACATCGAGGAGACGCTCTCCGCCCTCACCGACCTGGTACGTGCCGGGAAGGTCCGCGCGATCGGCTCCTCCAACCTGCCGGCCGCACAGATCGTCGAGGCGCAGTGGGTGTCGCGGGAACGCGCCCTCCACCGGCTGCGCACCGAGCAGCCCACCTACTCGATCCTCAACCGCGGCATCGAGCGCGAGGTCCTGCCGACCTGCCGCCGCTACGGCATGGGCGTCCTCGTGTGGAGCCCTCTGGCCATGGGCCTGCTCACCGGCCGCTACCGCAAGGGCGCCGCGCCGCGGAACAACGCGCGCATGCGGTGGGTCCCCCGGCATCTCACCGACGAGAGCAAGCTGAACGCCGTCGAGCGGCTCCTGCCCGTCGCCGCGGACGCCGGCATGTCCCTCACCCACCTGGCCATGGCCTTCGCCACCAGCCACCCGGACGTCACGTCCGCGATCATCGGACCGCGTACGGAGGAGCAACTGGACGACCTGCTCAGCGGCGCCACCCGCATGCTCGATGACGATGTCGCGCACCACCCTGGCCCGCCAGCACCTGCTCAAGCACGCCACCACGTCAGTCCAGGAAGGGGTGGCACGGCCTGTCGATGCTGCATCAGCGGGACGAGCTCCAGCAGGCATGTGCACGTGCTGCTCGGCCGGGGCGTCCAGCGCGCACACCGCCAGCCGGCGCGGCTACGCCGCCTGTGCTGCCTGTGCGCCGCGCTGGTGAGCGCCGCCGCCGTTCGGGCAGCGGCTAAGCGCCGCGTACAGAGTGGCGGCGCCGGTGGTAAGGCCTGGTCACCTGCCGCACGGCGGCGACGCTCCCGCCGCGCCGAAGCCCAAGCACCCCCGGGCCATCAGCGAACTCACCCAGGAACTCACCACCGCCGGCCCAGCTCGCATCCGGATCCGCGTGTCGAACGTTTGCGTGCCTTCGCGGCCGCACCAACCCTGCTCGCGATGTCATCGGGTCGTCCCCGCTCGGCACCGGTGAAGAATTTCGCCGAATTCACCGGACTTCGTCGCGGGGGTTCCGCGTCGCCTTGTTCTTGGTTGTGGCGACTCGGCGTCCATCATGAGATCGCCGTCACGTTCCTGGATCCCGGTGCCGCAACGCGGACAGCGGTGTGCCGATGGGCGCCCCGCCATGTCGCATCACGTGGTCGAGACGGGTGAACTCGCCGATCTCAACGCAGTGGAAACAACACCGCGACGGCATCCCGACGACCATGCGAACAGTCGCTGACCGCTGCGATTGATCGACATAGGCGAACAGTGTTTTGACGCAACGCCGACCTCACCCGCGTCGCTGACGAGGTGGATGAGGCCGCACATCACGTTGCCGTAGGACGCCCATCTCCAGCACATCAGCGGGCTGGGTGCGGGTCGCATGCGTCCCGGGCTGGTGGCGAAGCCCCTGCGTTTCCCGGGCAGCGTCCCCGCGCCGTCACCCAGGTGCTATAGCAGTATGGGAACCAGGTAGGTGGAGCACTCAAAAGAACCAGGGGGGATCATGTCGAAACCGCCGCTGCCCGAATCCGCGGTGGCCATGTTGCAGAAGCCGAATCCGGCGGTCATCACAACGCTGCGCCCCGATGGGCAGCCGGTGTCCACCGCAACGTGGTACCTCTGGGAGGACGGCCGGGTGCTGGTCAACATGGACGAAGGCCGCAAGCGCCTCGATCATCTGCGCAACGACCCTCGTGTCTCGCTGACCGTGCTGGACGAGTCCGACTGGTACACCCACGTCACCATCATCGGACGCGTCGTCGACATCAGCGAGGACGAGGGACTGGCCGGCATCGACCGGTTGTCCCGGCACTATGGCGGCCAGCCGTACCCGGTCCGGGACCGCGCCCGCTTCAACGCCTGGATCGAGATCGACCGCTGGCACGGCTGGGGCGCCCACCGGGACAGCGACCAGGTCAGCGGTTGAGCTGACGCCGAGTCGATGAGGTTCCGCTGGCGGCGGCGTGGCAGGCCGGGAGGGGCACCTCGGGGGCGTCCCGTCACCCGGTCGCCTGGCCCGCCGCTGCCGGCAGAGCCGGTCACCTTACCGTCCCGCCGCATTGAGCGTGAGGTGATCGCGACGTCAGAGGCCCTCGGCTCACGCGCCAGAGCAACCGTTGTGGCGCGGTGGCGATCTTCTCGGACAGAACCCGGATGGCGCGCGGCGGCCAGGACGTCAAACTGGACTGGCGACGGTGGAGGCGCGGGCACGCCCGGCCCAGCACCCGCGTTCGTCGGCCAGAGTCGGCGCGTTCAGCCGAGAGCACTCCCCGAAGCCGGACGGTGTGGTCCTGGAAGGCCAACGCCCGGTCCGGCAAACGGCGACAACCACCGGCGGGCGGAAGGCGCACGCCTGCCTGATGTGGCGTAACCGAGCAAGACGAGCGGTTCCGAAGGCCACAACAGACACTCATCGGCGCTAGCGAGCAGAAAGACCTCGTGCCGTACTGGCGGCACCGGCCGTTGCCGGGTGGCAGGCCACTCGCCGAACACGGCAACCTGAGCCGCAGAGCACAGCCGACAACGACGAACCGCCTTGGTGGAGAGGGATGCAGCCCGGACAGTATGTAGAGATGGCCGACTCCGCAGAGCTTGCGGCACGGCTGCGGCACGTTTACTGGATCGGCGGCGGGAGTGGTGCCGGCAAGTCGACGATCGCCCGCCGGCTCGCCGACCGCCACGGCTGGCGACTCTACGCGACCGACGACATGATGCCGGATCACGCCAGGCGGACCACCCCCGAGAATGCTCCTCTCCTGCACAGGTTCATCACCATGGACATGGACGAGCGATGGGTGAACCGGTCCCCCGAAGTCATGCTTGAGACATTCCATTGGTTTCGAGGCGAAGGCTTCGATCTGATCGTCGAAGATCTCCTGGACATGCCGCGGGAACCGTGCGTCATCGTCGAGGGCTTCCGGCTGCTGCCGCACCTGGTGAAACCTCTCCTCGCCGCTCCTGAGCAGGCCGTTTGGCTTCTGCCCACTCCTGATTTCCGTCAGGCCGCCTTCCGGAGTCGTGCCGAGCCAGGAGAGGGATTCGTTTGGAAGACCAGCGATCCGGCGAAGGCGGACCGCAACATCGCCGAACGCGACCACATGTTCACAATGCGCCTTCAGGAAGAAACCGAGCGCCTCGAATTGCGCACCATTCAGGTCGACACCACGATGACCGAGGATGATCTCAGTGCGCAGGTGACCAGAGCATTCGGACTCTGAAAGGCGTTGGCGCGCAGGCAGCTCTTTCGGCCGGGCAGCTCACCTTTGTGCGACGCTGGGCGGTCATGCCATAGCCCTTGGCCCACTGAGCCCGTACGGGTGCCGTATCCGGGTTGCGGATGATCCATCTCCGTCCGAAACGGCGGTCAGGCGGGGCCGGGCGGGAGGTGCACGGTCATGATGAGGTCGCAGGGGCCGGCGCCGGAGCCGCGGTAGGTGTGGGGTGAGTCGCCGTCGAAGGTGGCGGTCTGCCCTGCGGTGACCGTGTGTTCGGTGCCGTCGACGACGAGGGCCATCTGTCCGGCGGTGACGCTGATCGTCTCCACGACACCCGCCTGGTGGGGGTGGCTGGGGTATTCCTCGCCGGGGTGCAGCCGCCACCGCCATACCTCGACGGGTGCGGGGCCGGTGGTGACCAGCATGAGGCGGGCCTCACCGCCGTGCTCTCCCGTCCACAGCGGTGCGATCTCCTCGGCGGTGGTGACGCGGACGGTGCGGCCTTCGGGCGGGCCCTGCATCAGGGTGGGCACGGACGACCGATCGGGAGGGTGGTGATCAGATGACCGAGAACGACGCCGCGCTGTGGACCGTCCTCTTCCCTGGACTCGATCGCCAACCTGCTGTTCCTGCTCGCCGCCCGAAGCGGTGACCTGGCGATCGTCGCGGTGATCGTCGCCCTGTACCCGGCCGGGACGGTCCTGCTCGCCCGCGGGGTGCTGCGCGAGCGGATCGCCCGCGGCCAGCTCGCGTGCCTGGGCACCGCCGCCGCCGCGGTCAGCCTGCTGGCCCTCACCTGACCAGCCCACACCGCTTCCCACCGATCACACGAACTCGAAAGAGGGGCCCCGGAACGCGAGCCTGGACCGCGCCGAGCGGCAGACCTGGATCCCAGCGGCTTTCGGCCGGTGGCCTGGTCAGCCTCCGGAGGGAACGTCCCGCAGGCCGTCGACCATCGCGTCGTGGCTGCGGCGAAGCGCCGCCGTTCACGAACGCCTCGATGCGGTCTCGGAGTTCGGCCGCCGCCGCGCTGCCTCGGCGGCGCGGCGAGCCGACGCATGGTCGCCTCAGAGCCCGACGAGTTCGACGCTTTCGCCCGGCTTCAGGCGCCGGATGTCGGAGCCCGCCCGCTTGGCCTCCATGGCGAGGACGTCGTCCAGGACCTTCAGGCCCCACTCGTTGAGGAGTCCGTCGTGGACGGCGTACGCCCGGCGCGGCGCCATCTGGCGCAGGTAGCCGATCATGTCGGGCACCGTCAGCCATGGGGCTTGGCCCGGCAACAGCAGCGTGGGCGCGTCGACCACGGTCAGTGCGTCGCCCGGATGGAAGACCTCCCCGTCGACCAGGAACCCGACGTTGTCGACCGGGGGCGCGTCGGGGTGGCTGAAGTGGTGCTTGTCGCCGACCGCCGACACGTCGAATCCCGCGACCGAGAAGTCGTCGCCGTCGCGCACCACGTGCACCCGCTCACCGAGGCCGGTCAGGTGCCGGGCGACGCCGGGGCAGGTGTAGACGGTGAGATGCGGGTCTTGCAGTCGTTCGGGATCGAAGTGGTCGAAGTGTTCATGCGTGATGAGGACGGCCTCGGCTCCTGTCAGCGCGTCCGCCTCGGGGGTCATGACCCCCGGGTCGATGACGATCGCCCGCCCGTTCTTCTCCAGCCGCACGCAGGCATGCCCGAATTTCGTGATCTCCATGAACTCATGCTGGCAGCGGGCGCGTGCACGGCGACAAGGCCGTTCGCGACCAGCAGAGCGATCAACGACCCGCGTGCCCTCTGTGACGCCCCACCGCACCGCACCGGCGCCCGCCGCCGCGTTGATCGTCAGGTGAGGGGCGGCCGCCCGTTATTCGCCGCTGGCTTGGTCAGCCTCCAGAGCGAAGGTCGCGCAGGCAGTCGACCACCGCACCGTGGCTGCAGCGAAGCGCCACCGTTCGCATCGCGCGGCCAGATACGGCGCTCCAACGCGTCCGAGATCCTGCGCCGCACCGCGTACATCTCCCGGAACACCGAGAAGAGGTTGCCGACCATGTAATCGTGCAACAGCCTCACCACGTCGGCGCGGAACCGCTCAAGTCCATCCTCGCCGATCTCACGCCATTCGGTTTTTCCGGCGTGCTCGCTGGATTCGCGGGCCGCCTTGATCACCACCTCTGCCCAGCGTTTCGCCGGTGGTCACCCTCCGGAAGGGAGTTCGCGCAGGTCGTTGACGACGGTCTCGCGACCGAACGCCTCGATGCGGTCTCGAAGTTCGGCCGCCGTCGCGTTGCCTCGGTAGCGCGGTGCCGTCAATTCCCGATGGATGCTCTTAAGTACGTTGAGGAGCGCGTCGATCCGCTTGTCGGCCGGTAGCTCGAACACCGGCTCCAAGTCGACGGCGTCCAGGTCGCCGAGGCGGACATGGAGCCGTGAGAGGTTGACGCGCGTCATGGCCTCGGTGCCGTAGGAGCGTTCGGCGGCGGGCACCTCACCGTAGAGGCTTATGGCGCGTTGGAGCAGCGGTACGGCTTCTCGCTCGGTCTCGGGCACCTCCGCGAAGGCCGAGCCCGCAAGCGACGCCTGGTACGCGGGCGAGCAGGCGAACTCGCCGCCGATCTCATCGTGAAGGTCATCGGTGTACGGCCGTTCAGCCGCCGCGCGACCGGCTTGCACGCCACGGCGTACGGCTTCGGCGTCTCCCAGTCGTGCGGCCGCACGCGCGCCGAGCAGGTGCAGGTGAGCGGCGCCGGGGCCGTCGGGAAGGTACAACACCCCGTTGAACGCCAGGTCACGGGCATGGCCCGGCCGGGCGTCCCAGTAGGCGACCGAGGCAAGGGCGCCACGCAGGAACCCCATGAGGGGGCGATGGTCGATGCCCTGTGCGTAGACCCACCCGGCTCGGAGCAGCTCTTCGGCCGCGTTCGAATAACCAAGATCCTGGGCGGCGTTCGCCATCAGGGCGTGGAGCGCGCTGAGAAGGAAATACAGCTCGGCTTGGTCGCGCGGCCACAGTTGCTTGTCGAGCGCCGCATACATCCGGGTACGCACACGACGCATCTCCTGAAAAAGCGGAAGCGGAGGGCCGGTCAGGAACTCCCAGGCAAGTCGCGTGACGTCGGCGCGGAATTGTTCGAGGGTGGCCTCGCCGATGTCACGCCGTTCGGCCCCTTCCGCATGCTCGCTGGATTCATGGGCCGCCATGATCACCACCTCGTGCTGGGGGTCATCGTCGGTGGGTCCGTCAATTCGACCGTACGTGGGGGGCTGCTCGGATTGCACCTCGGGATCGGTGGAGCGGGCTTTGATCAATTCGAGGAGGGTCAGGCGGTGGGCCTCGGGGAGGTGGGAGAGATCGTCCTCGTCCACCAGGCGGGTGAGGTCGGTGCCGTAGACCTCGGCCAGGCCGCGCAGGAATTCCAGGCGGGGGCGTTCGCCGCCGTGGGGCCAGCGTTCGTAGGCGCCGATGCGGGTGCCGGACATGGGTGCCCGGCCGTGCTCGTCATGGAGGCGGTTGTAGCGGTCGGCAGCGGTGTCCTGGGACCAGCCGTGGGCGTGCCGCCACGCGGTGCGGGGGCGATATCCCCAGCGGCGCATCATCTCCTCGGCGATGGCCTGGCGGGTGCGGCCGTCGGCGAGCATGCGTTCCCGCAGGGCGTCACGCTGCCGTTTCCTGGCTCCCGAATGGGGCATTTCGGTTGCCTCCCTTCGCGCGTCCGATCTCTATTAAGCATGGTCTTTTGCAAGATCGCATTCGTGAATCGTGAAAAGGGGTGGGGATTGTCGCGGAAATGGGTTCGTGACGTCGCGTGATCGCAGGTCGGGCGGCGGGGGCGGGTCGTGGAAAGTCACCTCAGAGTCTCCCGTGTCGCGGAGCGTGGTCGTCAGTTGACTGAGCGTCCCCGTTCTGGCGATGTGGAGAGGTGAGGCGATGTGGCGGGCGGTGCGCGATCTCGCGGCGGGAGAGGTGGCGGCGTGGGCGTTGCCCGGCGACCGGACGTGCGCGGGGTTCGCCCGGTCCGCGGTCGGTGATCTGCTGGGCGGGCTGCGGATTCCGCTGGAGATCGTCCGGGACGCGCAGACGATGGTGAGCGAGGCGGCCACCAACGCCTACGAGCACGCGCACATCCCGCACGGCACGACAGGGGGGTGGGAGCTGTGGGCGTTCCGGGCCGGTCGAGGGGTCGTGTGCGGGGTGTTCGATCCGGTCCCGGACAAGCCGCTGCCCGCGCGTCCCGTGCGGCCGGATCCCTTGCTGGAGCACGGGCGCGGGCTGGCGATCCTGCACGAACTCTCCCGGGGCGCCTGGGGCGTGCACCGGACGCGGGGGCAGCTCGGCGGGCACGTGCCGGGCAAGGTCGTGTGGTTCCGCTGCCCGGTGACCGTGGACCTGCCCGTGCTGGTGCCGCGCGACGAGGTGGAGATGGCACGGGCCGTCCGGGACAGGCTCAGGGCGCGGGGCGTGGAGGGCACCATCCTGGCGTCGTGCTCGCGCATGGCGTGCGTGTCGGTGTGCCGGGGGCTGGACGTGTGGTGCCGGGACGGGCGGTTCTTCGTCCGTGAGGCGGCGCGGTCGATCGTGTGGGCGGGTGAGGAGCGGGCCGTGGTGGTCGAGCATGCCGTTCGCCGGTATGAGGAGACCCGCTGCCTTCCGGGCCGTTCCTGACCCTGGCAGTGGTACGACCACTGGTCGTCTGCAGAGCAGAGGTCTGGGAGACCGGGTTCGGCTGCGGCAGGCTCGGTGGCGGCGCGACGGGGCGCCTACCGCATGCTGGGGGAAGGATTTCGATGAAGTTCGGCGTGAGCACGTTCGTCACCGATGAGGGGTTGCAGCCGGCCAGGCTGGCGCGGGCCGTGGAGGAGCGCGGGCTGGATTCGCTCTTCGTCGCCGAGCACACCCACATTCCGGTGAGCGAGCAGCCCCCGGATCCCAGTGGGGACCTTCCCGCCCGGGACTACTACCGGACCCTCGATCCCTTCGTGGCGCTGGCGGCCGCGGCGGTCGTGACCGAGCGGATCGTCCTGGCCACCGGGATCTCGCTCGTCGTCCAGCGGGATCCGATCACCCTGGCGAAGGAGGCGGCGAGCCTGGACCATCTGTCGGGTGGCCGGTTCCAGCTCGGGGTGGGGGCGGGCTGGAACCGGCAGGAGATGCGCAACCACGGCACCGATCCGAGGAGGCGCATGGCGCTGATGCGCGAGCGGATGCTCGCGGTGAAGGAGATCTGGATCAGTGAGCAGGCCGAGTTCCATGGCGAGTTCGTGGATTTCGGGCCGGTGTTCTCCTGGCCGAAGCCGGTGCAGCGGCCCCACCTGCCGATTCTGGTCGGCGGCAACGGTCCGACCGTGATCGACCGGGTGCTGGAGTACGGCGACGGGTGGGCGCCGAACCTCGTCGGCACTCCGCAGGACCTGCTGGCGCAGGTGGCGGAGCTGCGGCGACGGGCCGCCGAGCGCGGGCGGGGGCCGGTTCCGGTGACGCTGATCGGGGCTCCGCTGGACGAGCGGGACCTCGCGACACTGGCCGAGGGCGGCATCGAGCACTTCGCGTTCTTCCGGGACGCCGGTGCCACGGAGACCGACGCCCTGCTCTTCTTGGACAGGCTGGCGGCGCTCGCCGAGAAGTTCCGCGGATAGCGGGGCTTCGCCGCCGGCGGCCCCGCGTTTTCGGGCGTTCCGGTCGGGCAGGACGGGACGGAAAACGCAGAGCAGCCGCCAGAGCAGGGGGACGACGCACAATGACGATCGCGACGACCAACCCGGCGACCGGCGAGGTGGAGCGCACCTTCGACCCGCTGCCGGAGGAGGAGATCGACCGGCGCATCGGGCACGCGGCCGACGCCTTCCGCTCGTACCGCCGGACGAGTGTCGCCGAGCGCGCGGGCTGGATGAACGCCGCCGCCGACATCCTGGACGCCGAACGCGACCGGGTGGCGGCCATGCTGACCCGCGAGATGGGCAAGACGATCGTGGCGGCGCGCGCCGAGGTGGCCAAGTGCGCGGCGGCCTGCCGGTACTACGCCGACAACGCCGCCGGGTTCCTGGCCGACCGGCCCGCCGACGCCGAGGCGGTCGGGGCGGCGCGCGCGTACGTGCGCTACCAGCCGATGGGCCCGGTGCTGGCGGTGATGCCGTGGAACTTCCCGTTGTGGCAGGTGATCCGGTTCGCCGCTCCCGGGCTGATGGCCGGCAACGTGGGTCTGCTCAAGCACGCGTCGAACGTCCCGCAGACGGCGCTGTTCCTGGAGGAGCTGTTCCGCCGCGCCGGGTTCCCCGAGGGCGTGTTCCAGACGCTGCTGATCGGGTCCGGGCAGGTGGAGCGGGTGCTGCGGGACCCGCGGGTGCGGGCGGCCACGCTGACCGGCAGCGAACCGGCGGGCCGGTCGGTCGGGGCGATCGCCGCCGACGAGGTCAAGCCGAGCGTGCTGGAGCTGGGCGGCAGCGACCCGTTCGTGGTGACGGCGGCGGCCGACATCGCGCGCGCCGCCGAGGCGGCGGCCACGTCGCGGTGCCTCAACAACGGGCAGAGCTGCATCTCCGCCAAGCGGTTCATCGTGGTGGAGGACGTGGCCGACGAGTTCGAGCGGGCGTTCGTCGAGCGGATGCGGGCGCTGAAGGTGGGCGACCCGATGGACGAGTCCACCGACGTGGGGCCGCTGGTCAGCGAGCAGGGCCGCGCCGACGTGGAGGACCTGGTGGCCGACGCGGTCAAGCAGGGCGCCAAGGTGCTGTGCGGCGGGGAACGGCCGGAGGGCAGGGGCTGGTACTACCCGCCGACCGTGGTGACCGGGGTGACCGCCGACATGCGGATGTTCCACGAGGAGGTGTTCGGGCCGGTCGCGTCGCTGTTCCGCGTCCGCGACCTGAACGAGGCGATCGAGCTGGCCAACGCGACCGGGTTCGGGCTCGGTTCCAACGCCTGGACGGACGACCCGGCCGAACGCGAACGCCTGGTCGCCGAGCTGGAGGCGGGGCAGGTGTTCGTCAACGGGATGACGACGTCCTACCCGCAGCTCCCGTTCGGCGGCGTCAAGCGGTCCGGTTACGGGCGTGAGCTGTCGCACGAGGGCATCCACGCGTTCTGCAACGTCAAGACGGTGTGGGTCGGTGACGAGGCGGGCCCCGCCGAGCCGGGCACCCCGACCGAGTGATCATGCGGGTAGCGTGCGGTCCGTGAGCGATCAACGGTTCTGGGTGGGCGCGTACACCGGCGACCAGGGTTCGGGGCGCGGGGTGTACCGCGCGCGGCGCGACTCCGGCAGCGGTGCGTTCGAGATCGTGGAGTGCGCGGCCGAGGTGGCGAACCCGTCCTACCTGGCGACGCATCCGGGGCGGGCGGTGCTGTACGCGGTGAGCGAGCTGACCGAGGGCGCCGCGGTCGTCGCGTACGCGGTCGGGGACGGCGGTGAGCTGCGCCGGCTCGGCTCCCGGCAAGTGCCCGCTGGGCCATGCCACGTGGCCGTGGCTCCCGGCGGGGAGTGCCTGGTGGTCGCCTGTTACGTGGCGGGCGCGTTCGCCGGCGTGCGCCTGGCCCCGGACGGGTCGTTCGACGGTGACGTGGCGGTGCTGCCCGGGCACGGGAGCGGGCCGCGCGAAGACCGCCAGGAGGGCCCGCACGCGCACGCGGCCGTGTTCGCCCCGGACGGCACCGTGCTCGGCACGGATCTCGGCGCCGATCTGGTGCGCGCGTTCCGCGTGGAGGCGGGCGTGCCGCGGCCGGTCGCCGACATCGCGGTGCCGCCCGGGTGCGGGCCGCGCCACCTCGCCGTCCATCCGTCCGGGACCGTGTTCCTGATCACGGAGCTGGCGAACACGGTCCTCGCGCTGCGGCCCGGCGACGGGTACGCGGACCTGGCCGTCATCGGGGAGTCGCCCGCCACGGCCGGGCCGGTGGCCGCCGACGCGACCAGCGCGGCGATCAAGCTCTCCCCCGACGGGCGGCGCGTCTACACCTCCACGCGCGGCGCCGACGTGATCACCGTGCACGAGGTGGCCGGCGACGGGACGGGGCTGCGGCCGGTCGCCGACGTCCCGTGCGGCGGGCACGGGCCCCGGGATCTGCACGTGGACGCGGACTGGCTGCACGCGGCCAACCAGGGTTCCGGCGACATCGCCGCGTTCCGCCTGGTGGACGGGGTGCCGCGGCCGCAGGGGCGGCCGGTGGAGGCGCCGACGCCGGTGTGCGTCATCCCGGCGGGCTGATCACAGCGTCCGGCGCAGCGCGGCGGCCAGCTCGATGGTGCGCGCCACCTCCTCGTCGGTGCCCATGGGGGCGACCATCAGCTCGGTGGCGCCCGCGTCCCGGTACGCGCGGACGGCGCGCTCGACCTCGGCCTCGTCGCCCGCCACGATCGTGTCGCCGGGGCCGTTCAGCCCCTGGCGTTCGAGGATCGCCTTGTAGGCCGGCATGTCGGCGACTCCGGCGAACTGTTCGGCGAGCGTGCGGCGCAGGCCGTGCGGGCCGACGCGCGGCGCAACCGCGAGCGGATCACCACGGCGGCGCTGAGCCTGTTCGCCGAGCGCGGGCCGGAGGTGTCCATGGAGGAGATCGCGCGGGCCGCCGGGCTGGGCGTCGGCACGCTCTACCGCCACTTCCCCGACCGGCGGGCGCTGGCCCAGGAGATCGCCGCGGTCACGCTGGAGGACCTGCTGGACGCCGCCCGCGCCGCCATCGCCCGCGACGCGCCGCGCTGGGACGTGCTCCGCGCGATGGTCGCGCAGGCCGCCGGGCGGCCGATGAGCCTGCTGAAGTCGCTGCTGGAGGCCGGGGACACCGAGACGCCCCGGCTGCGCGAACTGCAGGACGCCTACAACGCCTCGCTGACCGAGGTCGTCCGGGCGGCGCAGGACGAGGGCACGCTGCGCCGCGACCTGTCGCCGGACCAGGTGATGGGCCTGTTCAACCTGGCGCTGTGCCGTCCCGGCGCCCGCGCCGACGACGCCGTCGTCACCGTGGTCCTCGACGGCCTGCGCTCCCGCGAGGACACGGCCGCCGGGACCGGTCAGGTCCGGGTCGCGGGAAGGTGACGGCGCGCGCCGCGCAGGCGGTGGCGGGGCTTTGATTTCGAAACGGCCGAAGGGCCCTCACGGCGGAGCGGGAGGGCCCTTCGGCGTCGGGGTTCGGTCGTCGGGGGTCAGCTGATGCGCTGGGGGACGCCCCAGGGGTTGTCGTCGCGCAGGGGCGGCGGGAGCAGGTCCTGCGGCCACTGCTGGTAGCTGACGGGACGCAGGAACCGTTCGATCGCGGCCGTGCCGACGGACGTGGTCGACGGCGCGGTGGTCGCGGGGAACGGGCCGCCGTGCTGCATGGCGTGGCTGACGGCGACACCGGTGGGCCACTGGTTCCACAGCACCCGGCCGCTGCGGTCGGCCAGCACCCGGGCCAGCGCGGCCAGCTCGCCCGTCTCGCCGTCCTCACCGTGCAGGGACGCGGTGAGCTGGCCGGGCAGCGCGGCGACGGCGTCGGCGACGTCGGACAGCCGCTCGTAGGTGACCACCAGGCCGAGCGGGCCGAAGCACTCCTCGGCGGCGCCGGGGTCGCCGGCGAACGCGGCCAGGTCCATCGTGATCAGCCGGGGCGCGGCGGAGGCGTCGTCGGACGGCCACACCAGCCGCCGCACGCCGGGACGCCCGCCCAGCTCACGCGCCGTCGCCAGGAACCCGCTCAGGATCTTGTCGTTCAGCATCGGCGCCTCGGCGACCCCGCCGAGCAGCGCGGTGATGCGGTCGAGCAGGTCGCCGCCCGCCGGGACGAACATGATGCCGGGGTTGGTGCAGAACTGCCCGGCGCCCATGGTCAGCGACCCGACGTACCCCTTGGCGATCTCGTCGGCGCGGGCGGCCACCGCCCCGGGCGTCACCACGACCGGGTTGACGCTGCCCAGCTCACCGAAGAACGGGATGGGCACGTCGCGTTCGGCGGCGATGCGGGCCAGCGCCAGCCCGCCGCGCTGCGAGCCGGTGAACGCGGCCGCCGCGATCCCCGGGTGCCGCAGCGCCTCGACGCCCTCGGCCTCGCCCTCGATCAACCCGAACACCCCGTCGGGCGCCCCGGCGTCCGCCAGCGCCCGCGTGATGATCTCGCCGGTGCGGCGCGACAGCCGCGGGTGCCCCGGGTGGGCCTTGAGGACCACGGGGCAGCCCGCCGCCCACGCCGAGGCGGTGTCGCCGCCCGCGACGCTGAACGCGAACGGGAAGTTGCTGGCCGCGAACACCAGCACCGGGCCCAGCGCCGTGCGGAAGCGGCGCAGGTCGGGACGCGGGCCGGGGGGCCATTCGGGGTCGGGACGGTCGATGCGGACGTCGTAGAAGTCACCGGCCAGCACCACCTCGGCGAACAGCTGGAGCTGGAAGGTGGTGCGGGTCAGCTCGCCGTTCAGCCGGCCCGGGCCGAGGCGGGTCTCCTCGTCGGCCAGCGCCACCAGTTCCTCGCGCGCCGCCTCCAGGGCGTCGGCGACGGCGGTCAGCGCCGCGGCCCGTTCCTTGGGCGGGGCGGCGGCCCACGGCCCGGCGGCGGCCACGGCCGCCGACACAGCCTGGTCGGGCGTCAACACGCTCATGCTCACTCCAATCCTCGGCCTTGCGACTCCACGTTCGCGGGGCGCTCGGCCGAACGACGGTATCCGTAGCAGCCGTACACGACCAGGCCGAGCACCATCCACACCGCGAACCGCACCCAGGTGACCCAGTCCAGGTTGGCGATCAGCCAGATCGAGAACCCGATGCCGACCAGCGGCACGACCGGCACCCACGGCGTGCGGAACGAGCGGGGCAGCTCGGGCCGGCTGCGGCGCAGCACCATCACCGCGGCGGCGACCACGATGAACGCCATGAGGATGCCGATGTTGGTCAGGTCGGCCGCCTCCCGGATCGGCAGGAACCCGGCGATGATCGCCGAGCCGACGCCGACCAGCCAGATGACGCGGGTGGGGACGTGCCGGCGCGGGTGGTTGCGCGCGAACCAGGACGGCAGCAGCCCGTCACGGCTCATCGCGAACCACACCCGGGTGACCGCCAGCATGTTGGCCAGCGCGGAGGTGGCGATGCCCAGCACCGCGCCGACGGCCACGATCGTGCCGAGCCAGGCCAGGCCCACCGACGACAGCGCGCTGGAGAACGGGCTCTTGACGTCGATGTCGCGGTAGTCCTGCATGCCCAGCATCACCAGGCACACCAGCAGGTAGATCACGGCGGCGATGCCGAGGGAGATGATGATGGCCTTGGGCAGCACCCGCTTGGCCTCGGCGCTCTCCTCGGCGGCGGCGCTCATCGCGTCGTAGCCGTAGACGGCGAAGAACGCGGTGGCCGCGCCGGTGACGGCGCCGCCGAGCCCGTACGGCAGGAACGGGGTGTAGTTCCCACCGGAGATGTGGAACGCACCCGCGATGATCACCAGTGCCACGATACCGAGCTTGACGACGACCAGGATCGTCTCGAACCGGGCCGACTCCTTGGTGCCGCGCGACAGCACGAACGCCAGCAGCAGGCACAGCAGCGCGGCGAACAGGTCGACCTTGTGCCCGGCGCCGGTGCCGGGCGCGCCGAGGGCCCAGTCGGGCAGGCCGAGGCCGATCTGGTCGGTCAGGTACGACAGGTAGCCGGAGATCGCGATGGCCACCACCGCGACGATCGCGGTGTACTCCAGCAGCAGGTCCCAGCCGATGGCCCAGCCGACCAGCTCGCCGAGCGTGGCGTACGAATAGGTGTAGGCGGAACCGGCCTTGGGGATCAGGCCGGCGAACTCGGCGTAGCACAGCGCGGCGGCGCCGCTGGCCACGATGGCGATCAGGAACGAGATCATCACGCCGGGTCCGGCGTCGTCGTGCGCGACGACGCCGGCCAGCGAGAAGACGCCCGCGCCGACCAGGCCGCCGAGGCTGAGCGCGACGAGCTGCCACAGGCCCATGGTGCGGCGCAGCCCGCCGGCGGTCTCCTCCTCGGAGGAGTCGACGGGTTTGAGGCGGAACATGCCCGCCCTGGAGAACAGCCCCGTCCCGGAGGGGGCGGCGCTGGATCGAGTCGTTGGGGTGGATTGGGACATGACGGTCCCTCCCGACATGAACGCAGGGGTGATCGAGGGGCCGCCGGCGGTCGCCGGCGGAGGTGAGGCGCGCCGCGAGGGCACGTCGGGAAACGGCCGGGCCGTGCGGCTAGAGGACGAAGCCGTGCGGGAAGGGGTCGGCCGGGTCGAGCATGTACGTGGCGGTGCCGGTGATCCAGGCGCGGCCGGAGAACTCGGGGACGACGGCGGGCACGCCGCCGACCTCGGTGGCGCCGACCAGGCGGCCCACGAACCGGGTGCCGATGAAGGACTCGTTGACGAAGTCGGTGTGCAGGGCCAGTTCGCCGCGCGCGTGCAGCTGCGCCATGCGCGCGGAGGTGCCGGTGCCGCACGGCGACCGGTCGAACCAGCCGGGGTGGATGGCCATCGCGTTGCGCGAGTGCCGGGCGTCCGAGCCGGGCGCCAGGAACTGCACGTGCTTGCAGCCGCCGATCAGCGGGTCGGCCGGGTGGCGCGGCGGGTTCTGCTCGTTGATCGCCGCCATGACCGACAGCCCGGCGCGCAGGATGTCGTCCTTGCGGGAGCGGTCGAACGGCAGGCCGAGCGGCTCCAGCTCGGTGATGGCGTAGAAGTTGCCGCCGTAGGCCATGTCGTAGCGCACCTCGCCGAGGCCCGGGACCTTGACGACGGCGTCCCGCTCGACGGCGAACGCGGGCACGTTGCGCAGGGTGACCTGCTCGGCAACGCCGTCGCGCACCGCCACGCGCGCCTCCACCAGCCCGGCCGGGGTGTCGAGGCGCACCAGCGTCTCCGGCTCGGTCACCTCGACCATGCCCGTCTCCACCAGCACGGTCGCGACCCCGATCGTGCCGTGGCCGCACATCGGCAGGAACCCGCTGACCTCGATGTACAGGACGCCCCAGTCGGCGTCCGGGCGGGTGGGCGGCTGCAGGATCGCGCCGCTCATCGCCGCGTGGCCGCGCGGCTCGTCCATGAGGAAGCGGCGCAGCCCGTCGAGGTGGTCGATCGCGTGCCGGCGGCGTTCGGCCATGGTGTCGCCGGGGATGGGCGCCACGCCGCCGGTGACGACGCGCGTGGGCATGCCCTCGGTGTGCGAGTCGACGGCGGCGATGCTGCGCACCGACCTCATACGCCTACCTCCGTTCCCGCAGCGCCGCGATCGCCCGCTCCATGTCGGCGGTGACCCCGGCGCGGTGCTCGTCGACCAGCGGCCCGCGCGGCGGGCGGCAGGGGCCGCCGTACCGGCCGACCATGTCCATGCCGAGCTTGATGGCCTGGACGAACTCGGTGCGCGAGTCCCACCGGAACGCCGCGACGAGCGGCTCGTACAGCGCCCGCGCCTCCTCCAGTTTGCCCGCCGTGGCGAGCGCGAACAGCTCGGCGGACTCGGCGGGGAACACGTTGGGGAACCCGGCGAACCAGCCCGTGGCGCCCATGAGCAGGGCCTCCAGGGTGACGTCGTCGGCGCCCGCGACCACCTCCAGGCCGGGGGCCTTCTCGCGGATCTCCAGGACGCGGCGCACGTCGCCCGAGAACTCCTTGACCGCGACGACGTTGTCGATCTGCGCGATCTCGGCGAGCAGGTCGGGGGTCAGGTCGACCTTGGTGTCGATCGGGTTGTTGTAGACCATGACCGGCAGGCCGACGGAGGCGACCGCCTCGAAGTGGGCGATGACCTCGCCGCGGTTGGCCCGGTACATCGTGGGCGGCAGGCACAGCACGCCGTCCGCGCCGTCCTCGGCGGCGATCTCGGCCCAGTGGCGGGCCTGGTGGGAGCCGGGGCCGTGCACGCCGACGACGACCACGCCGTCGTCGCCGACGGCCTCGACGGCGGTGCGCGCGACGCGGCGGCGCTCCTCGTCGGTGAGCGAGGAGTACTCGCCGAGGGAACCGTTGGGGCCGACGCCGCGGCAGCCGCTGTCGACCAGCCAGCGGCAGTGCTCGGCGTACCGGTCGTAGTCGACCGCCAGCCCGGCGGGCGCGTTCGCGTCCTCCCGGTAGGGCAGCGCGGTCGCGACGATCACGCCGCCGAGGCCGTCGGCCTTGGTGCCGGTGCTCATTCAGTGCTCTCTTTCCTGATCGGTGATGGGTGGACGGGCCAGTTCACCGAGCCGGATCGGCTGGGCGAGCGGCCGGTGGTGCGGGGTCGCGGCGGGCAGCCCCTCGAACTGGGACTCGACAGGGGACGCACCCGGGGACGCCTCGGGCGTCCCGGCCAGGAGCTGCGCGACGGTGGGGCCGCAGACGCGGGCCTGGCAGGGGCCGAGCCCGGCGCGGGTGCCGAGCTTCAGGGCGCGGGCGGACGCTCCGGCGGGGTCGCCGGCGGCGCGGCGCAGCGCGCCGTAGGTGGTCTCCTCGCAGCGGCAGACGACGGTGTCGGAGCGCAGCCAGCCGGGCCAGGCGGCGCCGATCGGGTGGGCCGCGGCGAGGCGTGCGGCGAAGGCGCGGTCGCGGTCGCGGCGGCGCCGCAGCGGGGCCAGTTCCGGGGCGTCCGGCGCCCCTCCCCCGGCCAGCCATCCGGCGATGAGCCCCTCGGTGCGGGCGGCGGGCGCCCCGGCGATCCCGGTGATCTCGCCCGCCGCGTACACGCCCGGGCCGGTGGTGCGCTGGTCGCCGTCGACCTCGACGAACGCCTCGGCCGGGGACGCGGGGTCGGGCCGCCGCAGCGCGCAGCCCGCCGCGACGGGCAGCTCCAGCTGGGGCGTGAAGCCGTGCGAGACGCACACCGCGTCGACGGGGACGGCGCGTTCGCTGCCGGGCACGACCGACCAGTCGGGACGCAGCCGCGCGGTGACGACCTCCTCCACCCGGCCGTCGCCGCGCGCCTCGACGACGGCGCGGCCGAGCCGGTAGGGGACGGCGTGCCGCGCCAGCAACGCGGTGTACTCGGCCAGCTCGGCGGCCTTGCCCGCCTGGGCGGCGAGCTGCCAGGGGCGGCGCCCCCAGCCGCGCAGCACGGTCGCCGCGGGGTTGGCCTCCAGCACCTCCGCGACCCGCGATCCGGCCTCCAGCAGGGACGCGGCCACCGGCAGGAGGAACGGTCCGGAACCGGCGACCACGACCCGGTCGCCGACGACGAGGCGTTCGCCCTTGGCCAGCGCCTGCGCGGCGCCGGCGGTGAACACGCCCGGCAGGTCCCAGCCGGGGAACGGCAGCACGCGGTCGTGGGCACCCGGGGCCAGCACCAGCGCGTCCGGTTCCAGGACGTGGCGTTCGCGTCCGGCGCCGTCGGCCGGTCCGCGCAGCACGTGAACGCGCGGGGGACGCTCCTCCCCCGGGTCGGACCGTTCCAGCGACCACACGGCGCTCTCGGGCCACCAGTCGCACCGCGGATGCGTCAGCACGTGCCGCCGCACGCGGTCGAACGCCTGCCAGCCGTGGTGCAGCCGTTCGGGGTGCGCCGCAGCGTAGGCGTCGGGGAGCATCCGGTGGTACTGGCCACCGGGCCGCTCGGCCGCGTCGATGAGGGTGACGGCCGCCCCGGCCCGGAGCGCGGCCGACGCGGCGGCCAGGCCGGCCGGTCCGGCGCCGACCACGACGACGTGGTTGCTCGCGCCCGCGCTCACTGGTCCGCCTCCCGGGACTGGGTGTCGATCACGTCGCCGTCGCGGGCGCGGCGGCGGCAGGCGCGCACGTCGCGTTCGCCGTTGACCGTCAGCAGGCAGTCGAAGCACACCCCGATGCCGCAGAACACGCCGCGCGGGGCGCCGGACGGGCCGCGCCGCCACGCGCGGCGCCCGGCGGCCAGCAGCACGCCCGCGATGGTCTGGCCCGCCACGCCGGTGACGGGCTCGCCGTCCACGGTGATCCGCAGCGGCGTGTCGGGACGGCGGCCGGTGGAGTCGTCCCCGGCCGGGACGAGCCTGGGGCTCATGCGGCACCTCCTTGACCGAGCGCGGCCGGGCGGTCGGCGCGGAACGGGGCGGGATCGAGCGGCGGGTCCTGGCCGAGCAGCAGGCCGGCCAGCAGGCGGGCGGTGCCGGGCGCCAGCCCGATGCCCGCGCCCTCGTGGCCGGTGGCGTGCCACAGGCCGGGCAGCCGCGGGTCCGGGCCGATGATCGGCAGATGGTCGGGCACGTAGGGGCGGAAGCCGCCGTAGGCGCGCATCACCGGCACGCCCTCCAGGGACGGGAACAGCCGCAGCGCCTTGGCGGCGATCACCGACAGCACCTCGGGACGCAGGCGGTCGTCGAACCCGACGCGCCGCCGCGACGAGCCCAGCAGCACCGTCCCGGCGCGGGTGGACTCCACGACCGCCGACGCCTGCAGATCCTCGGCGCCGCTGCCGACGGCGCCCACGTAGTCGGCGTCGTAGACCTTGTGGAAGACGGTGGGCGGCAGCGGCGTGGTCACCAGCACCTCACCGCGCCGGGGCCGCACGTCCACCGGGGCGCCCAGCCGCGCGGCCAGGGCGCCCGACCAGGGGCCCGCCGCGTTGACGAACGCGTCGGCCTCGACCGTGCCCCGGGAGGTGCGGACGCCGGTGAGGCGGCCGCCCCGGGTGACGGGGCCGAGCACCTCGCAGTCGGTGCGGAGCACGGCGCCCGCGTCGAGGGCGTCGGCGAGCAGGGCGGCGGCCGCGGCGGCGGGCTGCACCTGGGCGTCCTGCGGGTAGTGGACGGCGGCGGCGACGTCGCGGGTCAGGTGCGGTTCGGCGGCGGCCAGGTCGGCCGCGTCGAGCGGCTCGGCGGTGACGCCCGCACCGCGCTGCCCGGCGGCGAACCTCTCCAGCTCGCGGGCGCCCGCGTCGGTGGTGGCGACGACGATGCCGCCCTTGGGGTCCCACTCGACGGCGTGCGCCGTCTCGGGGCGGCGGGCGGCGATCTCCTCCAGGATCCGCGGCCACAGCTCCAGCGACAGCCGCGCCAGGGTCAGCTCGGGCCCGGGGCCCTTGTCGGAGACGAGCACGTTGCCCTCGCCGTGCGCGGTGGTCGCCGCCGCGGGGCCGCCGCGCTCCAGCACGGTCACCGCCAGCCCGGCGCGGGCCAGCTCGCGGGCGCACGCCGCGCCGACGATCCCGGCGCCCAGCACCGCGACCCGGGTTCCGGCCATGGCCCCTCCCTGCCGTTCGGTAAATCGAACGTTGCAGAGGCTATGCCCGGCGTTCGGACGCTGTCAACGCCCTGTTTCAGTCTTTGCCGACGAGTCCGGGCGCGTGCGGGTCGGTGAGACGAAGCCGCTGGTCAGAGCCGTACTGCAGGAGAAGCACCGACCGCACGGGGCCGTCGAGGGCGACGTAGCTGTGCGGACGCAGCGCGTCGAACCCGATGTAGTCGCCCGGCCCGAGCTCGACCTCCTGGTCGTCGACCCGAACGCCGAGCCGGCCCGCCTGCACGATGGTGTGCTCGACGCCGACGTGGCCGAGCGAGTCCTGCCGCGCGCCCGGCCGTACCTGCTGGTCGTAGACCTCGACCATCCCGCCGTCGGCCTCGATGCCGTGCAGCGGCCGCAGGTCGACGGCCGCCCCGCTCAGCACCTCCACCTCGGCGCCGCGCACCACGGTCGGGCCGGACGGCAGCTGCTGGTCCAGCAGGTCGGAGATGGGCACCTCCAGCGCCCGCGACAGGCTGAACACCGTCTCGATGGTCGGGTTGCCCGCACCGGCCTCGAGCTGCGACAACGTGGCCTTGCCGATCTTCGATCGGCGGGACAGCTCCGACAGCGACAGCCCCCGGCCGAGCCGGGCGCGCCGGAGGTTGGCCGCCAGCACGTCCCGCACCGACTCCCCAGCACCGCCCACCGCGCGTCTCACCTCACCACTCATCGCCCTGGACAGGCCCCAGCGTACCGCTCGTTCGCTTTAACGAACGGCCCGCCTCCATCCGCCGGCTACCCGGCAGGTAATCGTCACGCCTCCCCGTCCGCCCCTAGCGTCGGGGACGTCGACGACGTTTGGCGACGACTCACAGGAGGCCACGATGACCACGCACCGCTCCATCTCCGCCGCCGGGCTCTTCGCCGACGGCCCGCGGCTGCTGAAGGCCGCGCTGCGGCTCGACTCCGTGATCACCGGCGTCAACGGCCTGGCCTACCTGGCGCTGGCCGGGCCGCTGGAGGACCTGCTGGGCCTGCACGCCGGTCCCGCCCGCGCGATCGGCGCCTTCCTGGTGGCCTACGCGCTGGCGGTGTGGGCGGTCTCCATGCCCGCCCGCGTGCGGCGCCTCGCGGCCACCGCCGTGATCGAGATGAACGTGCTGTGGGCGGTGCTCAGCGTGCTCGCGGTGATCACCGGGTGGCTGGACCTGAACGCGGCCGGGGCGGTGTGGGCGGTGCTCCAGGCGGCGGTGGTGGCGGGCTTCGCCGCCCTGCAGTACACCGGGCTGCGCCGCAGCCGATGATCGCCGATCCGCCGGAATCGGGGCGGTCTGAACGGGCAGGAGGGCGGTATGGACGAGATCAGACTGCGCAGCCCCGCGTTCAGCGACCACACCCTGATCCCGGCGGACCACTCGCACGCCCGGGGCGACGTCTCACCGCCCCTGGAGTGGTCGGACGTGCCCGACGCCGTGACCGAGCTCGTGCTGATCTGCGAGGACCCGGACGCGCCCGGCGGCACGTTCGTCCACTGGCTGCTGGCGGGCATCGACCCCGGCACCGAGAGCATCGCCGCCGGGGACGTCCCCACCGAGGCGGCCGTGGGACGCAACGACTTCGGCTCCCAGGGCTACGGCGGCCCGCACCCGCCCGTGGGCGACGAGCCGCACCGGTACTTCTTCCGGCTGTACGGGCTGTCGGAGGCGTCCGGGCTCAAGGACGGGTTCACCGGCGAGGACTTCCGCACGGCGGTCGAGGAGAAGGTCATCGCGTCCGGCACGCTGGTGGGGACCTACGGGCGGTAGCGATGGACGGTCCGCAGCCTCCTCACCGGCAGCCGCGGGGAGACGAGCCGCTGACGGCGCGCAGCCCGCTCGGGCTGCGCGCCGTCCTGTCCGGCGTCGCGCTGGTCGCGGGGGCGGTCGCGGCGGTGCTGTTCGGCCTGTCGGCCGCGCACGCGCGCGACGCCGGCCCCTGGGTCGCCACCGCGATCTGCGCGACCGTCGCGCTGATCGCGGCGATCGACCTGGTGGTCATCGCCCGCCGCGCCCGCACCTGAGCCCGCCGCGGCGGCCCGTGACGACGGCCGCGTAGTGACGCGGCCTGGCGCGGCGGGCGCGGCGGGGTCCGGCGTGCTCAGGCCGCCAGGTCGCGGGCGGCGACGGCGATCGCGTCGGCGTCGATCCCGGCGACGCGCAGCTGCTCCTCGGGCGTGGCGGAGGCGGGCATGTTCCGCACCGCGAGCCGCGTCAGGCGCGGCACGGGGCCGCCGTCGGCGAACGCCTCGGCGACCGCGTCGCCGAGGCCGCCCTCCGGCCAGTGGTCCTCGACGGTGACCAGGCATCCGGTCTGCTCGGCCGCCTCGCGCAGCGTGACGGCGTCCACCGGCTTGACCGAGTACAGGTCGATCACGCGGGCGGGAACGCCGTCGGCGGCCAGCCGGTCGGCGGCGGCCAGGGCCTCGTGCACCGTCACCCCGGCGGCCACGATCGTGACGCGGTCGTCGGCGGAGGACCGCAGCACCTTGCTGCCGCCGATCGGGAACCGCTCGTCGGGCCGGTAGATCACCGGGGTGGCGCCGCGCGTGGTGCGCAGGTAGCGGACGCCCTCGGCGTCGGCCATGGCCTCGACCAGCCGGGCGGTCTGGTTGGCGTCGCACGGGTACAGCACGGTGCTGCCGTGCACGGCGCGGAACGCCGCCAGGTCCTCCAGGCCCATCTGCGACGGCCCGTCCGGCCCGATGGCGACTCCGGCATGCGAGCCGACCAGGTTGACGTTCGCGCGGCTGACGGCGGCCATGCGCACGAAGTCGTAGGCGCGGGTGAGGAACGCGGCGAAGGTGGAGGCGAACGGGACCCAGCCGCGCGCCTGCATGCCGACGGCGGCGGCCACCATCTGCTGCTCGGCGATGTAGCACTCGAAGAACCGCTCCGGGTGCTCCTTGGCGAAGAACTCCGACCGGGTGGAGTCGCTCACCTCGCCGTCCAGCGCCACGACGTCGCCGCGGGCGGTGCCCAGGGCGCTCAGCGCCTGGCCGAAGGCGTTGCGGGTGGCGACCTCGTCGCCCACGTCGAAGCGGGGCAGTTCGACCGGTGCGTGGTCCAGGGGCCGCGCGCACCGCTCGGACCGCGGATGGCGCGGCTCGACGCGGATGTGGCTGCGGCCGCCCAGTTCGATGACGGCCTCCTCGGCGTCCGGCAGCGGCTTGCCGTGGTGGCCCTCGCGGTCCTCGACGGCGGCCACGCCCTTGCCCTTCCTGGTGCGGGCGATGACGGCGGTGGGACGGCCCGTGGTGCGCTCGGCCTCCCGGTAGGCGGCGTCGATCGCGTCGACGTCGTGGCCGTCGATCTCGACGGTGTGCCAGCCGAACGCCTCCAGCCGCCGCGCGTAGGCGCCGGTGTCCCACTCGTGCCGGGTGGGCCCGCGCTGGCCCAGCCGGTTGACGTCGATGACGGCGGTCAGGTTGTCCAGCCGCTCGTGGGAGGCGTGCTCGGCCGCCTCCCACATGGCACCCTCGGCCATCTCGCTGTCACCGCACAGCACCCACACCCGGTAGGGGACGCGGTCGAGCCGCTTGGACGCCAGCGCCATCCCCACGCCGTACGGCAGGCCCTGCCCGAGCGAGCCGGTGGCCGCCTTCACCCACGGCAGCCGGGGCGTGGGGTGGCCCTCCAGCTTGCTGCCGAGCCTGCGGAAGCTGAGCAGCTCCTCGTCCGACAGCGCGTCGGCGGCCGCGAACATCGCGTACAGCAGCGGCGACGCGTGCCCCTTGGAGAAGATCAGCTGGTCGTTGCACGGGTTGGACGGGGCGTTGAAGTCGTAGTGCAGGTGCCGTGCCAGCAGCACCGCCATCAGATCGGCCGCCGACATCGACGAGGTGGGGTGGCCCGACCCGGCCGCGTCGGCGGCGCGCACCGCGTCCACCCGCAGCTGCCGGCCCAGCTCACGCACCCGCTCCAGGTCCATGTCCTCGCGCATGTCTCTCCCTCCGGGGCGTCGGCACAGGTACGGACCGTCCCTGCGTACCCGGACGAAGGGGAGGAATGCGGGCTCAGTGCCGGTGGTCGGGAAGCGCGGCGGCGGCCTCGCGGGGGTGGGCGAGCAGGTGGGCGACGCGGTCGGCGTCCTGCTCGCCGACGGGGTTGAAGACGATCATGCGCAGCCCCGGCGCGGCCGTCAGGTCCAGGCCGGTGGAGCGCATGGCGATCTCGCCGACCGCCGGGTGCCGGAACACCTTGTCGCACGGACGCGGCGGCGCCACGTCCTGCGTGGCCCACAGCCGCGCGAACTGGGGGCTGGCCGCGCACAGCCGCTGGACGAACTCCTTCCACCCCGGGTCGTCCATGTGCCGGCTGTAGCGGTAACGGAAGATCGCGACGGACTCGTGCGCCTGCTCCTCGATGTTGGCGATGGGGTTGCAGCACGGCGGCCTGGTGAACGCCAGCCACATGGTGTTGCGCTCGCTCGGCGGGACCCGGGGGACGCACCAGAAGAGCGTCGCGTAGGCGCGGTTCCAGGCGATGATGTCCGACCGCGCCGACACCACGGCGGCGGGCATCGGGTCCAGGCGGTCCAGGATCGCGGGGACGTCCTCGGGCAGCCCCTCGGCGGGATCGACGGCGACCGGACGGCGCGTCACCCCCGCCAGCGCGTACAGATGCTCGCGCTCGGCCGGGTCGAGCCGCAGCGTGCGCGCCACCGCGTCCAGCACCTGGGGGCTGGCGTTGATGGGGCGGCCCTGCTCCAGCCACGTGTACCAGGTGACGCCGACGCCCGCGAGCTGGGCGACCTCCTCGCGGCGCAGCCCCGGGGTGCGGCGGCGCGGCCCCGGGGGCATGCCGACGTCCTCGGGTCCGATGCGCTCGCGGCGGGAGCGCAGGAACGCGGCGAGATCGGTGCGTCGCGCGCCGCGGCCGGGGGCGCGCCTTCCCCCGTCCGCGGACGCCCTGGTCTGCGTCATCGTCACGTTCCCCAGACTGCCCGCCGTCCGTCCCGCGTGCCAGGTGCTGTCAGTACCAGTATCAGGCGGCTCTCGTTACTGGTACCGCCGCCCCCGCACGCTGGTGCTCATGACACAGACAACCGATCTGTCCCGAGTTGTTCCCAGAGCGGGGACGGCGCGGGAGACCGGGCGGGGCGGCGCCGGGGGGCCGGCGTTGGCGCTGCTGCTGCTCGGGCAGTTCATGGCCATCCTCGACGCCAACATCGTCAACGTGGCGCTGCCGACCATGCGCGCCGACCTCGGCGCCTCCGGCGCGGGCCTGCAGCTGGTAGTGGCCGGATACGTCATCGCCTACGCGGTCGTGCTGATCACCGGGGCGCGGCTGGGCGACCTGGCCGGGCACCGCCGCATGTTCCTGCTGGGCCTGGCGGCGTTCTCGGCCACGTCGCTGGCGTGCGGGCTGGCGCCGTCGACCGGCTGGCTGGTGGCGTTCCGGTTCGCCCAGGGCGCGAGCGCGGCGCTGCTCACCCCGCAGGTGATGAGCATGATCCAGCGGGGCTTCACCGGCGCCGCGCGGGCCCGCGCCCTGGGCCTGTACTCGGCGGTGATCGCCGGCGGGGTGGTGGTCGGCCAGGTCGCGGGCGGGCTGCTGGTCAGCGCAGACCTGTTCGGCTCGGACTGGCGCTCGGTGTTCCTGGTGAACGTGCCGATCGGCGTGGCGCTGCTGGTCGCGGGGCCGCGCGTGCTGCCCGCCGACGGCGAGCGGCGCGGCGGCGGCCTGGACCCGGCGGGCCTGGCGGTGCTGACCCCGGCGGTGCTGCTGTTCGTCGTCCCGCTCATCCTCGGGCACGAGCTGGGCTGGCCGCTGTGGGGGTGGTTCGCGCTGGCCGCCAGCGCGGTGCTGTTCGCCGCGTTCGTCGGCGTGGAGCGGCGGGTGGTGCGGTGCGGCGGGCGCCCGCTGGTCTCCGGGCGGGTCCTGCGGGCGCCCGGGCTGGCCCCGGCCATGCTGACCATCGCGCTGGGGCCCGGCTCCTGGGGCGCGTTCCTGTTCACCACGACCCTGCACCTGCAGGGCGACCTGGCGCTCAGCCCGCTGGAGTCGGGGCTGGCGTTCGTCCCGTGCGTGGCCACGTTCGCGCTGGTCGGGCTGACGTGGCAGCGGATGCCCGCGCGCTGGCACCGACCGCTGGTGCCCATCGGGTTCGCCGTCGCGGGGGTCGGCTACCTGTTCGTCGGGCCGCTGGCGGGCGGCGGCGCGGCGTACGAGGCGCTGACCGCGGTCATCGGGCTCGGCCTCGGAGTGCTGCCGATCGGGATGACGGCGGCCCTGGAGGGGGTGCCGCCCGAGGACGCCGCCGACGGCAGCGGCCTGCTGCTGACGGTCATGCAGCTCGGCCAGGTCGTCGGCGTCGCGACGGTCGGCACGCTGTTCCTGACGCTGGCCCAGCACGACCAGTCCACCCGGCACGCCGAGTACGGCACCGGCTGGGCGCTGGCCGTGGTGGGGCTGCTCGCGGCGGGCTCGGCGCTGGCGCTGCTGCGCCGCCGGCCCGCCCCCGTCCGCGCCGCCGCCTGAGCGGTCACCGCGGGCGACGGGGTCACGAGTTCAACCGGAGCACGACATCCACGGGGGCACGGGGTCACGAGGTCGGGTGCAGGACGACCTTGATGGCCCCGTCCTGCTTCTTCTGGAAGATCTCGTACCCCTGCGGGGCCTGCTCCAGCGGCAGATGGTGGGTGGCCAGGTCCATCACGCCGAGCGGGTCGGCGTCGTCGGTGACCAGCGGCAGCAGGTCGTCGATCCACCGCTTGACGTGGGCCTGGCCCATCCGAACCGTGATGCCCTTGTCGAACATCTGCAGCATGGGCAGCGGGTCGGTCATGCCGCCGTACACGCCGATGATCGAGATGGTGCCGCCGCGCCGGACGATCTCGATGGCCTGGTGCAGCGCCGCCAGCCGGTCCACGCCCATCCGGCTCATCAGCGGCGCGGCGGCCCGGTCCGGCATCCACCCGGTGAGGGTGTGGGCCATCTTGGCGACGGGCGAGCCGTGCGCCTCCATGCCGACCGCGTCGATCACCGAGTCGGTGCCGCGGCCCTGGGTCTTCTCCCGGACCATCTCCACCACGTCGTGCGCGGTGTGCGGCGGCCCGGCGTCGACGATCTCGATGTCGTGCCGGCGGGCCATCTCCAGGCGTTCGGGCACCAGGTCCACGCCGATGACGCGGCGGCCCAGGTGGCGGGCGATGCGCGCGCACATCTGCCCGACCGGGCCGAGGCCCAGCACGGTGACGCTGCCGCCCTCGGGGATGTCGGCGAAGTCCACGGCCTGCCAGGCGGTGGGCAGCACGTCCGACAGGTACAGGAACCGCTCGTCCGGCGGCCCCTCGGGCACCTTGATCGGCCCGAACTGGGCCTGCGGCACCCGCAGGAACTCGGCCTGCGCGCCCGGGACGTGCCCGTAGAGCTTGGTGTAGCCGAACAGCGCGGCGCCGGTGCCGTACTCGCGCACCTGCGTGGTCTCGCACTGGGCGAACAGCTTCATGCCGCACATGGCGCAGTGCCCGCAGGAGATGTTGAACGGGATCACCACCCGGTCGCCGGGACGGATGTGGTCGACCTCGGCGCCGACCTCCTCCACGATGCCGATCGGCTCGTGGCCCATGATGTCGCCCTCGGTCATGAACGGGCCGAGCAACTCGTACAGGTGCAGGTCGGAACCGCAGATCGCGGTGCTGGTCAGCCGCACCACCGCGTCGGTCGGTTCCTTGATCGCTGGGTCGGGCACGGACTCCACGCGCACGTCGCGGCGACCGTGCCAGGTGAGCGCCTTCATTCGGTACCTCCCTGCGCCGTGGTCCCTGGTCGGGCCCTACCCCGCCCACCGGCGCGAAACGCGGGCGGCCGGCATGGACGTGGCGGCGGCGCGGGACGGGAGGACCCGGTGCGTCCCGCGCCGCCGCCGGCCGGTCGGCTCGCGCGGCCTGTGCGGCTCACTTGCCGCGGCCGGAGAGGCGGTCACGCGCCCGGTCGACCAGACCGGCGCCGGGCGCGAGGAGCTTCAGCAGCGTGGGCGAGTCGGGCGTGGACGGGTGCGGCCGGGTGGGGGCCTTGTCCTTGGCCTTCTGGATCTTCTCGCCCAGCTCGGCCAGCTCGGCGTGGTCGCAGTGCCGGGCCAGCTGCGGGAAGAGGTTCTCCTCCTCGTCGTGCACGTGCAGCCGGACCTCGGTCATCAGGCTGGCGAGCAGGTCGGAGAACTCCCGGCCCACCGCGTCGGTCTTCTCCAGGTCCTTCATGATCCGCTCGACCTTGTCGTGGTCGGCGAGCTCCTTGTCGGCGATCTCGTCGCCGTCCGGCAGGTGCCGCCGGGTCGCCGGGTACAGGTACATCTCCTCGGCGACCGAGTGCCGCACCAGCTCGATGATCACCTGGTCGGTCAGCCGCCGCCGGGTCTCCCCGTCGTCCGGGCGGGCGGCCTCCAGCTGCCCGAACAGCTCCTCCACCTCTTGGTGGTCATGGGTCAGGATGCTGATCATGTCCGCGGCCTGCGTGGTCATGGGGTTCTCTCCTTTCGCCGGTCCTGTGGACCCCACCCCCCTACCCGGCGCGCCGCCCTCAAACGAGGGGCGGGCGGCCCCGGCGCTAGTAGTCCCTCAGGACGGCGCGGGCGGCCTCCACCCGGCGCGGCACGGGGCGGCGGGCGCGCGCCACCGCGGGCAGGGCGCGGACGGCGTCGGCGACCCCGCGCCGGCCCTGGTCGCTGGTCAGCGCGCCGGCGGCGGTGCGCAGCAGCACGAACAGGGGACGGCGCAGCCAGGCGGTGAGCAGCCGGTTGCGCACCTCGCGGCGGCGCCGTCCCGCCGGGTCGCGGCCGTGCGGCGACGGATGGTGGTGGACGACCAGTTCGGGCAGGTAGGCCATGCCCCAGCCCGCCGCGGCCAGGTCGAGCGCGAGCAGTTCCTCCTCGCCGCCGAAGTGCAGCACCTCGGAGAAGCCGCCGACGTCCAGGAACGCGTCGCGGCGCACGACGACCGAGCAGGCCAGGAAGCCCATGATGGCCGGGCCGGGCAGGTCGTCGGGGCGTCCCAGCGGGGAGCGGGCCATGGCCTGCGACACCGGTTCGAGGCGGCCGTCCTCCCCCACCAGGACGCGGGCGGCGAGCAGGGCCGTGCGCGGGTGGGCGTCCAGGACGGACGCGGCGTGCGCCAGCGCTCCGGGCGCCCACCACGAGTCGTCGTCGGCGAACGCGACGTACCGGGTGGCCGCCTCGCGGACGCCGGCGTTGCGGGCGGCGGCGCCGAGGTTGCGCGGCAGCCGGATCAGGCGCGCGCCCGCCTCGCGCGCCACCCGCGGCGTGTCGTCGGACGAGGCGTTGTCGACCACGATCACCGGCGCGGTATGGCGGGCGAGGCTGCGACGCAGCTCGGAGGCGCGGTCGCGGGTGGCGACCACGATCGTCACGTCCGTCGCGTCGGGCATCGGTTCCCTTCCGTCGGGTCGCGTACCGGTCGGGTCGCGTACCAGTCGGGTCGCGTACCGGTCCGTCGGGTCACGCACCGGTCAGCTCACGTACCGGCGCGCCCGCGACCGCCGCTGCGGTTCTTCGAGCGCGCGCAGGCGTGCCTCGACGTCCGGCGGCACCGGGCGGCGTTCGCGCAGCACCCAGGGCAGTCCGGCGGCGGCCTCCGCCAGCGCCAGCGCGGTGACGCGGTCGCGCGGCAGCGTGCCCAGCAGCGCCCGGGTGCGGCGCAGCGCGCTGCGGGGCGGGCGGCGCAGCCAGGTGAACCAGAGCGTGTTGCGGATGCCGTGGCGGCGGCGCAGGTGCGGCTCGCGCAGCGGCGACGGCGCGTGGTGGACGACCACGTCGTCGGCGTAGCACAGGTGCCACCCGCGGCTCATCAGGTCGGCGCTGAGCAGTTCCTCCTCGCCGCCGAGCCACAGGCGGGGCGAGAAGCCGCCGGCCTCGCGGAACGCCCCGGCCCGCAGCACCGACGCGCCGGCCAGGAACGAGCCGAGCGCGGGCCCGGGGAGCCCCGGCGGGCGCGGCAGCGGCGACTCGCGCAGCTCGGTCACGATGGGGTCCTCGCGGCCGTCCGGCTCGACGATGACGCGGCCGGTGACGACGGCGACCCGCGGGTGGGCGTCCAGCAGCGCGACGGCGCGGGTCAGGGCGCCCGGCTCCCACCAGGTGTCGTCGTCGCAGAACGCCACGTACGGGGTGCGCACGTGGTCGACGGCGAAGTTGCGGGCCACCGCGCCGAGGTTGTCGCGGGGGCGCAGCAGGGTCATCTCCGGATACAGCAGGGCCACGGCCTCGGCGGTGCCGTCCCGTGAGGCGTTGTCGACCACGATGACCGGCGGCCGTTCCGGCAGCCCGGCCAGGCGGCCGAGCGTGTGCAGCAACGACTCGCGCCGGTCGCGGGTTATCACGACGACGGTGCAGCGCATGCGCGGCGCGTACCCGCATCGATACGAATCATGTGCGCGTACGCGGACCATCTGCGCACCCAGTGACCTGCGGGACTGGACTGACCAGAACGACCAAGGGTGACCTAGCCCACCGTAAACGTTCGGACACTCTTGTTTGAGGGGGGCCGCTCCGGTTAAGTCCGAATCACCTATTGGTGATTTGGGCGCGTCTTATACGAACCACTGCATACAGGGCGGTGCGGGAGACCGACACCGCCCCGGAACGATGTCTATGACGCAGGCATCCTCCGCCCGGTCAGGGCCCGCGGGCCACGCCACGCCCTTTCGGAGGTCCCCCATGCGCGTTCTCGGAGTCAACGCGATATTCCACGACCCGTCGGCCGCGCTGGTGGTCGACGGCAGGATCGTCGCCGCCGCCGAGGAGGAACGCTTCAGCCGCCGCAAGCACGGCAAACGACCCGTCCCGTTCTCGGCGTGGGAACCACCGGAGAAGGCCGCCCGCTGGTGCCTGCGGGAGGCGGGCCTGGAGCCGGGCGACCTGGACGCGGTCGCCTACTCCTACGATCCCCGCCTCGTCGAGCAGGGGGTGCGGGGACACGACGACCAGTGGGAGCACCTGCGCACCCTGTACGCGCAGCGCGCCCCGTTCTTCCTGGCCGCCGCACTGCCCGGGCTCGACCCCGGCATCGTGCGGTTCGTGCCGCACCACGTGGCGCACGCGGCGTCGGCCGCGCTCGCCGCGCCCGACCCCGGCGAGGGCGACGTGCTGGTGCTGGACGGACGCGGCGAGATCCACTCGCACCTGGCGGGCACCTACCGCGGCGGCCACCTCAGCCCGCTGCACGCGCAGAGGCTGCCGCACTCACTCGGCCTGATGTACGAGGAGCTGACCGACCACCTCGGCTTCCTGCGCTCCAGCGACGAGTACAAGGTGATGGCGCTGGCCTCCTACGGCGAGCCGCGGTTCCTGGACGAGATGCGCGAGCACGTGCGCGCCACCGGCGACGGCGGTTTCGCCGTCGACCGCATCGACTGGGGAGCGCTCGCCAAGGCCCGCGCGCCCGGCGACGAGTGGACCGAGGACCACGCCGCCCTGGCCGCCAGCGTGCAGATCCGCCTGGAGGAGGTCCTGTGCGACCTGGCCGGATGGCTGCACCGGCGCACCGGGTCGCGGCGGCTGACGCTCGCCGGCGGCGTCGCGCTGAACTGCGTCGCCAACTCGCGGCTCGCCGAGACCGGCCCGTACGAGGAGGTCTGGGTGCAGCCCGCCGCCGGTGACGCGGGCACCGCGCTGGGCGCCGCCCTGCACGTGGCGCAGCGCGCCGGGGACCGGATCGAGCCGATGCCCGGCGCCGCCCTGGGCCGCCAGTGGGACGAGCCGGAGCTGGCCGCCTGGCTGGACACCGCCAGGATCCCCTACGAACGCCCCGACGACCTGGCCGCCACGGTGGCCGACGCGCTGGCCCGCGACCAGATCGTGGCGTGGTTCCAGGGTCGCAGCGAGTTCGGCCCGCGCGCGCTGGGCCACCGGTCGCTGCTGGCGCACCCCGGCCACGCCGAGAACGTCGAGCGGCTCAACGCGGTCAAGGGCCGCGAGCAGTTCCGGCCGATCGCGCCGATGGTCGCCGTGGAGGACGCGGCCGGCATCTTCGAGGGGCCGCTGCCCAGCCCGTACATGCTGTTCGTGCACCGGGTCAGGCCCGAGTGGCGCGACCGGATCCCGGCCGTGGTGCACGTGGACGGCACCGCGCGCATCCAGACGGTGGCGCGCGCCGACGAGCCGCTGGTGGCCGACCTGCTGCGGGCGTTCCGCGCCCGCACCGGCCTGCCGGTGCTCGTCAACACCAGCCTCAACACCGCGGGCCGCCCGATGGTGGACGACCCCCGCGACGCCCTGGAGTGCTTCGGCTCCGCGCCCGTGGACCTGCTGGCCATCGGCCCGTTCGTGGTGCGGCGCCGGGAGGTGTTCGCCCGATGACGCGGGCGGACTACACCGTCGTCATCCCCACCGTGGGCCGCGCCAGCCTGCGCACCGTCCTGGACGCGCTGCTGGACGGCATGGCCGCGGACCCGGGGAGCGCCCCGGCGCGGATCCTCGTCGTGGACGACCGGGCGCGGCCGGGGGCACCGCTGCCGCTGCCGTCCGCCGCCGGGGACGACGTCAGGGTGCTGCGCTCGGGCGGCCGCGGACCCGCCGCCGCCCGCAACGCCGGATGGCGCGCCGCCACGACCGAGTGGGTTGCGTTCCTGGACGACGACGTCGTGCCCGCTCCCGGCTGGCCCGCCAAGGCCGCCGCCGACCTCGCCGACCAGCCCGGCGAGGTCGGCGGCTCGCAGGGAACCGTCACCGTGCCCTCGCCCGAGGGACGCCGCCCCACCGACTGGGAACGCAACACCGCCGGGCTGGCCGACGCGTCCTGGATCACCGCCGACATGGCGTACCGGCGCCGCGCGCTCGCCGAGGTCGGCGGGTTCGACGAGCGGTTCCGCCGCGCCTACCGCGAGGACGCCGACATCGCGTTGCGGGTGATGGCGGCCGGTCACCGCCTGGTGCGCGGCGCCCGCACCGTGACGCACCCGGTGCGGCCCGCCGGGTTCTGGGTGTCGGTGAAGACGCAGGCGGGCAACGCCGACGACGTGCTGATGCGGCGCCTGCACGGCCCCGGCTGGCGGCGCCGCGCGGGAGAGGGACCGGGACGGTTCCGCCGCCACCTGCTGACGACCGCCTCCGGCGTGCTCGCCGCCGCCGCGTACGGGGCGGGCGCGCGGCGGGTCGCGTTCCCCGCCTTCGTGGCCTGGGCGGGGCTGACGGCCGAGTTCGCCGCGGCCCGCGTCCTGCCCGGCCCGCGCGCGCCCGAGGAGGTGACGCGCATGCTGGTCACCAGCGTCGCCATCCCGCCCGCCGCCACCTGGCACCGGCTGCGCGGCCTGCTGACGCACGCGCGCGCCGGAGCCTGGTACGGCAACCGCGCGGTGCTGTTCGACCGTGACGACACGATCGTGCACGACGTGCCGTACAACGGCGCCCCCGCGCGCGTCGAGCCGGTGCGCGGCGCGCGCAAAGCCCTGGACCGGCTGCGCCGCCGGGGCGTGCGCATCGGCGTGGTGTCCAACCAGTCGGGGGTGGCGCGCGGCCTCATCACCCGCGCGGACGTGCGGCGCGTCAACGACCGCATCGACGAACTGCTCGGGCCCATCGACGTGTGGGAGATCTGCCCGCACGGCCCGGACGACCGCTGCTCGTGCCGCAAACCCCGGCCCGGCCTGGTCACCAGGGCCGCCCGGCGGCTGGACGTCGACCCGTCCGCCTGCGTGGTGATCGGGGACATCGGCGCCGACATGCGGGCCGCCGAGGCCGCGGGGGCGCACGGCGTGCTGGTGCCCACCGGGCGCACCCGGCCGGAAGAGGTCGACGACGCCCCCGAGGTGGCGCCGGACCTGCGCGCCGCCGTCGCCCGCGCCCTGGCCCTGCTCGCCGAAGGGCGGTCGCGATGAGGGTGCTGCTGGCCCGCATGGACAACCTCGGCGACGTGCTGCTGGCCGGGCCCGCCGTCCGCGCCGTGGCCGCGCGCGCCGACGAGGTGGCGCTGCTGTGCGGCCCGCGCGGACGCGCCGCCGCCGACATGCTGCCCGGCGTCGACCGTGTGCTGGAGTGGTGCGCGCCGTGGATCGACCCCGAACCCGAACCGGTGGACCCGGCCGAGATCGCCCGGCTGACGCGGATGGTCGGCGGCTTCGACCGCGCGCTGATCTTCACGTCCTTCCACCAGTCGCCGCTGCCGCTCGCGCTGGTGCTGCGCATGGCGGGCGTCGGCTGGATCGGCGGCATCAGCGCGGACTACCCCGGGTCGCTGCTGGACCTGCGCCTGCGGCTCGACGAGCCGGGACGGGGCGACATCCCCGAGACCGAGCGGATGCTGGCCCTCGCCGCCGAGGCCGGGTTCCCCTCCCCCGCCGACACGCGGCTGCGCGTGCGCGAGCCGCTGCCGGACATGTCCGCCCTCACCGGCACGCCGCCGGGCGAGCGCGGCCACGTCGTGGTGCATCCGGGAACGTCGGTGCCGGCCCGCGCCTGGCCCGCCGAACGCTGTGCCGAGGCCGTCCGGCTGCTGGCCGGCGCCGGGCACCGCGTGCTGGTCACCGGGCACCACCAGGAGAAGGACCTGACGGCGCGCGTGGCCGGTGACGCCGGTGTCGACCTGGGCGGCCGCACCTCCCTGGCCGAGCTGGCGGCGGTGCTGGCGGGCGCCCGCGTCGTCGTCGCGGGCAACACCGGCCCCGCCCACCTGGCCGCCGCCGTCGGCACGCCCGTCGTGTCGCTGTTCGCCCCGACCGTGCCCGCCGCGCGATGGGCGCCCTACGGCGTGCCGACCGTGCTGCTGGGCGACCAGAACGCCCCCTGTAAGGACACCCGTGCGCGTGCTTGCCCCGTCCCCGGACACCCCTGTCTCTCCTCCGTCACCGGCCGGCACGTCGTCGCGGCCGTCGAGCACCTGATGGAGGTGGCCCCCTGATGAGAGTTCTCCTGTGGCACGTGCACGGCTCGTGGGCGACGTCGTTCGTGTACGGCCCGTACACCACGCTCGTGCCCGTCACCCCCGACCGCGGCCCCGACGGCAGGGGCCGGCCCGAGACCTTCACCTGGCCGGACCGCGCCGTCGAGATCCCGCACGACCGGCTGCGCGACGAGCACGTCGACGTGGTCGTCCTGCAGCGGCCGCACGAACTGCGGCTCGCCGAGGAGTGGCTGGGCCGCCGTCCCGGACGCGACGTCCCCGCCGTGTACGTCGAGCACGACACCCCGCGCCGCACCCCGGCCGACGCGGGCCTGCCCGAAGAGGTGGTGCCCAACAGCCGGCATTTCCTGCACGACCGGTCCGACATCCCCGTCGTCCACGTCACGCATTTCAACGAGCTGTTCTGGAACTGCGGCAGGGCGCCCACCACCGTCATCGAGCACGGGATCGTCGACCCGGGCTACCGCTACCAGGGCGACCTGCCGCGCGCCGGAGTCGTCGTCAACGATCCGCTGCGCCGGGGACGCGTCGCGGGGACCGACCTGCTCCCCCGGCTGGCCGAGGCCGTCCCGCTGGACCTGTTCGGCATGAACGTCACCGACGTGCCCCGGCGGCTGGGCGTCGCGCCCGAGTCGCTGTGGACGTTCGAGGACCTGCCGCAGCGGGCGATGCACGACGAGCTGGCGCGGCGCCGCGTCTACGTCCACCCCTACCGGTGGACGTCGCTGGGCCTGGCGCTGATCGAGGCCATGATGCTCGGCATGCCCGTGGTGGCCCTCGCCACCACCGAGGCGGTCGAGGCGGTGCCGCCGGAGGCGGGCGTGCTGTCGACCCGCGTCGACACCCTCGCCGCCGCGGCCCGGGACCTGGCCGGCGATCCGGCCCGCGCCCGGCAGGTCGGCAAGCACGCCCGCGCGGCGGCCGCCGACCGCTACGGCCTGCCGCGCTTCCTGCGCGACTGGGAACGGCTGCTCCAGGAGGTGACCCCGTGAAGATCGCCATGGTGTCCGAACACGCCAGCCCCTTGGCCGCCCGCACCACGGCCTCGGCCCCCGGCCTGGGGACCGCCGACGCCGGGGGGCAGAACGTGTTCGTCGCCGATCTGGCCTCCCGCCTGGGCGCGCTGGGTCACCACGTCACCGTCTACACCCGCCGCGACGACCCGCGCCTGCCGGCGCGGGTGCGCCTGGCGCCCGGCGTCACCGTCGAGCACGTGCCCGCCGGCCCCGCCGAGCCGATCCCCAAGGACGAGCTGCTGCCGCTGATGCCGGACTTCGGCCGTCACCTGGAACGCAGCTGGGCCGACGACCCGCCGGACGTGGCGCACGCGCACTTCTGGATGAGCGGCCTGGCCACCGCGCAGGCGGCCGAGAACTTCGAGCGGCGCCGCATCCCGATGGTGCAGACCTACCACGCTCTGGGCAGCGTCAAGCGGCGTCACCAGCGCGACAAGGACACCAGCCCGCCCGGCCGCGTCCAGCTGGAACGCGCGCTCGGGCACACCGCCGACGCCGTCATCGCCACCTGCGCCGACGAGACCGAGGAACTCGTGCGCATGGGCGTGCCCCGCGACCGCATCACCGTCGTGCCGTGCGGGGTGGACCTGAACATGTTCCGCCCCGACGGGCCGCGCGCCTCCCGGGGGGCGCGGCCGCGCCTGGTGACGCTGTCACGGCTGGTCGAGCGCAAGGGCGTTGACACCGCCATCCGGTCGCTGGCGCGCGTGCCGGGCGCCGAGCTGGTGGTGGCGGGCGGCCCGCGCCGCGACGAACTGGACGGCGACCCGGAGGTGCGGCGGCTGCGTGCCGTCGCCGAGGACTGCGGCGTCGCCGGCCGGGTCCGCTTCCTCGGCCGCGTCGGCCGGGCGCAGGCGCCCCGGCTGCTGCGGTCGGCGGACCTGGTGGTGACCCTGCCCTGGTACGAGCCGTTCGGCATGGTGCCGCTGGAGGCGATGGCCTGCGGCGTGCCCGTCGTCGCCACCGCCGTCGGCGGTCACCTGGACACCGTCATCGACGGTGTCACCGGGGTGCACGTCGCGCCCCGCACGCCCGAGCAGACCGCCCGCGTCATCCGCGCGCTGCTCGCCGACCCCACCCGCCGCGCGGCCATGGGCTTCGCCGCCGGCGACCGCGCCCGCTCCCGCTACTCCTGGGACCGCATCGCCCACGAGACCCTCACCGTCTACCGGCGGGCCATGACACGCAGTGAGGTGCTTACATGAGCGTCACCACGCACACCGCGTTCCAGCAGACCAGGCGGCAGGACCTCAACCTGGAGGCGCTGGCCGACGCGGCGCTGCGGTTCCGCAGCCAGACCCCCACCATCGCCGCGTGGGGGCGCCGCCTGGCCCGGGTGCTGGACGCCGGCGGACGCCTGCTGGCGTGCGGCAACGGCGGAAGCGCCGCCGAGGCGCAGCACCTGACCGCCGAGCTGGTCGGCAGGTTCGACGGCGACCGGCGTCCGTTCGCGGCGATCCCGCTGCACGGCGACACCTCGGCGGTGACCGCGATCGGCAACGACTACGGCGCCGAGACCGTGTTCGCCCGCCAGGTGCAGGCGCACGGCCGCCGCGGCGACGTGCTGATCTGCCTGTCCACCAGCGGCCGCAGCCGCAACGTGGTCGCCGCGGCCGAGCAGGCGCGGCGGATGGGGGTGACCGCGTGGGCGATCACCGGGCCGGGCCCCAACCCGCTGGCCGCCGCGTGCGACGACGCCATCACCGTCGACGCGGTGTCCACGGCCACCGTCCAGGAGATCCACCTGGCCGCCATCCACCTGCTGTGCGGGGTGGTCGACGAGACCCTGGGGGTCCGTGGATGACCGCGCCGTCCGCACCGACCGCCACCCGTCCGGGGGGAGCATCATGACGGCACCGCTCGTCGTCATCGGCGACGTGCTGCTGGACATCGACATCATGGGCCGCAGCAGGCGGCTGTGCCCCGACGCGCCCGTACCCGTCATCGAGCAGGCCGAGGAGCGGCCGCGTCCCGGCGGCGCGGGGCTGGCCGCGCTGCTGGCGGCCGCCGACGGCCGCGAGGTCGTGCTGGTCACCGCGCTGGCCGACGACGACCCCGGGCACCGGCTGCGCGCGATGCTGGCCGCGCACATGGAGGTCGCGGCGTTCCGGCTGCACGGCGCCACGCCCTGCAAGATGCGCATCCAGTCCGGGGGGCAGCCGGTGGCGCGGCTGGACGTCGGCGAGGGCCGGGCCGTGGACGGCCCGGTCGGCCCGAGCGTCGCGCAGGCCATCGCGGGCGCGGGCGCGGTGCTGGTCTCCGACTACGGCCGCGGCGTCACCGGGCACGCCGCCGTCCGCGCCATGCTGGAGGAGGTGGGCGGACGCGTGCCGGTCGTGTGGGATCCGCATCCGCGCGGCGAGCCACCGGTGCCCGGCACGCGCCTGATGACGCCCAACGAGGACGAGGCGGCCCGGCTCGCCGCCGAGCACGGCGCCGCGATCGACGGCGGCGGCCTGGCGGCGGCGACCCGGCGGGCCCGGTTCCTCGCCGAGACCTGGGACCTGGACGGCGTGGCCGTCACCCTCGGCTCGGACGGCGCGCTGCTGGTCGAGGGCGCCTCCGGCCCGCGGGGCGCCCCGTTCCTCGCCCCGGCCGAACCGGCCCGGGGCGACTCGTGCGGGGCGGGCGACAGCTTCGCGGCGCGCGCCGCGCAGGTGCTGGCCGACGGCGGGCGCCTCCCGGAGGCCGTGGCCGCGGGCGTGCGCCGCGCCGCCGAGTTCGTCAGCGCGGGCGCCGCGACCGCCGTCGCCGCGCAGCTGGCCGAGACCGGATCGCCGCACATCCCCCCCGGGCGCGACGCCGACGCCTGGGACGTGGTGGAGCGCACCCGCCGCGCGGGCGGCACCGTCGTGGCGACCGGCGGCTGTTTCGACCTGCTGCACGCCGGGCACGTCAGCCTGCTGCAGCAGGCCCGCCGCCTGGGCGACTGCCTGATCGTGTGCGTCAACTCCGACGACTCGGTGCGCCGCCGCAAGGGCCCCGCCCGCCCGGTGACGACCGCCGCCGACCGGGTGCGGGTACTGCAGGCGCTGTCGGACGTCGACGCCGCCGTGGTGTTCGACGAGGACACCCCCGAGCGGCTGCTGGAACGCCTGCGCCCCGACATCTGGGTCAAGGGCGCCGACTACGCCGGCGCCGCCCTGCCGGAGGCCGACACCGTGCGCCGCTACGGCGGGGAGGTGGTGCTGCTGCCCTTCCTGGAGGGCCGCTCCACGACCCGCCTGCTGTCGAACCTCCCCCCGGCGCACCCGGCCCCGCCCATGCCGTCGACATCGAAGGGAATACCGTCATGAACGTCCTGGTCACCGGCGGAGCATCAGGACTCGGCGCGGCCGTCGCCGAGCGGGTCGCCAAGGACGGCCACCGGCCGCTGGTCATCGACCGGCACCCGCCCAAACCGGAGGGCGGCGGGTGGCAGCACTGCCTGGCCGACCTGGCCGACCGGCACGCCGCCGAACGCGCCGTGCACTGCCTGGCCCGAAGCGCCGGCGGCCTGGACGCGGTCGTCACCGCGGCGGGCACCGACGCGTGCGGCAGGCTGTGCGACGTGCACGCCGAGGACTGGGAACGGGTCGTCCAGGTCAACCTGCTGGGCACCGCCGCCGTCGTGCGCGCCGCGCTGCCGTATCTGAAGGCGGCGCACAACGGGCGGATCGTCACCGTCGCCTCGACGCTGGGGCTGCGGGCGCTCAGCGACGCCACCGCCTACAGCGCCTCCAAGTTCGGCGTCGTCGGGTTCACCCGGGCCCTGGCCGCCGAACTGGCCGGTCGGGTCGCGGTGACGATGCTGGTCCCCGGCGGCATGGACACCGCGTTCTTCGACGGACGCGACGAGCAGTACAAGCCCGGCCCCGACGCGCAGCTCAACCGTCCCGAGGACGTGGCCGCCACCGTCATGTTCGCGCTGTCCCAGCCGCCCGGCTGCGAGGTGCGGGAACTGCTGGTGTGCCCGTCGCGCGAACCGTCGTGGCCGTGACGCGTCATCGCGTGCTGGTGCTGCGGGCACTCGGCCTGGGTGATCTGCTGACCGCCGTCCCGGCGCTGCGCGCGTTGCGGCGGGCGCTGCCCGGGCGGCGGCTCACCCTGGCCGCGCCCGCCGCGCTGGCGCCGCTGGCCGAGCTGACAGGGGCCGTGGACGACGTCCTGCCCGCGCGGGGGCTGCACCCGCTGCCGCCGTGCGGCCCGGTGGACCTCGCGGTCAACCTGCACGGACGCGGCCCGCAGAGCCACCGTGTGCTGCGCGACCTGCATCCGGTGCGGCTGCTGGCGTTCGCGCACCCGCAGGTGCCCGACGTCACCGGGCCGCCGTTCGACCCGCCGCGCGGGGGCGAGGAGCACGAGGTCACGCGCTGGTGCCGGCTGCTGGCGTCCTCCGGGTTCGACCCGGATCCGCGCGACCTCGGCCTGCCGGCGCCGGGCCGTCCCTCGCCCGCGCCGGGCGCCGTGGTGGTGCACCCGGGCGCGGGCTACCCGGCCCGCCGCTGGCCGCCCGAACGGTTCGCCCGGGTCGCCGCGGCGCTGCGCGCCGACGGCCACCGCGTCGTGGTGACCGGCGGCCCCGACGAGACCGGCCTGGCCGCGCGGGTCGCCGGAGCGGCCGGGCTCGACCCGTCCGACGACCTGTCGGGCCGCACCGGCCCGCTCGACCTGGCCGCGCTCGTCGCGCACGCCCGGCTCGTCGTCTGCGGCGACACCGGCACCGGGCACCTGGCCACCGCGTACCGCACACCGTCGGTGCTGCTGTTCGGCCCGACGTCGCCCGCCGCCTGGGGACCGCCGCCCGGCCGCGCCGCGCACCGCGTGCTGTGGGCGGGGCGACGCGGCGACCCCCACGGGCTCGAACCCGATCCGGGGCTGCTGGAGATCTCCGTGCCCGACGTCCTGGACGCGGCGCGCGGGACGCTGGAACGCGAAGGAGGACACGATGAGACATCCGCGCGCGGTCGTGACCGGGGGCGCGGGCTTTCTCGGCTCGCACCTGTGCGAGGCGCTGCTGGCCCGGGGCATCTCGGTGATCTGCGTTGACAACCTGCTGACCGGCACCGCCCGCAACGTCGCCCACCTGACCGCGCGACGCGACTTCCAGTTCCTCAAACGCGACATGACCGAGCCGGTGGACGTGCTCGGCCCGGTCGGCTACGTGTTCCACCTGGCGTCGGCGGCCTCGCCCGCCGACTACCTGCGGCTGCCGATCCAGACGCTGGAGGTCGGCAGCCAGGGCACCCGGTACGCGCTGGAGCTGGCCGAGCGCAAGCAGGCCCGGTTCGTGCTGGCCTCCACCTCGGAGGTCTACGGGGACCCGCTGCAGCACCCGCAGTCCGAGTCGTACTGGGGCAACGTCAACCCGGTCGGGCCGCGCAGCGTGTACGACGAGGCCAAGCGGTTCGGCGAGGCGCTGACCTCGGCGTTCCGGCACTCGCGCGGCCTGGACACCGCCATCGTGCGGATCTTCAACACCTACGGCCCGCGGATGCGGCCCGACGACGGCCGCGCCATCCCCACCTTCCTGCGGCAGGCGCTGACCGGTGAGCCGCTGACGGTGACCGGTGACGGGTCGCAGACCCGGTCCATCTGCTACGTGGACGACACCGTGCGCGGCATCCTCGCGCTCGCGCTGTCGGACCATCCGGGGCCGATGAACATCGGCAGCCCGTACGAGACCTCCATGCTCGACCTGGCCCGGCTGATCGTCGAGCTGACCGGCTCGCGGTCGCGGATCCGGTTCATCGACCGGCCCACCGACGACCCGGCGGTGCGGCGTCCCGACACCACGCTGGCGTACGAGACGCTCGGCTGGAAACCGCGGGTGCCGGTGCGGGAGGGCCTGCACCAGACGATCGAGTGGTTCACGCGCGAGCTGCCGGTCTCCCGCAGCGCCTGAGCCCTTTCATCGCCTCGTCACGTCATCGCCTCGTCATGCCCGGGGCGGCGGGCCGCTCGTGGCGCGCACGACGAGCTCGGCGGGCAGGATCGTGCGCGGCGCCGGGGCGGGCCCGCCGGCGATCAGGTCGAGCAGGGCGCGCGCGGCCAGCCGTCCCTTGTCGAGCAGCGGCTGGCGGACGGTGGTCAGCGGCGGGTCGGCGTCGGCGGCCTCGGGCAGGTCGTCGAAGCCCACCACCGACACGTCCCCGGGGACCGACAGGCCCAGCTTGCGGGCCGCCGTCAGCACGCCCTGGGCCAGCCGGTCGGTCAGCGCCAGGATCGCGGTGGGCCGTTCGGACGCGGGCCGGTCGAGCAGGTCGAGCGCGGCCTGGTGACCGAGCCCGGCGGTGTTGCCGCCGCATTCCAGCACGGGCGGACGGCCGCCCCCGGGCAGCGCGTCCAGATAGCCGGCGATGCGGTCGCGGCCGACGGCGAACGTGGCCGAGCGCAGCCGCTCGTCGTCGGCGCGGCCGGTGCGGGCGTCGTCGCCGAGCCGGTCGGCGAGCACGGCGAACCGGCGGTGCCCGAGCCCGGCCAGGTGCGCGGCGGCCTGCCGGGCGCCGCCGCGGTCGTCGACGCCGATGAACGGCTCGCCGCCGTCCGGGCCCGGTTCGGGCTCGTCCACCAGCACCAGGGGCAGGCCGCGGGCGCGCGCGGCGGCCAGGCCGGGATGCCCGTCCGACAGCGAGTAGGCCAGGAAACCGTCGACCACGGCGCGGTGCACCGCGTCGTCGACGACGGGCCCGGCGCCGTCGTGCTCCTCCGGGGTGCGCGGCGGCGCGGGCAGCAGCGTCAGGCCGACGGCGTCCAGTTCCCCGACACCCGCGACGCCCTGCAGGAACAGCACCGCCGCCGGGTCGGTGAACGCGTACGACAGGGCCTCGGTGAACAGCACGCCCAGCGCCCCGACGCGCCGCGTGGCCAGGCTCGCGGCGAGCGGATCGGGGCCGGGGTAGCCGAGGGTCCGGGCGGCCTCCAGCACGCGGCGGCGCACCTCCGGGGACAGCCGTTCGGGCCGGTGGTAGGCGTTGGACACCGTGGTGTGCGAGACCCCGGCGACGCGCGCGACGTCCCGCAGCGTGGCCACTGTCCCTCCTCGGGCGGCGGATTTCCTGTTGACCGGTCAACAGCGTATCCGTAGGGTCGCCTTGTTTACCGGTCAACGCATATCGGTCGTTCGTGGTTTACCGGTCAAAGAGCTCAGGCGAAGGAGGGCGACGGTTGGTTTCCGGCGAGGCCCGCGCCGCGCGGCGGGCGGTGGCGGTCGTGTTCTTCCTCAACGGGCTGGTGTTCGCCTCGTGGGTGCCGCGCATCCCCGAGGTCAAGGCCGCCCTCGGCCTCGGCGCCGCCGGGCTCGGGGCCGCGCTGCTCGGCATGGCGCTCGGCTCGCTGGTGGCCATGGCCGCCGCGGGCGCGCTGGTGGGCAGGCGCGGCAGCCGCCCGGTGACCCGCGTCGCGCTGGCCGCCTTCTGCGCGGTGCCGGGGCTGGTGGGACTGGCACCGTCATGGGCCTGGTTGTTCCTGGCGCTGACCGTGTGGGGCGCCACCACCGGCGCCCTGGACGTGGCGATGAACGGCGCGGGGCTGGCCGTGCAGCGCCGCTACACCCGGTCGATCATGTCCGGCTTCCACGCCTGCTTCAGCGCCGGGACGCTCGCCGGGGCGGGCGCCGGCTCACTGGCCGCGCACTTCTCCGTCGGCGTCCCGGTGCACCTGGCCGGGACGGGCCTGCTGGCACTGGCCGCCGGGACGGCCGCGACGCGCTCGCTGCTGCCCGCCGCGCACGACGCGCAGGAGGCCGGGCCGGTGTTCGTCCGGCCCACCCGGCCGTTGCTGCTGCTCAGCGCGCTGGCGTTCGCCGCGCTGCTCGCCGAGGGCGCCGCGGCGGACTGGAGCGCGGTGTACCTGCGCGACGTCCTGGGGACGGGCGGCGGCCTGGCCGGCGCCGGGTACGCGGCGTTCGCGCTGGCGATGACGGCGGGGCGGATGGCCGGGGACCGGCTGGTCACCCTGCTCGGTCCCGCTCGGATGGTGCGGGTGCTGGCCACGGCGGCGGCGGTCGCGTTCGGCGGGGCGCTGGTGATCGGCGAGCCGTGGGCGGCCGTCGCAGGGCTGACCGTGCTGGGATTGGGACTGGCCTGCGTGGTTCCGATGGTGTTCCTGGCCGCCGCGACCGCCACCGGCGCGCCGGGGCCGTCCGTCGCGGCGGTCTCCACCGTCGGCTACCTGGGCTTCCTGGTCGGCCCGCCGCTCATCGGCGCCCTCGCCGAGCTGGTCGGGCTGGGCGTCGCGCTGGGCGTGGTCGCGGCCCTGGTGGCGTTCCTGGCCGTGGCCGCGGGCGCGATGTCACACGCAGAGGCACAGCCCGCGGGGACACAGAACGCAGAGGCACAGCACGCCGAGGTTCCGTCGCCGGGCGCGGGCGGTCCCCCTGCGGGCGGACGCAGCGTGCCCGGCGAGGCACGCCGCGCACACCGCCGGTAGGGGTCAGCCCGAGCTGCCCGCGGTGACGAGCCGCCGGATGTCGGGCGAGAGGCTCTCGTACACCTTGTTCATGATCTTGCCCTGGGTGGCCTCGTCGACCACCTCCAGGACCACGCGGGCCAGGAACGCGGCCTTCTGCTCGTCCACGCCGCCCCGCTCGGCGACGCGCCGGATGAAGGCGTGCCGGTCGAAGCGCTCGCCGGTGCCCGCGCCGCCGTAGACCTCGGTGCGCCGCAGGTGCTCGCCGATCTCGTGGGGAAGCTGGGCGGCCAGGTTGTCGGCCAGCCCCTCGGGTACCCGCTCGCCCAGCGTCTCCAGGGTGGCGCGGCAGGCTCGTTCGGCGTGCCCGAGGTCGGGCAGCCTCGCCCGATTCTGTACGCGTCCGAGAAATTCGTCGTGCCTCATTTCGGCCCCTCCTTTCTGCAAAATCGTCCTCCGAGGCGCGTGCCCGGCTTGGGGCGGTCTTAACGTGTTCGCTCGAAGTCCAGCGCGTCCATCAGGTCGGCGGTGAGCGAGACGGGCTCCGGACACGCCCGGACCCGTACGGCCCCCTCTCCCGACAGGCACCACCGCCACCATCGCTCCAGTTCGGCGGGGTCGAGCAGGCGGGGCCCCTGGGCGTGCTCGGGCGGCGTGAGGACGGCGGGCCACGACCACGCGCGGGCCTGCGCCGTCACCTTGGCGCCGCCTGCGACGGGGTCGACGGCCAGCGCGGGCACCCGGTTCTTCAGCGCGAGCACCAGCCCGTGCATCCGGGTGGTGACCACCAGGTCGAGCCGGCGGACCGCGCTCTCCAGCTCAGCGGCGGTGGCGGCGAGCCGCCAGTCCCGCGGGTCCAGCCGGGTCTCCAGGGGCAGGCGGGCGCACTCGCGTTCGCCCAGCCAGCCGGTCAGCTCCTCCTCGACGCGTTCGTGCCGCCCGCGCGCGCCGTACTCGCGCTGCCGCCGGGCGAGCACCACCCCGACCACGGGGACCTCGGGGGTCTCGACGGACGCGGCCAGGTCGCACCGGGCGGGCTCGCCGGGCGCGTCCCTGGGGATCACGGCGTGGAACCCGGCGGCGGCCGGATCCGCGGGATCGATGACCGAGACGCCGACGGCCACCCGGCGGCACCGCGCGTACCGGCGGTGCAGCCCTTCGACCTGCTCGCCGCGCAGCGGACCGCACGCGAACACCAGGTGCGTGTAGCGCTCGGGCCGGGCCTGCTCGAGGGTGAGCGCGCCGGGCCGGAACACCGGGCTCCAGGCGATGTCGCAGGGCAGCCCGGCCTCGGTCAGCTGCCGCCGTACCGCCTCCAACGCCAGCACGTCCCCCGCGGTCGCCTCGCCGTGGACGAAACTGGGCCAACCCACCAGCAGTACACGCATGCGGCCGATCGTTCCCGCGGGCGGGGAACGAAACGCGCCGCCCCGGCCGGGCCGGCGCGCGGCCGGGCGGCCGGCGGGTCAGCGGGCGGCGGGCTTGGGCAGGGCGCAGCGGGCGGCGGTCAGGTCGACGTCGCCGCCGCCGAGGCAGCGGGCGAGCCGGTAGGTCTGCTGTCCGTAGTCGGCGCCCGGGCGGACCTTCACCTTCCCCGCGCCGTCGACCTCGCAGGGGTTGTTGAGGGTGCAGCGCTCGCCGTTCTCGTTGCCGGTGTTGTTGATCCCGATGACGTGGCCGGTGGCGGGGTCCACGAGGGGCGAGCCGGAGGTGCCGCCGACGGTGTCGCAGGTGGAGCTGTAGCGGATGGAGTCCCGCCAGGTCCACTCGGCCTCGCGGAGCCGGTGGACGAACCCGTCGATCTTGCAGGAGTAGATCTTGCGCCAGTAGCCGGAGACCACACGGATCTCGGTGCCGGCCCGCGGCCGCGACGGCGCCAGCCGCAGCGCGTGGACCCCGTACCGCTCGGCGAGCCTGCGGTAGGTGGTGCCGAGCCGGTACACCGCCACGTCGGTGTCGGTCATGGTGGCGTACTCGATCCGGTTGGCGCGCACGGTGCCCAGCGTGCGCTTCCCGGACCGGTCGAGCAGGGTGAACGTGCGCGTGGACGGCCGGTCGACGAACACCTGCCCGGCCTTGGGCATGCCGGTCTCCAGGCAGTGCCCGTTGGTGAGCACCAGGGCGGCGTCGGTGTCATGCGTGCGCGGCCCGCGCACCAGGGAGCCCGAGCAGTTGTCGAGCGCGACGACGCCGGTGAAGTCGACCTGCTCGGACCGCGCGGCCTTCTTGGGCCGCTCGACCTTCGCCGTCTTGACGGTCTTGACAATCTTGACGGTCTTGGTGGTCTTGGCGGTCTTCGCGCCGTCGGGCACGGGTCCGCCGGTGGCGAGGGCCTGGGGCGGCGAGATCTGCGCGTGGGCGGGCGCGGGCGCGGCGCCGCCCACGGCCGCGAGGGCGGCGGCGCAGGCGGCGACGGCGCGCGCGGCCCCGGTGAATCGACTGGTCATGCGGGCTCCTCTCAGACGGAACGGCACCGACAAGATCATCACTGTGCCGGATGTGAATGCCAAGGACTGTCGTGACCGGTGTGGCGCGAGGGCAAGCACTTTCGTCCGCGTCGGCCACCGGTGGCGGCGGTGCCCCCGCGCCGGTCATCACTCCACGTCGATCCAGCCGAAGGTGCGCTCGACGGCCTTCTTCCAGGCCGCGTAGGACTTCTCGCGCCTGTCGTCGTCCCACTGCGGCAGCCAGCGCCTGTCCTCGTTCCAGTTCTGGCGCAGCTCGTCGGTGTTCCGCCAGAACCCGACGGCGAGCCCGGCCGCGTAGGCGGCGCCGAGCGCGGTGGTCTCGGCGACGACCGGCCGCGACACCGGGACGCCGAGGATGTCGGCCTGCAGCTGCATGCACAGCTCGTTGGCGGTCACCCCGCCGTCCACCTTGAGCACGTCCAGCGACACACCGGAGTCCTCGCGCATCGCCTCCACCACGTCGCGCGACTGGTAGCAGATGGATTCGAGGGTGGCGCGGGCCAGGTGGGCGTTGGTGTTGTAGCGGGACAGGCCGACGATGGCGCCGCGGGCGTCGCTGCGCCAGTACGGGGCGAACAGCCCGGAGAAGGCGGGCACGAAGTAGACGCCGCCGTTGTCGTCGACCTGGCGGGCCAGCGCCTCGCTCTGCGCGGCGCCGGAGATGATGCCGAGCTGGTCGCGCAGCCACTGCACCGCCGACCCGGTGACGGCGATCGAGCCCTCCAGCGCGTACACCGGCTTGGACTCGCCGAACTTGTAGCAGACCGTCGTCAGCATCCCGGCCTTCGACCGCACCAGATCCTCCCCCGTGTTGAGCAGGAGGAAATTGCCGGTGCCGTAGGTGTTCTTGGCCTGGCCGGGCTCGAAGCACACCTGCCCGACGGTGGCGGCCTGCTGGTCGCCGAGGTCGCCGGTGAGGGGCACCTCGCCGTGCAGCGGCCCCTCGGCGCGGGTCACCCCGTACGGGTCGGGCGCCGACGACGGGCGGATCCGCGGCAGCATCGCCCTGGGTATGCCGAAGAACGACAGGAGCTGGTCGTCCCAGTCGAGGGTCTCCAGGTCCATGAGCATGGTGCGGCTGGCGTTGGTGACGTCGGTGACGTGCACGCCGCCGTCGCGTCCGCCGGTCAGGTTCCACAGCAGCCAGGCGTCGATGTTGCCGAACACCGCCTCGCCCGCCTCGGCGTCCCGGCGCACCCCCTCGACGTTCTCCAGGATCCACTGGATCTTGCCGCCGGAGAAGTAGGTGGCCGGGGGCAGCCCGGCACGGTGCCTGATCGTCTCGCCGCGCCCGTCGCGCTCCAGCGCCGCGGCGATGCGGTCGGTGCGGGTGTCCTGCCAGACGATCGCGTTGTAGTACGGCCGCCCGGTGCGGCGGTTCCACACCACCGTGGTCTCGCGCTGGTTGGTGATGCCCAGCGCGACCATGTCGCTCTTGTTCACCCCCGCCTTGTTGAGCGTCGTCTCGATGACGGCGCGGGTGCGCTCCCAGATCTCGGTGGGGTTGTGCTCGACCCAGCCCGCCCGCGGCAGGAGCTGCTGGTGCTCGAGCTGGTGCCGCGCGACCTCGTTGCCGCCGTGATCGAAGATCATGAACCTGGTGCTGGTGGTGCCCTGGTCAAGAGCCCCGACGACGTCCCCCATCAGGCCCTCCTCCCCCGGCGGGCGGACACGCTCCGCCCCCCGGCACTCGATTCCCCGCGTCGGAGCGGGCAGGCACTGGGCACCGAAGGCGCAGCCGGACGATCAGGGCGAGACATCGTATTCGGGCTTGCGGTCGGTGCCCTCGGCGCCGCGGCCCGCGGGCTGTGGCAGGTGGCGGCCGATGAGCAGGAGGTAGAGGGCGGCGCCGATGATCCCGCCCAGCAGCGGCCCCACGATCGGCACCCAGAAGTACAGGCCGCCGTACTGGTCGCGCCAGGCGCCGCCGTACCCGGTGAGGTACTGCGCCAGGCGCGGGCCGAAGTCGCGGGCGGGGTTGATCGCGTACCCGGCGTCCGTGCCCCAGGCCATGCCGATCGCGACCACCAGCAGGCCGATCACCACCGGGGTCAGGTTGGCCAGCGGCGGCAGGTTGCGCAGGTCGGTCAGGGCCAGGATGACGAACAGCAGGATCGCGGTGCCGATGATCTGGTCGCGGAAGCCGCCCCACAGGCCCACCGGCAGGGTGCCGTTGCCCGGCAGGGTGGAGAACACGAACTGGGTCTTGAGCGTGTGGCCGGGGTCGAAGCCGGCCAGCACCTCGCTGTAGTTCCACCGGACGAGCAGCGCGCCCACGAAGGCGCCGGCGGTCTGCGCGAGGATGTAGGGGGCGACCTTCCGCCAGGGGAACCCCTGGAAGACCGCGAGCGCGACGGTCACCGCCGGGTTGATGTGACCGCCGCTCAGGCGCGCCGACACGTAGACGCCGAGTGTGACGCCGATGCCCCAGGCCCAGGCGATGCTGTCGTGGCCGCCGAGTCCGCCCGCGACGACCTGGGCGACCACCCCCGCCCCGAAGAGGATGAGGATCATCGTCCCGGCGAACTCCGCGCTCATCTCCCCGGCGATCGGCGGAAGCCGCCACGACGGGAACGGGGATCGTCGCGCCATGGTCGCCTCCTCCTGCCGCGGCCGCGGTCACCGTCACCTGGCGTGAGCGACCTTCCAGGAAGAACGGGTATTCCCGTAACCTAGCGTGATAAGCGAGATGGCCGCCCGCGTTAGGGCGAGCACACTGCGCAGTTTCTTGACCGCCGTTGTAATGCTGCTTACATTCGAGGAACGCCCGGAGACCCCACCCGCCGCCCCTCGAGGAGGCAGCCGTGCGCCCTCCGCTTCCCGCCCCCTCCAGCGCCCCGCCCTCCCGCCGCGCGCCGCTCACCCTCCGGGCCCCGCTCCTGCTCCGCGCCACGCTCGCCGTGCTCCTCGCGGCCGTCGCGGCCGGCTGCGGCGGCTCGTCCGGCGACGGCGGCGGGCCCGTGCGGATCGGCCTGATCGTCTCGCTGACCGGCAACTACGCCCCGCTCGGCAGCGAGGACAAGAAGGCCGTCGACCTGGCCGTCGAGCAGGTCAACGCCGCGGGCGGGCTGCTGGGCCGCACGGTCGAGATCGTGTTCCGCGACGACCGGACCCAGCCCGACCAGGCCGTTCTGGCGTTCAACGCGATCAAGAACCGGGACCTGGCCGCGGTGATCGGACCGGTGTTCTCCAACTCCGCGCTGGCGGTCGAGCCGATCGCGCAGCGCGAGAGGATCCCCTACCAGTCGCTCGCCCCGGCCACCGAGCAGGTCGAGCCGATCAAGTCGTACGTGTTCGTCACCCCCGCGCTGTCGGCCATGTACGCCGAGCGCTACCTGCAGTACCTCCAGAGCCAGAGGATCGGCCGCATCGCGCTGGCGCACGACAGCAAGAGCGGCTACGCGGTGGCCGGGTACAAGGCCACGCTGCGGCTGGCGTCCAGGTACGGCGTACGGGTCGTCAGGGACGAGCCGTACGAGACCACCACCACCGACTTCAGCCCGATGTTCACCCGGATCCGCGGCTCGGGCGCCCAGGCGCTGCTGTTCTGGGGCACCGGCGCGCCCGGCGTCATCGTCACCAAGCAGTACGCCGCGTCCGGGCTGAGGATCCCGCTGATGCTGACGGGCAGCCAGGCCAGCAAACTGTGGCTCGATCCCGTGGGCGGGGCCGCCGAGGGCCTGACGGTGCAGAGCGCCATCGGCGTGGTCGGCGACCACCTGCCCGCCGGGCCGCAGAAGCAGGTGATCGACCGGCTCGCCGTGCCGTTCCGGCAGAAGTACGGCTACCCGCCGCCGCAGTTCGCCCAGGACGGCTACAGCGCGGCCATGCTGGTGTTCGAGGCGATCCGCAGGGCGGGCTCCACCGACGGCGAGAAGATCCAGAAGGCGATGGAGCGGATGGACCTGCTCACCCCCAACGGCCGGTTCCGCTACTCCCCCACCGACCACTCCGGCCTGTCCCCCGCCTACATCTCGGTCAACACCGTCAGGAACGGGCAGTTCGTGCCGACCGACTGGGCGCGGACGGAACTGGCCGAGACCGTCTCGCCGGGGTGACGGGTGCTGACGATCGAGGGCCTGTCGCGGCACTTCGGCGGCGTCTACGCCCTGCGCGACGTGGACATGGCCGTCGCGCGCGGTGAGCTGCGCGGCGTCATCGGCCCCAACGGCGCGGGCAAGTCGACGTTGTTCCACCTGATCGCCGGGCACCTGCGGGCCGACCACGGCGGTGTCACCTTCGCCGGACGGCGGCTGGACCGGCTGCCCGCGCACCGGCGCGCCGCGCTCGGCATCGCGATCGTGTTCCAGGAGGCCCGGGTGTTCCGCGGCATGACGGTGCGCGAGAACGTCATGGTCGGCGCGCACGCCGCCACCCGCGCCGGGTTCTGGACGGCGGCGCTGCGGCTGCCCGCGCACGCCCGCGAGGAACGCCTGATCCGTGCCCGGGCGGACGCGGCGCTGGCGCGCGTCGGGCTCGACGGCTGGGCCGACCGGCCCGCCGAGACGCTCCCACTGGGGCGGCAGCGTTCGCTGCAACTGGCCCGGGCCCTGTGCGCCGAGCCGCGGCTGCTGCTGCTCGACGAGCCCGCCTCCGGGCTGCGCGCCGCCGAGCGCGAGGCGCTCGCGGGGCTGATCGCCGACCTGCGCCGCACCGGTCTGACGATCATGCTGGTGGAGCACGACGTGGGCCTGGTGACCCGGCTGGCCGACCGGATCACCGTGCTGGACCTCGGCCGGGTCATCGCCGAGGGCACCCCCGAGCAGGTGCGCGGCGACCCCCGGGTGGTCGCCGCCTACCTCGGCGAGGAGGCCGGATCATGAGCATGGTCCGGGTCCGCGACCTGGTGGTGCGGTACGGGTCGGCGACCGCGCTGGACGGGGTGTCGCTGACGGTCGGCCGCGGTGAGATGGTGGCGCTCGTGGGGCCGAACGGCGCCGGCAAGTCGACCCTGGTGAACGCCCTGTCGGGCGTCGTGCGTCCCGCCTCGGGGACGGTGCGGGTCGCGGGGCGGCTCGCGCACGTCCCGGAGGGGCGCCGGCTGTTCCCGGACATGACGGTCGAGGACAACCTGCGGCTGGGCGGCTGGCGGTCGCGGTCGCGCGACCCGGCGGAGGTGTACGAGCTGCTGCCGGCCCTGGTGCGGCTGCGGTCGCGGCGCGCCGGGAGCCTGTCGGGCGGCGAGCAGCAGATGGTCGCGGTCGGGCGGGCGCTGATGGCGCGGCCCGAGGTGATCGCGGTGGACGAGCTGTCGCTCGGCCTGGCGCCGATGGTGGTCGCCGGCCTGGCCCGGCACCTGGCCGCGCTGAACGCCGGGCGCGGCACGGCGGTGCTGCTGATCGAGCAGAACGCGCGGCTGGCGTTCCGGCTGTGCTCGCGCGCGTACGTGCTGGAGGCCGGGCGTGTCGTCGCCGAGGGGCCGTGCGCCGAGCTGGCGCGCAGCCCGCGCGTCGCCGACGCCTACCTCGGCGGACCCGTGCGGGAGGCGCCGTGAGCGCGTTCCTCAGCTACCTGGTCAACGGGCTGGCGGTGGGCTGCGGGTTCGCGCTCGTCGGCAGCGGGCTGGTGGCGATCCACCGGGTGACGCGGGTGGTCAACTTCGCGCAGGGCACGTTCGCGGTGGTCGCCGGGCTGAGCGCCGCCTCGTTCCTGGAGCTGGGGCTGCCGCACGGCGCGGCGGAGGTCGTGGCGGTGGGCGTGGCGGCGGGCGCCGGGCTGCTGACCGGGTTCGTGGCGATCGGCCGGCGCGGCACCGACCCGCTGGCCTCGCTGATCGTCACGCTCGGGCTGGGCGTGCTCGCCTACGCCGTCGAGATCGTCGTCTGGGGCGACCAGCCGCGCTCGTTCGCCGGGGCGCCCGGATCGGTCACCGTCGCGGGCGCCACCGTGCAGTGGCAGTACCTGCTGGTCATCGCGGTCACGGCGGTGACGTTCGCGGCGCTGTGGCTGTTCTTCGCCCGCACCTATCCGGGCAAGGGCCTGACCGCGTGCGCGTCCGACCCGTACGCGGCGCGGCTGATCGGCATCGACGTGCGGCGCATGGGGCTGGTGGCGTTCGCGCTGGGCGGCCTGCTCGGCGGCGTCGCGGGCGTGCTCGTCACGCCGCTGCAGCCGATCTCGTTCGACTCGGACGTGACGCTGATCGTCAACGGGTTCGCGGCGGCGGTCTTCGGCGGGCTGTCGCGGCCGGTGGCGACGCTGGCGGGCGGCCTGCTGCTGGGCGTGGCCGAGGCCATGGTCGCCGGCTACCTCAAGGCGTCGTACCAGATCGAGGTCGCGCTCGGGCTGATGCTGGCGATCATGATCTGGCAGGCGACGCGGACCCCGGCGCTGCGCGAGGAGGCCATGTGAGCGAGCCGGAGCGGCGCGGCGGTGCCCGGACCGGGCGGCGCGCGAAAGGCGGCGCCGGGCACGAGCCGGGGAAGCGGGCGGGGAGCGCGGGGCTGTGGCAGGTGGCGGCGCTGGGGGCGGTCGCCATGGCGCTGGCGGCGCTGCTGGGCGAGGGGCAGCTGTCGGTGTTCATCCTGCTCGGCCTGGCGGCGATCGTCACGGTCGGGGTGTCCCTGCTCATGGGGTACGCCGGGCAGGTGTCGCTCGGGCAGGCCGCGTTCTACGCCGTCGGCGGCTACACGGCCGCGCTGCTGGGCGTGCACGGGCGGCCGCCGCTGCTCGGGCTGGTCGCGGCGCCGCTGGCCGCCGCCGCGTTCGCGGTGGTGATCGGCGTCCCGCTGCTGCGGCTGCGCGGCCACCACCTGGCGTTCGCCACGCTCGCCACGCAGCTGATCCTGCTGTCGCTGGCCGGGGAGATCGACGCGCTGGGCGGCAGCATCGGCCTGCAGGGCGTCCCGCGCCTGTCGGCCGGGCCGGTGGAGCTGGCCGGCGACCGGGGGTACGCGTTCCTCACCTGGGCGGCGCTGATCGTCGTGCTGCTGGTGACGCGCAACGTCATCGAGTCGCGGGCGGGACGCGGCCTGCGCGCGCTGGCCACCAGCGAGGTCGCGGCCGAGTCGGCGGGGGTGCCGGTGGGGCGCTACAAGCTGGCGGTGTTCACGCTGTCGGCGGCGTTCGCCGGGCTGGCGGGCGGCGTCTACGCGTTCTACGTCGGGTACGTGGCGCCCGGGTCGTTCCCGGTCCTGCTGTCGATCGAGTACGTGGTGATGGCGGTCGTGGGCGGGCTCGGCACGCTGTGGGGCCCGCTGGCCGGCGCGACGGCGGTCACGCTGCTGGTGCAGGTGCTCAACAACGTGGGAACGATGGAGGGCATGCCGGACTACGCGCCGAGCGTGCTGTCGTACGCGGTGTACTCGGTGCTGCTGATCGCGGTGGTGCTGTTCCTGCCCGGCGGGCTGGTGCCCGCGGTGCGCGACCGCCTGCGCCGCCCGCCCGCCGCACGGCCGGCCGCGGCGCCCGCCGGAGACGTCACGGGTCCCGCGGGCCGGGCTCCGGAGTCGCGACATGAGGCGCCTCGATGAACTCGATCGTCCCGTCGGCGATGCGGCGCGCCGCCGCCTGGTAGCGGGACCGCAGGTCGTGCAGCACCTCCTGGGCGCGCACCGCCGGCCAGTCGGCCGGCAGGTGCTCCACCGGCAGCCAGGGGTCGACCCGCACCAGCTGCAGCCACTCGGTGAGCATCCACAGGTAGCGGGCCAGGTCGTCGGGCGCCTGCGGCATCGGGTCGGCGCGGTCCCAGCGGTGCAGGAAGGCGCGGTATCCGGCGGCCAGCCCGTCCAGGTCGAACGCGTCGCGGATCATCCCCGGCACGTCGGTGGGCGCCTCGGCCGGGCCGCCGAACACCTTGACCCGCCCGTTGAGCCCGAGGCCCTCGATGACCGGGACGACGTCCACCCGCGACGGCGTCACCCACATGCCGTTGCCGAGCGGCCCGAACCCGGCCCAGATCAGCCGGGAGCGCAGGTCGTGCCGCTGCCGCTGCCACGACTCGGGCATGGAGAAGGCCAGCACCGTCCACTGCCCGTCCCAGGCGGTGTTGACCGCGCCGCGCTGCCAGACGCGGCGTTCGCCGTCGACCAGGATGCGCGCCGAACGCTCGGTCAGGCCGAAGTGCATGCGGCGGCCGCGCCGGTGACGGGCCAGCAGGTCGCGCCCGACCATGCGGGTGAGCGTGGAGCGGATGGCCTGCTCGCCCACGCCCAGCCGGTCGAACACCTCGATGAAGCTGCCGGAGAACACCGCGATGTCGCGCCGCAGCACGTAGTTGCCCAGGAACGTCAGCATGAGCGCCTGCGGCCGCAGCCGCGGCGGGGCGAGCCCGGGGTCGGTATCGAGCCCGGTGCCGGTCCCGGTGCCGTCGGTGGATTCCAGGTTCTGCGTGGACGCTCGCTCGCGCACCGGCCCGGCCCCCTGTCGCGATCTGAAGTTGGGCACATTATTGACGGTCGTCAATGCTACGCCTATGTTCGGGCTGTCGCCACCGGCTTCGCTCCGCCCCTGGGGGGACGATCATGCGCAACGAAGGACTCGGGTCGTGGCCGGCCCGCCGTGCCCGCAAGACCCCGAATCGCCCCGCCCTGGTCTACCAGGACCAGAGCCGCACGTACGCCGAGACGCACGAAAGGGTCACCCGGCTCGCGCACGTCCTGCGCGCCCTGGGCGTCCGGCGCGGCGACCGCGTCGCCTACCTCGGCCCCAACCACCCGGCCTTCCTGGAGACGCTGTTCGCCACCGGCGCGCTCGGCGGCGTGTTCGTCCCCCTCAACACCCGCCTGGCCGGACCGGAGATCGCCTACCAGCTGGCCGACTCGGGCGCGGGCGTGCTGGTGTACGCGCCCGGCCACGCCGCGCTGGTGGACGGCATCCGCGGCACCACCGGCGTGCGGGCGCACATCCCGCTGGAGGCGGCCGACGGCGGGTACGAGGAGCTGCTGGCCGCCGCGGCCACCGACCCGGTCGACGAGCCCGTCGGCCTGGACGACCCGTGCATGATCATGTACACGTCCGGCACCACCGGACGGCCCAAGGGCGCCACGCTCACCCACGGCAACATCACCTGGAACACCGTCAACGTCCTGATCGACCACGACCTGGTCGCCGGCGAGGTCGCGCTGGTGTCGGCGCCGCTGTTCCACACCGCCGGGCTGAACATGCTCACCCTGCCGGTGCTGCTGAAGGGCGGCTGCTGCGTGCTGGTCGAGCGGTTCGACCCCGACGCGGTGTTCGACCTCATCGAGCGGCACCGGGTCACGTTCATGTTCGGGGTGCCCACGATGTTCCAGCAGGTCGCCCGGTCGCCGCGGTGGCCGGCGGCGGACCTGTCGTCGCTGCGGCTGCTGACCTGCGGCGGCGCGCCCGTGCCGACGTCGCTGATCGCCGCCTACCAGGAGCGCGGGCTGACCTTCCTGCAGGGATACGGGATGACCGAGGCCTCGCCCGGGGTACTGTTCCTGGACGCGGCCCACGCGATCTCCAAGGCCGGGTCGGCGGGGGTGCCGCACTTCTTCAGCGACGTCAGGGTGGTGGGGCCGGACATGCGGGCGGTGCCGCCGGGCGAGACCGGCGAGGTCGTCGTCAAGGGCCCGCACGTCATGCCCGGCTACTGGGGCCTGCCGGAGGAGACCGCCGGCGTGTTCACCGACGGCTGGTTCCACAGCGGCGACGCCGCCCGCGTCGACGAGGACGGCTACGCCTACATCGTCGACCGGATCAAGGACATGATCGTCTCGGGCGGGGAGAACATCTACCCGGCCGAGGTCGAGAACGCCATCCTGGCCGACCCCGACGTGCTGGAGTGCGCGGTGATCGGCGTGCCCGACGACACGTGGGGCGAGGTCGGCCGCGCGATCGTCGTGCCGCGTCCCGGCTCCGCGCTGACCGCCGAGCGGGTGCTGGCGCCGCTGTCGGACCGGCTGGCCAAGTACAAGATCCCCAAGTCGGTGGTGTTCGCCGACGCCATCCCGCGCAACGCCGCGGGCAAGGTCCTCAAGGCCCGGCTGCGCGCCGAGCACGGCGCGGCCGGACCGGGGTCCGCCGCCCCCGCCTCCCGTCCCGCCGAGCAGGCTCCCCCGACGGAGCCGTGACCGCCCCTGGAGCCGCCGCCCATGAACGCCACCGGTCCCGCCCCGGCGCTCGCCGCCGCGTCCGCGCCCCGGCCGCGCACCGCCCCCGACGCCGACTCCGGGCGCCCGTCGGTCACCCGCCGGGTGCTCGGCATCCTGGACGCCTTCTCCCCCGAACGGCCCGTGCTGTCGCTGTCGGACATCAGCCGCCGCGCCGGGCTGCCGCCCGCCACCGCGCACCGGCTGATCGCCGAGCTGACCCGCTGGGGCGCCCTGGAACGCGACGAGAACGGCCTGTACCGCATCGGCCTGCGCCTGTGGGAGGTGGCGGCGCTGGCGCCGCGCGGGCAGGCGCTGCGCGAGGCGGCCATGCCGTTCCTGGAGGACCTGTACGAGGCGACGCACGAGAACGTGCAGCTGGCCGTGCTGGACGGGCTGGAGGTCGTCTACATCGAGCGCATCCGCGCCCGCAACGCGGTGCACGTGTTCACCCGTGTCGGCGGCCGCTGGCCCGCGCACGCGACCGGCGTGGGCCTGGCGCTGCTCGCGCACGCCGACCCCGAGCTGCAGGAACGGGCGATCGCCGGGCCGCTGCGGCGGTTCACGTCCAAGACCATCGGCTCGGGCGGCGAGCTGCGCCGCGTCCTGGCCGAGGTCCGCCGCACCGGCGTGGCGATCAGCGACGGGCAGGTGGAGCTGATCGCGCTGTCGGTGGCCGCGCCGGTCTACGGGCCGGACGACACCGTGGTCGCGGCCGTGTCGATCGTCGTGCCGTCGCACTCGTCCGACGCGCGCGCCCTCATCCCGGCGGTGCGCGCCAGCGCACGCGGAATCTCACGCGCGCTCGGCGCTCCGCGGGCGCTGCGCCGTCCCCCCAGCGCCACCGCCCGCACCTGAATCCGGGGGCGCCGCCCGGGATTTTCCGTTGGGCGGAATGGCGGTGGCCCGCCGGTGCGCGGGCTCGGGAAGGTCGGGTCATCGGTCCTGTCACGCGTCGAGGAGCACCCATGGCCTTCCCACGCAACCAGTGGTACGTCGCCGCGTACGGCTCGGAGGTCGGCGGCGGCCTGCTGGCCCGCACCATCTGCGGTGAGCCCATCGTCTTCTACCGCACCCGCGACGGGAAGCCCGTCGGGCTGGCGGACCGCTGCGTGCACCGGCGCTACCCGCTGTCGGCCAGCAACCGCGACGGCGACCGGATCGTCTGCGGCTACCACGGCTTCACCTACGACCCCGACGGCACCTGCGTCGCCGTGCCCGGGCAGCGCCGCGTGCCCCGCACCGCCCGCGTCCCCCGGTACAACGTCGTCGAGCAGGACTCGCTGATCTGGGTGTGGATCGGCGAGGACGACAAGGCCGACCCGACGGCGATCCCGCGCGCCCCCTGGCTCGACTCCCCCGACTACGTGACCGTGCGGGGCATGGAGCCGCTGGCCGCGCGCTACGAGCTGCTGGTCGACAACCTGCTGGACCTGTCGCACGAGACGTACCTGCACGGCGGCTACATCGGAACCCCCGAGGTGGCCGAGACTCCGATCACCACGGAGGTGGACGAGGAGGCGGGCGTCGTCTACGTCAGCCGCCGCATGAAGGACGCCGAGTGCCCGCCGTTCTACGCCAGGTCCACGGGCATCGACGGCCGCATCGACCGCTGGCAGGACATCGAGTACCACCCGCCGTGCCTGTACCTGCTGCACAGCCGGATCGCGCCGACCGGCGTAGAGCCGGGCCCGGACGGCGACGACCCCAGGGCCTGCCACGCCGAGATCGTGTACGCGATCACCCCGGAGACCGAGACCAGCACGCACGACTTCTGGATGGTCGCCCGCGACTTCGCGCTCGACGACGAGGAGGTGTCGCGGTTCCTGGCCGACAGCAACCGCACCGTCGTGCTCCAGGACGTCGAGGCGCTGAACCTGCTGGAGAAGGTCATCGCCGCCGAGCCCGAGGGCTACCAGGAGCTGAGCATCAACATCGACACCGGCGGGCTGGCCGCGCGCCGGATGCTGCAGCGGATGACGGCCCAGTGAGCGGCGGGAACAGCGGCAGGCTGCGCGTGGAGTGGACGCCCGGCTCCGACCGGCTGACCGGTGTCTGCTTCTGCGGCGCGCAACGGCAGGCCGACGATCCGGTGGAGATCTGGCGCTGGCTGCTGGCGCACCCGGACCACTACCGTCAGGACCCACAGGCCGCGTAACGGAAAGGAGACCCCCATGAGCCTTCTCCGCGACACCCCGCCGTTCCGCGCCGACCACGTCGGCAGCCTGCTGCGCCCCGAACCGCTGCTGAAGGCCCGCGCGGACTTCGCCGCCGGCCGGATCAAGGCCGAGGACCTGCGGCGGGCCGAGGACGAGGCGATCCGGTCGGTGGTCGAGGCCCAGCGGGCGGCCGGGCTGCGCACCGTCACCGACGGCGAGTTCCGCCGGGCCGCCTGGCACATGGACTTCATCTACCGGCTCGGCGGCGTCGCCCCGGCCGACGAGAAGATCAACGTGCGGTTCCGCAACGAGGCCGGCGACATCGAGTTCTCCACGGCGGCGCTGCGGGTGCACGACCGGGTGCGCCTGCAGGAGACGATCTTCGCCGACGACTTCGCGTTCCTGAGGGAGGCGGCCGAGGGCACCGGGCTGACCCCCAAGCTGACCATCCCGTCGCCCAACATGGTCCACTACCGGGGCGGCCCCGCCGCGATCGACCCGGACGTCTACCCCGACGTCGAGGAGTTCTGGTCCGACCTGGCCGCCGCCTACGCCGAGCAGGTGCGGCGGATCGCCGAGCTGGGCTGCACGTACCTGCAGTTCGACGACACCAGCCTGGCCTACCTCAACGACCCCGAGCAGCGGCGCATGATCCGGGAGCGGGGCGACGACGCCGAGCACCTGCACCTGCGCTACATCCAGCAGATCAACGGGGCGCTGGCGAACAGGCCGGAGGGGTTGTTCGTCACCACGCACATGTGCCGGGGCAACTTCCGCTCCTCGTGGACGGCGGAGGGCGGCTACGACTTCGTGGCCGAGGCGCTGTTCGGCGAGCTGGCGGTGGACGGCTTCTTCCTGGAGTACGACGACCACCGCTCGGGCGGCTTCGAGCCGCTGCGGTTCGTCCCCAAGGGCAAGATGGTCGTGCTGGGGCTGGTCACCACCAAGCGGGGCGCGCTGGAGTCCAAGGACGACCTCAAGCGCCGCATCGAGGAGGCGTCCCGCCACGTGCCGGTCGAGCAGCTGTGCCTGTCGCCGCAGTGCGGCTTCTCCTCCACCGTCGAGGGCAACGTCCTCACGCACGACGAGCAGATGGCCAAGCTGCGGCTGATCGTGGAGACGGCCGAGGAGGTCTGGGGCTGAGCCGGTGGAACACCCCGGAGATCGGTTAGGTTAGGTTTACCTAAGCGAACTTTCGGAGGTATGCCGGATGGCGACGGAACGACGTGGGGAACCGGAGGGGCGGCCCGCCCGGGAGGGCGACGGGCGGCGCCGGCGGATCGCGCACCGCGGCACGGTGGTCCGCACCCAGTGGATCACCCCGCACATGATCCGCGTGGTGCTCGGCGGCGAGGGGCTGGCCCGGTTCGCGGCGGGCGAGTTCACCGACCACTACGTCAAGCTGCTGTTCCCCCCGCCCGGCGTCGTCTACCCCGAGCCGTTCGACATGGAGGAGATCCGCGCCCGGCTGCCGCGCGAGCAGTGGCCGAGCACCCGCACCTACACCGTCCGCGCCTGGGACCCGGACGCCCGTGAGCTGACGATCGACTTCGTCCACCACGGCGACCGGGGCCTGGCCGGGCCGTGGGCGGCGAACGCGCGGCCGGGCGACGAGATCCGGTTCTTCGGGCCGGGCGGCGCGTACGCGCCGAGCCCCGAGGCGGGCTGGCACCTGCTGGCGGGCGACGAGAGCGCGCTGCCCGCGATCGCCGCCTCGCTGGAACGGGTGCCGCGGGGCGCGCCCACGCGCGTGTTCATCGAGGTGGACGGGCCCGCCGAGGAGCAGGAGCTGACCACCCCCGGCGACGCGCGGATCGAGTGGCTGCACCGCGGCGGCGGCGAGGTCGGGCAGGCGCTGGTGCGGGCGGTGCGCGCCCTGGACTTCCCCGGCGACCAAGTCCACGCGTTCGTGCACGGCGAGGCGCAGTTCGTCCGCGACCTGCGCCGTCACCTGCGGGTCGAGCGCGGCATCCCGCTGGAGCGGCTGTCGATCTCCGGCTACTGGCGGCGCGGCCGCGACGAGGACGGCTGGCAGTCGTCCAAGCGCGACTGGAACCGCCGGATCGAGGAGGAAGAGGCCGAGGCCCTGGCGTCGTCGTAAGCCCGCCGCCCCGGTGACCCGTCAGGCCGTGGCCTCGCCGGTCTCCTCGGGTGCGGCGACGGCGGCCCCGGGGCCGGGGTCGTCGGCGAAGCCGGGCAGCCAGCGCAGCGCCTCGGCGCGGAAGTCGCCCTCGGCCTCCAGCTGGCACAGCACGCCGCCGCATCCGCCCAGGGCGCGGCTGACGGCCAGGTACTGCGGGGGCAGCCGCAGGTGCCGGGCCAGGCCGCCCGGCCGCAGGTCGGTGGCCAGGCCCATGCCCCGCGCGGTCTCGCGGCGCAGCCATTCGCGGCTGTAGCGGAACCGCTCGACGGTGAACGGCGCCGCGTGCGGGGCGATCAGGGCACGGAGCTGTTCGGGGTCCACCTCGGCGTCCGGGTCCAGGAAGCCCTCGGCGCGGGCGTTGGCGACCATCTCCTCGGCGTCGCCGAGGGTGCCGATGCGCAGCATCCGGCCGAGCGACCACTGCAGCTCGGCGGGCACGCGGGCGGCGCCGCCGAAGTCCAGCACGCCGAGCCTGCCGTCGTCCAGCAGCCGGAAGTTGCCCGGGTGCGGATCGATGTGGATCATCTCGCAGCGGGCGGGGCCGGACAGGATGAACCGGAACAGCAGCAGCCCGGCGCGGTCGCGCTCCTCCTGGGTGCCGTCCGCGATGACCCGTGCCAGCGGCGTGCCCTCCACCCACTCGGTCACCAGCACGTTTCCGGACTGCGCCACGACGGCGGGCACCACGAAGTCGGGATCGCCCGCGTAGGCGCGGTGGAAGGCGGTCTGGGCGCGGGCCTCGTCGCGGTAGTCCAGCTCCTTCTCCAGCCGCCGCTTCAGGTCGGCGACCAGCGGCTTGACCTCCACGCCGGGGAACAGCGGCGTGATCAGCCGGCTCAGCCGGGCGATCTGGTTGAAGTCGCTCATCAGCGCCTGCCCGGCGCCCGGGTACTGCACCTTCACGGCCACGGCGCGCCCGTCGTGCCACACGGCCCGGTGCACCTGGCCGATGGAGGCGGCCGCCGCGGGACGGTCGTCGAACTCGGCGAACAGCTCCCGCCAGTCCTCGCCCAGGCCGTCGGCCATGACGCGGTGCGCGGTCGCGGCGGGCATCGGCGGAGCGGCCTCCTGCAGCCGGGTCAGGCTGGCGCGGAACGGCCCGGCCACCTCCTCCGGCAGTCCCGCCTCGAAGATCGACAGCAGCTGGCCGACCTTCATGGCGCCGCCCTTGAGCTCGCCGAGCACGCTGAACAGCTGCTCGGCGGTGCGCCGCTGCACCTCCAGGGCGACCGCCTCGGCGGGGCGGCCGATCGTCCGCTTGCCCAGGCCGAGGGCGGTGCGGCCGGCGAAACCGAGGGGGAGGGTGGCCAGCTTGGCGGTCCGGCTCACCGCCCGACGGGGGATGTCGCTCACTGTGGGGACCGTCCTGCCTGTCGACACCGGTTTTTCCGGCTTGAACGGTATAAACGGTATCTCCCGCCATGCCTGTTCCGCCCATCGCTTGACGGCCGCCCCCGGCCGGACCACCATGGCGCATGGATGTGAGACACATCACCGTTGTGTCTCGTTCAGTGGCGGAGGGGGCGTCCGGCGCGGCGATGAACGGCACCACGGCGGCGTTGCTGGCGGTCTGCCTCTACTACGTGGGCGCGGGCCTGCTGAAGTCCGCAGGGGCGCGGATGGAACCGCTGCGCGGCGACCGTCCCGGGCACCTGCTGGTCCAGGTGACCCGCTCGGGCCGATGGCTGACCGGCGTGGTGGTGTTCGCGGTCGGCGTGGAGCTGCAGCTGATCGCGTTCGCCGAGCTGCCGCTCGGGCTGGCGCAGCCGCTGTTCTCGGCGTCGCTGGTGGTCCTGCTGGGCATCGCGGTGTGCTGCTTCGGTGAGCGGCCCACGCCGCGCGAATGGCTGGGCCTGGCGGTGTTCGCGGCCGGGACGCTGCTGATCGCCGTGTCCATGCGCCTGGACGGGGGCGACATCGGCACCGCGCCGTCCGGCGTGCTGCTGTGCGCGGTGACGGTGCCGTCCCTGGTGCTGCCGATCGCGCTGTTCTCGTGGGGCGACCGGCGCCGCCCGCCCCGGCACGCCCGTCCCCTGGCGGGCGTGGAGTACGGCGTCAGCTGCGGCATCCTCGTCGGCGCGGTGGAGGTCACGGTCAAGGGCCTGACCCTGGTGAGCGTCCAGCCGGGGCCGCAGGTGCTGCTGACCACGCCGTACCCGTACCTGATCGGCGTGGCCGTGATCCTGGCCATGGCGCAGGGCACCATCGCGCTGCAGCGCTGCCGCCTGGCGGTGTGCGTGTCGGTCTGCACGATCGTCGCCAAGACGTACCTGATCGTCGTCGGCAGCCTGCTGTACGGGGGCGACTGGCCCGCCGACCCCCTGTTCGGGGTGCCGCGCATCCTGGGCATCGGCCTGGCCGCCTCGGCGCTGCTGGCGTTCCCGCGTTACGAGCCGGCCGCGCCGCGCCCCGGCCGCCCGTCGCCGCGGCCGCCGGCTTCGGGGCCTCCGCCGGCCGGGCCGGACGGGCGCAGCAGCAGCTCGATGACCTCCAACGCGGTGTCGATCTCGGGACGGGTACCGCCCAGGTAGTGCGCGTACATGAACGCGTCCGCCACCCGCACGATCGCCTGCGCCAGGGTGCGCGTGGGCAGCTCGACGCGCAGCTCGCCCAGGTCGATCTGCCGCTGCAGCTCGGCCGCCAGCAGCGCGGTCGCCCGGTCCTCGATGGCGCCGGGCATGGTGGCCAGCCGCACGAACAGGCGCGGCTCGCGCTCGGTGAACGCCTTGAGCGGCGCGGCGTCCACCACCGCGCGCATGAACCTCTCGGCCACGGCCAGCACCCGGTCGGGTCCGGACCCCGCGACGCCGCGCGCGGCCGCGTGGTAGGTGCGTTCGGTCATGTCCGCCAGCACCGTGGCCAGCAGCCGCTCCCGGCTGCCCACCCACCGGTAGAGCGTGGCGCGGCCGACGCCGAGCTCGGCGGCCAGGGCCGACATGTCGATCGGGGCGCCGGCGAGGTAGCGCGCGGTCGCCGCGGCGACCGCGTCCGCCGGGCCGGTCGCCCTGCGGCCCGGGTCGTCGCGGTCCCGCCGCACCCCGTGCATCCGTTCAGAATCGCACACTCGCCCGCGGCCTTCACCGCGTCCGCACATCACCCCGACCGGCCTGGTCAGGACGCCGGGAGATCGCGGCGGTGGCGGCGTGGGGGGCGTCAGGACGGCCGGGAGAGGTCGACGTCGGTCTCCAGGCCGTGCCGCCGGACGTGCTCGCGCAGCCGGCCCCCGGCCAGCGCGTCGAACAACTCCTTGCCGCGCTGCCGGTCGGGCAGCAGGACGTTCTGCCCGCCGATCCACGCCGACGGCCCGGTCGGCAGCGTCACGAAGGTGACCCGGTCGGGACCGATCCGTGCCAGCCGCATCGCCAGGGAGCGCAGCGTGCCGAAACCGGTCCGGGCGTCGACCGCGACCGACTCGCTGGCCGCGCGCAGGAACGCGTCGAGCTTGACCGGGTTGCTCAGCGTGCCGCCGTCGATCGCCTTGTCGGCCATGGCCCGGAGGAAGGCGTGCTGCCGCTTGACCCGGTCGAGGTCGCTGCCGGACAGGCCCTTGCGCTCGCGGACGAACCGCAGCGCCTTCGCGCCGTCCAGGTGGTTGCGGCCCGCGGGCCAGGACCAGCCGTTGCTCGGGTCGTGGATCGGCGCGTCCAGGTAGACGTCCACGCCGCCGAGCGCGTCGGTCATCCGCGCGAACCCGGCGAAGTCGACGGCGACCACGTGGTCGAGGCGGACCCCCGCCATGCGCTGCACGGTCTGCGCCAGCAGCGGCGGCCCGCCGTGTGCGAACGCCGCGTTGATCTTGGCTCGCGGATACCCGGGGATGTCGGTCCACAGGTCCCGCGGGATCGAGATGACGTAGGCGTGCCGCCCGTCCGGCGGCAGATGCAGCAGCATGATCGTGTCGGCGCGTGCCCGTCCCCCGGGCCGCCACTTGTCCCGCGCGGGGACGCCGCGCAGGTCCGAGCCGAGCAGCAGCCAGTTCTGCCCGGGTTCGTCGGCGGCGGCCGGCCGCGCCGCGTGGCTCGGCAGCGCCTCGGGCAGCCGCTGGATGCGCCGGTCGTAGCTGTCGGCGCGCCACACCGCCACCCCGAAGGCCACCACGGCCAGCACCGTCGCCGCCACGCCCAGGCGCACCAGCACACGCCGGAGGCGCCCGCCGCCCGCACGCCGGCTCCATGACTTCATGGCAGGGGTCACCTCCGCAGCGGCCCGTCCCGTCCGCGACGCCGGGGTGTCTCCACCCGGTCCAACGCATGATCACCCACCCCGGTTCCCCGCCACGGCCCGCTATAACGCCCGTCATATCGCGCGTCCACCCCCGACACCCCCCAAACCGGTACAGCCGTTTTCGGCGATCCGGTCGATCAGTCCGGCCAGGAGCGCGGTGCGCGGCACGACGGAGGCGAGGTCGAGCCATTCGCCGGGCGAATGGTGGGCGCCGCCGACCGGCCCCAGGCCGTCCAGGACGGCCGTGCCGGACGCCGCGACGATGTTGGCGCCGGAGCCGCCGGCGGCGACGCCGGCCCGCACGTGCAGGCCCAGTTCGAGGCCCACGCGGCGGGCGGTCTCGACCAGCGCGGCGGTACGCGGGCCGCCCTCCCACGGCGGCACGGGGGCGTGCTGGATGACCTCGGCCGTCACCCCGGCGACGCCGTGACCGCGGGCCAGGCGGCGGATGTGGCCCAGGACGGCGTCGAAGTCGGCCACGCGGTCGGCGCGCACGTCGACGACGAGGCGGGCCGACTCGGCGACCACGCCGGGCGCCGTGCCCGCCCGCAGCACCCCGACGTGGACGCGCACCCCCGGACGGCCGCGGTCCAGCTCCTGGAGGGCGACGGTCAGCCGGGCCGCGGCCAGGGCGGCGTCGGCGCCCCGTTCGGCGTCGGCGCCCGCGTGCGCCGCCCGCCCGCGCAGGACGATCTCCACGTCCGCGCCCCCCTTCCGGGCGGCGACCACGGCGCCGTCCGGGCGGGCGCACCGCAGGCACAGCGCCGCCGCCGCGCCATGGGCCTCGCGCCGCAGCACCGCCCGGCCCAGCGGGGAGCCGGTCTCCTCGTCCGGCGAGCACACCAGCGTCACCTCGCCGTAGCGTTCGGCGCCGAGCAGGATCAGCGCCTCGACGGCGGCCAGGCCCGCCAGCAGGCCGCCCTTGCCGGCGCAGACGCCGGGGCCGTACGCGCGGTCGCCGTCGACGCGCAACGGCCGCTCGGCCGCCGTTCCGGCGGGGAAGACGGTGTCCATGTGGCCGGTCAGCAGGATCTTGCGGCGGCCGGCGCCGCCGCGGCGGGCGACCAGGGCCGCCCGCCCGTCGCCCAGCCGGACCGGTTCCAGCCGCATCCCCGCGTCGCGGGCATACCCGGCGACCAGCCCGGCCACCCGGTTCACGCCCGCCACGTCGGCGCTGCCACTGTCGACCGCGACCAGCTCGGCCAGCCTGGCGGCATAGCGTTCGAGGCCGTGCGCGGCGGCAGCCGTGAGCGCCGTCGCGTCCGGGCCGGGCGCGCCGGCACGCGGCCGCGCCGTCCCCGTCGTC
>NZ_JBEYTB010000016.1:150501-227275 GCF_040642915.1 Actinomadura sp. NPDC047616
CCGCCGTGCCTGTCGTCGCCGTGCCTGTCGTCGCCGTGCCTGTCGTCGCCGTGCCTGTCGTCGCCGTGCCTGTCGTCGCCGTGCCTGTCGTCGCCGTGCCTGTCGTCGCCGCCTCTGTCGTCGCCGCCCGGGTCGATGATGTCCCGGTCGATGCCAACGCGGCCGGAGTTCGTACGCTCATCCCTGTGCTCACCATCCGCACTCATATGACTACCTCTTGTGATCGAGGGTAACTACCCCGTGTGACAGACAGCACCACGGGGCACCGTCGCAGGGGCCGGCTGCTGATCATCGGCGGCGCGGAGAACCGCACGTGCGGCACCGGACCGCTGGAGACGTTCGTGCGCCTGGCGGGCGACGCCGCCGCGCGGGTGGTGGTGGTGACCACCGCCACCGAGATCCCCGAGGAGGTGACCGCCGAGTACACCGCCGCGTTCGGACGGCTCGGCGTGACCGCGGTGCGCGAGCTGCGGCTGCTGGGCCGGGCCGCGGCCGACGACCCCGGCGTGCTGGACGCCCTGGAGGAGGCCACCGGCGTGCTGTTCAGCGGCGGCGACCAGTCGCGCATCCGCACCCTGGTCGGGTCACAGACCAACCGGCTGCTGCGCCGCCGGCTGGAGGAGGACGGCCTGGTCATCGCCGGGACCAGCGCGGGCGCCACCGCGATGGGCCACTGGATGATCCTGGGCGGCAAGGGCCACGAGGTCGCCGCGTCCACGGTGCGGGTCGGGCCGGGGCTGGCGCTGATGGACAACGTCCTGATCGACATGCACTTTCTGGAACGCGGGCGGCTGCCGCGCCTGCTCAGCGGCATCGCGCTGGACACCCGGCTGCTGGGCGTGGGGATCGACGAGGACACCGCGATCGTGGTCGGCGACGGCGCCTTCGAGGTGGTCGGCTCCGGCCTGGTCACGGTGGTGGACGCCGAGCGGGCCACGGTCGGCTACGCGGCGGGCGACGACGAGCCGATGGCGATGCTGCACGTCGACCTGCACATGCTCCCGGCGGGCTGCCGCTTCGACATGGACCGGCGCAGACCCGTCATCGGCCGGCGTCCCGGGGAGGAGTCCTGACCGATGCGCATCGACGCGCTGCGCCGCCTCGGCGGCCCGAACGTGTACCTGTCCCGTCCGGTGCTGGTGGCCCGGCTGGAGCTGGCGGAGCTGACCGAGCGGGAGACCACCGACCGTCCCGGCTTCGCCGAGCGGCTGGTGGAGCTGCTGCCGGGCCTGGCCGACCACCACTGCTCGGCCGGCCGTCCCGGGGGGCTGCTGGACGCGATGGCCCGCGGCACCTACTTCGGGCACGTCACCGAGCACGTGTCGCTGGAGCTGTCCTGCCTGATCGGCCGCGAGGTGTGCTTCGGCCGGACGGTGTGGGCGGGCGCCCCCGGCGTCTACGACGTGATCGTCGAGTGCCCGCGCGACGAGCCGTCCGGCAGCGCGGTCCCCGGAACCCTGCTGGCGCTGGCGGTGCGGACGGTGACCGGGGTGCTGGACGGGCGGCCGCCCGCGCTGGAACTGGAACTGGCCCGTGTCCGCGCCGAGTACGAGCGGACCCGCCTGGGCGTCAGCACCGCGGCGCTGGCGCGGGCGGCGCGGCGCCGGGGCGTGCCGGTGCGCCGGGTGGGCGAGCTGAACCTGCTGCACCTGGGGCACGGGCGGCACCGCCGCACGGTGTGGGCGGCGATGACCGACGAGACGTCGGCGATCGGCATGGAGATCGCCGCGGACAAGCGGCTGGCGCAGGTCGTGCTGGCCGAGGCGGGGATCCCGGTGCCCGAGGGGCGGCTGGTGACGAACGCCGCCGAGGCGCTGGACGCGCTGCGCGAGATCGGCGCGCCCGTGGTGGTCAAGCCGCTGTCGGGGCACCAGGGCGAGGGCGTGCGGATCGAGCTGTCCGAGCCCGCCGAGGTGCTGGCCGCGTTCCGCGCCGCGGCGGGCGTGGACGACAGGGTGCTGGTGGAGTCCTACGTCCCCGGCCGCGACTACCGGGTGCTGGTGGTCGGCGGGCGGATGGCGGCCGCGGCCGAGCTGACCGCCGCGCACGTCGTCGGCGACGGGACGGCGACGGTCGCGGCGCTGGTCGCCCGCGTCAACGCCGACCCGGCGCGGGGCGAGGGCCACGACCGGCCGCTGACGCGGCTGCGGCTCGGCGCGGCGGAGGTGGCGCACCTGGCCCGCCAGGGGCACCGCCGCGACACCGTCCCCGCCGACGGCGAGGTGGTGTGGCTGCGCCGCAACGCCAACCTGTCCACCGGGGGCACCAGCCGGGACGTGACGGACCTGGTGCACCCGCAGGTCGCGCGGATGTGCGTGCGGGCGGCCGCGGCGATCGGCATGGACGTGTGCGGGGTCGACCTGCGGCTGCCCGACATCGCGGCGCCGCTGCCGTCCGATCCCGGCGCGGCGGGCGTGCTGGAGGTCAACGCCGCGCCCGGGCTGCGCATGCACCTGGAGCCGCACGAGGGCGAGGGCCGCGACGTCGCGGCGACGATCATCGACCTGATGTTCCCGCCGGGCACGCCGTCGCGGATCCCGATCGTGTCGGTCACCGGCACCAACGGCAAGACCACGACCGTGCGGATGGTCGCCCACATCCTCGCGCGCCGGGGCCTGCGGGTCGGCATGGCCTGCACCGAGGGCGTCTACATCGAAGGGCGCGGGGCGGGCGGCCTGGTGTACAAGGCCGACGCGTCCGGGCCCCGGTCGGCCGGGATGGTGCTGGCCGACCGTTCGGTGGAGGCGGCGGTGCTGGAGACCGCGCGCGGCGGGATCGTCCGCCGCGGCCTGGGCTACGACCGCGCCGACGTGGCCGTGGTCACCAACATCACCGCCGACCACCTCGGCGTCGACGACACCCTCACCCTGGACGACCTGGTGCACATCAAGGCGCTGGTGGCCGAGGAGATCCGGCACGGCGGGCAGCTGGTGCTCAACGCCGACGACCCGCGGACGGCGGGCCTGGCCGAGCGTCCCTCCGTGCGGCGGCGCGCGCCGGTGGTGCGGCTGTTCGGCGCCTCGGCGCGCAGCGGGGCCATCGCCCGGCACGTGGCGGCGGGCGGCGTGGCCTACTTCGTGGACGGCGGTGTGCTCATGGAGGCGGCCGGGGAGGAGCGCACGCCGCTGCTGCCGGTCGGCGAGATCGCCGGCGCGTTCGGCGGGCGCGCCGCGCACGTGGTCGCCAACGCGCTGGCGGCGGCGGCCGCCGCCCGCGCCCTCGGCACCCCGCCCGAGGTGGTCGCCGACGCGCTGCGCTCGTTCGCCCCGCACGACCGCAACCCCGGCCGCGGCTGCGTCTACCACGTCGGCGACAACCCGGTGCTGGTCGACTACGCGCACAACCCGGCGGCGGTCGCCGCGATCGGCGCGTTCGTGCGCCGCCAGTGGGACCGCCCGGGCGTGGCCGCCGTCACACTGCCCGGTGACCGCGAGGACGCCCTGGTCGCCGAGACCGCCCGCGCGCTGGCGGACGCGTTCGGCCGCGTCGTGATCTACGAGGACGAGGACCTGCGCGGCCGCGCGCCCGGCGAGATGACCGCACTGATCATCCGCGGGCTGCGCGAGCGCCGCCCGGACGTGCGGCACGTCGCGGCCGGTGACCTGAAGAGCGCGCTGACCACGGCCCTGACCCTCGCCGACCCGGGCGAGCCGGTGCTGCTGATGTACGAGAAGCTGCAGCCGGTCACCGACCTCCTGCACACCCTCGGCGCCGTCCCCCTTCAGCCGGGTGGCGGCTAGCCGCGGGTCCTGCGCGCGGCCCACCAGGTTCCGGCCGCCGCGACGCCGAGGAGGAGGACGAACGCCACGTCGGGCACGGCCCGACCCATCCGCTGCGCCCACTGTTCGAGCGCGACCTCCCGGTCGGGGCCGAGCGGCGAGGGCAGCGCGGCCGTCCCCTCGAAGGCCAGGAACAGCCCGCCGACGGCGACGAACAGCAGCCCCGACGCCAGCGACGTGGTGTGCAGCCGCAGCGGGCCCACGGTGAACGGCCTGCCGCGCAGCCAGCGGCGGCGTCCCAGGTCGAACCGGTCCCACAGCAGCGCCAGCACGAACAGCGGCAGCGCCATGCCCAGCGCGTAGACGGCGAGGAGCACGCCGCCGTACAGCGGGTCCCCCTCCACTGCGGCCACGGTGAGGATCGCGCCCAGGATGGGACCCGCGCAGAAGCCCGCCAGCCCGTACACGGTGCCCAGCAGGTAGGTCGACACCGCCGACACCGGACGCAGCCGTCCGGCCGCCTCCTGCGCGCGTCCCGAGGCGAACCCCAGACCGAGGATCTGCGCCAGCCCCAGCGCGATGACGATCACGCCTCCGGCGGTGACGAGCAGCCCGCGATGGCCGTTGAACAGCCGCGCGGCGGCCGACCCGGCCACGCCGAGCGGGACGAGCGTGGTGGCGAGCCCCGCGTAGAAGACGCCGGTGCGGGCCAGCAGCCGCACGGGCGCGGCGAACGAGTAGGCGAAGAACGCGGGCAGCAGCACCGCGCTGCACGGACTGACCAGGGCGAGCACGCCCCCGAGGAACGCCGCCGGATACCCGATGTCGATCACGTGCCCCCTCCCACGTGACCGGCAGGCTACTAGGGGCCGGGCCTACGCGGTGGAACCGGCCAGGGGCAGGCCGACGTAGTTCTCCGCCAGGCTGGTGGACGCGGCCTTCGACGACACGACGTAGTCCAGGTGGGAGCGCTGCAGGCGCAGGGCGAAGTCGTCGGCGGCCGGGTCGACGTGCAGCAGGGTGGTCATCCAGTACGAGAAGTGCTCGGCGCGCCAGACCCGGCGCAGGCAGTCGTGCGAGTAGGCGTCCAGCAGCGTCTCGGACCCGGTCGCGTAGTACTCGGTCAGCGCGGCGGCCAGCACGGTGACGTCGGAGACCGCCAGGTTGAGCCCCTTGGCGCCGGTGGGCGGGACGATGTGCGCGGCGTCCCCGGCCAGGAACAGCCGGTCGTGCCGCATCGGCTCGGCGACGAAGCTGCGCATCGGGGTGACCGCCCTGTCGGTGATCGGCCCGGGGGTCAGCTCCCACCCGTCGTCGGTGGCGAACCGGGCGGCCAGCTCGTCCCAGATCCGCTGGTCCGACCAGGCGGCCAGGTCCTCGTCCGGCGCGACCTGCAGGTACAGGCGGCTGACCTTGGGCGAGCGCAGGCTGTGCAAGGCGAAGCCGCGGTCGTGGTTGGCGTAGATCAGCTCCTCGGTGGACGGCGGGACGTCGGCGAGGATGCCGAGCCAGGCGAACGGGTACTCACGGGTGAACGTCCGCACGCCGGGCACGGCGGGACGCGACACCCCGTGGAAGCCGTCGCAGCCGGCGACGAAGTCGCACTCCAGGGTGTGCGTGCGGCCGTCCCGGCGGAACGTCACGCTCGGCGCGGACGGGTCGACCGCCACGACCTCGGCCTCGAAGCGGATGTCGCCGCCGTCGGCCAGGCGCCGCGCCACCAGGTCCTTGACGATCTCGGTCTGGGCGTAGACGGTGACCGTCCGGCCGGTCAGGTCGGTGAGCGGGATCCGGTGCCCGGCGCCGCCGAACCGCAGCTCCAGCCCGTGGTGCACCAGGCCCTCGCGGTCGAGCCGCTCCCCCACCCCGGCGGCGCGCAGCACGTCGGTGGTGCCCTGCTCCAGCATCCCGGCGCGCTGGCGGTGCTCGACGTACTCCCGGTCGCGGCTCTCCAGCACCACCGACTCGATGCCCTGCCGGTGCAGCAGCTGGGACAGCAGCAGTCCCGCCGGTCCGCCGCCGATGATCGCGACCTGGGTGCGCATGGCTCCTCCTCCTCGTGTCATCTGCGATCCTGGCGCCCGCCCCCGCCGGGTCAAGGCCCGATCTTCCGCCCACCGGAAACCGGCCGGTGGACTCGGGCGGTCGACTCGGCCGGCGGGCCGGGTCATTCGCCGGACGCGGCGGGCGGCGCGTCGCCGGGCGCGGGCGGCCGCGGCACCGCGGGTTCGACGCGCCAGTGCAGGGCCACGTCGCGCGACAGGGCCCGCGCGGCGGTCATCAGCGGCGGCAGCAGCCGCCGCACGTCGGCGCTGCGGGTGCGGGCGACCAGCGACAGGGCCGCCACGACCTCGCCGTCGGCGTCGCGGACCGGAACGGCGACCGAGGACGCGCCCACGGTCATGTCGTCGCGTGTGACGGCGTAGCCGTTGTGCCGCACCCGGGCCAGGACGTCCCGCAGCTCGTCCGGGTCGGTGATGGTGCGCGGCGTGTGCCGGGACAGCCCGGCCGCCAGGACCGGCTCGAGCACCTGCGGCGGCGCGAACGCCAGCAGCACCTGCCCCACTCCGGTGGCGTGCGGCGGCAGCGTGCTGCCGACCTGCGTGACCACGGGCACCGACCGGGTGCCGCGCAGCCGCTCCACGACCAGCGCCCGCCCCTCGCGCAGCACGGCGAGCTGCACGTTGTCGTGGGTGACCTCGTAGACGTCCTCCATGTGCGGCAGCGCCAGCTCGCGCAGGCCGGTGACGGCCGGGGCCTGGCTGCCGATGCGCCACAGGCGGGTGCCGATGCGGTAGGTGCCGTCGGGGACGCGTTCCAGGAACCCACCGGCGACCAGCTCGCCCACCAGCCGGTGCCCGGTGGCCAGCGGCAGCCCGGCGCGGCGGCAGATCTCGCTGAGGTTGAGTCGGACGCCGCCGAGGGCGAAGGCGTCCAGGATCGCCATGACCTTGCGCGCCACGCTGGGCGGCCGTGTTCCGTCCGTCATCGCACGCCACCCCCCTCGTCCGGCCGCTACCCGGCCTCGGGCGTCCCGCTCGCCTGCTCCTCCTCGGCCAGTACCCGCTGGGCGACGGCGAAGGCGGAGTTGGCCGCGGGCACCCCGCAGTAGATCGCGCTCTGCAGCAGCACCTCTTTGATCTCGTCCGGCGTGAGCCCGTTGCGCAGCGCGGCCCGTACGTGCATGCCGAGCTCCTCGAGGTGGCCGCGGGCGACCAGGGCGGTGAGGGTGATGCAGCTGCGGGTGCGGCGGTCCAGGCCGGGGCGGGTCCAGATCTCGCCCCAGGCGTACCGGGTGATCAGGTCCTGGAAGTCGGCGGTGAAGTCGGTGGTGCGGGACACCGCCCGGTCGACGTGGGCGTCGCCGAGCACCTCGCGCCGCACCTTCATGCCGTCGGCGTGCCGCCGCCGGTCGTCCACGGGCTCGTTGTTCGCGGAGGTCATGCGGGGAGTCCCTTCCAGGTGCGGTCCAGGTGCCGGGTGATCGCGCCGGTGACGGGGCCGGGGCGTTCGGCGTTGGCCAGGTGCCCGGCGCCGTCGACGACGACCAGGTCGGCGCCGGGGATGCGGCCGGCGAGCACGTCGCCGTGACCCGCGGGCGGCGTGGGCACGTCCTCGGCGCCCGCGATCACCAGGGTGGGCGCGGTGATCCGGACGAGCCGGTCGGTGACGTCGAAGGCCGCCAGGGCGTCGCAGCAGGCGGCGTACCCGGCCGGGTCGGTGGCGCGCAGCATCGCCACGTACGGGCCGGCGCCGGTGAAGCCGGGCGCGAACCACCGCTGCGCGGCGGTCTCGGCGACCGGCCCGACGCCCTCGCGGCGCACGAGCGCGGCGCGCTCGTGCCAGCCCTCCGGCGGGCCGAAGCGGGGGGACGTGCAGCACAGGATCAGGCTGGCGACGCGGTCGGGCGCGCTCAGGGCGAGCGCGGCTCCGACCGCCCCGCCCAGCGAGACCCCCGCGTAGGCGAACCTGCCGACGCCCTCGGCGTCGAGGATCTCCAGCACCTGGGCGGCCAGGTCGCCGACCGTGAGGGTCCTCCCGCCGCCGGGCGGAGGCGACTGGCCGTGGCCGGGCAGGTCGTACCGCAGCACCCGCCAGCGCGCGGTGAGCGCGGGCAGTTGCGGGGCCCACAGGCCGGTGGTGGTGCCCAGGGACGGGCCGAGGACGACGACGGGGGCGTCGCCGGGCCCGTCGACCTCGTGGTACAGGCTCACGTGCGGTTCCTCCGATACTCCCGGTACCGTGCCAGGGCCCGGTCGACCAGAGCCGGGGCGGCACCGGCGTCGGCGCGCCCGCCGTGCTCGGCCAGCACCTCCAGCAGGCCGTCGAGGTTGGCGCGCATGCGGTCGGACGCCACCTCCAGGCCGTCCAGCAGCTCGGCGGCGGTCTCGGCGGCGCCGCCGGTCAGGCGCAGCATCTCGCGCAGCGGCTGCCACTCGGCGTGCCACTCCCCCGCGGGCCGCTCGTGCGGCGCGGCCTGCGCGGCGAAGACGATCTGCGCGTACGCCGGTACCTGCAGCGCCGCGGAGCGCACCAGCGTCGACAGCGCGGGATTGCGCTTGTGCGGCATCGCCGACGATCCGCCGCGTCCGGGTCCGGCGGCCTCGGCGACCTCGTCGACCTCGCTCTGGGCGAGCAGGACGACATCGGTGGCGATCTTGCCGAGGGCCCCGGCGACCAGCGCCAGCGCCCCGGCCAGCTCGGCCACGGGCGTGCGGCGCGTGTGCCAGGGCAGCTCGGGCTCGGCCAGCCCCGTCTGCGCCGCGTAGGCGGGCGGCAGGTCGAGCGCGTGCTCGCCGAACGCCGCAAGAGTGCCCGCGGCGCCGCCGAGCTGGACGGGCAGCCGCAGCGCCGCCAGCCGTTCCCGGGCGTCCAGGCAGCCCAGCAGCCATCCGGCCGCCTTGAGCCCGAAGGTGGACGGCACCGCCTGGCGCGCCAGCGTCCGCGCGGCCATCGGCGTGTCGCGGTGCCGTGCGGCGTGCCCGGCCAGCGCGTCCAGCGCCCGGTCCAGATGCGCGAGGATCACGGCGCGGGCGCGGGACGCGACGAGCATCGCGGCGGTGTCGACGATGTCCTGGCTGGTGGCGCCCCGGTGGACGTGCCGCCCGGCCGGGCCCGCCAGCTCGCGCAGGTCGGCGATCAGCGGGACGACCGGGTTGCCCGCGCCGCGCGCCCGCCGCGCCAGGCCGGGCAGGTCGAACCGGTCGGCGCGGGCCGCCGCGGTGATGGCGTCGGCGGCCTCGCGCGGCACGACGCCGAGGTCGGCCTGCGCGCGGGCGAGCGCGGCCTCGGCGTCCAGCAGCGCCTGCAGCCACGCGGCGTCGCCGGTGGCCGCCTCGGCCTCGGTGCCCGCCCGCACGGGCGACAGCAGACCCGCGTCCGGCGAGAGAACCCCGGCGGAGGCGCCGCCGGACGCGGGGGCGGCCTCGGCGGGCCGTGGACGGTCAGAGGTCAAAGAAGACGGTCTCCCGTTCGCCCTGCAGGTGCACGTCGAAACGATACGACGCCTCGCCGTCGCGTTCGGCGATCAGGGTGGCGCGGCGGTCCTCCGGGACGACGCCGAGCACCGGGTCGCCGGCGTGGGCGGCGGTGTCCTCGGGGAAGTACACGCGGGTGAAGACCGGCTTGAGCAGGCCGCGCGCGAACACCAGCAGCGCGACGTAGGGGGCGCCGTCGCCGACGCGGCCGGGCTTGACCGTGCTGAACCAGTACTGGCCGGCCGGGTCGGTGCCGCAGCGGCCGAAGCCGGAGAAGTCGTGCCCGGCGCGGCGCAGCCCGCCCGGCCGCCGGGGGATCTCGCCGTCGGCGTCGGCCTGCCAGATCTCCAGCAGCGCGTCGGGCACCGGGGCGCCCGCGCCGTCCAGCACCCGGCCGTGCAGCCGGATCGCGCCCGCCTGCCAGCCCGGGACGACCTTGGGGCCGTCGTCGTAGGGAAGCGCGTACCCGTAGAACGGCCCCACCGTCTGCGACGGGGTGACGCCGAACGCCGGGGGGGCCTCGCCGCTGGTCGCCGCCGTCACGATGCCTCCATCGGGGTGTCGCCGAGCACGATGTCGAACTGGTAGCCCAGGGCCCACTCGGGCTCGGTGGTGTCCATGTCGAAGCGGGAGATCAGCCGTTCCCTGGCCTTGGCGTCCGGGATCGACTGGAAGATCGGGTCGAACGGGAACAGCGGGTCGCCGGGGAAGTACATCTGGGTGACCAGCCGCTGGGTGAACGCCGTGCCGAACACCGAGAAGTGGATGTGCGCGGGCCGCCAGGCGTTGTGGTGGTTGCGCCAGGGGTAGGCGCCGGGCTTGATGGTGACGAACCGGTAGCGGCCGTCGTCGTCGGTCAGGCACCGGCCCGCCCCGGTGAAGTTGGGGTCGAGCGGCGCGGGGTGCTGGTCGCCGCCGTGCGCGTACCGTCCGGCGGCGTTGGCCTGCCACAGCTCGACCAGGGTGCCGCGGATGGGGCGGCCCGCGGTGTCCAGGACCCGGCCCGTCACGATGATGCGCTCGCCGAGCGGCTCGCCGGGGTGCTGACGGGTCAGGTCGGCGTCCAGCGCGCCCAGTTCCTGGTGGCCGAAGACCGGGGAGGTCAGCTCCACGCTGTCGGGCCCGAGCTTGGGCATCACCAGCGGCTGCGAGGGGGCGCGCAGGACGGTGCTCTTGTAGTCGGGATGCAGGTACGGGGGATGGGTCATGGCCCGGGTCCCTTCTCGTGCGGGCGTCTGCGTGGGGGTGGTCATGCCACGGAGGGGCCGGTGGCGGACGCGGACTCGGCGGACGCGTCGGCGGGCGCGTCGGCGACGGGGGGTTCGGTGCGTTCGCGGATCTCCTCGGCGGTGACGCCGGGGGCGGTCTCGACCAGCACCAGGCCGCCGGGGGTCACGTCCAGCACGCCGAGGTCGGTGATGATCCGGTCGACGCAGCGCGCGCCGGTCAGCGGCAGCGAGCACTCCTCGACGATCTTGGGGGAGCCGTCCCGGGCGGTGTGGGTCATCACCACGATCACCCGCCGGGCCCCGTGCACCAGGTCCATCGCGCCGCCCATGCCCTTGATCATCTTGCCGGGCACCGACCAGTTGGCGAGGTCGCCGCGCGCCGAGACCTGCATGGCGCCCAGCACCGCGATGTCGATGTGGCCGCCGCGGATCATGCCGAACGACAGCGCCGAGTCGAAGCAGGACGCGCCGGGCAGCGCGGTCACCGTCTCCTTGCCCGCGTTGATCAGGTCGGGGTCGACCTCGTCCTCGACCGGGTAGGGGCCGACGCCGAGGACGCCGTTCTCGGCGTGCAGCACCACGTGCCGTCCGTCCGGGACGAAGCCGGGGATCAGCGTGGGCAGCCCGATGCCGAGGTTGACATAGGCGCCGTCCGGCAGCTCGGCCGCGGCGCGCGCCGCGATCTCCTCCCTGGACCAGGGCATCAGCCCTCCCCTTCCGCACCGGCCGGCGCGTCCGCCGCCGGGGCGGGACGCGTCGTGCGCTTCTCGATCGGCTTGTCGGCGGCCTGCTCGGGGGTGAGCGGCACCACCCGCTGGACGAACACGCCGGGCAGGTGCACGGCGTCCGGGTCGATCTCGCCCGGCTCCACCAGCTCCTCGACCTCGGCGAGGGTGACGCGCCCGGCCATCGCGCACAGGGGGTTGAAGTTGCGGGCCGCCTTGTGGAACACCAGGTTGCCGTGGCGGTCGCCCTTGGCCGCGCGTACCAGCGCGAAGTCGGTGGTGATGGCCTCCTCCAGCACGTAGGAGCGGCCGCCGAACTCGCGCACCTCCTTGCGCGGCGAGGGCACGGCGACGCTGCCGTCGGGCGCGTACCGCCACGGCAGCCCGCCCTCGGCGACCAGCGTGCCCACCCCGGCGGGCGTGTAGAAGGCGGGGATGCCCGCGCCGCCCGCGCGCAGCCGCTCGGCCAGCGTGCCCTGCGGCATCAGCTCGACCTCGATCTCACCGGCGAGGTACTGGCGGGCGAACTCCTTGTTCTCGCCCACGTAGGAGCCCATCGCCCGCACGATGCGGCCCGCGGCCAGCAGCTGCCCCAGGCCGCGGCCGTCCAGGCCGCAGTTGTTGGACACCACCGTCAGCCCGCCGGATCCCCGCTCGAACAGCGCCCCGATCAGCGCGGTGGGCACCCCGCACAACCCGAAGCCACCCACGGCCAGCGAGGCTCCGTCACCGATGTCGGCGACGGCCTGCGCCGCCGAGGCCACGACCTTGTCCATGTGCCTCCCGCCCGCGTCGCGCGCGGCGCCCCCGCCGGTGCGTCCGCCGCCGGGGTCGGCAGGGTTCGGCGTCATCGGCGGGCCGCCGCCTGGTTCGTTGCGCGCAGCGGGCCCGGAGCCGTCCGCGTCCGGGACCGCCGCCATCACCCACCCTGGCAGCGGACCGGTCCGGTGAGGAGGCCGATTTTCCGCTCAGTGGAAACTCAGGCGGGTGCGGGCAGCGCCTCCGGCAGGCCGAACACGGGGAACAGCGTGGTGTCGAAGAACGTCGAGGTGCGCTCCACGCCGTGCGGGCCGAGCGTGAGGACCTGGAGCTGGAACGGCCGGTGCACGCCGTCCTCGCCGCGCCGGTACATGGCGAAGGCGGGCTGCCCGTTGGCGGCGGTCGGCACCATCCGCAGCTCCCCCGGCTCGGGGCCGCACTGGGCGGCGATGAGCCGCACGATGTGCTCGCGGCCGACGAACCACTCGGGGAACGGCGGCATCTCCCAGACCGCGTCCTCCTTGAACAGCTCGACCAGCGCCGTCATGTCGGCGTTCTCGAACGCGGCGGCGTAGCGGTCGAGCAGCGCGCGCTGCTCGGGGTCGGCGGGCTCGACGACGTCGTCCCGGGCGGGCGCGATCTGCTCCAGCTGGGCGCGGGCGCGCTGCAGGGCGCTGTTGACCGCGGCGGTCGAGGTGTCGAACAGCTCGGCGACCTCGGCGGCCTTCCACTTGAGCACGTCCCGCAGGATCAGCACCACCCGCTGCTTGGGCGGCAGGTGCTGGAGCGCGGCGATGAACGCCAGGCGCATGCTCTCGCGGGAGGCGACGATGGCGGCCGGGTCGGCGGCGTCGCCGCCCATCGCCGTGTCGGGCATCGGCTCCAGCCACGGGACCTCGGGCGCGGCCACGACGGGCTTCTCCGGCTCGGCGGAGGGCGCGCCCAGGCCGGACGGCATGGGCCGGTTGCCGCGCTGGTCGATCGCGGTCAGGCAGACGTTGGTGGCGATGCGGTACAGCCAGGTGCGCAGGGAGGAGCGCCCCTCGAACCGGCCGTAGGAGCGCCACGCCCGCAGGTAGGTCTCCTGGACCAGGTCCTCGGCGTCGTGGATGGACCCCAGCATCCGGTAGCAGTGCGCGAGCAGCTCCCGCCGGTAGGGGTCGGCGAGCCGCTGGAAGTCGCCGTCCTGCGCGTCGCTCGGGGCGGTGCGCTGCCGGTCCTGGTCGACGGTCGGATGGGCCATGGTCGTCACCTTCGTCACGGGGCGCTGAGCCGGTTCGGTTCCGACGTTAGGCCAGCCCTCTGACAGAACGCGATTAAAACATCGATGTACCGGTTGACCAGGGACGACGGCGAAAATTACCGCGCGTCTCAGAACTCGTGGCCGCCGGGGCGGCCGTTGCGGTCGGCCAGCAGTCCCGCCAGCGTCGCCACGGCGATCTCGGGCGGGGTGCGGGACCCGATGTTGAGGCCGATGGGCCGGTGGACGCGGGCGATGTCCTCCGGCGGGACGCCCAGGCCGGTGAGCGCGGGGACGTGCGGCGCGGGATGGCGCGGGTTGCCCATGACGCCGACCCAGCGGACGTCGTGGGCCAGCACGTCGCGCAGCACCGGGCCCAGTTCGGGCCGGTGATGGTCGGCGTCCTCCCGCGTGCGCCTCCGCCCTGTTCACGTAATGTCCGCGCGTTCCGTCGGACCGGTATGGCAGGGTTCATCCAGCATCAACGGATCTTGGAGGGGGCACGTGACGGATCCGAGCGAGGGCATGACCGATCCCCGGCTGCAGGCGCAGGGCGAGCTGAGCATGGCGCGGCTCGCGCTCGACGACGGGGAACTGCGGCACGCGGCCGACCATGTCGCCAGGGCGCTGGTGTGCGACCCCGTCCTGCCCGAGGCGCACGAGCTGCTGGCGGCGCTGGCCGCGCACCCGCGGGGCGGCGCGGACCTGTTCCCCCTGGACCAGCCGGTGTTCCTGGGCACGGTCGTGGCGCGCGCGCACGTGCTGGCGTCCCGGGGCGAGCCGCAGCAGGCGTTGTCGCTGCTGGTGTCGGCGCAGAGTCACGAGCCCGGGGGCGCCTGGGCGGACGTGCCGTGGATGCGCGACCCCGCCCTGCCCGCCCGGCTGGCGCCCGACGACGTCAGCATGCTGGTCATGCGGCTGGCGAGCGGGCTGGGCGATCCGGTGCCCGAGGACGAGCGGCCGCCGCTGCGGCCGTTCTGCGACCTGGCCCGCGCCATGTGCGCCGCGCACCCGGGGCACGGCGCGATGCTGTGGACGTCCTCGATCCTGATGCGCCGCGTCGGCGCCACGGGCGAGGCCATCGAGCTGGCGGCGCGGTCGGAGTCGGTGGAGCCCTCGTTCCACGCGGCGATGGCGCTGGGGTACGCCTACCGCGCCGAGCGGCGCTACCAGGAGGCCGAGCAGGCGTGGCTGCGCGCGCTGCGCTTCGACCCGGGCAACCTGGCCCTGTACACCGACATCGGGGAGCTGCTCGCGCTCGCCGGCCGCCCGGCCGACGGCCTGGCGTGGGTCGAGCGCGCGTTGCAGCAGGACCCGCGCGACCCCAGCGCCTTCCCCACGGCCTGCGGGATGCGTTTCGAACGCGACGGCGACCTGGCCCACCTGGTGGCGCTGTCGGACTACATGCGCGAGCACCCCGACAACGGCCACGCCGACAGCGTGCTCACCCACCATTCGCAGCGCCTGTACTGGCTGGGGCACATCCCGCAGCCGGGTGAGGCGGTCATCAACGTGTTGCGCCAGGTCCTCTCCGACGAGGGTCCGCAGGACCCCACCGGCATCTCGCTGACCATCTCCGCTCCGGAGCCGCCCAGCGCCCTGCTGGCGTTCGCGGCGTCGGTGGGGGTCTCCGACGGCGTCACCATCACCGAGGTGCCCGAACCGGACGCGCGCCGCCCCGTGCCCGAGGTGTTCGCCGACGGGCCGGTGCGCGCGGTGCGCGGGAGCGTGTGGGCGTACCAGGGCACCCTGGCGCGGCCCGCCATGGCCCCTCCGTCCCAGGCCGCCGTGCAGGCCGTCCACGGCCTGGCGGGCCATCGGTGGCGTCACCTGCCCGCCGCCTACGACGACGCGGTGCGGCTGTCCGGGCTGAGCCTCAACGACCTGCTGGGGCTGCTGGTGCACCCACCGGTGCCGCACGAGGTCCCCCCTCAGCACCGCGCCGACTGGATCCGCTCGGTGCAGGCGTGGACGTGCCTGGGCATCGCGCACTTCCAGGCCGACCAGCCCTGGCACGGGTCCGAGCGCAGGGCCGTGCTGGTGGACCTGGCGTACGGGCCCGAGGACTGGGTGTCGGAGATGGCGCTCGCGGCCATGATCGCCACCGCGTGGGTCGACCCCGGCGTGCGCGCCGACGTCGCCGAGCTGGTCGCCTGGCGTTTCATGGCGGCCATCCAGGCGAGCCAGAGCCGTCCCGTCACCGTGCTGGAGTCACTGGCGTTCCTGGTGCGGGCCACCCCGGACGTGCATCCGGAGGTGCGCTCCCTCGCCGACGACGTCGTGGCGCCCCCGGACCCCCGCGCCACCGCCTAGCCGTCGCGCGCCGCGCCTCCCCGCTGCTCTTTCGCCGCCCGTACCGCGTCCGCGAGCCCTCTTTCACCCGCGGGTCATGCCTGCCAAGCTGAGGGGCACAATTTGAGGAGGAGGCGCGGAGGCGAGGCACCATGATCGCGAGACCGGAGGGCGGCCCGCGCGTGGTCGTGGGGGTCGACGACTCCCCCGGGGCCCGGTGCGCCCTGTCGTGGGCCATCGGCGAGGCCCGGCTTCGCGGCCTGCCGTTGTTGATCGTGCACGCCGCGCCGCTGCCGCCGCACGTGTCGGCGGCGGGCCAGCTCGGCTCGGGGGTCACCGAGGCGCTGCGCTCGGCGGGCGCGGAGCTGATCGCGCAACTGCTCGACGAGGTGGCCAACGGCACCCCGTGCGGCGTGGAGATGTCGGCGATGGCGCTGGTCGGCGAGCCGGGCGCGGCCCTGGTGCGGCTGGCCCGCGAGGACGACATCCTCGTCGTCGGGCAGGGCTCCCGGGGGCTGTGGTCGCGGCTGGTGCGGCCGTCGGTGCGGCTGCACTGCGCGCGGCGCAGCAGGGCCACGTTCGTGTGCGTGCGGCCACCGGCGTTCGAGTCGCTGCTCAACGACCTGGCCGGGCAGGACGACGGTCCCGAACGCTCCCGTCTGCGCCGCATGCTCGGCTGGGGCGGCTGGCAGCACACGACCTGAGCGCGCCGCCCGCCGCGGCCGGCGGGGCGGCGCCCCGGAGCAGGCGGACGGCCGGCGGCCGTCCCCGGCGGCCTGAGGCGCCACGCCCGCCGGCGCAGTGGAGGCGGAGGCCGCACCCCCGGGGGCGGAGGTCAGACCGAGGGCAGGTCCACCAGGTCGGCCAGCGCCGCGCGGTGCTGGTCGGGGGTGCCGAGGGCGATGGCCGCGGACTTGGCGCGCTTGAGGTAGAGGTGCGCGGGGTGCTCCCAGGTGAAGCCGATGCCGCCGTGCATCTGCACGCATTCCTCGGCGGCCTTCACCGCGACGGCCGAGCAGTGGGCCTGGGCCAGCGCCATGGCGACGGCGGTGTCCGGGTCGCCGGAGGCCAGGCAGGACGCGGCGTAGCGGGCCACCGCGCGGGCCTGCGTGACCGACGTCCACAGGTCGGCGAGGCGGTGCTTGAGGCCCTGGTACGAGCCGACCGGGCGGCCGAACTGGTAGCGGGTCTTCAGGTACTCCACGGTGGACTCCAGGCACCGTTCGGCCAGGCCGAGCTGTTCGGAGGCCAGCATGGCGGCGCCGGCGGCCAGGGCGGCGCGCACGGCGGCGTCGCCCTCGGCGACGCGGCGCGCGGGCACGCCCGGCAGCGCGATGTCGCACAGGCGCCGGGTCATGTCCAGCGAGGTCACCGGGGTGCGGCGGGCGTCGGCGGCGTCGACCGTGTACAGGCCGTCGGGCGCGGGCACCAGCAGCACGTCGGCGGCCGCGCCGTCGGCGACGCTGGTGACGGTGCCGGTCAGCGCGCCGTCCTCCACCCGCACGGACGTGCCGAGCGGGGCCCCGGGCGCCGTGTTGAACGGCACCGCCACAACGGCGATCCTCTCTCCGGCGGCCAGCTCGGCGAGCAGGTCTCCCCCGGCCTCGCCGGCGGCCAGCAGCGCGGCGGTGGCCAGGACGGCGCTGGACAGGAACGGGACGGGCGCCACCGCGCGGCCGAGCTCCTCCATCACCACGGCGGTCTCGCGCCAGGACGCGCCCGCGCCGCCGTGCTCCTCGGGCACCGGCAGCCCGGCGCAGCCGAGCTGGACGGCCACGGCCTGCCACAGGGCCGCGTCGTACGGCTCGTCCTTCTCGATGCCCGCCAGCACGTCGGTCCAGGGGCACCGGTCGTCGAGCACCCGGCGGACGCCGCCGCGCAGGTCGTCCTCGATCTCGCTGTAGAGCAGGTTCGTCACGGGCGCTCCTCCGTCGGCCCCGGGGTGGTCACGCGCTCGGTCACTCGGGGCTCGGTCACTCGGGGCTCGGTCACTCGGGGCTCGGTCACTTGGGCAGGTCCTTCCACGCCACGTCCTTGTCGACCCTGATCTCGCCGGGCAGGCCGAGCACCCGTTCGGCGATGATGTTGCGCAGGATCTCCGAGGTGCCGCCCTCGATCGAGTTGCCCTTGGCGCGCAGGTAGCGGTAGCCGGGCGAACGGCGGGTGAAGTCGACCTCGGTGGGACGGCGCATCGTCCAGTCGTCGTAGCGCAGGCCGTCCTCGCCGAGCAGTTCCAGCTCCAGCCCGGAGATCTCCTGGTTGAGCCGGGCGAAGGCGAGCTTGGCGGCCGAGCCCTCGGGGCCGGGGGCGCCGGCGGCCAGTTGCTGGCGCAGCCGCTCGCCGGTCAGGCGGGCCGCCTCGGCCTCCACCCACAGCCGCAGCAGCGTGTCGTGCAGCCCGGGGGTGCGCAGCTCGGGACGGTCGCGCCACAGCCCCGCCACCACGCCGATCATGCCGCCCTCGCGGGGGACGGCGTTGCCGCCGATGGCGACCCGCTCGTTCATCAGCGTGGTGGTGGCCACCCGCCAGCCCTCGCCGACCTCGCCGAGCCGGTGCTCGTCGGGGATGCGCACGTCGGTGAGGAAGACCTCGTTGAACTCGGCCTCGCCGGTGATCTGCCGCAGCGGCCGTACCTCGACGCCGGGCGCGGTCATGTCGCAGACGAAGTAGGTCATGCCGCGGTGCTTGGGCACGTCCGGGTCGGTGCGGGTGACCAGGATCGCCCAGCGCGCCTCGTGCGCCATGGACGTCCACACCTTCTGGCCGTTGACGACCCAGTGGTCGTCGTCGCGCACGGCGCGGGTGCCGAGCGCTGCCAGGTCCGATCCGGCGCCCGGCTCGCTGAACAGCTGGCACCAGATCTCCTCGCCCGTCCACAGCGGGCGCAGGAAGCGCTTCTTCTGCTCCTCGGTGCCGTAGGCCAGGATCGTGGGCGCGGCCATGCCGAGGCCGATGCCGTTGCGCTCGGGGTCGTTGCGCGGCGCCCCCGCCGCGGCGAACTCGGCGTCCACGACCGGCTGCAGGGCGCGCGGCGCGCCCAGCCCGCCCAGGCCCGGCGGGTAGTGCACCCACGCCAGCCCGGCGTCGAACCGGGCCCGCAGGAACGCCAGCCGCTCCATGCCGGACGGATCGTGGTCGGAGAGGAAGCTTCGGACCCGCTCACGCAGGTCGTCGGCGTCCGGCGGTGCTGAGCTCAAGGGGCGGACCTCCGTGGGACGAGCGGCGCCGCGGCCGCGATGCCCGACATACCAACTGGTCGGTATGGTCACCCTAGGAACAGCCGCCGACCGCGTCAACAGCGCGCCGGAGCCCCACGCGGATCCCTGGGGCCCGGCGCGCCGTCTCGACGGGAGAGGCGGCCGGTCAGCGGGACGGGACGGCGTCCAGCTCACCGGGCAGCGGGTCGCGGTGCAGCACCGTCAGGCTGGTCACGGCGCGGGTGAGCACCACGTACAGGCGGGCCAGGCCGCGCGGCTCGGCGGCCACGATCTCCGCGGGCTCCACGACGATCACGTGGTCGTACTCCAGGCCCTTGGCGAGCGTCGCCGGGACGACCAGCAGCCGGTCCCCGTCGCCGGTGTCGGGGCCGAGCAGCCCGTGCGGCACCTCCGCGCCGGCGAGCGCCTCGGCGTGGGCGGCGGCCGTGGCGTCGGGGACGATCAGCCCGACGGAGCCCTCGCGTTCCAGCGCCCGGCGCGCCTCCGCGACGACCGCCTCGGCCAGGTCGGGCACCTGGCGCACCGTCAGGGCGTCCGTTCCCGCGCGCAGGGAGCGGGGCGCGGCCAGGCCGGGGGCGATGTGCGGCAGGAGCCGGGCGGCGTAGTCCAGGACCGCGCCGGGGACGCGGAAGCCCAGCCTCAGCTCCGTCACCTGCCCGTCCTGGCCGAGGTGGCGCAGCACCTCGTCCCACGAGCGCGCCGACCAGGCGGTGGTGCCCTGGGCCAGGTCGCCGAGCACCGTCGCCGAGCCGGTGGCGCAGCGGCGGCCGAGGGCGCGCAGCTGCGTCGCCGACAGGTCCTGCGCCTCGTCCACCACGATGTGCCCGAGGGACGGGGTGCGCTCGATGAGGTCGTTCAGCTCGTCCAGAAGGGCGCGGTCGGCGGCGGTCCATTTCGCCGACCGGTGCGAGCGGTACGGCTTGCGCCACAGCAGCGCGGCCTGCTCGTCCTCGCCGAGCACGCCCTTGGCGGCGGTGCGCAGCAGGTCGGCGTCCGACAGCAGGCGGTACAGCACCTGCTCGGCGGTGACCTTGGGCCACACCTGGTCGACGAGCCGTTTGACGGGCCGGGAGCGGGCCACCTGGTCCTGGACGCGGTCGTCGGGCGCCTCGCCGCGCCGTTCCATCAGCACCAGCACCTGGTGCGCCAGCCGCTGGGCGAACGCGGCGCGGCCGTTGGCGTAGCGCATCGTCCCGCGCAGCGACGCGGCGATCTCGCGCACCTCGTGGTCGGCGAGCCGGAACCGGCTGACCCCGCGGGTGTAGAGCAGGCCCTCCTCGGGCTTGCGGATCTGCCGCCACAGGGCCCGGCGGAGCACCTCGGCCATCCGGGCGTCGCCCTTGAGCGCGGCGACGTCGGCGGGCTCCTCGGCGGCGGGCGCGCCGAGCAGGTCGTCCACGGTGGCCTGGTCGACGCGGATCTCGCCGAGCGCGGGCAGCACCGCGGAGATGTAGGCCAGGAACGCGCGGTTCGGTCCGACGATCAGCACGCCGGAGCGGGCCAGCCGCTCCCGGTGGGCGAACAGCAGGTAGGCGGCGCGATGCAGGCCGACGGCCGTCTTGCCGGTGCCGGGGGCGCCCTGCACGCACACGGTGTCGGGCAGCCCGGCGCGGACGATCTCGTCCTGGTCGGGCTGGATGGTGGCGACGATGTCGCGCATGGGGCCGGTGCGGGGCCGTTCGATCTCCCTGGTGAGGATGCTCGACGGGCCGAGGGAGCGGCCGTCGAGCGGCTCGTCCTCGTAGGCGGTCAGCTCGCCGCCCTGGAAGCCGAACCGGCGGCGCCGCCGCCAGCCCATGGGGTCGGCGGGCCCGGCGCGGTAGAAGGCCCGGGCGACCGGGGCGCGCCAGTCGAGCACCAGCGGGCGGCCCTCGTCGCCGTCGTGGACGTGGCGCCGTCCGACGTACATGGTGGCGGGCAGGTCGCCGCCGCGTCCGTCGCGCGCGTCCATGCGGCCGAAGAACAGCGGGGTGTCGGGCTGGTCGGCCAGCGCGGCGACCCGCTGGTCCAGCAGCGACTCCAGGTACTGCCGCGACACCCAGTCGGCGGCCACGTCGGCCGACAGGGAGCGGGCGGTCTCGCGCATGCGCCGCAGCGCCGCGCGCGACTCGGCGAGGTGCGCCCGCTCGGCGGCGAGCACCGCCTCGCTGTCGGCGGGCTCGTCCTGCGGGGGCCCGTCCTGGGAGAGCCCGTCTTGGGGTTCGGTTTGCGGGGGCTCGGCCGGCGGGGGCTCGGTCTCGCCGGTGTCCGGCTCCTCGGGCGATTCGCGCGCTACGGCCGTCGGGTCGGCGGGCATGCGTGTACTCCTCCGCGTGTGATGGTGGGCGACGCCGGGGCGTGGCCGGCGTCAGGCGAAACCATCGAGCTTAGCCGCGTTCCCGATCATGTGGTGGGACGTCGCGGAGGAGCCGTCCGGATGCGGACGGGCGTGCGCCGCCCCGCGTCCGAAGACGCGGGGCGGCGATGCCGCCGAGGAGAGCCGGGGCTCAGCGGTGGCGGGCCACCTCGTAGGCGGCGCAGCCGATGAGCTCCAGGGACACCTGCAGGCGCGGCAGGCTGATGTTGCCCTCGATGGTGTCCTCGGGGGTGTGGTAGACGGGCTCCAGCTGGCTGGGGGCCTCCTCGCCGCGCCAGCTGAAGTTGCCCGCGGCGATGCCGCGCTCGTAGAACGCCTCGTGGTCGCTGGAGCCGCGAGCCGTCGGGCCCTTGGTCTGGCCGACGTAGCCGAGCCGTTCGGCCGCCGCGGCGACCGCGGCCGTGGTGGTGTTGTTCGCGCCGTCCACCGACAGCAGCCAGTACGTGCCCGCGGGCGGGTGGCTGGTGGCGACCATGTCGTTCTGGAAGCAGCCGGTGATCTGGGCGACGCCCGCCTCGTCGAGCTGCTTGACGTAGTGACGGGCCCCGACCAGGCCGATCTCCTCGGCGCCCCACAGGCAGATGCGGATGTCCTGCTGGGTGGGCAGGCGGCGCAGCACGCGGGCCAGCTCCAGGCACAGCACGGTGCCGCTGCCGTCGTCGTTGCCGCCGGGCGAACCGGGGACGCTGTCGTAGTGGGCGCTGATGATGACCGCCTTGCCCTGCGGGTTGGGGAAGGTGGCCTTGCGCTCGGCGAGCACGTTGTAGGAGGTCAGCCCGGTGTGCTTGGTGACCTCCAGGGACAGCCGCCGGACGCCGCCGCGGATGCGCTCGGCGTGGTACTCGGCGATGCCCAGCACCGGAACGGCCACCGGCTCGGCCAGGTTCGGGAAGAAGGTCGACGCCTTGCGCTCGGGGTAGGTCGCGGTCCGCACGTTCTGGATGAGGACGGCGACGGCGCCCTTGGCGGCCGCGGCCTTGGCCTGGGCCAGTTCCTGGCCGGCGACCCGGGTGAACAGCGCGATCTTCCCGGTGAGGTCGGCGGTGACGGTGGTGGCGTCGCCGAGGTCGACGACGTCGCCCTTGGCGCTGCCCACGGCGCCGTTGGCCGCGGCGGCGCTCTGCCAGTCCTCGCGGCCCGCGCGCAGGACGGCCAGGCTCTTGTCGGGGATGCCGAACGGCTGCAGCGTCACCTTGTAGCCGAGGTCGCGCAGCACTCCGGCGATGTACTTGGCGGCGGCGTGCTCCTGCCTGGTGCCGCACACCCGCCAGCCGATCTCGTCGCTGAGGACCTTGAGGTGCTTGAGGGCGCGGCGCGCGTCGACGCGGGCGACCACCGCCTTGTCGGCGGTGGACAGCGACGGGGGGCGGACGGCGCCGGGGCGCTGCCGGGTGGCGGCGGCCGCGGTGCCGGGCAGCAGTCCGACGGTGGCGAAGCCCGCGACGGCCGCGGCTCCGGCCAGCAGGTCGCGACGCTTGACCGGCGCCGTCTTCTTCTGCGACATGGCGTCTCCTCGGGATATGAGGGCAGGCGGCGACGTCGGCCCCGGCCGGATCGCGGTCCGGGCGGCCGGCGGTCGACCTGCGACGGAGATCAGGGGGCGCCCTGTTCGCGGCGAAACTACGGAACGCGCCTTTTGGGGGGCAATGTCGCGCCTCGTTCCGAAACCTAACCGTGATCAACTTTGGTCGTCTTGCCCACCCCCGGGCACGTCAGTATCGTGACGACTCAGTGGTGATCCACGTCACACCCGGAAGGCGGTGGGTCGTGCGGGACGGAGAGCCCGGGCTGCGCGTGTGCGGCGTCACCGTGCGGCGCCGCGGGGTGACCGTGCTCGACGGCGCGGACCTGACGGCGCAGCCCGCGACGGTCACCGGACTGGTCGGGCCGGACGACGCCGGGGCCGCCGCCCTCGCCGACGTGGTCTGCGGCCTGCTGCGGCCCGCGTGCGGCAGCGTCCACCTGGACGGCGCCGACCTCGTCCGCAGGGCCCCGCGCCTGCGCGGCCGCCGGGGCGTGGCGCGCACCTTCCGCCGCCCCGAGGTGTTCCGCGGGCTCACCGTGCGGGAGAACGTGCTGGTCGCGGCGCAGGCGCACGCGCTGACGCGGGAGGTGCCCGGCCGCTCCCGCCGCGACCGGCGGCGGATCCGGCGGGCCGCGTTGCGGGAGGCCGGGACGGTCGCCGACGCGCTGCTGGAGCGCCTCGGCATCACCGCGTACGCGGCGCGGCGCGCCGGCCGGGTGCCGCCCGGCGTGGCGCGGCTGGTCGAACTGGCGCGGGCGCTGGCCGCCGACCCGCGCCTGCTGGTGCTGGACGAGCCGTCCGCGGGGCTGTCGGTCCCGCAGACGCGCGCGCTGGAGGTGCTGCTGCGCGAGGTGGCGGCCGAGGGCCCGGCGGTGCTGCTGATCGAACGGGACCTGGAGCTGATGATGGGCGTCTGCGACCGGCTCCACCTCATGCGCGCCGGCCGGGTCGTCGCGTCGGGCTCGCCGTTCGAGGTGCGCGAGACCTGCCGGCCCCGCCCGGCGCCGGTCGCCGGCCGCTGACCGCCGCCCACCAGGCGTCACGCCCGGCCCGCCGCCGTCCGGCGGCCGGCCGGGCGGCGATAATGACGGCACACGGTGGCCGTGCCGGATCAGGCCCGCGCCACGAGCCGACGCCGAAAGCGAGACGCGCATGACGACCGAGCGGCGCCCCGTCCGGGAGGCCCTGCTCGACGCGGCCGCCGAGATCCTCACCCGCGACGGGTACCGGGGACTGCGGATGCGGGACGTGGCGGAGGCCGCCGGGGTGAGCCGCCAGACCGTCTACAACGAGTTCGGCGACAAGTGGGGGCTGGCCCAGGCGGTCGTCATGTGCCACAACGACAGGTACCTGGACGGCATCGACCGGGTGCTGTCCGAGCACGCCGACCTGTACTCGGCGGTGGCGGCCGCCGTCGTCTACACGATCGAGACCGCCGCCGACGACCCGATCAACAAGACCGTGCTCACCGGCGCCGACGGGGACGAGCTGCTGCCGCTGCTGACCACGCGGGCCGAGCCGCTGCTGTTCACCGCCCGCACCCGCATCATCGACCACGCCACCGCCCAGTGGCCCGGCCTGGACCCGGTGGCCCTCACCGAGATGGCCGACGTCGCCATCCGGCTGACGATGAGCCACATGATGCTGCCGCACGAGCCGCCCGAGCGCGTCGGCCACCTCATCGCCCGCCTCGTCACCCGCTACCTGGCCCCGGCCACGGGAACGCGCGACGCCCGAGGTTCTTGATCGTCTCCTGTTGCCTTGATCACATCCGCGGCGCAGCATAGGGGCGAACCGGTCACACCCCCCAGACCGCCGAGGAGAACCGCGATGCCCACCAGGTCCTACGCCAGCACCGTGCTCAGCGCGCCCGCCGACGAGGTGTGGCGCTTCCTGCGCGACTTCGGGAACCTGGCCGACTGGATGCCCGCGGTGGCCACCGGCGTGATCGAGGACGGCGGGCCCGCCGACCGGGTCGGATGCGTGCGGCGGCTGATCGGCCCCGGCGACACGGTGTTCCGTGAGCGGCTGTGCGGCATGGACGACGCCGACCGCTCCTACTGGTACGAGATCCTGGAGTCCCCGCTGCCGATCCGCGACTACGTCGGCCGCATCCGGGTCGCGCCGGTCACCGACAGCGGGCAGTCGTTCGTCGAGTGGTACGGCGAGTTCTCGGTGGACGCGGCCGACGAGGAGGCCATGCGCAAGACCCTCACCGGCGCCATCTACCGCCCCGGACTGGAGGCGCTCGGCAAACGCTTCTCCTGACGTCCTCCCGCCCCGGCCGCCCCCGCCGCCGCGAAGGCGGCGCGCAGGCGGCGCACCGCGAACCGCATGGCGTCCACGGCGGCGTCGAAGTGCTCGGGCAGCAGGAAGAACGAGTGCACCACGCCCTCGTACCGGCGCAGCTCGACCGGCACCCCCGCCTCCGCCAGGCGCCGCGCGTACGCCTCGCCCTCGTCGCGCAGCACGTCCAGCTCGGCGGTGATCACGGTGGCGGGGGCGAGGCCGGACAGGTCGGGCGCGCGCAGCGGGGCCAGCAGCGGGTCGGCCGGGTCGGCGTCGCCCCGGTACATCTCCAGGCAGCGGGCCATCCCGGCGGCGTCCAGCCCGTACCCGGTGCCGTACGCGGCGTAGCTCGGGGTGTCCATGGCGGTGTCGGTGACGGGGTAGACCAGCAGCTGGTGCGCCAGGTCGAGGCCGCGGTCGCGGGCGGTGAGCGCGACCGCGGCGGCCAGGTTGCCGCCCGCGCTGTCGCCGGCGACCGCCACCGCCGCGGGGTCGGCGCCGAACCGCCCGGGATCGCGCGCGACGGCGGCGGTGACCGCCCACGCGTCGCGCACCGCCGCGGGGAACCGGTGCTCGGGGGCCAGCCGGTAGCCGACGCTGATCACGACGCAGCCGGTGTCCGCGGCCAGGTCGCGGCAGGCGGCGTCCACGCTGTCGAGCCCGCCCAGCACCCAGCCGCCGCCGTGCAGGTACACCAGCGCGGGCAGCGGCGCCCCGCCGGGCGGCTCGGGACGGTACAGCCGCACGGGGACGGCGCCGTCGGCGCCGGGCACGGCCAGGTCGGCGACGTGCGGCAGCTCGCGGCGGCGGATCGGCAGGGCCCGCAGCGTGGCCTCCAGCATGCGGCGGGTCTCCGGCAGCGTCGGCTCCGGCCCGTCCAGCGTGGTCAGGGGGGCGAGCATCTCCAGGTAGCGGGCGGTCTGCGGATGCATGGGCATGGCCGGCCTCCGGTCGCGGGCCGCGACGCGGCCAGACGGACGGGACAGCGGCGAACGTACCCCGATAAGCCGGGCTGAAGATCTCCCCGATTGCCATACCGGTCAGCGCACGGGGGGGCGGGGCGGCGTCAGCGCACGGGGCGGGTCAGCGGCCCCAGGCCTCGGCGACCAGCGCGTCGAACAGCCGGCGGTCCTCGCCCTCCTCGGGGTGCCACTGCACGCCCACGCCGAACCGGTGACCCTGCAGCTCGACGGCCTCCACGACCTGGTCCTCGGCCCAGGCGACCGCGGCCAGGCCCTTGCCGAGCCGGGCGATGGCCTGGTGGTGGCCGGTGACCACCTGGGCGGTCTCGCCGAGGATCTTGCCGATCCTGCTGCTCGGGCTGATCTGCACCGCGTGGCCGCCGTACATCCCGCCGGGCGGGGCGTGCCCGGTGTGCCCGACCGCCTCGGGCAGGTGCTGGACGAGGACGCCGCCGCGCGCCACGTTCAACGCCTGCATGCCCCGGCCGACGGCCAGGAACGGCATGTCGGCGTCGATGACGGCGCGCAGCAGGGCCAGCTCGAACCGGTCGCGCTGCGGCTGCGGCGGCCCGGTCTCGTGGTGGCGCCCCATCCCGTACAGCTGCGGATCGAGGTCGGCTCCCCCGGCGAACACGACCCCGCCCAGCCCCTCGACCAGGGCGTCGAGGCCGCGCAGCCCCGCCGTCGGCGGCAGCATGACCGGCACGCCCCCGGCGCGTTCGACCGACCGCAGGTAGGACACGGGCAGCAGGGCGGCCTCCCGCACCCACTCGCTCCAGCGGGCCGGTTCCAGACAGGTCGTCACGCCGATGAGCGGCGGTGCGCCGACGGCGGCCGCGCGGGGCTCGGGAGCCCCTCGGATCGCCTCTCCCATGCCCTCCCCCTTGATGAGCGCCGGCCCCGACCCCGGGCCGCACGGCCGCGAAACCGGCCCGGCCGGGAGCACCCCGGCCCGGCCGATTTCGAAATCTACCCTCCGGGTTGAGATTTATCCACCGCCCGGTAAATCGTGTTGCCATTCGCGGTCGGCCGCCCTTCCGCGCATGACTCCCCGCTTTGGTCCGGATTCACCCGAAAAATGAGTCCGAATGATCATCGAGACGGACCCGAACACATACCGAGCAGTATTCTTCTCCCGCCCTCACATGCGCCGATGACACCGGATAACCATTCCGCCACTCTTCGCACACCCCGCGCCGCCTTCCCTTCGACCGGTTGATTACCAGCGTCTTTCAGTGCGAGAATCTCACGAACTCGGACGTGGGGGGCGTCCGGCAGGCGCCGGCGGGCGGAGGGGCCCCGGCGAGAAAAGCCCTGGGGGGCGAGCTGGCAAATGTCATCGATACCCCGAATCGTCAAAGAGAGCTTCACCCGTATCGAACCCGTGGCGGACGGCGCGATCGCCTATTTCTACGGTCGCCTATTCGCCGAGAATCCACGGCTGCGCGCGCTTTTCCCGCCCGCGATGGACGGCCAGCGCGAACGCCTTTTCCAGGCGCTGGCCCGCGTCGTGTGGAGCCTGGACGCGCCCGGCGAACTGACCGACTACCTGGAACGGCTCGGCCGCGACCACCGCAAGTACGGGGTGCTGCCCGAGCACTACGCGGCCATGGGCGCGGCGCTGATCGCCACGCTGCGCAGGTTCGGCGGCGCCGACTGGTCGCCCGAGGCCGAGGCGGCCTGGACCGCCGCCTACCGCACCGCCGCCGACATCATGATCGCCGCGGCCGAGCGCGACGCGGCCACCGCCCCGCCCTGGTGGGTGGCCGAGGTCGTCGGCCACCGCCGCCCCACACCGGACCTGGCGGTGGTGACCCTGCGCCCCGACCGGCGGCTGGAGTTCACCGCCGGCCAGTACGTGCAGGTGCAGACCGCCCGCTGGCCGCGCGTGTGGCGCAGGTACTCGATCGCCAACGCCCCGCACCCCGACGGGACCCTGTCCCTGCACGTGCGGGCCGTGCCGGGCGGCTGGGTCAGCGGCGCGCTCGTCCGGCACACGCGCGTCGGCGACACCCTGCTGCTCGGCCCCGCCCGCGGCACCCTGACGCTCGACCCCGGCTGCGACCGCGACCTGCTGCTGGTCGCGGGCGGCACCGGCCTGGCACCGCTCAAGGCCCTGGCCGAACAGGAGCTCGCCTGGGGCCGCGAACGCCGCGTCCACCTGGTGGTCGGCGCGCGCGCCCCGCTCGACCTGTACGACCTGCCCGACCTGCGCCTGCTGGAGTCCGGCCACCCACGGCTGCGGGTGATGCCGGTGCCGTCCGACGCCCCGCCCCACGACGGGCTGCGCGGGCCCGTCGCCGACGCGCTGGGGCGGATACGCGAGCGCTGGGACGACCACGAGGTCTACGTGGCCGGTCCCCCCGGCATGATCAGGGCCACGGTGGACGCGCTGCAGAACCTCGGCGTGCCCCTGGACCGCGTCCACCACGACCTGCTGGAGGCCGAACGAGACGACGCCCGGACCTCCTCCTGACCCGCGCGCTCCTGCCGCCGGCCGCCCGCACCGCGCGGGCAGTTCCAGGGGGACGGCGCACCGGCGGCAGGTGCACCTCACCACCGCTCGACAAGGGGCGGTACCGCCCGGTCACCACCCGGCGCGCTCACGCAGGAACGCGCCGGTCTCCTCGTCGGCCGGGTAGAACGACTCGATGGCCAGCTCCGCCACCGTGACGTCGACCGGAGTACCGAACGTGGCGATCGTGGTGAAGAACGACAGCCTCCGCCCGTCGTCCAGCCGCAGCCGCAACGGGACGAACACCTCGTGGCCCGTGGGCGGCGGCGCGGGCTCGGCGGGGGCCTCGGCGCCGGGATAGTCGCGCAGTTCCCGATACAGGTCGGCCAGCGCCGGGTCGGCGGTGAGCGCCACATGCCGCCGCACCCGGTCGATCATGTGCGCCCGCCACTCCCCCAGGTTGACGATGTTCTTGGCGATCCCGCCCGGATGCATGCTCAGCCTGAGCACGTTCAGGGGCGGCTCCAGCAGCTCCGGCGGCGCCCCCTCCATGAAGAACTGCGCCGCGCCGTTGGCGTCGATCAGATTCCAGAACCGGTCGACCACCACCGCCGGGTACGGCTCGTGACCCTCCAGGACCTGCCGCAGGGCCGCCCGCACCGAGTTCATGCGCGGCTCCTCGATCGGGGTCTCGGTGTAGACCGGCGCGTACCCGGCCGACACCAGCAGCAGGTTGCGGTCGCGCAGCGGCACCTCCAGGTGCTCGGCCAGCCGCAGCACCATCTCCCGGCTCGGCGTCGACCGCCCGGTCTCCACGAAGCTCAGGTGCCGGGTCGACACGGCCGCCTCGGAGGCCAGCTCCAGCTGGCTGAGCCGCCGCCGCTGCCGCCACGCCCTCAGCTGCTCCCCGATCGGCCGCACGTCCCCCAGGGACATCGTCATCGTCGTCACGCTCCGACGCTACCGACCTCCAGGTCATACGCACGATTACGTCCCAGGTAACCCGGACTGTCGGAGGCGGCTGCCAGAGTTCTGGTCCATGGCGACATGGCGACAGTTCGAACAGGAGGCCCCGGAGCTGGCCGAGCGGATCCGGGAACGCTTCACGGCCGCCGACACCCACGTGCTGGCCACCCTGCGACGCGACGGCTCCCCGCGGGTCAGCGGCACGGAGATCGACTTCTCCGGTCCCGACCTGGCGTTCGGCTCCATGCTGAACGCGGTGAAGGCCCGCGACCTGCGGCGAGACGGCCGCTGCGCGATACACGCCCACCCCGCCGAGGGCGGCGACGCGAAGGTCGCCGGCGTGGCCGTCGAGGTCACCGACCCCGAGGAGAAGAAGACCTACACCACCGGCGGCGAACCCCCCGGCGGCTTCCACGCCTTCCGCCTGGAGCTCACCGAAGCGGTCCTGACCTCGGTCGAGGGCGACGAGCTGGTCATCCGCCTGTGGCGCCCCGGAAACCCGGTCAAGGTCCTGCGTCGCACGTGACGATCTCCCGGCGGGGGCGGCGCGCGGCGGGTTCGGTTACCCGGGAGGTAATCGACGGCCCGCCGCGCGTCGGGCAGGCTGCCGGCTGGAACCCGCCGGACGGAAGGACCCCCATGACCACCGACGACCTGCTCGACGCCATGCCGTTCGCGCGCGCCGTGGGCATCGAGATCGACGCCGCCGCGCCGGAGGAGGTCACGGGACGTCTGGCATGGGCGCCGGAGCGGTGCACCGCGGGCGGCGTCATGCACGGCGGCGCCGTGATGACTCTGGCCGACTCCGTCGGCGCGGTCTGCGCGTTCCTCAACCTGCCGCCGGGCACGTCGACGACGACTCTGGAGTCCAAGACCAACTTCTTCCGCGCCGTACGCGGCGGCGAGGTCCGCGCGGTGGCGCGCCCCCTGCACGCCGGGCGCACCTCGATCGTCGTGCAGACCGACCTGTACGACGCCGACGACCGCCGGGTCGCCCAGGTGACCCAGACCCAGGCCGTCCTGTCCCGCTGACGCGCGCGCACCGGCGCGCGAGGCGGGCGCGCCGTGCGGAGACCGGCTGCGTCGCGATCAGCGTCGGCCTGCCGGTCGGCCCCCGAGCACCGGTTCCCCGCACGGCAGGACAGCCGTCGCCGAGGCGACCGACCACATGCGCCCGGGTGCCCGGGACGACCGACGCGCGCCCGTCTCGGCGTGATGGGCGCGCGTCGCGGCCTGGGGTCGGGGTGGTGTCACCTGGAACGCGCGGGGACGCGCATCTCGCTGACGGGGTGCGGGCCCGCGGGCTCGTGGCGGTACTCCTCGCCGAACAGCTCGCGGTGCTCGTCGATGACGCGCTCGCTGGGCGGCTCCTCGCCGCCGTGGATCTGCTCCTGCATGCGCTCGAAGCGCTCGTGGGCCTCGCGCACGTACCCGGCGCCGAGCGTGGTCAGGTCGATCTGGGTGGCCAGCAGGTCGCGCAGGAACTCCTTGTTGGGCTCGAAGGTCACCGGCGCGGGCAGCTCGGGCGCCAGGATGCTCTCCGGGTCCCGCCCGTCGTGCCGGCGCATCATGTCGCAGGCGATGCGCAGGTGCTCCAGCTCCATGTTCAGGTGCAGCTCCCAGATGGCCTTGACCTTGGGGTCGGACTCGGTCTCCATCATCGAGTGGTACATGTAGCACTCGTTGTACTCGTGGTTGACCAGCCGCTCCCACCAGGTCTCGCCCGGGTCGACCAGCGACTCGTAGTGCGTGACGTGCTCCTCCTCGATGAGCCCGATCTCCTGGTAGAGCTGGCGGGCGATCGGCTCCATGTACTGCGGGCCGACGTTCATGTAGAAGTTCATCGTCTGCTGCTCGGACGCGGTGATCGTCAGCGCGTGCAGCTTGGAGATCGGCTCGGCCCGGTTCCGGTCGTAGGGGTCGCGGACGTTGTCGGCGGCGTCGCGGTGCTCCATCTTGGTGGGACGGCCCGGCATGACCTCGGTCATGTCACCGACGATCTTCTCGGCCTTGCGGTGCTCGATCATCTCGTAGAGGTTGGCGTACCGGTACAGGTGGTCGAAGTCCTCCAGCACGCCGAACTCGTACGCCTGCTTCAGGTACGGGTCGGGCTCCATCCGCGCCACCCACGAGGTGAGGTCCACGGCGACCTGCTCGTAGGAGATGGTGGTCTCCAACGCGCTGGCCTGGCCCGGCAGCAGCCAGTTGACGGTCTTCTGCTGCTGCTGCTCGATGTAGCGGACCTGGGCCAGCTGCCGCCTGATCTCGGGATCGGGACAGACCCGGGAGAAATGGTGGCTGAAGAAGACCGCCTCCACCTCGATGCCGTTCATCGTGATGATGCGGCACTTGGTGTAGGGATCGGCGCGGTCGGGGTCGACCGGCACGACGTTCATCTCCCGCCAGTTGCGCACCTGCCTGTCCAGCGGGATGCCCCGGTGTTCCAACGGGTTGAAGGACATGTACCTCCCCTTTCTGCCGAGATCGCCCCTGTGTGGAGATCGCGCCCATGGCGCCGTACCCGCCCCCACGCGCCCTTCACATTCGCCCGTCCCCAACTTTCGGCAATGTCCGCTTAGCCCTCTGACGTCCGGGTACGGCGACGCTCGCACGGTCGACGGACGAGAGCAGACGCGAGGAGCGACACATGGGCACTTCGACCACCCAGGCCCCGGCCCGTGACGTGATCGACCTGCTGTACATGCAGCACGGCCAGATCCGCGACCTGTTCGCGCAGGTCGAGAGCAGTACGGGCAACGAACGCCGGGACGCCTTCCGCAAGCTGGTGCGCCTGCTGGCGGTGCACGAGACCGCCGAGGAGGAGATCGTGCACCCGCTGGCCCGGCAGAAGCTGGACGGCGGCGACGGCATCGTCGACGATCGCCTGGGCGAGGAGCGCTCGGCCAAGGAGCTGCTCGCCGAGCTCGACGGCATGGACACCGAGGACCCGCAGTTCCTGCCCAAGCTCGACCGGCTGCGCATCGAGGTGCTCAGCCACGCCCGCGCGGAGGAGCGCTACGAGTTCGAGCGGCTGCGCGGCCAGTTCGGCAAGAAGGAGCTGTCGGCGCTGATGAGGGTCGTGCAGGTGGCCGAGGCGACCGCGCCGACCCACCCGCACCCGGGCGTGGAGTCCGCCACCAAGAACCTGGCGGCCGGGCCGCTGGCGGCGGTGATGGACCGCGTCCGCGACCTGGTGCGCCAGGTGAAGGGCTGACCGGACGGCACGGGGGCGGGCCGGCGGCGCGTCGTGGCGACGGAGCCGTCCGGGCCGACGCCTTTACGTTGTAGATTCCTTGTCGGCGAGGTGCTCGGCGAAGAACCCGAGGATGCGCCGCCAGCCGTCCTCGGCGTTCTCCCGGCCCCGTCCCTGCCGCAGCACGACCTTGGTCAGCGGGACCATGGGGGCGGGCACGTCGGTGTCGGTCAGGAAGCCGTGCCCCGTCCGGGGGTACTCCTTGACGTCGTGCGGCACCCCCGCCCGGGTCAGCGCGCGTTCCAGCCTGGCCGCCGCGCCCGGCAGCATCAGATCGTCGGCGCCGTAGCTGGCGACGACCGGGCAGGCGCCGGCCAGGGTGCGGGCGGCGTCGCGCGGCAGTATCCCGTAGTTGGCCGCCGCGGCCTGGAAGTCGTACCGGGCCGCCGCGACCAGCGCGAAGCCGCCGCCCATGCAGAACCCGATCACGCCGGTCCGGCCGGTGCAGTCGTCCCGTCCGACCAGCCACCGCCGCGCCGCCTCGATGGAGTCGTAGGTCGCGCCGCGCCGCGTCATCAGGTCGCGCATCGCCGCGCGCACGCACCGCAGCCACGGCGCGCCGTGGTACAGGTCGGGCAGGACGGCCAGGTAGCCGTGGGAGGCGAGCCGGTCGGCCTGCGCGCGCATGTCCGCGGTGGCGCCGAACGCCTCGAACAGGACCACGACGCCGGGCCACGGCCCCTCCCCCTCGGGCACCGCCAGGTACCCGGGCAGTTCCCGTCCGCCGAGCGGAATGCTGATGTCGGTCATGACCCCACACCCTCCCCCATCCCGGCCGCCGTTCCCACTTCCGACGCGCCCGGCCCGAGCGCCACCGGCGCGTCGTCGGAACGGGGACGGTGATCGGGCTGGCCGTGAAGGCGCGGGCGGAGCGAGAATCAGATATGGCCCGCTGGGTCCTGCACGTCGACCTCGACCAGTTCATCGCCGCCGTGGAGGTTCTGCGTCACCCGGAACTGCGCGGGCGTCCGGTCGTCGTCGGCGGGGACGGCGATCCGACCAAGCGCGGCGTGGTCGGCACGGCGTCGTACGAGGCCCGTGCCCACGGCGTCCACTCCGGCCTGCCGCTCCGCACGGCGGCGCGGCGCTGCCCGGAGGCGGTGTTCCTTCCCGTCGACGCCGGCGCCTACCGGGCCGTCTCGGCCCGGGTCATGGCGACGCTGCGGGAGTTCGACGCCGTGGTGGAGGTGCTCGGCTGGGACGAGGCGTTCCTGGCCGTCGAAGGCGACGACCCGGAGGCGACGGCCCATGAGATCCGCGCTCGGATACGCGCGGCGACCGAACTCGAATGCACGGTGGGCATCGGGCAGAACAAGCTCCAGGCCAAGCTGGCGACCGGCTTGGGCAAGCCGGCCGGCGTCTTCCGGCTCACCCACCGGACCTGGTTCGAGGTGCTCGGCGACCGGCCGACCGACGCGCTGTGGGGCGTCGGGGCCAAGACCGCCAAGCGGCTGAAGGCCATGGGCATCGCCACCGTCGGCGAACTGGCGGCGGCCGACCCGCGGACCCTCGCCGAGCGTTTCGGCCCCACGATCGGGCCGTGGCTGGTGCGGCTCGCCCAGGGGCAGGACCACTCGCCGGTGGACGGCGCACCGTACGTCCCGCGCTCCCGCGGCCGCGAGACCACTTACCAGCACGATCTGCGCGACTGGGAAGAGGTCCGTCGCGAAGTGTCCAACCTGGCGCGGCAGGTCGCGCACGAGGCCGCCGCGGAGCGGCGGCGCGCCGCACGCGTCATCGTCAAGGTCCGCTACGCGCCCTTCATCACGCGGACCCACGGCCGGGCACTGGAGACGCCGACGGCCGAGGCGTCCCGGATCGAGGAGGCCGCCCTCGCCGCCCTCGACCGGTTCACCGAACGACGGCCGGTGCGCCTGCTGGGCGTCCGCGCCGAGTTCGCCCGCTGACCGTTTCCGTCGTGCTCGGCGCACTACGCGACCTGGCCGCCACCGTCACCCGAATGCTCCAGGGCCCGCCCCAGTAGCACCGCCCCGGCGGTCAGACCTTGCGCCATCGGGGGATCCAGGCACCGTCCTCGATCTCGTAGTCGCCGAACAGGGCGGGGGCCTCGCGGCGCATCACCTCGCCGATGCGGTGGAACAGCAGGCGGATCTCCTCCTCGGCGCCGGCGGCGGTGCGGTTCTCGATCGTGTGCCGCAGGGTGCGGACGTTGGCCGTCCACACCAGTCCGGTGGCCACGCCCTCGGGGGCGAAGCGGCGCATGAACGAGGTCTTGTGCTTCTTCTCCTTGAAGGGCACGCCGTCGTCGTCGAGGCGGAAGCGCTGGGCCATCCAGCCCTGGAACTCCTCCATCTGCTCCAGAAGCGCGGTGGCGCGCTTCATCAGCTCGGCGTCCTCGCGGGCCCACTCGGGGAACCAGAACGGGATGTCCTGCAGCCGCACGAAGCGCAGGGACTCCTGGGAGATGGCGACGCCGGGCCGGTGCCGGACGAGCTCATGGGTCAGCACCCGGCTGACGTTGTGCAGGACGAAGCTGAAGCTGACGTGCTCCAGCACCGAGCCGTGCATGCTGCGCAGGATGTTCTCCAGGTAGGCGTCCTGGTCGGTGCGGATCCGGGTGACGTTGGGGTTGAGGCCCGGCTCCCAGGAGCGGTAGCACAGCCGGCCGGCGAACTCGGCGAGGTTCTGCGGGTCGTTCAGCTCGGCGTCGAGGTCGCCGCGGTCGAGCCGCTCCAGCCAGCTCTCCCCGCCCACGTCGCGCAGATAGCGGGCCACCTCGTCGTAGTCCAGCTCAGGCCGCGCGACGAGGTACACCTCAGGCTCGACGCTCTTCACGTGCTCTTCCCCCTACCGGTCGTTTCCTCGGCGCCTAGCAAACCAGTTTCGCCCGGCGGTTCGCGAACCGGTGCGGTCGTCATGGACGTATGGGGGTGACACTCCTGTCATGGATGCAGCAGACTGGGAGAGTTCGCAGGTCTGGGGAGGAACGGGATGCAGTCGACGCCGGCGGTGCGAGGGCCCTATCGCGGGCGGCCGATCTCGTTCCTGGGCCCCTACGAGACGGCCGGGTGGCGGCTGAAGGTGTACGGGATCACCTCGGAGGGAACGCGGCCGCCGGCCGGTCTGGTGGACGCGGCGCTGACGCTGGCGCCCGAGGTCATGCCGGCGCCCGCGGTGCTGCGCGACGGGGCGGAGCCCGACCGTTACGGCCTCGGGTTCGTGGTGGTGCACCGGGCGGGCGACTTCTGCTTCGCGCTGTACGACTGGTGGGCCGGGGAGAACGAGATCCACCAGCGGCTGTACTCCTCGCCGCTGGACGATCCGCGGGCCCTGCGGCCGCATCCCACACCGGCGGTGTTCTGCGTGTGGGAGGGGGCGGTCGTCGACCACGAACGGCGGGCGTGGCTGCGGCACGTGCTCGCCCGGCCGGACGCGCCGGACGTCGACGCCTACCTGGGCGACCGCTTCGAGGGGACGGTCTGATGGCGGCCGAGCTGAAGGTGCTGGGCGCCTGCCCGCTGGACTGCCCGGACGACTGCTCGTGGGTGGTGACGGTGCGCGACGGCGAGGCGGTCGGGCTGCGCGGCAATCCCGACCACCCGTACACCAGGGGCGCGCTGTGCACCAAGGTCAACCGGTGGCTGGAACGGGCGGGCGACGCGGACCGGATCCGGTATCCGCTGCGGCGGACGGGCCGCAAGGGAGAGGGCCGGTTCGAGCGGATCTCCTGGGACGAGGCGCTCGACGAGATCGCCACGCGGCTCGACCACGTCGTCCGCGGCCACGGCGGCGAGGCGATCTGGCCGTACTGGGGCACCGGGACGCTCGGCTACGTCCAGGGCCTGGAGGGGACGGCGGGCCGGCGGTTCTTCAACGTGCTGGGCGCCTCGGCGCACGACGCCAACATCTGCTCGTCGGCGGGCAGCTCCGGGCTGAAGTGCACGATCGGCTCGTCGGCGGGCATGGACCCCGAGGACCTCGCCCACGCCCGGCTGGTCCTGCTGTGGGGGACGAACCCGCTGACCAGCGGCCACCACGTGTGGAAGTTCGTCCAGGCGGCGCGGCGCGAGGGCGCGTACGTGGTGGCGATCGATCCGGTCGCGACCCGGACGGCGCGGCAGGCCGACGAGCATCTGGCGCCGCTGCCCGGCACCGACGCGGCGCTGGCGCTGGGGCTGCTCAACGTGGTCGTCGGGCTCGGCGCGCAGGACGAGGACTACATCGAACGGCACACGCTGGGCTGGGCGGAGTTCCGCGAGCGGATCCAGGAGTTCCCGCCGGAGCGGGCGGCGCGGATCACCGGGGTGCCCGAGGACGCGATCGTCGCACTGGGCGAACGGATCGCGCGGACGCGTCCCACCGCGATCCGCGCCACGCAGGGGTTGCAGCGGCACGGCGGCGGCGCGGAGACGCTGCGGACGCTGGCCTGCATCCCGGGCGTGACGGGCGACTGGGCGCGGCTGGGCGGCGGGCTGACGTTCTCCACCTCCGGTCACGTCAAGCTGAACCGGGCCGCCCTGTTCCGGGACGACCTGCGGCCCGGCCCGGTGCGGACGCTGTCGATGAGCAGGCTCGGCGAGGGGCTGCTGGAGGTGGACGACCCGCCGGTGATGGCGCTGTTCGTCATCGCCGCCAACCCGGTGGGCAGCACCCCGCACCAGAACAAGGTCCGCCGCGGGCTGGCCAGGGAGGACCTGTTCACGGTCGTCCTGGAGCAGTTCCCGACCGACACGACGGACTACGCCGACATCGTCCTGCCCGCCACGATGCAGCACGAGCACGCGGACCTGCACGACGGCTACGGGCACCTGTACCTGACGTGGAACGAGCCGGCCGTGGCGCCGCCGGGCGAATGCCTGCCGACCACCGAGACGTTCCGGCGGCTGGCGCGGCGCATGGGGCTGACCGAGCCGAGCCTGTACGACTCCGACGAACGGCTGGCCGAGCAGGCCCTGTCGTCCGAACATCCCTGGCTCACGGGCATCACCCTGGACAGGCTCCGCAAGGAGGGCTTCGTCCGCCTGGCGGCGCCGAAACCGTTCCTGCCGTATGCGGAGAGGTTCCCGACGCCTTCGGGACGGCTGGAGTTCCGGTCGCAGCGGGCCGAGGCGTTCGGCCTCGACCCCGTGGCCGGGTACACGCCCCCCGGCGAGGTGACCGACGCCGAGCGTGCGCGCCGTTTCCCGTTGGCGCTGGTGTCGGCGGCGTCGCACCACTTCCTCAACACCGTGTTCGGTGAGAACGCCGAGCTGCGGCGGCGTTCGGGCGGGCCGACCGTCCGGCTGCACCCCGACGACGCGGCCGCGCGCGGGCTGGCCTCGGGCCAGCGGGTGCGGGTGGCCAACGAGCGCGGGGCGTTCGAGGCGGTGCTCCAGGTCACCGACGAGGTGCGGCCGGGAGTGGCGGCGACGAGCAAGGGGCACTGGCCCAAGCTGTCCGGAGGGGCGAACGCCAACGCGGTGGTGGACGAGCGCGACACCGACCTCGGGGGCGGTCCGGTGTTCCACGACACCCGCGTGGAGGTGTCGGCGGTGTGACACCCGCGCGCGCCTGATCGGGTGCTCGGTACGGTTGGGCGCGTACGGAGGGAATCCATGACGTTTCAGTCCGATACCGGCGCGTTGCTCGACCGGGCCAGGAAGTACGAACGGCAGGGCCGGGCCGAGGAGGCCGCGTCGGCGTACGCCCGCGCCGCCGACGCGCTGGAGGCGCGGGCGGACTGGTTCTCGGCCGTCGCCGTGCGCGCCCGGCACGCCCGCGCGCTGTGCGACGCGGGCCGTACCGACGAGGCGCTGCGGGTCCTGGCGGCCGCCGACCGCGCCGCCTCCGGGCTGCCCCTGCCCGCGTCGACCGAGCCGCGCGCCGTCCTGGACGGGCAGGCCGCGCACGTGCTGGCGGGCGCGGGCCGCATGGACGAGGCGGTGGGACGCGCCGTCAGATCCGTGTCGGGTTTCCGGGCGGTCCAGGACCACAGGCGCGCCGACAGGGTCGCCGTGCACGCGGCGCGGCTGGCGCTCAAGCGGTCCGGGCCGCGCGCCGCCGTGCCCGTCCTGCGGGAGCTGCTCGCCCTGCTGGCGCCCGCGTCCGACGGACACCGCCAGGTGGCGGGCATGCTCGCCGACGCCGAACGGCAGCCCGACCGCGACCACGACATCCTCCTCGCCGACCCGGACGTCCCGACGTGGGGTCGCTTCGCGCACGCCATGGCGGTGGGCGCGCACCTGGCGGTCGGCAACGGGGTGGCGTGGAACTCGGTCACCGACGGCCGCGAGACCCGCGAGGAGAACCGGCGGCTGCTGGCGGACAGCTCGTGCTGGGGCGGATGCTGCGGTTCGACGACGGCGAGTTCGGCGACTGGTACGCGCGTTCCCTGACCGGTCACCGCATCCTCACGCAGGACCCCGCCAGCCCGTGGCGGAAGCTCGCCTGGGGTTAGTCCTCGCGCGGGCCGCGCCGCCACCGCGACCAGGCGGCGGTGAGCGCCGCCGACTCGTCCTCGTCGAGCAGATGCGGGGCGCCCACGGCCAGCGCGGCGCCCAGCAGCGCCAGGCACGCCCCGTGCCAGGCCCCGGCGAGCATCTCCTCGGTTTCGCCGTCGTCCTCCACCACCTCGACGCCCGGGCGTCCGCGCAGGCGGGCGCTCTCGTGCACCGCGTGCGACACCGCGCTCAGCCCCGATCCCACGGGCGACCCCGACGGCCCGGCACCCGGGATCCGCAGGACCCCCTCGTGCGCATCGCCGAGGTAGGGGCCGGGGTTCGGCTGCGTCGCGAGCCACCTGTCCCAGGCCGCGCCGTAGGCGGAGGCGGCATGCGGGTGGCGGGCGGCGGCGAGACGTTCGGCGTCGTCCTGGGTGAGGTCCTTCGCCGCGTCGATCACCTCGGCGACGCGGCCGCCGTGCGGGCCGAACACGGTCGCCACGGGAATCTCCTCGACCACGCGCACGGCGGCCGCACGGGTGTAACTCGCCGACGGCGGCAACTCGCCGTCGGCCCGCGCGATGGCGGCGCGCGCCTCGGCCGTGTCGGGTTCGACGACCTCGACGCGCCACAGCCGTCCGGGCCACCGCCAGATCGGGAAGCCCTCCAGGGATCGCTGCACGACGATCCACGGCGGCCGCGGCGCGGGGAGCGTCACGCGGCGTCCCGGCGCGGCCCCGGCCATGGGACCGGGATCCGCGTCGGGCACGTAGACGAAGCCCCGGATCACGCGGCGACGGCCGCGTCGATGTCGTCGAGGATCGCCCGCTTGCCGTCCTCGTCCAGGAAGGACGCGGTGACCGCGTTGCGCGCCAGGCCCGCCAGCTCGGCGCGGCCCAGCCCGAACACCTCGGCGGCCACGCGGTACTCGCCGGTGAGGGTGGTGTCGAACATCGGCGGGTCGTCGCTGTTCAGCGTGACGAACAGGCCCTGCTCCAGCATCGCCGGCAGCGGGTGCTCGGACAGGTCGCCGACCTGGCCGGTGCGCAGGTTGGACGTGGGGCACACCTCCAGCGGGATCTGGCGTTCGCGCAGCAGGTCCATCAGCCGCGGGTCCTGGACGCAGGTGATGCCGTGGCCGATGCGTTCGGCGCCCAGGCCCTCGACGACCTCCCAGATGGTCTCCGGCCCGGTCATCTCGCCGCCGTGCGGGACGCTGTGCAGCCCCGCGTCGCGGGCGGCGCGGAACGCCGCGCGGAAGTCGTCCCGGTAGGGCGGGCGCATCTGCTCGACGCCGCCGATGCCGAAGCCCACCAGCGCCTGCGGCGCGTGCTTGACGGCGTGCTCGGCCGTGGCGGCGGCGCCGTCGGCGCCGAACTCGCCCGGGATGTCGAAGATGTAGGCGACGCGGATGCCGTGCTCGTCGCGGGCCCGCCGCGCGGCCTCGTCCAGGGCCTCGGTGACGGCGGGCATCGCCATGCCCATCCGCTGGTGCGTGTAGGGGGTGACGGTCAGCTCGACGTAGCGGGCGTTCTGCGCGGCCAGGTCGCGGGCGGCGCCCAGCACCAGGGTGGCGACGTCGTCGGGCGTGCGGACGAGGCTGGACACCGCCTCGTACACCTGCGCGAAGTGCGGGAAGTCGCGGAAGCGGTAGAAGGCGCGCAGCTCGTCCTCGCTGGTGGGGACGGGGCCTTCGGGGTGGCGGCGGGCCAGCTCCAGGACGGTCGGCAGGGACGCCGAGCCGACCAGGTGCACGTGGAGCTCGACCTTGGGAAGGGCGTCGATGAACGTTTCGATGGGCGTGGTTCCGTTGGGCACGGGGGCGACGCTAACAGGGCCGTCACCAGCCGCGACAGCGGATTTCCAGGTATCTGACACGATCATGTCAGAAACGGCTGCGGCAGGATGGAGGCATGCGCGCGTCCCGGCTGATCTCACTGGTGCTGCTGCTGCAGGCGCGGGAGACGATGACGGCCGCCGAGCTGGCCCGCGAGCTGGAGGTGTCGGAGCGCACCGTCTACCGCGACATGGAGGCGCTGTCGGCGGCCGGGGTGCCGGTGTACGCCGAGCAGGGCAGGAACGGCGGTTACCGGCTGGTCGGCGGGTACCGGACGCGGCTGACCGGGCTGAGCCGGGAGGAGGCCGAGGCGCTGTTCCTGGCCGGGCTGCCCGGCCCGGCCGGTGACATGGGCCTGGCCGACGCGGTCGCCGCCGCCGAGCTGAAGGTGCTGGCCGCGCTGCCGGCCACGCTGCGCGACGCGCCGCTGCGCGCGGGCCAGCGCTTCCACCTGGACGCCCCCGGCTGGTTCGGCGACGCCGAGCCGCCGCCGCTGCTTCGCGACCTGGCGCAGGCCGTGTGGCGGGACGAGGCCGTCGAGCTGCGCTACCGCCGCGGCCGCGAGGTCACCCGGACGCTGCACCCGTACGGCCTGGTCCTGAAGAACGGCGTGTGGTACCTGGTCGCGCGGGTCGCGGACGGGCCGGGCCCGGGGCCGTACCGGACGTACCGCGTCGACCGGATCGTGGCGGTGCGGGCGCTCGGTGAGACGTTCCCGCGCGACGGGGACTTCGACCTGGCCGGCCACTGGGCCGGGCAGGCCGAGGAGTTCCTGCGCTCGATGCTGGGCGAGGAGGTCAGGGTGCGGCTGAGCCCGGCGGGCATGCGGCGGCTGCGGTACACCGTCGAGCCGTACGCGGCGCGCCGGGCCGCCGAGCGGGCCGGGGAGCCCGACGGGCAGGGGTGGGTGACCACCACGCTGCCCGTCGAGTCCCCGGAGGTCGCCGAGAGCGAGCTGATGCGCCTGGGCCCGGAGGTGGAGGTGCTGGATCCGCCGGAGCTGCGCGAACGCATGGCCCACAACGCGGCCCGGCTGGCCGCGCTCTACCGGTAGCCGGTGACGTCGGCGGGCCGGCCCGCCCACTGGACCTCGCGAAGGTACCGCCAGGCGTCCGGGCGGCTGCCGTCCACGTCGGTGAACCCGTACACCTGGGCCAGGCCGCCGCTGGACAGCGACCGCCCGTTCCAGCGGGCCCGGTCGGGGTCGGTGGCCAGCGCGACGACGGCGCGTCCCACATAGGCCGGGGACTCGGAGATCGCGAAGTGCGGGTCGACCTTCGCGCCGTCCTGCCAGGTGTCCTCGGTGACGCCGAAGTGCTCCAGCATCGCCTCCGACCGCAGCCACCCCGGGGTCAGCGCCACCGCCGTGCAGCCGTGCTCCTTGATCTCCTCGGACCAGGCCAGGCCCATCCGGATCACCGACCACTTGGCCAGGTCGTAGAAGAAGCCGGTCTCGCGGCGGTAGGAGGCGTTGGACTCCAGGGTGCCGTCGGTCATCTCGATCACCAGCCCGCCGGGCCGGCGGATCAGCAGCGGCAGGGCGTGGCGGGCGGTGACGACGTGGGTCTCGACGCCGAGGCGGAGCGTGCGCAGCCCCCTGCCGAGGTCCAGCTGCCACACCGGGGTGTTCCACTGGATGAGGTGGTCGGCGCCCCAGACGTCGTTGACCAGGATGTCCAGGCGGCCGTGGTCGGCGTCGATGCGCCGGACCAGCGCGGCGACCCGGTCGGGTTCCAGGTGGTCGACGGCGACCGCGACGCCCTCGCCGCCCGCGGCGGTGACGAGCTCCGCGGTCTCCTCGATGGTCTCGGGGCGGTCCATCTCGGACCGCCGTTCACGGGTGGTGCGGCCGGTGACGTAGACGGTGGCTCCCGCGGCGCCGAGCTCGACGGCGACGCCTCGCCCGGCGCCGCGGGTGCCCCCGGCCACCAGCGCGACCTTGCCCGACAGTGCTCCCGCCCGCGCGTCGGCGTCCGTGTCCGGTGCCGTGTCCGGTGCCAGGTTCGGTTCCTTGTTCATGGACCCGATGCTGGCGGCGAAACCTGACAGGTGATGTCAGACATTCGGCCGGATCTCGGCGGGGCCGATCACACGGGTGGAGGGGTTACGGTTCGAGGGGTCGTGGCTCGGCGGCGCTAGACGTTGAAGATGCTGACGCCGCCGGGGCCGACGAGCAGGCCCACGATGATGAGCGCGATACCGAAGATCAGGTCGCGCCGGGCGATGAGGACATAGATTCCGGCGATCACCAGGATCACCGCGATGAGCCAGAGCAATGTGACCATGCACGCGGGGTCCCCCGGGCAGGACGGACCAAACACGCGAAACCGACGTGTCGGACATTTGCCCAGGTAATAGGCATAAACCGCAGGTGCGTTCTGGACGGAGGGGGCGAACCCCCTCCGGCCGGGGATAACGCAGCGGCACCCATGCCAGGGAAACTCGACACGCGTGTGCCGCTCCGCCAGTATCCCGTCTCAGAACGCGGTTCGGACAGGCCCCAGGGGACTATTTCCATCGGACCGATTAGCCCTCCGGGGCCATCCGAAAGAACTTCCCCGGGCCGTCCCGGCGTCCCGCCCGGCTCGGGGCGCCGCCCGGCTCAGTGCGCAGCGCGGCTCAGCGCGGGGCGCGGCGGCACAGGCGCAGCACGTTGGCGACGATGCGGTGACCGGCCCGCCCCTGCGCGGTGAGGATCGACTCGGGGTGGAACTGCACCGCCCAGCGCCGCCGCTCCGGATCCTCGATCGCCATGACCACGTCGCCGGTCAGCGCCGTCACCTGGAATCCCTTCACCCGTTCGGGCGTGCTGTGCAGGGAGTGGTAGCGGGCCGCGGTGAACTCGTCCGGCAGTCCCTCCAGCAGCTCGCCCCCGGCCACCTTGACCGTTCCGGGCTTGCCGTGCGCGGGCTCGGGCAGCAGCGACAGCTCGCCGCCCTGGTGCTCGACCATCGCCTGCAGGCCCAGGCACACACCGAACACCGGCAGTCCGCGCTCGTCCAGGGCGTCCAGCAGCGCGGCGGTGGCGAAGTCCTCGGGACGGCCGGGGCCGGGCGACAGCACCACCAGGTCGGGGGCGTGCTCGTCCAGCAGGCGCGACGGGAAGCCGTGCCGCAGCGTGACCACCTCGGCGCCCTGCTGGCGGAAGTAGTCGGCCAGGGTGTTGACGAACGAGTCCTCGTGGTCGACCAGCAGCACCTTCAGCCCCTCCCCGGCCCGCTCCGGCGCGGGCTCGGCGGCGGCCGCGGCGGCCTGCGGGTCCTGGGAGGCGGCCAGCGCCTGCAGCAGCGCGCTCGCCTTCAGGTGCGTCTCGCGTTCCTCCTCCTCCGGGACGGAGTCGTACAGCAGGGTCGCGCCGGCCCGCACCGTGGCGACGCCGTCGCGGATCTGCGCGGTGCGCAGCGTCAGGCCGGTGTTCATCGACCCGTCGAAGCCGACGAACCCGACCGCGCCGCCGTACCAGCGGCGCGGCGAGTCCTCGTGGTCCTCGATGAACTGCATCGCCCACGTCTTGGGCGCCCCGGTGACCGTGACGGCCCACATGTGCGTGAGGAAGGCGTCGAAGGCGTCGAACCCGGGCCGCAGCCGTCCCTCGATGTGGTCGACGGTGTGGATCAGCCGCGAGTACAGCTCGATCTGCCGCCGGCCCAGCACCCGGACGCTGCCGGGCACGCAGACGCGCGACTTGTCGTTGCGGTCGACGTCGGTGCACATGGTCAGCTCGGACTCGTCCTTGGCCGACGCCAGGATGGTGCGGATCTGCTCGGCGTCCTCCAGCGGGTCCTGGCCGCGGCGGATCGTCCCGGCGATCGGGCAGGTCTCCACGCGGTCGCCGGTCACCCGCACGAACATCTCCGGGGACGCCCCCACCAGGTATTCGCCCTCGCCCAGGTTGAACATGAACTCGTAGGGCGCCGGGTTGGTCTCGCGCAGCCGTTCGAAGAACGCGGCGGGCGAGTGGCAGCGGCCGAACATGGCGTGCCCGGGCGTCACCTCGAACAGGTCGCCGCGGACGAACTTCTCCTTGGCCTCCCGCACCATCCGCGCGTACACGCCGGGAACGGGCTGGGGCGGCAGTTCGGCGGGAGCGTCCGGGACAGGGGTCGGCGGGGTCAGGCGCGGCAGCCCGGCGGTGCCGCGGCCGTCGACCTCGAAGTCGTAGGCCAGCCGGTGCTGGGTCTCCCGCTTGCGGTCCACGACGATCATCTCGTCGGCCAGGTGCAGGACGAGGTCGCGCTGGTCGGCGGGCCGCCGATGGCGCAGGCGCAGCGGCTCGAACTGCAGCGACAGGTCGTAGCCGAACGCGCCCCACAGCCCCAGGTGCGGGTCGTCGCAGCGCAGCAGGTCGACGACGGCGCGCAGCGCGGTGAACACCGTCGGCTGGCGGCTGCGCTCCTCCTCGGTGAAGAACTCCTCGGTGGGCGGGACGAACACCGCGAACCGCCGGTCCCTCTCGTCGGCGGTCACGGTGCCGGTGCCGCGCAGCGCGGCCGCCAGCGCCGGGAGCAGCACGCGCCCGCGGTCGTTGAGCGCGCGCGCCTCGACCTCGCGGCCACGGGCGACGATCTCCACGCACGGGTCGATGTAGGCCATGTGCCAGCGGCTGTAGCGGCCGGGATACTCCATGCCGGAGCTGAGCACGCCGCCGCGCCGCTCACCCACCGCCTCGACGAGGGTGTTGAGCACCTCGGACTTGCGTTCGGCCTCGACCGGCGTGGCCGTACGGGTCACCCGTACACCCCCGGCCGTCACGAACCGACTGGTCTGCGCTTGCTGTGAGACGGTGTCCACCCGGGTGGCCCTTCGCGTGTCGGGCCCTCATCCGCGAGACGACGAAACGACCGCCGGATGAGGGCGGTCGCCTGGAAGTCAACGTCAACGAACCGGCGCCGCCTCAGCGGCGCCACCACCAGCGGCGGCTCGGGCACGCACTCACCGCCGTGGTGGCGGTGAACGGGTGACCGTGGCCGGATCGCATAATGGCGAGCTTACCGGGCCGTCTCGCGCCCGGCCAACCGTCCCGGCGCGCCGCGGTGATCGCCACGCGCGGCACGGGGTGATCGCCACGCGCGGCGCGCACCGCGCACGGCGGCCGGCCGCACGGTCTCACCACCCGCCTGACCTGGACTCCCGCCCCGGATTCCCCGGCCGGGCCCGACATTCGCGGCCGTGACCGGCGCCGTGGCCGCACCGAGGCGCGCACCCGCCCCCTGACATGGGATTTCGCTCCTGGATCGCTCCATACACTCGTGCCGTCGCCGAGATCAGCCTGTGACCGACGCCGGGGTAGGCTCCGGCACCGCCCCTGACGCCGGGCCGTCTCATCATGCGAGACGACTCCGGTGACGCCCCTGTGACGAGGAGGCTCCCTTGTCCGCACAGACCCCTCCGCCTGAGCGCGGAACCGACCGCAGCCCGTGGAACTGGCTGCTGCTTCCCGCGGTCGTGGTGCCGCTGCTGACGTTCCTGTTCAACCGTGACGAGCCCCGCCTGTTCGGCTTTCCCGCCTTCTACTGGGTGCAGATGGCCTTCATCCTGCTCGGCGTGGCCTGCACCACGGCCGTCTACCGCATGACGCGCCGGAGGGACTGAACGATGTCGACCGATCACCTCACCGAGCTGATCATCTTCGCCGCGTTGTTCCTGCTGGTCAGCGGGATGGGTTTCGTCGCGGCGCGGTGGCGGCGACCGCAGACCATGGACAGCCTGGACGAGTGGGGCCTCGGCGGCCGCAACTTCGGCGGCTGGATCACCTGGTTCCTGGTCGGCGGCGACCTCTACACCGCCTACACCTTCGTCGCGGTGCCCGCGCTGGTGTTCGGGGCGGGCGCCGCCGGTTTCTACGCCGTCCCGTACACCGTGGTGGTCTACCCGCTGGTGTTCCTGGTGCTGATCCGGCTGTGGTCGGTGTCGCACGTGCACGGCTTCGTCACCCCGGCCGACTTCGTCCGGGCCCGGTTCGGCTCGCCCACCCTGGCGCTGGCCATCGCGGTCACCGGGATCGTGGCGACCATGCCGTACATCGCCCTGCAGCTGGTGGGCATCGAGGCGGTGCTCAAGGCGATGGGGATCAACGGCCACCTGCCGATCATCATCGCGTTCGGCATCCTGGCCGCCTACACCTACCAGTCCGGCCTGCGCGCGCCCGCGCTGATCGCGTTCGTCAAGGACGTGCTGATCTACCTGGTGATCATCGTCGCGGTGCTGTACATCCCGGCCAAGCTCGGCGGCTGGGGCGACATCTTCGACTCGGCGCAGGCCAAGTTCGCCAAGACCCCGGCGCCCAGCGACGGGATCCTGCTGGACGGCACCAACCAGCTCAACTACGCCATGCTGGCACTGGGCTCGGCGCTGGCGCTGTTCCTGTACCCGCACAGCATCACCGGCATCCTGGCCGCCCGTAACCGCGACACCATCAAGCGGAACATGTCGGCGCTGCCCGCCTACAGCTTCGTGCTCGGCCTGATCGCGCTGCTGGGCTTCATGGCCATCGCCGCCGGGGTCAAGCCGATCACCACCGACGGCAAGGCCGACACCAACACCGTGGTGCCGGTGCTGTTCGACCACATGTTCCCCAGCTGGTTCACCGGGATCGCCTTCGCCGCCGTGGGCATCGGCGCGCTGGTGCCCGCCGCGATCATGTCGATCGCCGCGGCCAACCTGTTCACCCGCAACATCTACAAGGAGTACATCCGGCCGGACGCCACCGACAAGCAGGAGGCCACGGTCAGCAAGCTGGTCTCGCTGATCGTCAAGGTCGGCGCGGTGGCCTGCATCCTGCTGCTGGACCCCGAGTTCTCCATCGACCTGCAGCTGATCGGCGGTGTGATCATCCTGCAGACGCTGCCCGCGGTGGGCCTCGGCCTGTTCACCCGCTGGTTCCACCGCGGCGGCCTGGTCGCCGGCTGGGCGGCGGGCCTGGCCACCGGGCTGTGGATGCTGTACCAGATCCCCAACCCGGCCAAGGGCAAGGAGCACTTCGGTGGCTCGGCCTTCAAGCTGAGCGACTTCGGCCTGGACACCAAGATGACGATCTACGTGGGCGTGGTGGCCCTGGCGGTCAACCTGGTGGTGGCCGTGGCGGGCACGCTGGTGTGCCGCGCCGCCAAGCTGGCCGACGGCACCGACATCACGCGCGAGGCCGACTACACCGCCGACGAGGGCGACCCCAAGGTCAAGGAGCTGGACCTGAGCGCCAGCACCTGATCCCCGGCCCCGCCCGACGGGCACCCTGGATCCGACGGCCCGGCCGCCGCGTGGCGGCCGGGCCGTTCGCGCGTCCGGGGCCCGGCCGCCGCCGGGCGGCGGGACGCGCGGACGGACGCACCAGCCGGATCTCCCCGGTGGACGTTCCCGCCTGGCGGATCGGCTAGAGCCGACAAAGATCCGTTCATACCTCCCCCATACGGAAAGTGGCGGAGCGTCTCCAGGGAAGCACCCTCCGTATTCGAATCCACGGACCTTTGGAGGGAAGGGTGCGCGCGACAAACGCCGTCCGCACGACTCTGGCGATGGGCGCCATGCTGTGCGGAACCGTCCCGACCATCTCGGCCGCTCCGGCCGCCCACGCCGACGGCCTGGCGATCGAGCCGGCCGTCGCCCGTCCCGGCCAGCGGGTCACCGTGGCCGGCAACTGCGGTGACGTCGACAACCTCGTCCAGGTGACCGGCGCGGCACGGGGCGCGGGCGCGGTGCGGGACGGCTGGTTCGAGATCAAGGCCCTGGTGATCGAGGCGGATCCGGGCCGGCACACGCTCGAGGCCAAGTGCGCGACGTCCAAGAAGTCCCACGCCGGCCGGTTCGAGGTCCGCAAGCAGGGCCTCAAGCAGGACGAGAAGGACGACGGCCCCGGGCCGGACGGCGGGCTCGGCCATGGGCCAGGGCCGGACGACGGCTACGGACGCGACGGTTTCGGTCGTGACGGCGGTTTCGGTCGTGACGGCGGCTTCGGACGCGACGACGGCTTCGGTCGTGACGGCGGCTTCGGACGCGATGACGGCTTCGGACGCGACGACGGCTGGGGCGGCAAGCACGAGGGCGGCGGCAAGTTCGGCCAGGAGAAGCTGTGGATCAACCCCGGAGGCGGCGGCCCGGGCGGCGGCCCCGGCGGCGGTCCGGGCGGGGGGCCGGGCGGCGGCCCCGGCGGCGGTCCCGGCGGCGGTCCCGGCGGCGGTCCGGGCGGTGGCCCCGGCCCCGGCCCGGGCCCCGGTGGCGAGCAGGGCCGCCAGCCGCGCGGCTGGGCCGAGACCGGCGGCGGCGGCACCCAGGGCTCCGACGCTCCGTGGCTGCCCACCGGGGTGGTGCTGCTGGTCGCGGCTGCCGGGATCGGCGGGACGGCGCTGATGCGTTCCCGGGCCCGTGGGCGGGCGTGACCGCGGCGGTTACGCCGTCGCGGCCGTGCTGGCGGTCGTAGGCGCGCTGGCGGTCGGGAACGGGGTACGGAGCAACGTCTCCGCGTCCGCGCCCTACCGCGACTACGGCGGCCCGCGCGTGCTCTGGAAGATCCCCGACGGATCGGCGGCGCCGTCGTCGCCGCCGGTCCGCGTCGAGATCCCCGCCATCGGGGTGCGCGCCCGGGTGACGCCGGTCGGCCAGAAGGCCAACGGCATGGTGGAGGTGCCGCCGTTCGAGCACTCCGACCGCGCCGGCTGGTACCGGCACGGCCCGTCCCCCGGCAGCCGGGGGGCGGCCGTGCTGCTGGGCCACTACGACGACAAGCGCGGTCCCGCCGTGTTCTACCGGCTGCACGAGCTGAAGCCCGGCTCGCTCGTACGGGTGACGCGGCGGGACGGGCGAACGCTGACGTTCCGCGTGGACGCCAAGGAGCAGGTGCCGAAGACGCGGTTCCCCGGCAAACGCGTGTACGGCAACGTGCGGTACGCCGGGCTGCGCCTGGTGACCTGCGGCGGCGCCTACGACCGCAAGGAGCGGTCCTACCGCGACAACATCATCGTCTACGCGCACATGGTGAAGAAGCGCTGACGCCGCCCAGCCGTTCGACGTCCGCCCGCCTCCCCGGTGAACGACCGGTTGCGGCCGTCCCGCCAGAGCCGGGCGCCCGGGGAGGGCGGCGGCGCGGTCAGGTGCGGCCGTAGGCGTCCTCGAGGCGTTCGATGTCGTCCTCGTCGAAGTGCCCGAACGCGATCTCCAGCACGCGCACCGCCGGGCCGGACGAACCGAGCCGGTGCGTCTGCCCCGCCCGGATGAACACGCGCTCGCCCACCTCCGGCAGCAGGCGCCGCCCGTCCACCTCGAACACCGCGCCCGGGTCGAGCGCGACCCACAGCTCGTCGCGGTGCCGGTGCCGCTGCAGGCTGAGCCGCTGCCCCGGCGCCACGTGGATCACCTTCACCGTGGACGCCTCGTTGTGGGTGAAGCGCTCGAAGCTTCCCCAGGGCCGCCGGTCCACCTCGACCGGCGGCTCGTCCCGCGGCCCGGTCTCGACGGTCGCGGGCGCCTCGGACACTGTCCCTTCAGTCAACGCTCACCTCAGCCTTGTCAGCCATCGTCGTGCGAACCCTCCTGGGCAAGGTCGTATCCGGCGGCGGCGGGCAGCCCGCCGAGGATCAGGTCCACCAGGCCGTCGACCACCACCTCGCGCGGCACCTCGTCGGCGTGGTCCAGCCACCAGTCCCCCGCGGTCTGCACCATGCCGACGACCGCGTGCCCCCACACGTAGGCGCGGGTGCGGTCCCGCAGCCGCCCCTCGGCGATCATGACCTCGGCCAGCTCCCGGCTCACCTCGCGGATCATCGTGCTCATCGCGCTGTGCGTGGACGGGTCCTCGGCGCTGGCGCGGTGCATGAGGAACCGGTAGAGGGCCAGGTTCTTGGAGATGACCGCCAGGTAGGTGTCGATGGTGGAACGGGTGCGGGCGCGCACCGAGTCGGACCGGGAGAACTCCTCCCGGATGCCCTCGATCAGCTTGAGCGTGTGCCGTTCGGCCAGCGCCCGGTACAGCCCGCTCTTGTCGCCGAAGTGCCGGTACAGGATGGGCTTGCTGATCCCCGCCTCGGCCGCGATCGCGGCCATGGACGCCTCGGGACCCTCCCGCTGGATGACCCGGTCGGCCGCTTCGAGCAGGGCACGCCGACGATCGGGGTCGCGCCGCGTCCCCCGCCCCGTCGTCTCCCGCGTCACCATGTCGAGAACGGTACGCTACCGGGTCGCACGTCCCGTGCCTGCATCGGTGCACCGCCGAACTCCTCCCGCCACCGGTCTCCCGCGCACGACGGGGCCGGCGCCTCTGCACCGACGCCGGCCCGGTCTTCGGGTGTGCGCTCACATGGCCGCCGCCACGGGCGCCTTCTCCAGCCAGGCCTCGTCCCAGGTCCGGCGGTCGATCTTGCCGGTCTGCGGCAGGCTCTTGAACTTCTGCAGCTCTTTGCAGATCGTCTCGGTCTGCGGGCCGAAGTCGCCGTCGACCTCGAGTTGCGGCCAGCCGCGGTTGTTCACCTGCCGCTGCCACTTCCGGACGTCCTTGTTGTTCATGTCGCCCTTCTCCAGGGTGCGGCCGGGCGCCTGCGGCGGCTCGGTGCTCCGGGCCTCCCAGGCGGCCTTCCAGGTGATGGGGCCGACGATGCCGTCCTCCTCCAGGCCGTGTTCCATCTGGAAGTTGGCGCACAGGCGTTTGCTCTCCGGTCCGTAGATGCCGTCGACGGTGATGTGCCAGCCGCGATCCCTCATCTGCTGCTGCCACGGCCTGACGGTGGCCGTCTGGGTGGGCGGCGGGAAGCTCAGCGGCGGCGGCTGGAATGACGGTGCCGTCATGCGTTCCTCCTCAGGTCGAGGTGGTGGCGCGCCCGAGGCGGGCCGCGCCACACCCGCAGGTGATCACTGCGTCCGTTTTGCGTGACCTCTCCGGAAATGAGGCCGCACTTCCAACGCACCACGGGGCGACAGGGGATGTCCACTTTCATGACGCATTTTGACGACTGTCTTAACCAGGCATGACCGGCTTCGTCCGAAGCAGGCCATACCGAACCACGGACGTCAGTTTCGTGAGTTTTCAACCCCGAGCGGCCGCGTTCTCGGCAAGGGCGCCGCCCGACTCGCCGGAGCACCGCACCAGCGCACATATAGGCCAAAAGAGACCCACGATTCCGGAACCGCTTCGTCCTCGCACAGCCCGACACGTGCGGCCGTCCCCCCGTCATGGGAGAGCCCGCGCCGCCTGGCCCTCACGGAAGGCCAGGCGGCGCGGGCGTGCTCGCCCCGGCCCGGCACGCGTGCGGCGGCCGGCCCCTATCGGATCGGCAGCCCGGTGACGGCGCGGCCGATGACCAGGCGCTGGATCTCGCTGGTGCCCTCGAAGATCGTGAAGATCTTGGAGTCGCGGTGCATGCGCTCCACCGGGTACTCGCGGGTGTAGCCGTTGCCGCCGAGGATCTGGATGGCCTCCTCGGTGACGCGCACGGCCGTCTCGCTGGCCATCAGCTTGGCCATGGACCCCTCGGCGTTGGTGAAGTCGTGGCCGGCGCGCGCCATCCACGCGGCCCGCCACACCAGCAGCCGGGCGGCGTCGATCCGGGTCTTCATGTCGGCCAGCTTGAACGCGATGGCCTGGAACTCGCCGATCTTCTTGCCGAACTGCTCGCGCTCGCGCGCGTACTGCAGCGCGTAGTCGTAGGCGGCGCGGGCCACGCCCAGCGCCATCGCGCCCACGGCCGGGCGGGTGGTCTCGAACGTCTTGAGCGCGGCCTGGCCCTTGGTGCTCTTGCCCTCGCGGACCCGGGCGATGCGCTCGTCGAAGCGCTCCTTGCCGCCGACGATGAGCCCGCCGGGGACGCGCACGTCGTCCAGGATCACCTCGGCGGTGTGCGAGGCGCGGATGCCGTGCTTGCGGAACTTCTGGCCCTGCCGCAGCCCGGGGGTGTTCGGCGGGACGATGAAGCTGGCCTGGCCACGCGAGCCCAGTTCCGGGTACACCGAGGCGACGACCACGTGCACGTCGGCGATGCCGCCGTTGGTGGCCCAGGTCTTGGTGCCGTTGAGCACCCACTCGTCCTTGGCCTCGTCGTAGACCGCGCGGGTGCGGATGGCGCCCACGTCGCTGCCGGCGTCGGGCTCGGAGGCGCAGAACGCGCCCAGCCGCACGTCGTCGGGCGTGCCGAACATCTGCGGCACCCACTCGCCGACCTGGTCGGGGGTGCCGACGGCGGCGATCGACGCGGCCGCCAGGCCGGTGCCCACGATCGACAGCGCGATGCCCGCGTCGCCCCAGAACAGTTCCTCGAACGCGACCGGGATGCCCAGGCCGGTCGGCTCCAGCCACTGCGTGGCGAAGAAGTCCAGCGAGTACAGGCCGACCTTGGACGCCTCCTGGATGATCGGCCAGGGGGTCTCCTCGCGCTCGTCCCACTCCTCGGCGGCCGGACGCACCACGTCCCGGGCGAACTCGTGCACCCAGTCCCGGACCTCGCGGACGTCCTCGCCGGGTTCCAGGGAGAACGGTGCGGCCTCGGTGCTCGTCATATTATTGACCCTTTCTCCAATATCATCTGTTACCAACGGTAGCACCTTTGGGTTACCACCGGTAACACCATGACCGGAGTCACACCGGCGGATGACCCTCGCCATCGCGGCGCCGTGAGCGGCGAGGGAAAGGGTCCTCGCGGAGCCAGGAGAAGACAAGAGCACAACGGAACCGGCGTCCGCCACCCGGCCGGCGGCGGACGCCGGTTCCGAAGACGCCGGTTTCTCGGGCGCCCGGGTCAGGAGAGCAGGGAGCGCCGCCCCTCGGCGTACTCGGGAATCTCGATCATGGGCGGGCGCTCCCCCACGCCGACGTCGCTGACCCGCACGTCGTGGCCGTCGGCGCCGCGCCGGAACTGGGTGAGCGCGGTGGCGGGGGCCTCCAGCGGCAGCATCCGGCCGTGCCGCTGCAGCCGCGACCACGCGGTGAGCATGATCTGCCCGGACATCGCGCCCAGCGCCTCGGTGGTCTGGTGCGCGTGCACCCGCCGGCCCAGGTCGACCTGCGCGATCGCGTCCAGGCCCGCCTGCTGGAACACGTCCAGCAGCAGCCCGAGCTCCACGCCGTAGCCGGTGACGAACGGCAGCCGCTCCAGCAGCGCCCGCCGCCCGGCGTACTCGCCGCCCAGCGGCTGCATCACCCCGGCCAGCAGCGGCCAGTGCAGATTGATCAGCGGCCGGGCGACCAGCTCGGTGACCCGGCCGCCGCCGCCCTCGACCGGGCGGTCCCCGGTGAGCAGCGGACGGTCGTAGCAGCCCTTGACGTAGCCCACGGCGGGATCGGTGAGCAGCGGGCCGAGCAGCCCGGTGACGTAGGACGAGGTGAAGCCGCGCAGGTCGGCGTCCACGAAGACGATCACGTCCCCGGAGGTGACGGCCAGCGACTTCCACAGCGCCTCGCCCTTGCCGGACATGCGGCCGTGCTCGGGCAGCACCGAGTCCTGGGCCACCACGTCGGCGCCCGCGGCGGCCGCCACGTCGGCGGTCCGGTCGGTCGACCGGGAGTCGATCACCACGATCTCGTCCACCAGCGGCGCCCGTTCGACCAGGTCCTCCCGGATGGCGGTGACGATCGCGCCGACCGTCGCCTCCTCGTCGCGCGCGGGCAGCACGACGCTGATCCGGGTGCCGCCCTTGGCGGCGAGCAGGGTCTCCAGCGGCCACTGCGCCGACACGCTGGTCCGGCGGCGCAGCCACGACGCGACCTCAGGCAGCACGCGTTCTCCCTTCCGCAGGCCGTCTCGGTGTCGCGGGGGGCGGTCCCCCACCCTCCGGGCGGACCCCGGCGAAGGCGTCCACTGACCTGCAGAACGCCAGCTCATCGCAGTTCATTCGCCGGTGGAACACCCGCACGGCAGTCGACCCGAAGAGTTAACAGCCCGACAACACATCGGTCATTCGGCGGCGTGGCGGTCGAGGAAGGTGTAGACGTCCGCCTCGTCCACGCCGGGGAACGCGCCGGGCGGCAGCACCGACAGCACGTGCGAGTGCGCCCGCGCCGACGGCCAGGCCATGCCCTCCCAGCGCTCGGCCAGCTCGGCGGGCGGACGCTGGCAGCAGTCGCCGTCCGGGCAGGCGGAACGGTGCCGGTTGGTGGTCTCCCGGCCGCGGAACCAGCGGGAGTCCTCGTACCGCACGCCCAGCGTGATCGCGAAGTCGCGCTCGTGGCTGGGGTCGATGTGCGACAGGCACCAGTAGGTGCCCTTGGGGGTGTCGGTGTACTGGTAGTAGACGGAGAACCGGTCGGCGGCCTGGAACACGTGGCGGCCCGCCCACTGGCGGCACATCCGCTGCCCCTCGATCGCGCCGGTCTCGTCCTGCGGGAACACCAGGCCGTCGTTGGCGTACGCCTTGTAGATCGTGCCGTTCTCGTCGTTCTTGGTGAAGTGCAGCTGCAGGTCCAGGTGGTGGGTGGCCATGTTCGTGAAGCGGTGCGCGGCCATCTCGTAGGACACCGAGAACACGTCGGCCAGGTCCTCCACCGACAGCTCCCGGGCCGCCTTGGCCTCCTGCAGGAACGGCACGACCGAACGCTCGGGCACCAGCACGGCGGCGCCGAAGTAGTTGGCCTCCACCCGCTGGCGCAGGAAGTCGCCGAAGTCGCGGGGCACCTCGTGGTCGAGCGCGATGTGCCCGAGCGTCTGCAGCAGGATCGTGCGGGGGGTGTGCATGCCGAGCTGCTCGCGCTCCAGGTAGATGCGCCGGTTGCGCAGGTCGGTGATCGACCGGACCGACCGCGGCAGGTCCTGGACGTACCGCAGCTCGAACCCGAAGTGGCTCACCAGCGCCATCAGCACACCTTGGGACACCGCGCCGCCCCGGTAGCCGACCGCGTCCAGGGTCTGGGCGGCGGCATGCTCGATCTCGCCGAAGTAGTTGCCGCGCTCGTGCATCTGGCGGCGCAGCTCGGCGTTGGCCTTGCGCGCCTCCTCGGGGCTGGCGGTGGGCTTGGTGCGGCTGCGCCGCAGCTCCCCGTACAGCGTGAGGATGTGCTCGATCACCTCGTTGGGCAGCCGCTTGCTGACCTTGAGGTGGGACAGGCCGAGCGACCGGTACAGCGGGTCGCGCTGCGCCTCCTCCAGGGCGATCTCCAGCTGGGCGCGGCGGCTGGGCGGCTGGCGGCGCAGCAGCTCCTCCACCGGCACCTCCAGGGCGGCGGCCAGCGCCTGCAGCAGCGACAGCTTGGGCTCGCGCCGTCCGTTCTCCAGCAGGGACAGCTGGGACGGGGCGCGCCCGACCCGGTCGCCGAGGTCCGACAGCGTCATGCCCCGGGCCCTGCGCAGATGGCGCAGCCGCTGCCCGAACGTCACGAGGTCTACGTCACTCGTCAAGTTGAGAGGTTCTTCTGACCGCAAGGTCGTCATGGCTTCATGTTAGCGAAAAATCGCCACATCTTCTGTTACTCACCGGTTCATCTGGGCGGGACGCCGTGGGCATAGTCGAGACAAGCACCCAGGGGACGACACAGAAGGGCAAGATCATGAGCGACAGTCGCCTCAAGGGCGCCGCCGAGGAGCTCCAGCGCAGGTGGGAGACCGACGACCGGTGGAAGGGCGTCGAGCGCACCTACACCGCCGAGGACGTGATCAGGCTGCGCGGCTCGATCCACGAGGAGCACACCCTGGCCCGCCTCGGCGCCGAGCGCCTGTGGAAGCTGCTGCACGAGGAGGACTACGTCCACGCCCTCGGCGCGCTCACCGGCATGCAGGCCGTCCAGCAGGTCAAGGCGGGGCTGAAGGCGATCTACCTGTCCGGCTGGCAGGTCGCCGCCGACGCCAACCTGGCCGGGCAGACCTACCCCGACCAGAGCATCTACCCGGCCAACTCGGTGCCCGCCGTGGTCCGCCGGATCAACAACGCGCTCATGCGCGCCGACCAGGTCCAGTGGTCGGAGGGCTCGGGTGACGTGCACTACCTGGCCCCGATCGTGGCCGACGCCGAGGCCGGCTTCGGCGGCGTGCTGAACGCCTTCGAGCTGATGAAGGGCATGATCGCCGCCGGTGCCGCGGGCGTGCACTGGGAGGACCAGCTGGCCTCCGAGAAGAAGTGCGGCCACCTGGGCGGCAAGGTGCTCGTCCCGACCTCCCAGCACATCAAGACGCTCAACACCGCCCGGCTGGCGGCCGACATCGAGGACGTCCCCTCCCTGATCATCGCGCGGACCGACGCCGAGGCCGCGACCCTGATCACCACGGACGTCGACGAGCGCGACCGCGAGTTCATCACCGGCGAGCGCACCGCCGAGGGCTTCTACCGCGTCCGCAACGGCATCGAGCCCTGCATCGCCCGCGCCAAGGCCTACGCGCCGTACTCCGACCTGATCTGGATGGAGACCGGCACGCCCGACCTGGAGCAGGCCCGCCGGTTCGCCGAGGCGGTCAAGGCCGAGTACCCCGACCAGATGCTCGCCTACAACTGCTCGCCGTCGTTCAACTGGAAGAAGCACCTGGACGACGCCACCATCGCCAAGTTCCAGCGCGAGCTGGGGCACATGGGCTTCAAGTTCCAGTTCATCACCCTGGCGGGCTTCCACGCGCTCAACTACGGCATGTTCGACCTGGCGCACGGCTACGCCCGCGAGGGCATGACCGCCTACGTCGACCTGCAGGAGCGCGAGTTCGCCGCGGTGGAGCGGGGCTTCACGGCCGTCAAGCACCAGCGCGAGGCCGGCACCGGCTACTTCGACCTGGTCAGCACCGCCATCAACCCCGACTCCTCCACCACCGCCCTGAAGGGCTCCACCGAGGAGCAGCAGTTCCACTGACCGCCACTGCGTCGTCTCTGGGGGCGCCCCCCACCCCCCGGGCAGTCGGCCAAGCGGTCCTCGCCCCGTAGGACTCCGCTGCGGTCACGCTGTCCTGTGGGGGACGACCCCCTACACCCCCGTCAGTCGGCCAAGCGGTCCTCGCTCTGCGGGGCTCCGCTGCGGCCACAGCACCACGTGGGGGACGACCCCCACACCCCCGTCAGTCGGCCAAGCGGTCCTCGCTCCGTAGGACTCCGCTGCGGTCGCTTGACCTCCTCGGGATCCTTGTCTCGCCCCTGGGATCCCGTCTCGATGGTCCTCAGTCCGCGTAAGGCTCACCGCTGAGGACCGGGCCGGCTCCGCCGGCGCGTAGAAGGCCCCTCCGTTCCTACACCCGGAGGGGCCTTCTCGTCTTCGCACGTCCGGGAACCGTGAGCTCGTCTCACGGTTCTTTCGCATGACCGGAAGTGGGCACATGGCCCGCGACATCTCGACTTCGATCCCTCTTGGCGTCAGGGTGGGCAGGCATTGTCGATCTTTTGAGCCCGCTTCACGAGAGGGGATTCCGACGATGGCGTCGCGCACCACCTCGCGCCTGCTGCCCATCGCGGTCGCCGCGGCCTGCGTGGCCGCGCTGGTACCGGCGGCGAGCGCCGCCGCCTCCGGCGGGGGCCGCTTCACCCCGGGCGCCCCCGGCGTCGGCGACGAGTACTTCCCGCTGGAGGGCAACGGCGGGTACGACGTCCGGCACTACGCGCTGGACCTCGCCTACGACCCCGACCACGACCAGCTGGACGGCACCGTGACGATCACCGCGCGGGCCACCCAGAACCTGTCGAGGTTCGACCTGGACCTGTCGGGGATGCACGTGAGCAAGGTCAGGGTGAACCGGTCCACGGCGAGGTTCACCCGCAACGGCCAGGAACTCGTCATCACGCCGCGGCGCGGCCTGCCCAAGGGCGGCACCTTCACCGTCGCCGTCACCTACGGCGGCGTCCCGGAGACCATCGTCGGCTCGCCCATCGTGTTCGGGTCGCCGTACGGGTTCCTGCACACTCCCGACGGCGCGTTCGTCGGCGGTGAGCCCAACGGCGCCTCGACGTGGTTCCCCTCCAACGACCACCCCAGCGACAAGGCCACGTTCGACTACGCCATCACCGTCCCCAAGGGGCTCGGGGCCATCGCCAACGGCGTGCTCAAGGGGCAGAAGGACCGCAAGGCCGTCTTCAGCAGGCGGCCCGCGCCGATCGAGGCCACCACGTTCAGGTGGCACGAGAACAGCCCGATGGCCACGTACCTGACGACCATCGACATCGGCAGGTGGGACGTGAAGACGGGCCGGACGCCGCTCGGCACGCCCAACTACACCGCCGTCGACCCCGAGCTGCTCAAGACGCAGCCGAACGCGGTCGGCTTCTTCTTCGACACCACCAGCGAGGCCACCGACCTGTGGACCAGGACGTGGGGCACCTACCCGTTCAACACCACCGGCGCCATCGCCGACGACGCCCGCTACGAAGGCCAGCCGCTCGGGTTCTCCCTGGAGACGCAGGGCAAGCCGGTGTACTCGGCGGTCCGCAACACCTCGACCATCGCGCACGAGCTGGCGCACCAGTGGTTCGGCGACAGCGTCAGCCCGGCCCGCTGGAAGGACATCTGGCTGAACGAGAGCTTCGCCACCTGGTCGCAGCTGTACTGGAACGAGCTGCACGGCGGGACCAAGGTCGCCGACGCCGTGCGGGCGACCTACAACGCCCGGCCGTACCCCGACCCGGCGGGCTCGCCCTGGTGGTCGGTCGTGATCGCCGATCCCCAGCGCGACACCATGTTCAACAACCGCGTCTACCACGGCGGCGCCATGGTGCTGCAGTTCCTGCGTGAACGGATCGGCGACGAGAAGTTCTTCGCGCTGCTGCGCACGTGGGTGGCCCGGCACAGGTACGGCAACGCCACCACCGAGCAGTTCACCGCGCTCGCCGAGCGGGTGTCCGGCCAGGACCTGAGCGCGTTCTTCCGCACCTGGATCTACTCGCCCGGCAAGCCTCCACTGCCGTAGCGAACCCGACATCCACCGAAAAATGGCATGCGGCCCCACCCCTCCCTTAGTAGCGTGACCCACGATCACGAACGGGGAGGGGTGACGCCGGCTCATGGCCAGGCTCAACCAGATCATCGCCGTGGAGAAGGGCGTCAAGTCGCGCACGCAGCGGGAGCTGGCCGACGCCTACCACGAGCTGCAGAAGCCCGCGCTGCTGTCCGGTATATCCCGCACCTACCGGCCGCGCGACGACGAGGGCGAGACGCTGCCGCCCGAGTCGACCAAGGTGCAGGTCAAGGCCGAGGACGTGCTGCGCGAGGCGGCCCGGTCGCTGACCCGGCTGTTCGACGTCGTCGCCACCAAGGACTGGGCCAACTGCGACGCCCGCGCGGACGTGGTGGTCGACGGGCGGACGATCCTGTCCGGCGTGCCGGTGACGTACCTGCTGTTCCTGGAGAAGCAGCTCGCCGAGCTGCACACGCTCATCGGCCGCCTGCCGGTGCTGGACGCCGCCGAGACCTGGACGTTCGACGAGGGCCAGGACGTGTGGCGCAGCGAGCCGGTGGAGACCGCCCGCACCAAGAAGGTCCCGCGCAGCCACGTGCTGTACGAGGCGACCGACAAGCACCCGGCGCAGGTGGAGATGTACCACGAGGACGTCATCGTGGGAACGTGGACGAAGGTGTCGTTCTCGGGCGCCATGCCCGCGCGGCGCGTCAACGAGCTGCGCGACCGGGTGGAGCGCCTGCAGGCGGCGGTCAAGTACGCCCGCGAGGAGGCCAACAACATCGACGTCAGCGACCGCAAGGTGGGCGACGCGGTGTTCGCCTACCTGTTCGGCCGCGACAACTGAAAAAGGCTCCCCCGCTGGAGCGCGGGGGCGCGTCCGGGGCGACCCGGGCGTGAAGCTGAGGATGAGGCTCAGTCTGATTCCACGTGCGGTGACAGCCGGAGGTTCGAATCCTCCCCCGGGTACTCGGGCCCCGGGTAGCTCAGCGGCAGAGCGGCCGTGCGGTTCAAACTCAGACTCTCGCTCCAGAATCAGCACACTCCGCTCATCGCCGGACCGACCGGGGACGGACGGCATTCTCGGTGGCGCCAGTTCGAATCTGGTCCGCGCCTCTCGCGGCGCGGTAGCTCAGCCGGTAGAGCTCGAGAACCTCAGGACTGATCCGTCTCCTTAAACGGCCGGCGTGTGCAGGCGAGCGGAAATCCACCAGGGCCCCGGGGTATGGGTAAACCCCGGGGCCCACCCTTTGTCCCGTCAATTCCGTGGAACGGCCCTGTGATCATGCGTAAGCTCTAGGCAAGTGGGCGTTCTTCCGTGGGTTGCGTGGTACGCGTTCCGCCGCCACGCCGCCTATCCCCTCAGTTCGGCCGCCGAGGCGGTCACCAACACCGCGTTCGGGTTCATGCGCGCCTGGATCCTGGTGGCGCTGTGGCACGAGCGTCCGGCGCTGGGCGGCTACGACGTCGCCGACGCGATCACGTTCAGCTTCCTGACCCAGGCGCTGATCGGCCCGGTGCAGATCTTCGGCGGCATCGACCTGACCCGGCGGATCCGGGACGGCGACGTGGCGATCGACCTGTACCGGCCGGTGGGCCTGCAGGGCTGGTGGCTGGCCGACGACCTGGGCCGCGCGGCCGGGACGCTGCTGCTGCGCGGCGGGCTGCCGCTGGCGGCGGGCGCGCTGGTGTTCGGGCTGCGGCTGCCCGGCCCGTACGGGGCGGCGGCGTTCGCGGTCTCGCTGGCCCTGGCGGTGGTCGTGGGGTTCGGGCTGCGCTACCTGGTGGCGCTGGCGGTGTTCTGGCTGCACGACGACCGGGGGCTGAGCGCGGTGGCGCTGGTCCTGTCGCTGTTCTTCTCCGGGATGATCCTGCCGCTGGTGGCGTTCCCGGGCTGGCTGGGCGAGGTCGCGCGGGTGCTGCCGTGGGCGGCGCTGATCCAGGTGCCCGCCGACGTGTTCCTCGGCAAGCACGGCGGAGCGGACCTGGCGGCGGCGCTGGCCTTCCAGGCGGCGTGGGCGGCGGCGCTGCTGGCCGCGGGGCGGCTGCTCACCACGGCGGCGCGGCGGAGGCTGGTGATCCACGGTGGGTGACGGCGCGGGCGGTCTCGCGATCCGCGTGTACGCGCTGCTGGCCTGGACGTGGGTGCGGTCGGCGGCGCAGTACCCGGTGTCGATGACGCTGCTGGGCCTGGCCACGGCGGTGGTGAGCGCGCTGGACGTGCTGGCGATCATGCTGATGTTCGCGCACACGCCGCGCATCGCCGGATTCGACACTCACGAGGTGCTGTTCCTGTACGGCACGAGCGCGCTGTCGTTCGCCGTGGCGGACCTGCTGCTGGGCACCACCGAGCGGCTGGGCCTGCACATCCGGATGGGGACGCTGGACACCATGCTGGTGCGTCCCGTCAGCCCGCTGATCCAGATCGCCACGGAGGACTTCTCGCCGCGCCGGATCGGCAAGCTGCTGCCGGGGATCGTGGTGCTCGTCCTCGCCCTGCCCCGGCTGGAGACCGACTGGACGCCCGGCCGGGTCGCCCTGGTGCCGGTGCTGGTCGCGTCCGGTGTCGCGATCTTCGGGGGGCTGTGGGTGCTGACGGCGTCGGTGCAGTTCCTGCTGGTCGACGGGCACGGCGCCACCAAGGCGGTGACCTACGGCGGGTCGTTCCTCACCCAGTACCCGCTGAACATCTTCGCGCGGGACTTCGTCCGCGGCGTCACGTTCGTGGTGCCGCTGGCGTTCGTGAACTGGCAGCCCGCGCTGTACGTGCTGGACCGGCCCGACCCGCTCGGGCTGCCCGCGGCGTTCCGGTTCGCCTCCCCGCTGGTCGCGGCGCTGGTGTGCGCGCTGGCGGCGGTGGCGTGGCGGGCCGGGCTGCGCCGCTACCGATCGACGGGAAGCTGACCGGGGGAGCCGAGTGCGCATGATCGAGGTCGAGGATGTCACCAAGTCGTTCACCGTCCGCCGCAGGACGGGCCGGTTCCGGCGGAGCCGGGCGCACGTGCGGGCGGTGGACGGCGTGTCGTTCGGCGTCGAGCCCGGCGAGTTCGTCGGCTACCTGGGGCCCAACGGCGCGGGCAAGTCGACGACCATCAAGATGCTGACGGGCATCCTGACCCCGTCGTCGGGCACGGTGCGGGTGTGCGGGCTGGACCCGTCGCGGCAGCGGACCGCGCTGGCCCGCTGGCTGGGCGTGGTGTTCGGGCAGCGCACCACGCTGTGGTGGGACCTGCCGCTGCGCGACAGCCTCACCCTCGTCCGGCACCTGTACCGGGTGGAGGCGGCGGCGTTCCGGTCCCGGCTGGCGGAGCTGACCGCGCTGCTGGAGCTGGGGCCGTTCCTGGACACCCCGGTCCGGCAGCTCAGCCTGGGGCAGCGGATGCGCGGCGACCTGGCGGCCGCGCTGCTGCACGACCCGCGGGTGCTGGTGCTGGACGAGCCGACGATCGGGCTGGACGTGGTGAGCAAGGCGACGGTGCGCGGGTTCCTGGAGCGGCTGAACACCGAGCGCGGCACCACGGTCCTGCTCACCACGCACGACCTGGGCGACATCGAGCGGCTGTGCCGCCGCGTCATGATCGTCGACCATGGGCGGCTGGCCTACGACGGCGGCCTGGCGGGGCTGCGCGACGTCGTCGGCGCCGACCGGCAGCTCGTGGTGGACCTGGCCCGTCCCGCGCCGCCGATCACGCTGCCCGGGGTGGAGGCGGTGCGGGTGGACGGGCCGCGGCAGTGGCTGCGGCTGCCGCGCGAGGCGAACGCGGCGGCCGTGGTGGCGGCGGTCGCCGAGCGGCACGAGGTGGTGGACATCGCGCTGCGGGAGACCGACATCGAGGAGCTGGTGACCCGGCTGTACGGCCGGGCGCGCGACGACCGAGCCGCCAGCCGGTAGGGGGCGGGCCGGTTTCGGGAGCCGGTTCGGTCGTCGGTTCGGGAGTCAGTACGGGGGGACGTCGTCGGGACGGCTCGACCAGCGGCGTGGCGCCCAGGTGGGCGCCAGCAGGGCGAAGCCGACCATCGCGTACAGGCCCGAGCCGAGCAGGGTCCGCAGGCCGGCGTCCAGGTCGCCCGCCGGGGGGACGCGGCTCGGCAGGTCGAGGGCGCGCCCCGGGTCGACGAGGAAGTAGGCCGACAGGCCGAGCAGCACCAGTGCCGGGACGAGCGACACCAGCGGCGAGGCCCAGCGCGCGACGATGACGACGCCCGCCACCAGGCCGACCGCGGCCAGCAGCGCGAAGGACCCGTGGATGCGGGTGCGGTCGGTGATGTCCTGCCCGGCCACGTCGAACGACCGGGCGGCCTGCGCGTACCCCCAGGCCGCCCCGTACAGCAGCGCCGGGGTGAGCACGACGCCGAGCAGCAGTCCGAACGCATGACGCATCGCACATCACATCCTTCGGACGGCCCGCGGGGGGCGGGCCGATGGACGCCCGTACCGCCCCATCACACCACGCACATCCGTAACGGCGCATCAGGTCCGCCTCTCCCCCACGGAGAACGGTGTCCGATATTCCGGTATCCGCACACCCCAACGGGGGTGTTCGTTTTGACGCCGTACGGCGGGGCATCTGGCGGTGCATCCGTTCCGACCTCAGTGGAAGGATGAGACATGTCGACCGCAGTGATGGTCGTCATCGCCGTCGTCGCCGTCGCCGTGCTGGCCGGCGCCGGGTTCCTGGCCTGGACGCTGGCGCGCACCCGGCGGCTGCGGCGCAGATTCGGCCCCGAGTACGACCGCGCCGTCGAACGGCACGGTGGTCGCGCGGCCGCCGAGCGCGAGCTGCTGGCGCGCGAGCAGCGGCACCAGGAACTGGAGCTGCGCGAGCTCGACCCGCACCGGCGCGAGCAGTACCGGCAGCAGTGGACGCGGGTGCAGGAGCAGTTCGTGGACGCCCCCGAGGCGGCCGTCGAGCAGGCCGACCGGCTGGTCACCGAGGTGATGGGCGAACGCGGCTATCCGACCCGCGACTTCGACGAGAAGGTCGCGCACCTGTCGGTGGAGCACGGCCGGACGCTGGACCACTACCGGCGCGGTCACGCCATCAGCACCCGCGCGGCGCACAGGCAGGCGTCCACCGAGGACCTGCGGCAGGCCATGGTGCACTACCGGGCGCTGTTCGAGGACCTGCTGGCCGTCCCCGACACCGAGCGCCACGCCGCCCAGCCCCGCACCCCGGACGGGCGCGCTCCGGGGCACCACGCTCCCGGGCACCGCGCTCCGGAGCCCCGCGCCGCGGAGCCGCACGCCGAGGCGCACGCGGGCGGCCCCCGAGGCGATGTCCCGCAGGGCGGCCGGCGGATGCCGCGCTCCTGACCGCACACCGCACCCGAGGAGGTGACCAGCATGCCCACCCATCCAGCCGACTCCGCGGACGGCCGGTCGCGCGACGTCCGCGTCGCCGGCGTCCCGCCGCGTCGCACCGAGGCGCCGCGTCACGCCGAGCCGTCCCGCGACACCGAGCCGATGCCGCACGGCGACCCCCTGCCGCATGCCGCGCCGGCCGCCCGGCCGGCGTCTCCCGAGCAGACCGCGCCGACGCGCCCGGACCGGCCCTCCCCGGCTCACGCCGCGCCGACGCGGCCCGAACTGGCCAAGGAGGAGGTGGCGACCCGGTTCCCCGAGCCGAACGCCGACTCCGGCTCCGGCCGTGACGACCGGCTCATGGCCCCGGCGGAGGCGCAGCGCTTCCGTGAGCGCTGGCGCGACGTGCAGGCGAGCTTCGTCGACGACCCCGGGGAGGCCGTGCAGCGCGCCGACCGGCTGGCGGCCGAGGTGGTGGACGCGCTCGGCCAGGCGCTGACCGCGCGCAGGCGCGCGCTGAACGAGCACTGGAACTCCGGCGAGGGCGACACCGAGCGGCTGCGGCGGGCGCTGCGCGACTACCGCGGGCTCGTCGACCGCATCCTCGGCGCCTGACGGCGCCCCGCCCCGGCCCCGTTACGTCCTCCCGGGGCCCATGGTCCTCGGCCGCCCGTCGTCCCCGCTCGGCGGGCGGCCGACGAAGATCACCGATTCCCCTCCGGGCGCCGTGCCGCCTGTGTACCTTGTGCAACCTGTCCACGGGCCGTGACGGCCCGTCCGCACGAGGGCGCGGCGGGCCCGCCGCCCCGCACGACCCCGGGTGGAGGATTCCGGAATGTCTTCTTGGGCCGACCGGCTCGACGAGGCCCTGCGGCGGTGGGACCGCGGCGAGACCGGCGCCGCGGTCGCGCTGCTGCGGGAGGTGGCCGCCTCGGGGGATCCGCAGGCGGCGCCGGAGGCGTCGCACCGGCTGGCCCAGGTGCTGCAGGCCGGGGGCGACCTGGCCGGGGCCCGCGCCGCGCACCGCGCGGTGGTCGACTCCGGACATCCGCTGTTCGCCCAGCGCTCGGCGCTGGCGCTGGGCCTGCTCATGGTCGACGACGAGGAGTGGGCGGCGGCGCACCGCGCGCTGACGCTCGCCTCCGAGGGCGGCGACCCGGAGATCTGCGCCCTTGCCGACACCGCGCTGGGGCACGTGCTGGCGCGGCTCGGCGACCCGGCGGGGGCGCGCGCCGCGCTGGAACGCGCGGCCCGGTCCACCGACCCCGAGGTCGCCGAGCTCGCCGGGCGGCTGGGCGCGTCCGCCGCCGGCCTGGACGCCGCGCTCGACCCGGAGACGGCACGGGCGGCGCTGGAGCACGCCACCGGCCTCGCCGACCGGGCGGACCGGGGCGACGAGGAGGCGGCGGACGAGGCCGAGGCCGTCTTCCGGCACCTGCTGACGTGCGGCGACGCCGAGGTGATGGCGTCGGCCGCGTTCGGGCTGCACGACCTGCTCGTCGCCCGCGGGCGGTACGCGGCGGCGCGCGAGGCCGTCGAGCACGCGGTGGCGGTCGGCCGCCCCGAAGACCTGCCCGTCGCGTACCGGCTGCTCGGCGCGGTGCTGGCCGAGCTGGGCGAGTACGCCGAGGCGCGTGAGGCGTACCGGCGCGCCGCGCAGGACGCCCGCCCCGAGCACCGGCTTCCCGCGCTGGTCGAGGAGGGCAGGCTGGCGTCCCGGCTGGGCGACGACGACGCCGCCGCGGCGATCTTCCACCGGGTGATCGCGGCCGGGCACGACGAGCACGCACTGCGCGCGCGGGCCTGCCTCGCGCACCTGCACACCGAGGCGGGCCGGACGGACGAGGCGCTGGCCGCCTGGCGCGCCGTGCTGGAGGACGAGGCGCAGGACGACGACGGGTACGCCGAACAGGCCGTCCTCGCCCTGGCCGCGCTGCTGCGCCGGGTGGAGGACGGGTCGCCCGAGCACGCGGCGGTGCTGGACGCCGTGCGGATCGCCGCCGACCATCGCGACCCCGACGTGGCGTACCGGGCACGGCTGCTGCAGGCGCACGCCGCCGTCCGCGCGCCGCTGTCCGATCCGGACGCCGAACGGGCCGTCCAGGACACCGACCGGGGCCTGGACCTGCTGCGCGACGGCGACCTGGCCGGGGCACGGCGGCTGCTGCGCCGCGCCGTCGACTCCGGCACCGGGGAGGTCGCGCTGCGCGCGGAGGTGTCGCTGGCGCTGCTGGAGCTGGGCGAGGGCGACGCCGACCAGGCCGAGGAGCTGCTGGCACACGTCGCCGAGGCGGGCGACGTGCAGCTGTCGCTGCTGGCCACGGTGTACCTGCACGCGCTGCGGTCCCCGCTGGGGGCGCGGCATCCGGTGCTGCGCGGCCCGGTGGACCACCAGCGCCTCGGCCGCGAGCTGGGCGTGGCGAGCTGGCAGGAGGCCGCCGCGGATGGCGACGCGGCCGCGGCGCCGGCCAAGGCGATGCTGGCGCAGCTGCTCAGCGGCCTCGGGCTGGACCTGGCCACGACGGCGCGGATGTACCAGGAGGTCATCGACTCCGGCGACCCGCTGGCGTTGTCGTACGCCGTGCTGGCCTACGAGGAGCCGCTCGTCCACCAGGGCCGCCGGGACGAGGCCGTCACGCTGCTGCGCCGGGCGCACCGCGAAGGGCACCCGCTGCTGGCTCCGTGGGCGGCGCTGCGGCTGGGGTGCAGGCTCGCCGAAGGCGACGACGACCTGCCCGAGGCGCGCCGCGCGCTGGAGGCGGCCCTCGCCGGTCTCCCGGCCGTGCGGGACGAGGCCGCCGGCGCGCTGCTGGGCGTGCTGGAACGGCTGGACGACCTGCCGGCGATGTGCGCGCTGTACGAACGCGTCATCGCCGAGGCGGTGGCCGCGGACGACGCCGGGCGCGCGGCCCGGCACGCGTGGCTGCTGGGCCTGACCCTCGTCCGCACGGACGACCCGGCCGCGGCCCGCGAGGCGTTCGCGCGGGTCCCGCAGGACGATCCGCAGCTGGCGTTGTGCGGGCTGTACGCGCGCCTGCTGCTGGACGGCGACTTCGACGCCGCCGTCCGCGCGCTCATCCCCGTCCAGGCGTACGGCGACGACGACCCGCGCTACTGGATGGCCACCCGGCTGGCCCTGGAATGCGCGCACGCCTGGCAGCGCGCCGGTGACACGGCGTCCGCCGACGCGGCGCTGTCCCTGGTGCTGGCCGCCGGGCATCCCGAGTACGAGCAGGAGGCGGCGGGCTACCTGGGCGCGCTGCGGCGTGAGGCGGGCGACCTGCGCGGCGCCGTCACCGCGTGGCGGCGGGCGGCCGCCACCGGGGACAACCTGTGGATCGCGGGGTTCGCCCTGCACGGCGTCGGCTGCTGCCTGCACGACCTGGGCGATCCGGACGGCGCCGCCGAGGCGTTCCGGCGCGTGCTGGAGGGCGAGCGGGCGGGCGACGGCGAGGCGGAGGAGCACGTGCTCGACGCCGCGCGCCGGCTCGGCGAGATTCTGGCCGGTCAGAACCGCGCCGCCGAGGCCCGGGAGATCCTCGACCGGTTCTTCGGGGACGCCGCGCCGCTCCTGCTGGGCGCGGCGCTGGACGCGGCCGGGCACCACACCGAGGCGGCGGCCGTGCTGCGGGAGACCGCCGCCGATCCGCACTCGCCGGCGGCCGCGGTCGCCGCGTTCAACCTCGGTCACTCGCTGGCGCGGGCGGGGGACGTGGACGGCGCCGCCGAGGCGTTCGAACGCGCCGCCGTCGACGGGTCGGAGGTCGCCGGGCACGCGCTGGTCGCGCTGGGCGACCACCTGCGGGAGGCGGGCGACGACGCGGGGGCGCGCGCGGCGTTCGAGCGCGCCGCCCGCGACGCCGACGAGACCGTCGCGCGGCGGGCGCGGCGGCGGCTCGGCACCGCCACCGCGCTGGACCGGGCCTGGCTGCTGCTCACCGACGACGCCGACCGCGAGGGCGCGCTGGCGGCCTTCACCGAGGTTCACGGCTCGGCCGACCTGGCCCGTCTCATCGTCGCCCTGCACGACGGGGACGTGGAGGCGGCGCGCCGCCCGGCCGAACGTCTCGCCGGTGACGACCGGGCCTACGAGCTCGTCCTGCGGACCGCGCACGAGCTGGACGCCGCCGGGCAGGCCGGCGAGGCGGCGAAGCTGTACGAGCTGGCCGTGGCGTCCGGCGGTCCCCGGCACGCCGGCTGGGCGCTGCTCGGGCTGGCGGCGCAGGCCGCCGACCGCGCCGACGTCGCCGAGGCCGAGCGGCTGTGCCTGCGGGTCACCGCCCACGACGATCCGGAGCTGGCGGGCACGGCCTGGGACAACCTGCGCGTCCTGCGGCTGCGCCGCGACGACGTGCCCGCCGCGGTGCAGGCCGCGCGCCGGGCCGTGGACTGCGGCCGGCCGCCGGTGGTGACCCGGGCGGGACGCTGGCTGGCCGACGTCCTGGAGGAGAGCGGCGACCTGGACGGCGCGCGGGAGGTGCTCACCCGCGCCGCCGCCGTCGACGACCCCGGCGCGACGGCCGCCCTGCGCGCGCTGGTGCTGCTCCTGCAGCGGCAGGGCGACGACGAGGCGCTGGCGGAGGCGGCCGGGCGGGCGATCGACGGCGGCGACCCGGAGACGGTCGCGATGGCGTACTCGGCGCTGGCCTACGCGCGCCGCGCCCGCGGTGACGACGCGGGGGCCGCCGAGCTGCTGCGGCGCGCGATCGCCGAGGGCGACCCGGAGTCCGCCGCCGTGTTCCGGCTCGACCTGGCCGGCCTGCTCAGGGACGGGGGCGACCGGGACGCGGCGCTGCGCGAGTACGAGACGGCGCTGCGTTCCGGCGAGCCGGTCGCCGTCGCCATGGGCGGGCCCCTGCTCGGCGAATGGCTGCACGAGGAGGGCGACCTGGCGGGGGCCGCCGGGGCGTTCGCCGCCGCCGCGGCGGTGGACGCCGAGCCCGGGTCCCGGCTGGCCGACTGGACGCGGGGGGCGATGAACCGCCTGTCGGCCATCGCGCGCCAGGCGGACGAGGCCGGCGACCACGCCGCGGCCGCGCACGCGCTGACGCTGGCGGCACGGGCCGGCGCGTACGACGACGCGGTGCAGGCGGCCAGGACCTTCGCCGACGCGCACGCGGCCGGCGGCGACGTGGACACCGCGCGCCGCTACCTGGAGGCGGCCGTCGGGTTCGACCCCGCCCGGGCGCCGGCGCGCCGCGCCGACCTGGCGGCCGTGCTGGCCGCCGGCGGCGAGGTGGACGAGGCCCGCGCCATCCTGACGGAACTGCAGGACGACGAGGACGCCGACGTCCGCGTGAACGCGGGCATCGAGCTCGTCAGGCTGCTGATCCGCGCCGGGGACGAGGACGCCGCGTACGCGGTGGCCCGGCGCCAGTCCCAGGACGCCGACAGCCCCGTCGCGTCCATGATGCTCGGCCTGCTCGGGCACCTGCAGATGGAGCGGGGCGAGCACGAGGAGGCCCTGCGCACGCTGCGCGCCGCCGCCGACGACGACCGGCCGCTGTCGGTGTTCCTGCTGGCCCAGACGCTGGAGGAGCAGGGCGAGGTCGCCGAGGCCCGGGACGTCTACCGGCGGCTGGCCGAAGGCGGCGACCCCGAGTTCGCGGCCCGGGCGATGGTCGCGCTGGGGCAGACGTACCACGACGAGGACGAGACGCAGGCCCGCCGGTGGTACCTGCGCGCGGTCGACGCCGGCGACGCCGATCTGTCCCCGACCGCGGCGATGTATCTGGGCGCGCTGGGCAAGCGGGCGCGCGACTTCGACGCCGCGCTGCCGTGGTACCAGCGCGTCATCGACGCGGGCCACTGCGACGCGGGGCTGGCGGCGGCGCACCTGGGCGAGCTGTGCTACTGGCTGGGCGACCGGGACGGCGCCGTCCGCTACTACGAGCTGACGCTGTCCCTGACCGACCTGCCCGACCTGGTGGCCGAGGCCGCCTACCGGCTCGGCGAGATCCGGCACCGCGACGGCGACCTGCCCGCCGCGCGCACGGCGCTGCTGCGCGCGCTGGAGACCGAGGACGCCACGTTCGCCCCGCAGGCCCGCGCCCTGCTGTCCCGGCTGCCCTGACCGGGGCACGCCCGCGGGACCCGCCCCGGGCTGGCCCGCGGCACCGCGAGGAAGGAATACTGAACCTCATTCGGTACCGCTGCCAAGGAGGATCCAGGGTGTCCGACTACACCATGACGATCGATGGCGAGGCCGTCTCCGCACCGGGCACGTTCGGGGTGGTCAATCCCGCCACCGGCGAGGTGGCCGCGCAGGCCCCGGACTGCACGCGCGAGCAGCTCGACCGGGCCATGGCCGCCGCGCGGGCCGCGCTGCCGGCCTGGCGCCGCGACGAGGCGGTCCGCCGCAAGGCGCTGCAGGCGGCCGCGGACCTGCTGTTCGCCCGGTCGGAGGAGATCGGCCGGATCATCACCCTGGAACAGGGCAAGCCGCTCAAGGACGCCACCACCGAGGTGATCGGCGCGGGGGTGTGGCTGAAGTACTTCGCCGACCTGGAGCTGCCCCGGGAGGTGATCCAGGACGACGACGCCGCGCTGGTGGAGGTGGTGCGCCGTCCGCTGGGCGTGGTGGCCGCCATCACCCCGTGGAACTTCCCGCTGCTGCTGGCGACCTGGAAGCTGGCGCCCGCGCTGCTGGCCGGGAACACCATGGTGCTCAAGCCGTCCCCGTTCACGCCGCTGTCCAGCCTGCGGCTCGGCGAGGTGCTGCGGGACGTGCTGCCGCCCGGCGTGCTCAACGTGGTGACCGGCGGCGACGAGCTGGGCGCCTGGATGACCGCGCACGAGACGCCCCGCAAGATCAGCTTCACCGGCAGCGTGGCCACCGGCAAGCGGGTGGCGGCGGCGGCCGCGCCCGACCTCAAGCGGGTCACCCTGGAGCTGGGCGGCAACGACCCGGCGATCCTGCTCGACGACGCCGACCCGGCCGCCGTCGCCGACCGGCTGTTCGGCGCGGCGTTCGCCAACAACGGCCAGGTCTGCTCGGCGATCAAGCGGGTGTACGCCCCCGAGAGCCTCTACGACGACGTGGTGGAGGCGCTGGCCGCCAAGGCCCGCGCCGCCAGGGTCGGCGACGGCATGACCGAGGGCGTCGAGTACGGGCCGGTCAACAACGCGCCGCAGTACGAGCGGGTCAAGGAGCTGGTCGCCGACGCGCTGTCGGGCGGCGCGCGCGCCGCCGCGGGCGGCGGGCCGGTCGACGGGCCCGGCTACTTCTTCGAGCCGACCATCCTGGCCGACGTGTCCGACGGCACCCGCATCGTGGACGAGGAGCAGTTCGGCCCGGCGCTGCCGGTCGTGAAGTACCGCGACCTGGACGAGGCGATCGCCCGCGCCAACGGCACCCACTTCGGCCTGTCCGGCTCGGTGTGGGGCGCCGACGCCGACCGCGCCGCCGACGTCGCCGCCCAGCTGGAATGCGGCACCGCCTGGGTCAACACGCACCTGGCGCTCGCCCCCCACCAGCCGTTCGGCGGGTTCAAGTGGAGCGGCGTGGGCGTGGAGAACGGCCCGTGGGGCCTGTACGGGTTCACCGAGATCCAGGTGATCCACCGCTCCAAGCGCTGACGCGGAGAGCCCCGGCGTGCGAGGCCCCCCGGACACGCCGGGGGCCTCCTGCCGTTCTTGTCCCCTTATGTCGGTGGATACGGTTTCGCTCCAAGAAAGTGACCTTTCAACCTCTGGTGGGCGCCTGCCCGGATGCGAGACTCTCTGCCCGGGATGTGCACAGCGCCGACCATGTGGAGGGGCCGCATGCAGACGTGGGACGTCATGCGCCAGGACGACAACGGCAACGAGTTCCACGTCGCCGCGCACGACTCGCGGATAGCGGCCCTGGCGCAGGTGCTGGCCCTGGAGAGCGGCGTGCCGCACAAGCAGATGTACTGGGTGTCCGGCCCGCCCGGCCCGGTCGTGCGCACCAACCGCGACCTGTACCTGCACTTCCTGCACCTGGGGCAGGAGGCGCGCGCGGCGTCCTGGTCGCTGTCGGCGTTCCTGCGGGCGCTGTGGAAGGTCAGCGCCCCGCTCAGCGACCGCGAGTCCCTCGCCCCCGACGACGTCGCGGCCATGTTCTCCGCCGCGTCCACCACCCCGCCGCCCGACTACGACCCGGCGTGGAGCACGAAGGACCTGTCGCTGCCGGGTGACGAACCGCGCGGCCACGCCGACTGGGAGCGCGTCATCCTGTCCCAGCTCGCCGACCTGGAGGACTTCCTGGCCGCGCCGCCCGGCCCGCACGCCCGCTTCGGCGTGGACGCGCCGCGCCCGCCCGGCTCCGGACGCCGCGCCACCCCGGCCCGCTGGTACAACTTCGACCCGGCGACCTATCTGGAGTGCGCGGTCGCCGGAAGCCTCGGCGGCTGGGACGCCACGGACGGCGCCCGCGTCCCCCTGTCCACCGGGTCCGGCGACGCGGCGGCCCGCTCGTACGTGCGGCCCCTCACCTCCATGTCGTGGGCGGACCTGGCCCGCATCGCCGTCTGCGGGCAGATCTACGAGTAGCCGCCGCCCGGGGCGGTCCCGTCGGAGGGTTCTCGGGCACGGGTCTGTCGGACACGCTCCTGTCAGGGGCGGTTCTGTCGGGGGCGGATGCGACACTGGCGCCGTGCACGGCAGGCCGGTCGTCATCAAGGACGCGGGCGGTTGGTGGCGCGCCACCGCGCCGCCCCACCCCGCCCTGCGCCCGTTCCTGCGCCGGTACGAGGGCTACTGGGAGTACGGCGCCTTCCCCGCCACCGTGCGCACCCTGCCCCTCCCCGCCGCCGTCGTGATCGTCAACCTCGGCGCGCCGATGGAACTGGACGTCCCCGGCGACGGCTCGGGCGGCCACACCTCGTTCGCGGCGGGCATGCAGGACGGTCACGGCGCCTACCGGCACGCGGGCGGGCTGCGGGGCGTCCAGCTCGACATCACCCCGCTCGGCGCCTACAAGCTGCTCGGCGTCCCCATGGCGCGGCTGACCAACGCGGCTGTCGAGCTGGCCGACCTGCTGGGCCCGGGCACGGCGTCGTTCGTCGGCCGCCTCGCCGAGACCCCCGCCTGGGCCGACCGGTTCGACCTGCTGGACGAGCTGCTGCTGCGCCGTCTGGGCACCGGCCCCTCCCCCGCCCCCGAGGTGCGCCGCGCCTGGGAGCTGCTCACCGCGTCCGGCGGCGCCGTCCCGGTGGCCGACCTCGCCGGCGAGGTCGGCTGGAGCCGCAAGCACCTCAACGACCGGTTCAAGCAGCAGGTCGGCCTGCCGCCCAAGGTCATGGGCCGGGTCCTGCGCTTCCACCGCGCCCTGGGCATGATGACCCGCCATCCGCGGCGTCCCTGGGCCGACGTCGCCCACGCCTGCGGCTACTACGACCAGCCCCACCTCATCCGCGAGTTCCGCGCCCTCGCGGGCTGCACCCCCACCGAACTGCTCGCCGCCCAGGCCGCCATGTCCCTGACCACCACCAGCCCCAACCCCTGACCGGGCATGGTTTACCGGCGACGGCGGGCGGGGTGACGATCGGAGTGTGCGCCTGATGCTGCTCGGGGTCGGCACGGCGGGCTCGGCGAGGTTCGCGCCCGCCGGGCTGCTGGTCGAGTACGGGCGCACGCACGTCGGGTTCGACGGCGGCCCGGGGTCGGAGCCGCCGGAGACCGTCCAGGCATGGCTGGTGCGCCGCCGGGACGACGCCGTCTACCCCGAGCTGTGCCGGATCGCCGGCGACAGCGGCATGCCGCATCCGGCCGTCGCCTCGTTCAGGCACGGGGCGCTGCACGTGGAGCCGCTGCCGCTCCCGGGGGACGCGCCGGTCGGCTACCGGATAGCGGCGGGCCACCACACGGCGGTCTGGGCGCCCGAGTGCCGGGGGCTGCCGCTGTGGGCCGAGGACGCCGACCTCGTCTTCGCCGGGACGCCCGGGATGCGGCAGACCGTCGAGGCGGCACGGCGGCTCGCGGTGCGCAGGCTCGTGTTCGCCCGCCTGGACGAGGAGGCGTGCGCGGCGATGGACGCGGGCAGGGGCCCGCCGTTCGGCGAGTGGGGCGTGGAAGGCGGCCGGTACCGCATGTGACGGCCCGCGCACGCGGCCGCGACGTCCCGCCTCCGTTCGCGTCTCATCCCACCGGGTTCACCCGGAACTGGCGGCCACGGCCTCGAACACCTTCATGTCGGCGTCCCAGTCGGTGCCGGGGCGGGGCCAGTGCACGGCGATGTCGGTGATGCCGAGCTCGGCGTAGGCTCCGGCGAGGTCGGCGAACGACTCGGCCGAGCGCAGCCACGGCTCGTGGGTGAAGCCGGTCAGGAACAGCCGCCGCAGCTCGGCGGGGTCGCGTCCCTCGGCGGCGCACGCCTCGTCCAGGCGGGCGAGCTGGTCGCGCACGGTCGCGCGCGGATCGTCGGCGTCGCCCGCGGTGGTGACCCACATCGCGCCGTACCGGGCGGCCAGCCGCATGCCGCGGGGACCGGTGGCGGCGATCGCGAACGGCACCCGGGGCCGCTGCACGCAGCCGGGCTCGGTCAGCACCTCCCGCGCCGAGTAGTAGGTGCCGGTGAAGGTGGTCTCCGGGCCGCGCAGCACCAGGTCGAGCAGCCGCACCCACTCCTCGAACCGCGACGCGCGTTCGCGCGGCGACCAGTCGGGGCCGCCGAGGATGCCCGCGTCGGACCGGCGGGTGCCGCCGCCCGCGCCGATGCCGACGGTGAGCCGTCCCCCGCTGACGTGGTCGATCGTCTTGATCGCGTGCGCGGTCGGCACGGGATGCCGGAAGTTCGGCGAGGTGACGAGCGTGCCGAGCCGGATGCGGGAGGTGACGGCCGCGGCGGCCGCCAGCGTCGTGTACGCGTCGTACCACGGGGTGGTGCCGCGCCACGCGACGTGGTCGTACACCCAGGCCGCCGCGAACCCCAGCTCCTCGGCGCGCCGCCACGTCCGCCCCGCCTCCGGCCACGACGTGGTCGGCCACATCACCGTGCTGATCTGCGGTGTCGTCACCCGCGCTCCCTCCCTGTGCCCCCGCTGCCGAATGTGATCATCCCATGCCGTCGCCGGCGTCCGGCGCCCGCGGCCGTGAGCGGGGTTCCCGCCCGTCCGGGTCTGGACGGGCGCGGACGCGGTGCGCTTTGGTGGTCGCAGACGAAGGCAAGGAGTCGCCCGTGTCCGAGAACGAGGAGTTCCTCGAGAAGCTGCCGCCGCAGGACCTGATCTTCCGGCTGCCGCCCACCTTCGACAACGTCGAGGACGAGCGCCGGCACCGCAAGGAGCGCCTGGCCGCGGCGCTGCGGCTGTTCGGCAGGTTCGGCTTCGAGGAGGGCGTGGCCGGGCACATCACCGCGCGCGACCCGGAGCACCTCGACCACTTCTGGGTCAACCCGTTCGGGATGTCGTTCAAGCACATCAGGGTCAGCGACCTGATCCTGGTGAACCACGAGGGAAAGGTGGTGGAGGGCCGCTACCCGGTCAACGAGGCGGCGTTCGCCATCCACTCCCAGGTGCACCAGGCCCGTCCCGACGTGGTGGCCGCCGCGCACAGCCACTCGGTGCACGGGCGGGCGCTGTCGGCGCTCGGCCAGAAGCTGGAGCCGATCACCCAGGACGTGTGCGCCTTCTACCAGGACCACGGCCTGTTCGACGACTACACCGGCGTGGTCACCGACCTGGAGGAGGGCAAGCGCATCGCCGCCGCGCTCGGCGGCACCAAGGCGGTCATCCTGCGCAACCACGGCCTGCTCACCGTCGGCGACACCGTCGACGCCGCCGCCTGGTGGTTCATCACCATGGAGCGCTCGTGCCAGGTGCAGCTGCTGGCCAAGGCGGCGGGCCCGGTGGTGCCGATCGAGCACGACAACGCGGTGCTCACCCACCGGCAGATCGGCAACGACCTGGTCGGCTGGATCAACTACCAGCCGCTGTACGACCAGATCACCCGCGAGCAGCCCGACCTGTTCGACTGACAGTGATGATGTTCGTGGTGACGCCGCAGGTGGGTCTGACCCACCGACTGACTGACGTCTCGACTGTCCTTTTTGGGATTTGTCGGCC
>NZ_JBEYTB010000017.1:0-129209 GCF_040642915.1 Actinomadura sp. NPDC047616
CCCGGTCCCATTCCGAACCCGGTAGTTAAGCTCTTCAGCGCCGATGGTACTGCATGGGAGACTGTGTGGGAGAGTAGGACGCCGCCGGACATTCTTTTGGTCGAGGGCCGCCTCGGTAACGAGGTCGGCCCTCGACGCATGTCTGGACCTGCCAAAATAGAGTACGAGGGTCCACCGAACATCGAGAAACTGTGACGGACGGGATGAGCGCGGAAGAGGACGGCCGCGGCGGCGACGACCGCCGGCGGCGCGACGAGCGGCAGCGCAGGAACGGGGGACGGGGAACGCCTGCCGGTCGTGGGGGCAAGCCTCGCGGCACCGGGGGACCGGGGCAACGCAAGGGCGGCGGTTTCGCGTCACGCGATGACTCTGGGCGGGGCGGCCGTCCAGCGACGGGGTCTCGTCCGGGCCGATCGGGCTCGGGTGGCGGCTGGAAAGATCGTCCGGCACGTGACCGGCAGGACAGGTCCCAGGACAGGCGGGACGAACGCGCGGGCGATCGACCGTTCAGGCGGTCCTCGGATCGTCCTCGACCCGCGGGCGAGAGGCGCGACGAACAGCGCGCCGACGTTCGCCGGAGCCCGCGCGGTGAGGACAGGCGCTCCGGGCGTCCATTCGGCACTGGCTCGGGCAAGGACCAGGAGGAGCGGCGCACAGGACGTCCTGCCGCCTCCCGTCGATTCGACGCCCAGCGCGGCAAGGGCCGCTTCGGCGACCGCGACCGCGACCAGGCTCGGGACCAGGTTCGTGGCCGGGACCGTGACCGTGATGCCGTTCGCGACCGTGGCCGGGACCGGGACCGGGACCGAGGTCGCGACCGTGACCGCGGCTTCGACAGAGATCGTGAGCGCGGGCGCGAGCGCTACCAGGATCGTGGGCGTGACCGCTATCAGGATCGTGAGCGTGGGCGCGACCAGTACCAGGATCGTGGGCGTGACCGCTATCAGGATCGTGAGCGTGGGCGCGACCAGTACCAGGATCGTGGGCGCGACCGGTATCAGGATCGTGAGCGTGGGCGCGACCAGTACCAGGATCGTGGGCGCGACCGGTATCAGGACCGTGAGCGTGGGCGCGATCGGTACCAGGACCGTGGGCGCACCGCCGACAGACGGCGGGGCGCACCCGGTGCGCAAAGGCAGAACAGGGGCGGGGGACGCCCCTACGGCCCGTCCCGTGACAGGTTCGCGCGCCGTGAGGCCGCCCCGGAACGCGAAGACCACACGCCCAAGTACGACGAGCCGACGGTGCCGGAGGACGTCACGGGCGGTGAACTGGACGCGGAGGTGCGCGCCGAACTGCGTGCCCTGCCGAAGGACCTCGCCGGACGAGTGTCCCGGCACCTGGTGATGGCGGGACGTCTCTCCGAGGACGACCCGCAGACCTCCTACCTCCACGCGAAGGCCGCCCGACGGCTGGCCTCCCGCGTCGGGATAGTCCGGGAGGCCGCAGGGCTTTCCGCCTACCGCGCGGGAGAGTGGTCCGAGGCGCTGGCGGAGTTGCGTGCGGCGCGCCGGCTGGGGACGGGGGGCGACGCCTACCTTCCCGTCATGGCCGACTGCGAGCGGGGTCTGGGGCGGCCCGAGCGCGCGCTCGACCTCATCAAGTCCGCCGAGGCGGAACGGCTCGACCAGGCCGGCAGGATCGAGCTGCGCATCGTGGAGTCGGGGGCGCGGCGGGACCTGGAGCAGTACGAGGCGGCGGTCGTCGCCCTCCAGGTGCCCGAGTTGAAGGATCGCCGGTTGCGTCCTTGGTCGGCGCGGCTGTTCTACGCGTACGCCGACGCGCTCGAGGCCGCGGGGCGTCGCGACGAGGCGAGCGACTGGTTCGCCCGCGCCGCGGCGGCCGACCGCGACGGGGAGACCGACGCGGCCGAGCGTTACGCGGAGCTGGAGGGCCTCCACATCATCGACACCGAGGAGGACGAGGAGGCCGGAGCGGAGTTCCTGGACCACGAGGAGGCGCCACCGTCGACGACCGGCGAGGAGCCGGCGGAGGCCCTCGAGGCCGACGACGCAGACGCACCGGCGACGGCCGGCGAGGCCGAAGCGGCCGACGAGCCCCGCGGTCCTGTCGTCCTCGATGCTCCGGAGATCTCCGTGGTGTTCCAGGAGCCCGTGGCCGCCGAGGCGACGTCCGCGACGTCGACGGGCACCGCCGCCGCGAATGACGCGACGCACGACCGCGATCGTCCAGCACCGGCCGAGGCGGACGACGAGGCGCCTGAGATATCGGTGGTGTTCCGGGAGCCGGTCGTGCAGCCGGAGGACCGTGACGGCCCCTCAGAGGGCCCGGAGGGCCCTGTGGGCGGCGCGGAGGCCGCGGAGAACGGCGAGGGCCTGGCGGAGGGCCGTGGAGAGGAGCGGAACGGGTCCGCCGGCTGAGCGGACCCCGCCCGAAATCTTGACGGTTGCCGCGCTTCGCGCGATGTTCACGGGACCGTGGTCGTTCGGGGGCGCCGGTGCCATATGCCGGTGGTCGACTCCACGTGATCGTGAACGAGCGTGTGAGGAGCGCCATGCCGACGACAGGGCCAAGCCGACGTACCTTCCTCCGTACGACCGCCGTCGCGGGCGGCACGGCCGCGTTCTCCGGGGCACCGTGGCAGCAGGCGTTCGCCTCAGGGCCGGCGCAGCCGGGGCCCGGCCCGTACGGGCCGTTGCTGGCGGCGGACGGTAACGGCATCCAGCTGCCCCAGGGATTCACCAGCCGCGTCATCGCCCGGTCACTGCGACGCGTGGAGGGCACCCGGTACACCTGGCATCCCGCGCCGGACGGTGGGGCGTGCTTCCCGGACGGCAACGGGTGGATCTACGTGAGCAACTCCGAGGCCCCCCTTGTCGGGGGCGTGTCAGCCGTACGGTTCGACGCGGCGGGAAAAGTCGTCTCGGCGTACCGCATCCTCAACGGCACGACGCTGAACTGTGCCGGCGGAGCGACACCCTGGGGGACGTGGCTGTCGTGCGAGGAACACGATCTCGGACTGGTGTACGAGACCGACCCCAGGGGTGAGCGTTCCGCCCAAGCGCGCGCGGCCATGGGGCGTTTCAAGCACGAGGCCGCCGCGTGCGACCCGGACCGTCAGGTCGTCTATCTCACTGAGGACCAGCCGGACGGCTGCTTCTACCGGTTCCGGCCCTCGACCTGGGGGGATCTGTCGGCAGGGACACTGGACGTCCTCGTCGGCTCCGGCACGGGTGCGGTCACCTGGGCGCGGGTGCCCAACCCGGAGATCTGGCTGACGCCGACCCGGAACCAGGTGCCGGGCGCCATGCGCTTCAACGGGGGCGAAGGCTGTTACTACACCGGCGGTGTCTGCTACTTCACCACCAAGGGGGACAACCGTGTGTGGGCGTACGACGCCGCCGCCGGACGGCTGGACCTGGCCTACGACGACGACCTCGTCACCACCGGTGAGCCCCCGCTCGCGGGCGTGGACAACATCACCGGGACGCGCTCCGGAGATCTGTACGTGGCCGAGGACGGCGACAACATGGAGATCAACGTGATCACACCCGACGGTGTGGTCGCCCCGTTCCTGCGCGTTCTCGGCCATGACGAGTCCGAGATCACCGGGCCGGCGTTCTCGCCCGACGGCAGCCGCCTGTACTTCTCGTCCCAGCGGGGGACCAGCGGCTTCGCGGCGGGGACGGACGGCTGCACCTACGAGGTCACCGGGCCGTTCCGCCGCTGACTCCGCCGGCCGCGCCGCCCGTCCCTCCGCCACGATCAAGCGGAACCTTACAACGTCAAGGCGCCCGCCTGAGTGCCGATCACCTCAACGTGTCCCGGGCTCGCCGAGGGAATGCATGATGCCCGCGACGTTGCTCTCGATCCCGTTCAGCACCTCGTACTTGGCCGCGAGCTCGGGATCGACGTCGGACCGGGTGAGGGCGTAACGCTCGTTGGTGCGGTCGCGGACCATGGCGACGGCGTGGTCGAGGTCCAGTCCCTGGTCGCGCGCGTCCCGCACTGTGTCGACCCAGACGCGGAGTTCTTCGGCGGAGCGCTCCAGCGTTTCCGTCACGTCCGAGACGGGGCCGTAGTGGGCGAAAAGCAGCCGCTGTGGCCCGAGGGCCTGGAACTTGCGCAGTGAGGCCAGCGCCGTGTCCAGGTCGAAGTCAGGGGGCGGCGTGGCGGGCCGCACATCCTTCGTTTCAGGGATGTAGACGCCGGCCGCGTCCCCCACGTAGAGGTCGCCGGTCTGCGAGTCGATCAGCCCCACGTGGTGCTTGGCGTGCCCGGGGGAGTAGTGCGATTCCAGCCTCCGCCCGCCCCCAAGGTCGATCACCCCGGTGTCCTCGACGGCGCGGATGCGCTCGGCGTCCGTGGGCTTGAGTTCCCCGAACAGCGTGTCGAGCCGGTCCCCGTACACCATGCGCGCGCTGCGCATCAGCCGCTCGGGCGACGCCAGGTGCCGCGCGCCCTTCTCGTGGACGACGACCTCGGCGTCGGGGTACATCTTCGCGATGTCCCCGACCCCGCCCGCGTGGTCGAGATGGATGTGCGTGACGACCACGGTCGCCAGGTCGGACGGTCCGACCCCGAGTTCGTCCAGCGCCCGCCGCACCACCGGCGCCGACCCGGCGGTCCCCGGCTCCACCAGGCACGGCCGGTCGGACAGGATCAGATAACCCGCGGTGATGCCCGCGTATCCCGCCATCCGCGTGTCGATCTCGTAGACGTCGCCGCCCAGCGGCGTGATCGTGGTGTCCATTGGACGATCATCGCTCCGCACCGGCCCGGTTATCCACAGTTCGAGCCCGGCCTTTCGCCCGCGGTCCCCGCTGCCGGATCGTTGAGGGGACGGAAGGAGGCGGTGATGCACGTCAACTGCGTGATCCTGTGCGGCAGGCTGGCCGACGACCCCGTCCGGCGTCCGCTGACGGCTGGGGGCATGGTCGTCTCGTGGCGGCTGGTCGTGGACCGTCCACGCGCCCCGGGAGCCCGCCGCGTGGTCGACACGATCACCTGCGCGGCGTTCGACGCCCGCGTCCGCGACGACTCGGCCACCTGGCGCCGCGACGATCTCGTCAAGGTGCACGGCTCGTTACGGCGCCGCTTCTGGCGCGCCGGGGACCTGAGACTGGGCCGTCATGAGGTGGAGGTCCACGAGGCCACCCTGGTGGCCGTGGACCGGCCGTCCCCTGACGCGGGCCACGAATGCCCAGCGCATTGCCGGGCAGGGCCCCCTCCGAGAGGAGGCGACATGAGGCTCCACGACGTGGAACACATCAGGGAACTGCTGGGCGACCTGGCGTTCCCGGCCGACAAGGACGAGATCGTCGAGCACGCCCGCCGCCACGGCGCCGACGAGTCCGAGGTCAAGGCGCTGTCGGCTCTCCCGCTCGGCGACTACGACGGCGTCCACGAGGTGCTCCGCTCGGTCCCCGTCGAGCCGTTCCCCGACCGGACCGAATCGGAGAAGACCTACCAGCGACGCCACCACACCAAGCCCGGCCTGGCCGAGCACATGACCGACACCGAACGCCCACCCATAGAGGAGGAACTCCGCGAAGACTGACCCCACCCACCCCGCAGAAGCAGCCCACAGGAACCGACTTCTCCCTAACACCTGCGAACGCACAGGGTGCCCAAACGCCAGAGCCCAAGTGACCAGCCGCCGCAACAAGTCCCAAGCCGCCCCAACCAACGCACGACCCGACCACACCACACCGACCACACCGCCTGTGCCACACCGCCCGGGCCGCACAGGCCGAGCCGTACCAACCGGCCCGGTGCCATGTCGGGTCGGGTCGCACCGACGGCGACAGGCCGCGTTGGGGCCGGCGACGTTGGGTCAGGTGCCCCTGGGATGTTCCTGCCGGGCTGCACCGGCCGATCGATCCGCGATGAGAGTGGGGCACATCACCGCGTCGTGTAACGCCGCGCCGCGCCGACCGGGCTGCACTGGCCGAGCCGTATCAGCAGGGGCGGGGGTGTGGTGGGGCGAGTAGGGGCCGTCGGGGAGTGAGTTGGGGGGTGTCTGGGCGGTGGGGGCGGTTGTTGGGGTGCGATGGCGGGCGGGTGAAGCCGGTGGGGCGGTGGTGGCGGGGATGGCTCGGGTGCCTCGCCCAGGTGCGCCCGCGCGTCCTGCTCTTGGCCAGAGGGGGCACGCCATCCCCCTGCGCTCGGACGGTGGCGAGGCTGTCCAGCGGCGGTTGGCTGTGTCGGCGTCGAGTGGGGCGGCTGGTGCAGCGCCCGAGCCTGTGCGGGGCGACTTTGGCTGAGTGTTCGACTGGGAACGCCGATGAAGCGGCCGTCACCGGGGGGTGGCCGGCGGAGTAGGGGTGGACGTACGGGTTGTTCTGTGGCGGTCACTCTACGTGCCACGTATTCGGCGGGTTCAGGGCTCAGTGGAGGAGGCGGAGGACGAGGCCGGTGCGGGGTTTGGGGCCGAAGGAGGTTGATTTGCGGGGGACCCGTTCGCCCTCGCCGGCGACGGCGAGGACGTCCTCGACCTTGAGCGGGTTGAGGATCACAGCGGTGCCGCCGGTGCGGCGGGCCCGGTCGAGCGCGGCCGCGGGATCGTGGTGCACCACTTCGACGCTGCGTTCGTCCTCGGGGACGTGCCAGGCCTCCTCGATGAGGAGGCGATCGAGGACGGCGGTGTCGAGACTGCGCCAGCGCGGGGAGTGGCCGCAGGACATCGCCTCGCTGAGGCGGCGCGGGTCGGGGGCGGTCAGCAGATGCGGCCGGTCTCCGCCGCCGAGCAGGTAGGCGGGGCGCGGTGCGTCGGCCAGGCGGGCGACGGCCTCGTCGAGGTCTGGCCGCAGGGGCGTGACCTGGAAGAACCTCGCGGCGCGGTCCACGGCGACGTGCGGCGGCAGGTTCGGCAGGACGCGGTGGATGGCGCCCAGGTACGGGGGGTAGCGCGTCGAGTCGACCAGGAGGGCGAGGCCGTGGTCCCACGGCCCGGGGCCGTCGCCCGCGGCGTGGTGACGGGCCTGCAGAGTGCGGTACGCGGCGTACCGGTGGTGGCCGTCGGCGATCAGCGCCTGCCGGGGCCGCAGGTCGGCGGCGATCCGGGCGTGCAGGTGCGGTTCGGTGACGCGCCACAGGCGGTGCTCGAGGCCGTCGTCGGTGCGGACGGACAGCAGGGGAGTGCCGTCGGCGGTCTCGTCGACGATGTCGGCGGTGTCGCCGTCGCCCTCGTACACCAGGAAGATCGGTTCCAGATCGGCCTGGACGGCGGTCATCAGAGCCAGGCGGTTGCGGACCGGTCCCGGGTAGACGTTCTCGTGGGGGAGCACCACCCGGTCCGCCTCCGCACGGAGGGCGAGGGCGCCGATGAGCCCCCGCTGCACGACCTTGCGGGCGTCCGCGACCTCGTAGACGTACAGGGACGGCTCGGGGTCGGTCGTGAGCGCGCCCTGGGCCAGCCATTCGTGCAGCGTGTCGCGGGCCTGTTCCGGGGTGGGCGGCAGGATCAGCCGGACGATGTTGTACCCGCCGCTGGCCAGCAGCCGCCGCACCTCCGCGGCGTCGATCAGGTCGTACGGCGGGGTGGTCACCGTCGCCAGGTCGCCGACGACCTCCGGGGCGAACCGCACTCCGCGGAACGGAGCCAGCTCCAGGCCGCCGCCGGAGGGCGGCTCCGCGGTGCCGAAGACGCGGGCGCTGAATTCCTCGGCGTCCAGTCCGGAGGGGAGATCGTCGTTCACCGTGGGCATGCTAATCCGCGAGCGGTGCTTCGTCCGTGCCCGGGTACGGTCGAAGGGACCCGGAGTCCGAGGGGAGGTCCACATGAGTGTTCAAGGACCGGGACGGCCGGACGATTCCCCGCAGGACGCTCCCGGCGACGATCCCGGCGGCCCGGACGGCGGCGTGTACGAGTGGTACACGCGTGGTCTGAGCCTGCTCCGGTCGGGGAGCGCCGCGGCGGCCCTGCAGTTGCTCTCGCGGGCCGCGGACGCCGAGCCGTCCTCGCGCAGCATCCGGGAGGCACTGGCCCGCGCCCAGTTCGGGGCGCGGCGTTACGGCGACGCCGCCGACAGCTTCCGCTGGATCGTCGAGGCCGACCCCGCCGAGGACTACGCGTTGTTCGGCCTGGGGCTGTCGCTCAGCCGCCTCGGCGACTTCGAGGGCGCGGTGGAGTACCTGGCGCTCGCGGTCGCCATGCGGCCCGACAACAGGGACTATGCCAACGCGCTGCGGCATGCCCGGGCCACCCTCGCGTCCCGCAGGTGACCGGCCCGTACCATCGGGCTGGGACCGTCCGAGCGGAAGGGACGCGATGAAGGGCTGTGACAGGCCGCTGTGCGAGGCGTACGACGTCGCACTGCTCGACCTTGACGGCGTGGTCTACATCGGGCACCGCCCGGTACCCGCCGCCGCCGACTCCCTGGCCAAGGCGCGCGCCGCCGGCCAGCGGCTGGCGTTCGTGACCAACAACGCCTCCCGTACACCCTCGGCGGTCGCCGCACTGCTGACCGAGGTGGGGGTTCCGGCCGAGGCGGAGGACGTGGTGACGTCGGCGCAGGCCGCCGCGCGGTTGCTGGCCGAACGGCTACCGAGCGGTTCGGCGGTGCTCGTCGTCGGCGGCATGGGCCTGAGGCACGCGCTGTACGCCCAGGGGCTCCGTCCGGTGTCGTCCGCCTCCGAACGACCGGCCGCGGTCGTGCAGGGCTTCGACCCGCGGTTGTCGTACGACCTCATGACCGAGGGCGCCCGTGCCGTACGCGACGGCGCGTTGTTCGTCGCGTCCAACGGCGACCTGACCATCCCCGGGGGCGTCCGTGGGCAGCAGCCGGGGAACGGCGCGCTGATGCAGGTCATCCGGGCCGCGACCGGGGGGGACCCCATCGTGACGGGTAAGCCGGAGCGTCCCCTGCACCGCGAGTCGATCCTGCGCACCCGCGCGCAGCGGCCGCTGGTGGTGGGTGATCGGCTCGACACCGACATCGAGGGCGCCCACAACGGAGGCGCCGACAGCCTGCTGGTTCTGACCGGGGTGACGGACCCGCTGACGGCCCTCACCGCGCCGCCCCACCACCGCCCCACCTATCTGGCACCGGACCTGACCGGCCTGCTCGCCCCCCAACCACACGTGCGGACTTCCGGCGATCGTTTCGAGTGCGCCGGGTGGACCGCCCGATGGACGGACGACGTCATCGAACTGACCGGCGACGGCGACCCCTACGACGGCCTACGCGCCCTGGCAGCCGCCGCCTGGCACGACGAGCAGCCGGCCGCCCCGAAGTCCGTCACTGCCGCGCTCGACCGCCTGTCTCTCGACTGACCCCCACAGCGACCCGCGGTGCGCGCGGCCCATGTTCGTGAGCGCCCGTGCCCGTGTCCGGCTGACGACCACGCCTAGCGGTCATCCCGCCCGCCCCGGGAGGCCCCAGGGGGGGTAGAGACGGAAGGGCCTGGTTTGTTCGCGTGAGGGCTACTGATCGTTCGTCTTGGGCTCACTCGGCGCACCCTGGGGCGGCGCACCGTGTCCCGCGGGCCGTGCGGCCCGCCAGGACGGAAGGGATGCGAGACACCTATGACCAGATGGCGCCGTGTCGTCCTCGGGGCGACGCTGACGGGCGCGCTCGCGGTGACGGCGGCAGGGACCGCGCAGGCCGCCACCACCGTGGCGCCCGTGACGGGGGTCACCAAGGCCGGACCGGGACACCGGACGTTCGATCTGCAGGCCCACCGGGGCGGGCTGGGGCTGGTGGTGGAGAGCACGCTGCCCGCCTTCGCCAACGCGCTGCGGCTCGGTGTGAGCACGCTGGAACTCGACGTGCAGATCACCGAGGACGGGCAGGCCGTGGTGACCCACGACCGCCGGGTCGACGGGCGCAAGTGCCAGGACACGGGGCCGGCCGCACCGGGCGACCCCGAGTACCCCTACGTCGGCAAGTACGTCAACACGCTGACGCTCAAGCAGGTCCGCACCCTGGACTGCGGTTCGCGGACGCTGCCGGAGTTCCCGGGGCAGCGGGCCGAGCCCGGGGCCAGGATGCCGTTGCTGAGCGAGGTGTTCGGGCTCGTCCACCGGTACCGCGCGTACGGCGTGAAGCTGAACGTCGAGACCAAGGTGGAGGCGGGGGCGCCCAGCGAGACGGCACCGCGCGAGCAGTTCGTGCGGGTCACCGCGCGTGAGGTGCGGCGGGCGCGGATGGTGCGGCAGGTGACGATCCAGAGCTTCGACTGGGGCGCGCTGATGCGGATGCGCCAGGTCGAGCCGAGGCTGCCGCTGGTCGCGCTGACCAACTACGACTTCCTGCAGGTGGGGCAGCCCGGCAGGTCGCCGTGGCTGGGCGGCATCGACATCGACGACTTCGGCGGCGACCCGCTGCGGGCGGTCAGGTCGTTCGGCGCGTCGGCGTTCTCCCCCGTGCACGGCTTCCCGCAGAACGGCAAGGTCACCGACCCCGGTTACCGTCCGTACGTCACCAAGACGATGGTGGACGAGGCGCACCGCCTGGGCCTCAAGGTGATCCCCTGGACCGTGGACGACCAGGCGACCATGAACAAGCTCATCGACGACGGCGTGGACGGCATCATCACCGACTATCCCGACCGGCTGCGCGCCGTCATGGCCGAGCGGGGCTTCAGGCTGCCGCGGGCGTACAAGGAGCACAAGGAGCTTTCGCGGGCCTCGTGAGGGTGCCGCAGGCCTCGGCCGGGGCCCCGCCGCCCACCCGGCGGCGGGGTCTCACAGCAGTTTGCGCAGGCGCAGCAGGTCGAACAGGCTCGCCTCCACCTTCAGCCGTCCGCTGGTGAACGCGCGGGCGGGGTGCAGTTCGTCGTTGGCGAGCGCCACGAGGTCGTCGCTGCGCACCGTGATCCGCACCTGGGCGGCCTTGGGGTCGTCGGTGGGCTCGAAGGGATCCAGGCCGCCGGCGTGGATCCGGGAGCGGTAGGCCAGCCTCAGGTCGGGAATGCGGCAGCTGATCGTGCGTTCGACGACGTGCTCGGCGAGCTGGTCCTCGTCCACCTCGGCCAGCCGCTCGGTGATTCGCCCGAGGGCCGCGCGGCAGTCCTCCTCGTTCGCCATGGTCAGGCCGTTCCCCGTTCGGTCGACAACGATGTCGTGAAGGGACGGTAGCGTTCTGACAGAGCCGGAGGCGACCCGCGGTGCGCGGTCGGGGTCTTCTTGGAGGTTACAGGTGATGTCTGGCGAGGCCGTGGGGGAGCCCGTGGAGCCGTCGGACCGGGCCGGTCATGCCGCGCCCGAGAACCCGCCTGCCCGGCCCGAGACGCCGGGCGGCCCCGCCGTGCCGGCCCAGGGCGGAGCCGCGGTGCCGGCCCAGGGCGGAGCCGCCGGGGCGCGGACGGGCGTGGCCGAGGCGGTCGTGCCCGCCGGGCCGCCGCCGGAGCCGACCGGCGATCCGCGCGTCGACCTGGTGCTGGAGCGTTTCGCGGGGCTGGGCGGTACGCCGGTGTCGCGCCATGTGGCGGTGTTCCAGGACGTCCACCAGCGGCTGCAGGATCTGCTCGCGTCGGCCGACGAGCCGGAGGACGCCGGGCCGCCGGTGCCGCGCCCCCCGGGGCCGCGGCCGCCCATGCCCCGGCCGCCGGGGCCGGGCGTTCCCCCGCCGCGCGGCGGTGCGGCGGCTCAGGGCGGGCGGCCGTGAAGCGGCGCCGGCTGGACGCCGAGCTGGTGCGCCGGGGGCTGGCGCGGTCGCGCGAGCACGCCGGTCAGCTCATCGCCGAGGGGCGGGTGCGGGTCGGCGGACGGGTCGCCGGGAAGGCGGCCACGCAGGTCGATCTCGCCGCCGCGGTGGTGGTGGACACCGCCGACGCCGGTCCCGAGTACGTCTCGCGCGGCGGGCACAAGCTGGCGGGGGCGCTGGCGGCGTTCTCCGGGCTGAAGGTGGAGGGGCGCCACTGCCTGGACGCGGGCGCGTCCACGGGCGGGTTCACCGACGTGCTGCTGCGGGCGGGCGCGGCGCACGTGTACGCGGTGGACGTCGGGTACGGGCAGCTGGCCTGGTCGCTGCGCACCGACGACCGCGTCACCGTTTTGGAGCAGGTGAACATCCGCAACCTGACCCCCGAGATGCTGGGCGCGCCGGACGTCCCGCCGCCCGACCTGGTGGTGGGCGACCTGTCGTTCATCTCTCTGCGGCTGGTGCTGGAGCCGATCAAGCGTTGCGTGGCGCCCGGCGCCGACTACGCGCTGATGGTGAAGCCGCAGTTCGAGGTGGGCAAGGAGCGCGTCGGCGCGGGCGGGGTGGTGCGCGACCCGGCGCTGCGCGCCGAGGCGGTCCGGGACGTCGCCGGGCACGCCGCCGAGCTGGGGCTGGGCGTCGCGGGCGTCGTCGCCAGCCCGCTGCCGGGCCCGTCGGGGAACGTGGAGTACTTCCTGTGGCTGCGTGCCGGGGAGCCTCCGCTGGACGAGGCCGCCCTGGAGAAGGCGATCGCGGAGGGGCCGCAGTGATCGTGCGTGCTCCCCGCCCGCGCGAGGACGCGACACGGTGCGCGGCACGGTGCGCGGCGCGGCACGGCGGGGCGCGTCCGGGCGGGATCTCGTGCTATCGGGCGTGGAACCGGAGGAACGCGGGAAAGGCCGCGAGGAGGGGCGAAATAGCGGCAAACTGGGGCGACGCGGGCAAGGCAGGTGGCGCGGGCGAAGGCGGCCGCGGCGCGGTGACGCGACCCGGGGAGGGCGTTTGAGCAAGAGATCGGTGCTGGTGGTGGCGCACACCGGGCGGCCGGAGGCGGTCCGCAGCGCCCAGCTGGTCATCACCCGGCTCAGCGAGGCCGGGATCGCGGTGCGGGTGCTGGACGGCGAGGCCGAGGACATCGGCTGCGTCGGCGTGCAGGTCATGCCGCGCACCGCCGCGGCGGCCGAGGACGCCGAGGTGGTGATCGTGCTCGGCGGCGACGGGACGCTGCTGCGCGCCGCCGACCTGGCCCGCGAGGCGGGGACGCCGCTGCTGGGCGTCAACCTCGGCCACGTGGGGTTCCTGGCCGAGGCCGAACGCGAGGACCTGACCAACACCGTCGACCGGGTCGTCACCCGCCGCTACGACGTCGAGGAGCGCATGACCATCGACGTGGTCGTGCGCCGCAACGGCACGGTGACCGACGTCACCTGGGCGCTCAACGAGGCCACCGTCGAGAAGGCCGAGCGGGAGCGGATGCTGGAGGTCGTCACCGAGATCGACGGGCGGCCGCTGTCGCACTGGGGCTGCGACGGTGTGGTGTGCGCCACGCCCACCGGGTCCACCGCCTACGCCTTCTCCGCGGGCGGCCCGGTGGTGTGGCCGGAGGTCGAGGCGATGCTGGTCGTCCCGATCAGCGCGCACGCCCTGTTCGCCCGGCCGCTGGTCGTCTCGCCCCGCTCGGTGGTGGCGGTGGAGGTGCTGCCGGACACGCCCCGGGCGGTGCTGTGGTGCGACGGACGCCGCACGGTGGGGCTGCCGCCGGGCGCCCGCGTGGAGGTCCGCCGGGGCGCGGCGCCGGTCCGGCTGGCGCGCCTGCACCTGACCCCGTTCACCAACCGGCTGGTCACCAAGTTCGGGCTGCCGGTCACCGGCTGGCGCGGCCGCCCCCACCAGCCCGCCCTCCCCGCCGACACCGCCCTCCCCGCCGAGACCGGCCTCGGCACCGACATGGGCACCGAGCTGACCCGGATGCGCGCCGCGCCTCCGCCGGACGCGCGCGACCGGACCGCGCCGCCCGGCCCCGATACCGGACGGACGACGCAGGACGCGGACGAAGAGGCGGAAAAGTAATGTGAGAGGACTCCGCGTGCTCGCGGAGCGTGCGGTTCGCGGCGCCCGCTACTCTCACCGGCGAGGCTCCGAAACCGGGATCTGTGGATGCGAGGGGTTGTGACGCTGGTGCGTCCGATGGTCGATGAGGTGCGGATCCAGGGCCTCGGCGTGATCGACGACGCCGTGCTCGATCTGTCCCCGGGGTTCAACGTCGTCACCGGAGAGACCGGGGCGGGCAAGACCATGGTGGTCACCAGCCTGGGCCTGCTGTTCGGCGGGCGGGCCGACCCGCAGCGGGTGCGGCCGGGCGCGGGCCGCGCCACCATCGAGGGCCGGATCGTCGTCGACCCCGGCGGCCGGGTGGTGGACCGGGTGGAGGAGGCCGGCGGCGAGCTCGACGACGGCGTGCTGATCATCAGCCGTTCGGTGTCGGCCGAGGGCCGGTCACGGGCGCACCTGGGCGGCCGGTCCGTGCCGGTCAGCATGCTGATCAACCTGGCCGACGACCTGGTGGCCGTGCACGGCCAGTCCGACCAGCAGCGGCTGCTGCAGGCCGGGCGGCAGCGCGCCGCGCTCGACCGCTACGCGGGCTCGGCGCTGACCAAGCCGCTGCGCGCCTACACCGCCGCCTACCAGCGGCACCGCCAGGTCGGGGCGCTGCTGGAGGAGCTGACCACCCAGGCCCGCGAACGCGCCAACGAGGCGGAGGTGCTGCGCTTCGGCCTGGAGGAGATCGAGAAGGTCGACCCCAAACCGGGCGAGGACGTCGAGCTGGCCGCCGAGGAGGAGCGGCTGGCGCACGCCGACGCGCTGCGCGGCGCCGCCACCGCCGCGCACGAGGCGCTGCTGGGCGACCCGGCCGCGGTGATCGAGGCGGCCAACGTGGTCGGCCTGCTCGGGCAGGCTCGGCACGCGCTGGAGGCGGTGCGCGACCACGACCCGGCCCTGGCCGGGCTGGCGGACCGGCTGGCCGAGGCCGGATACCTGGTGGCGGACGTGGGCACCGAGCTGGCCGCCTACGGCGACTCGGTGGAGGCCGACCCGGCGCGGCTGGCCGCCGTGCAGGAACGGCGCGCCGAGCTGACCGCGCTGACCCGCAAGTACGGCCAGACCCTGGACGAGGTGCTGGAGTGGGCGCGGCGGTCGGCGGCGCGGCTGACCGAGCTGGAGGGCGACGACCAGCGCATCGAGGAGCTGCGCGCCGAGCACGCCGAGCTGTCGGAGCGGCTGGCCGCCGAGGCGGCCGAGCTGACGGCGGTGCGCACGCGCGCCGCCGAGCGGTTCTCCCAGGCGGTCACCGAGGAGCTGACCGCCCTGGCCATGCCGCACGCCCGCGTCCAGGTCGCCGTCACCCCGACCGGCGAGTACGGGCCGTACGGGGCCGACGAGGTGGAGGTGCGGCTGGCCCCGCATCCGGGCGCCCCGGCGCTGCCGCTGCACAAGGGCGCCTCCGGCGGCGAGCTGTCGCGGGTGATGCTGGCGATCGAGGTGGTGTTCGCCGGCGCCGACCCGGTGCCGACCTTCGTGTTCGACGAGGTGGACGCGGGCGTGGGCGGCAAGGCCGCGGTGGAGATCGGGCGGCGGCTGGCCCGGCTGGCCCGCAACGCCCAGGTCATCGTGGTGACGCACCTGCCGCAGGTCGCCGCGTTCGCCGACCAGCACCTGCTGGTGGAGAAGTCCGACGACGGGTCGGTCACCCGCAGCGGCGTCACCGTCCTGGACCGCGAGGGCCGCGTGCGGGAGCTGTCGCGCATGCTGGCCGGGCTGGAGGACTCCGAGCTGGGCCGGGCGCACGCCGAGGAGCTCCTGCAGATGGCCGCCCAGGAGCGCTGAACGGCGCCCTGACGCACCGTGCGTTGTGGTTCGTCCGGGACACTCGCGGACGGCACCGTTCCGGTGGCACGTGCATCGTTCTATGCGTGTCGTCCGGTATTTCATGGGTCGTCCGTAGGTGATCCGCGCGGAACGGCCGCGTTGATCGAGTAGTCTGCCCAGTGGACACGGGCATGCCGGTCACGTGCCGCAGCGCCTTACCGGGCGGCGCGTCGCGTGTGCGGCTCGCACACGGGCAGGCCCGCGCGACGCCCCGGCGGACGTCGGCGGTGCGGCGCGCGAACGCGACGGTGAACGCGGACGGTGAACGAACCGACACGGCCGGGCGCTTGTCGTTACAGGTGTCGGTTCAAGTGCTCTGGCAGGATGTCATGCGATGAACGACTCTCCGACCACCGAGCGTCGCGTCCGGCTGTCCCAGCGGCTGCCGCGGCGCGTGCTCGCCCTGGGCCGCGGCCGCGAGGACGACCGGCCCGGGGTCGGCGGCGTCGCCCGGCTCGACCGCCGCACCAAGAATCTGACCAAGCGGCTGCAGCCCGGCGAGATCGCCGTCATCGACCACGTCGACCTCGACCGGGTCAGCGCCGAGGCGCTGGTGTCGTGCGGGGTGGCCGCGGTCGTCAACGTGGCGCCCAGCATCTCCGGCCGCTACCCCAACATGGGGCCGCAGATCCTGGTGGAGGCCGGGATCCCGCTGCTCGACGACGTCGGCCCGGAGATCTTCTCCCGGCTGCGCGAGGGCGACCGGGTGCGGGTGGACGACGCGGAGGTGTACCGCGGCGCCGAGGTGGTCGCCAAGGGCACGGTGCAGACCGGCGAGACCGTCGAGGCCGCGCTGGCCGAGGCCAAGACGGGCCTGGCGCACCAGCTCGAGGCGTTCGCCGCCAACACCATGGAGTACATGCGGCGCGAACGCGACCTGCTCATCGACGGGGTCGGCGTGCCCGACGTCAAGACCCCGATCGAGGGCCGGCACGCGCTGGTCGTGGTGCGCGGCTACCACTACCGCGAGGACATCGCCACGCTGCGTCCCTACATCCGCGAGTACCGCCCGGTGCTGATCGGGGTGGACGGCGGCGCCGACGCGCTGCTGGAGGCCGGCTACCGGCCCGACATGATCGTCGGGGACATGGACTCGGTGTCCGACGAGGCGCTGACGTGCGGCGCCGAGATCGTCGTGCACGCCTACCGGGACGGCCGGGCGCCCGGCCTCAAGCGGGTCAACGAGCTCGGCCGCGACGCGGTCGTGTTCCCCGCCACGGCCACCAGCGAGGACATCGCCATGCTGCTGGCCGACGAGAAGGGCGCCTCGCTGATCGTGGCGGTCGGCACGCACGCCAACATGGTGGAGTTCCTCGACAAGGGCCGCGCCGGCATGGCCAGCACGTTCCTGACCCGGCTGCGGCTGGGCAGCAAGCTGGTGGACGCCAAGGGCGTCAGCCGCCTGTACCGCAGCCGCATCTCCACCTCCTCGCTGCTGTTCCTGGTGCTCGGCGCGTTCATCGCCATGACCACCGCCGTGATCATGTCGCCGGCCGGGGAGATCATCCGTCCCCTGCTGGCCGACCGCTGGCACGCGTTCCTCTTCTGGCTGACCGGACTGTTCACGTGATCGATTTCCGCTACCACCTCGTCTCCATCGTCGCCGTGTTCCTGGCGCTGGCGCTCGGCATCATCCTGGGCTCGACCACGCTGTCGCAGTCGGTGACCGCCGAGCTGAAGAAGCAGGCGAGCGACGCGGCCCGCAACAGCCAGCAGCTGCGCCAGGAGCAGCGCCAGCTGGAGGCCCAGCGCGACGGCGAGGAGCAGTTCGCCAAGACGCTCGGCGCCGACCTGGTCGTCGACCGGCTCAAGGGCCAGTCGGTGGTGTTCGTCGAGACGCCCGGCGCCAGCAACGACAGCATCGAGCAGCTCAGCGAGCTGGCCAAGACGGCGGGCGCCACCGTCACCGGCCGGGTCACCATCCAGAAGAAGTTCCTGGACGACGACCAGGTCGGCACCGTCGACGAGCTGGCCGGCCAGCTGCGGCCCGAGGGCGTGAGGCTGCCCGACGGCGGCGGCCCCTACGACCGCGCGGGCGCCGTGCTGGCCAGCGCGCTGGTCACCCGGGACACCGCGCGCAGCGGCCGCGAGGACGCCGAGGGCGGCGCCGTGCTCAACGGGTTCCGGCAGGCCGGGTACCTGACCTCCACCGGCCGGCCCGGCCAGCACGCCACCCTCGCCGTCATGATCGCGCCGTCCACCCCGTACCAGTACGAGGGCGGCGAGATCGACAACCGGGCGCTGCTGTCGCTGGCGGCGGCGCTGGACGGCGCGGGCCGCGGCGTCGTGGTCGGCGGGCCGTCCACCTCCGCCCAGGAGGGCGGGCTGATCGCGGCGCTGCGCGACTCCGACGTCCGCAAGCAGGTGTCGGCGACCGACATGGTCGACACCTCCTCCGGCCGGGTGGTGGCGGTGCTGGCGCTGCAGAACGAGATCGCCGGCACGTCCGGCCAGTACGGCACCGGGTCGGGCGTGAGCGGCTACCTGCCCTCCCCGGTGCCCACCGCGAGCAAGAGCGGGTGAGGAACGGGTGAGCCCCAATGACCTCCACTGAGATGACCCCCACTGCCATGACACGGACGACACGGCCCGCGCCGGGCGGGACGCTCCGCACGGCGGCCCGCGTCCTGGCCGGCGCGACGCTGGGCGCCGTCGCCGCGCGCGCCGCGTACGCGGCCGCGACCCGGCGGCCCCCGGGGCTCAACGGAAAGCCCGGAGACGAGGTGTGGGGCCGCACCAACCACCGCGGCGAACCGGTCACCCTGCTGGAGGGCCCCGCGTTCGTGGCGGGCGCCGCCGCCGGCGGGCTGCTCACCCCCGGGCTCGGCGGCCGGATGCGCGCCGCTGCCCTGCTGGCGGGCACGGCCTCGGGTGTGCTCGGCGGCTACGACGACGTGGCGGGCACGACGTCCTCGCGGGGGTTCAAGGGGCACCTGGGCGCGCTGGCGCGCGGCGAGGTCACCAGCGGCGCGGTGAAGATCCTCGGCATCGGCGCCACGGGCCTGGCCGCCGCCGCGGTGGCGGGCTCGCCCGCGCCGACCCGCACCGGACGCGCGTTCGACACCCTGGTCAACGGCGCGCTCGTCGCCGGTAGCGCCAACCTGATGAACCTGTTCGACCTGCGTCCCGGCCGCGCCATCAAGGTCGGCCTGCTCACCGGCACGCCGCTGGCGATGACCGGGTCGCGCGCGGTGGTGGCCGCGCCGCTGGGCGCCGCCGTCGCGCTGCTGCCCGAGGACCTGGGGGAGCGCGCCATGCTCGGCGACACCGGCGCCAACGCGCTGGGCGCCCTGCTCGGCCTGGCCGCCACCCGCCTGGGCCGCGGTCCCCGCCTGGCCGTGCTGGCCGGGGTGGCCGGGCTCAACGCCGCCAGCGAGTTCGTCAGCTTCACCAAGGTCATCCAGCGGACGCCGGCGCTGAACTGGCTCGACATGCTCGGCCGCCGTCCCGTCGCGCCCCCGGCCGCGGGCCCGCAGGCCGGCGCCTCGGTGCCCGCGCAGCCCGGTCCCGCCGACTCCGAACACACCGCCGACCCGGCGCCCTGACCTGCACCGCCGCAGTCCCGCCCGGACGTGACGGCACCCCCGCCTCGACACCCGACGACGACCCTGCGCGCCCACGCACCCACCGCACCCCCGGGCGCTCCCCGGACAGACGTGACACAGACCCCACTGGCACCGGACACCGTGACCTCACCACTGCGCCGCCTCACCGGCGGCCTGGCGGGCGCCGCCGTCGTCATCGGTGTCATCACCGTGCTGTCGCGGCTGGCGGGGTTCGGCCGCACCTACGCCTTCTCCCAGACCGTCACCACGTCCTGCCTGAGCCAGGCGTACTTCACCTCCACCCAGCTGCCCAGCATCGTGTACGAGATCGTCGCGGGCGGGGCGCTGGCCAGCATGGTGGTGCCGGTGCTGGCGGGCCCCGCCGAACGCGGCGACCACGAGCGGGTGCGGCGCATCGCCTCGGCGCTGGTCACCTGGATCGTGCTGACGATGGTGCCGCTGTCGCTGGCGCTCGCGTCGCTCTCCCGCCCGATCATGCACATGCTGGTCCGGGGCGACCTGGAGGGCTGCTCGCGCGCCGGGGTCATCGCGGTCGGCGGCGACATGCTGGCGATCATGTCGTCGCAGATGGTGATGTACGGGCTGGCGGTGGTGCTGTACGGGGTGCTGCAGTCGCACAAGCGGTTCGTCGCGCCCGCGCTGGCGCCGCTGATGTCGAGCCTCGTGGTGATCGGCGCGTACCTGGTGTACGCGCCGCTGGGCCGCGGCTACGAGAACGACCTAGCGCGTCTTCCGGCGTCGGCGGAGCTGACGCTGGCGGTCGGCACCGCGTGCGGCGGCGTGGCCATGGCCGCGACCGCCGGGTTCGCCGTGTGGCGGTTGCGGCTCGGCCTGCGTCCCACGCTGCGGTTCCCCGAGGGGGTCGCGCCGCAGGTGCGGCGGCTGGCGGTGGCGGGCCTGGCGACGGTGGTGGCGCAGCAGCTGTCGGCGCTGCTGGTCGTGACGCTGAGCTACCGGGGCACCGGTGGCGCCCTGGCGAACTACCAGTACGCCTGGGCCATCTACCTGCTGCCCTGGGCGATCCTCGCGGTGCCGATCGCCACCAGCGCGTTCCCGAGGCTGTCGGCACGGGCGCACGACGGTGAACGCGAGGAGTTCGACCGCATCACCGCCTCCACCACGCGTGCGGTGGTGCTGGTGTCGTGCGCGGGCGCGGCCGTGCTGGCGGCCGTGGCGCTGCCCGCGTCCGTGGTGTTCAACCCCGGCCGCGCCGACCAGCAGGAGGTGCTGGCCCGGGCGGTGCTGGCCTTTGCCCCGGGTCTGCTGGGGTACGGGCTGGTGGCGCACCTGGGGCGGGTGCTGTTCGCCTGCCGCCGCGGCAGGGTCGGCGCGCTGGCGACCGTCACCGGGTGGGGGCTGGTGATGGCCGCGGACGTGGCGTTGGTGATGGTCGTGGAACGGCAGTGGGTGGTGGCGGCGCTCGGATTGGGCAACACGGTCGGGATGACCGTGGCGGGGGCGTTGCTGCTGGGCGTGCTGCTGAAGGCCCGGGGGCGGGCGGCGGTGCGGGGTGTGCCGCGCGCGCTGGCCGCCGGGGTGGCCGGGGGCGCCGGCGGCGGCGCCGCCGGATACGCCGTGGCCGCGCTGCTCGGCGCGGGCGGGCAGTTGTGGAGCGTCGGCGTCGCGGTGCCGGCCGCGGCCGCCGCTGGAGTGGTGTTCTTGATGATCGCGTTCGTGGTCGACGGCCGGGACCTGCGGGCCGTCCTCAGCCGGAGGGTCACGCGAGGATGACTGACGAGATGGGTGCCGAGAAGGTGGACGGGATGCGGGTGGCGCTGGTGCTGGCCACCAGCGCGGGCGGCGTGGGACGGCATGTGCGGTCCGTGGCCGCCGGGCTGGTGGAGCGCGGCGCCCGCGTCGCGGTGTGCGGGCCGGCCTCGACCGAGGAGCAGTTCCGGTTCGGCCGGGTCGGGGCGCGGTTCGCCGCCGTCGACATCGCCGACCGGCCGCGCCCGGTCAACGACGCGCGTGCCGTGGCGCGGCTGCGCACGCTGCTGCGCGACGCCGACGTCGTGCACGCGCACGGGCTGCGGGCGGGCGGCCTGGCCGTGGCGGCGTGCGCGCGCGTCACCCCGGGGCCGCTGCGGTTCGCGCAGGGCGGGCCGCCCGTCGTCGTGACCCTGCACAACGCCGTCATCGCGGGCGGGAAGACGGCCGCGGTGTACGGGGCGCTGGAACGCGTCGTCGCCAAGGGCGCGGCGATGGTGCTGGGCGTGTCGCCGGACCTGGAGGAGCGCATGCGTGCGCTCGGGGCGCGCCACGTCGAGCACGCGCTGGTGCCCGCGCCCGCGCCGAGGAGGCGTCCAGGGCCGGAGGTGCGCACCGAGCTGCGCGCCGAGCTGGGGGTGGAGGAACGGCCGCTGGTCGTCACGGTCGGGCGGCTGGCCGAGCAGAAGGGCCTGCCGACGCTGCTGGACGCGGCCGCCGGCTGGGCGCGCCGCACCCCGCCGCCGCTGGTGGCGATCGTGGGCGCCGGTCCGCTGGAGGACGAGCTGCGTGCGCGGATCGAGGCCGAGGACCTGCCGGTGCGGCTGCTGGGACGGCGGTCCGACGTCCCGGCGCTGCTGGCGGCGGCCGACGTGGCGGTGGTGCCGAGCGTGTGGGAGGGCCAGCCGCTGATCGTCCAGGAGATCCTGCGGGCCGGGCGTCCCCTGGTCGCCACGCGCGTCGGCGGCATCCCCGTGATGGTCGGCGGCGGGCCGTCCGAGGGGCAGGGCGAGGCGGCGATCCTGGTGCCGCCGCAGGACGCGGCCGCGCTGGAACGGGCCGTGGGCCGGGTGCTGGACGACCCGGCGCTCGCCGTGCGGCTGGGCGCGGCCGCCGCGCAGCGCGCCACGTCGCTGCCGACCGAGGACGACGCCGTCGACCAGCTCGCGGGCGTCTACACCCGTCTCGCACAGTCCCGGCACACCCTTTGACGCTCCCCTCGGCGGACGAGTTCAGATTTTTCTCGAAAAAGTTGGACTGAGTGGGAACCGCTCCGGTGGGGCCTGCGTTGAAGCCGGTAGTGGAGGGGAGTATCCCTGCGCGCGGGCTTCCGTCAGCACGGCCGGCAAAGGCGCCGACCCGGGACCCGCGGTCCGCTCCGTAGGCGGGCGGGAGAGACCTCCGGCGTTGAGTTATGCCCTGGTGCGGGGGAGGGCCCCGCACCCCAGGACCGACGCGTGACGGTACGCGCTGCCGTCATGACGTCGCGCACGCCGGAGGAGTACTGCGTTGAACGTCGCGCCATGGGTGTGGATCCTGACCGTGGTCGGGCTGTCCGCGATCATCGTCATCGATCTGTTCCTGATCAACCGCGGGGAGAACAAGGATTTCACCACCCGCCGGGCCGCCTTCTGGTCCGTCTTCTACATCAGCCTGGCCGTGCTGTTCGGCGTGGCCGTGTGGTTCTTCGCCGGCGGCCGGTACGCCGGTGAGTACTTCGGCGGGTTCGTCACCGAGAAGAGTCTCAGCGTCGACAACCTGTTCGTGTTCATGGTGATCCTCACCAGGTTCGCCGTGCCCCGGCACGCCCAGCACACCGTCCTGATGGCCGGGGTCGTCATCGCGCTGATCCTGCGCGGCATCTTCATCGCCCTCGGCACCGCCGCGCTCAACAACTTCACCTGGGTCTTCTTCCTGTTCGGCGCCTTCCTGCTGTGGACCGCGATCGGCCTGGTCCGGGGCGACGACGAGGAGGAGGTCAAGGAGAACGCGCTGCTGCGCTGGGCCAAGCGGGTGGTGCCCACCACCGACGAGTACGAGGGCGACCGGATGCTGACCCGCCGCGACGGCCGCCGCATGTTCACCCCGCTGTTCATCGTCATGATCGCGATCGGGTCCACCGACGTGCTGTTCGCGGTGGACTCCATCCCGGCGATCTTCGGGCTGACCACCGAGCCGTACCTGGTGTTCACCGCCAACGCCTTCGCTCTGATGGGCCTGGTGCAGCTGTACTTCCTCATCGGCGGCCTGGCCGACCGGCTGGTCTACCTGTCCTACGGGCTGGCGTTCATCCTCGGGTTCATCGGCGTGAAGCTGATCCTGCACGCGCTGCACGAGTACGGCGCGGCCTGGGCGCCCGACATCTCGATCTGGCTGTCCCTGACGGTCATCGGCTCCACCCTGGCGATCACCACCGTGGCCAGCCTGATGGCCGGGCGCCGCGGCGAGGGCCGGAAGGACGAAGCGGCCACCGGGGACGAGGCGGCGGCGGAGTCCGCGGACGAGCGGCCGCAGGAGGCGACGGACGTCCACTAGAACCGATCCGCAAGATCCGAATCGTGTTCTAGAATCGGAGTCAGCAGGGCTCCGAGAGAAGGTGACGCATGGCCATCGGGCTGACCGAAGAGCATGAGGCACTCGCCGAGTCGGTGCGCGGGTTCACCGAACGCGCCGTCCCGCAGGCGGTGGTACGCGCCGCGTTGGAAGCCGACGAGGAGACCAGGCCCGGGTTCTGGCCGGCCCTGGCCGAGCAGGGCCTGCTGGGCCTGCACATCCCCGAGGAGCACGGCGGGCAGGGGTACGGGCTGCTGGAGCTGGCGGTCGTCCTGGAGGAACTGGGCCGCGCCGCCGCGCCCGGACCGTTCCTGCCGACCGTGCTGGCGGCCGCCGCGATCAACGCCTCCAGCAACGCCAAGGCCCGCGGCGAGCTGCTGCCCGGCCTGGCCGGCGGTTCCCGCACGGCCGCGCTGGCGCCGGCCGGGGAGCTGACCGGCGCCCGCGACGGCGACGCGCTGGTGGTCACCGGCGCCGCCGAGCCCGTGCTGGGCGCCGCGCTCGCCGACGTGATCGTCCTGCCGGTGCGCGCCGACGGCGCCGAGGAGTGGGTCGCGGTGGACGCCGCCGCGCTGGCCGTCACGCCGCTGCCCAGCATCGACCGCGTCCGCCGGGTCGCCAGGGTCGAGGCGGACGGCGTGTCCGTGCCCGCCGACCGGGTGCTGGACGGCCTGACCGGCGGGCACGTGCGCGACCTGGCCGCCGTGCTGCTGGGCGCCGAGGCGGCCGGCGCCGCGTCCTGGTGCGTCACCACCGCCGCCGAGTACGCCAAGGTGCGCGAGCAGTTCGGCCGCCCGATCGGGCAGTTCCAGGGCGTCAAGCACAAGGCCGCCCGCATGCTGATCGCCCTGGAGCAGGCCCGCGCCGCCGTCTGGGACGGCGCCCGCGCCCTGGACGAGGGGGCCGAGGAGGCCGGGTTCGCCGCCGCCGTCACCGGCGTCATCGCGCTGGACGCCGGTGTGCAGGCCGCCCGCGACGCCATCCAGATCCTCGGCGGGATCGGCTTCACCTGGGAGCACGACGCGCACGTCTACCTGCGCCGCGCCCTGACGCTGCGGACGCTGGCGGGCCCGGCCAAGCGGTGGGCCGCCGTCGTCGCCGAACGCGCCCTGGCCGGGGGACGCCGTCCCGTCGAGCTGGAGCTGGACGACGAGACCCGGCCGCTGCGCGAACGCGTCCGCGCCGAGGTCGCCGAGCTGGCCGCCGTCACCGACAAGGACGAGCGCAACCGCCGCATGGGCGACGAGGGCTGGACCGCCCCGCACCTGCCCCGCCCCTGGGGCCGGGGCGCGGGACCGGTCGAGCAGATCCTCATCCAGCAGGAGCTGCGCCGCGCCGGCGTCAAGCCGCCGAACCTGGTGATCGGCGCGTGGCTGGTGCCGTCGCTGGTGGCCTACGGCACCGAGGAGCAGAAGGAGCGCTTCCTGCGCCCCACGCTGCGCGGCGAGCTGGTGTGGTGCCAGCTGTTCAGCGAGCCGGGCGCCGGATCCGACCTGGCGTCGCTGTCGATGCGGGCCGAGCGCGTCGAGGGCGGCTGGCGGCTGACCGGCCAGAAGATCTGGACGTCGGTGGCACAGCACGCGCAGTGGGGCTTCTGCCTGGCCCGCACCAACCCGGACGCGCCCAAGCACGACGGCATCACCTACTTCCTGGTCGACATGAAGTCCGAGGGCGTGGACGTGCGGCCGCTGCGCGAGCTCACCGGCGACGCCATGTTCAACGAGGTGTTCCTGGACGAGGTGTTCGTCCCCGACGAGTGCGTGGTCGGCGAGGTCGACAAGGGCTGGCAGGTCGCCCGCAACACCCTCAGCAACGAGCGGGTGTCGCTGTCGACCGGCGGCGGCCTGGGCATGGGCGTGCCCGAGCTGCTGAAGTTCTTCGACGGCCGGGACCTGGACCCGGTCGCCCTCGCCGAGGTCGGCGGGCTGGTCGCGCAGGGCCAGTCGATCGACCTGCTCGGCCTGCGCGCCACCCTCAAGCAGCTCAACGGGGTCGAGCCGGGCGCCGAGTCCAGCGTGCGCAAGCTGCTGGGCGTGCAGTTCAACCAGCAGGTCGCCGACTACTGCTGGGAGGCGCAGGGTCCCGCGGCCACCACCGAGGTGCCGCTGGCCGAAAGCGGCATCGTGGGGCGGGCCATGCTGTTCAGCCGCGCCATGACCATCTACGGCGGGACGACCGAGGTGCAGCTCAACATCATCGCCGAGCGCATGCTCGGCCTGCCCCGCGATCCCGAACCCGGTAAGTGATCCATCGCCGCCGCGCGGCGTGCCGGCCCCCTCGCGGCACGCCGCGCCCCTCGGCGGCCCCGGGCCGCGGGCTCGGGCGGCGCGGGCTCGGGGAGCGCGGGATCAGGGACGGGGGCGCAGCGCGTGCGCGAGATTGATCAGGACGATCGCCGCCCACACGATCACCAGGCCGGGCAGTCCCGCGTTGACCACCCCGATCGCGCTCAGCGGGATCGCGGCCAGCAGGGACACCACGACCAGCGCGATGCCCGGCCCGTCGGCCGGGCGCGCCGCCCGTCCGGCCGCGTATCCGGCGGGGCGGGGGCCCAGCCGGGCGTCGAGGGCCTGCTCGACGCGGTCCACGACCGTCTCGGCGAAGGCGGCGTCGTAGTCGGGGCCGAGCTCGCGGCGGGCCGCCAGCGCCGCGGCCAGGTCGTCGCGGGGCAGGCCGGCGCCGGGCAGGCCGACGTGCGGCAGACCGGCGGCGTGCGGCGGACCGGCGGCGGCCGGCGCGCCGCGCGGCGGACGAGAAGTCGTCATGCTCCGGTTATACGAGGCCGGACGCCCGCACCGCGTCACCCGTGGGTGCCAGACGCCGCCTACCCCCCGGGAGTGACGCCCGGCGCGACGCTACCAGCCGGTAAACTGCCGACCTCTCGAGATCTTCCGGAGGTCCCCGTGAGAGTCCGGGCTCGCTCGACCGTCCCCCTGGCGGGTCTGGCCGCCGCGACCGCGCTCGCCCTCACCGCCTGCGGCGGCGACGGGGAGGACGGCGCGCACGCGGGCGGCACCGCGACGGCGACCCGCCTGGCCCCCGTGCCGAAGGTGCCGCCCGGGCAGGTCCGGCCGCTGGTCGGCCGCTGGGTCGGACCGGCCAAGGACTACTTCGTCTTCAAGGCCGACGGCACCGGCGCCTGGAAGCGCGGCGAGCAGACGCTGTGGAGCGGGCAGGCCATCCCCGAGGGCGGCGGCACGTTCCGGTTCTCCTGGCAGGGCGGCGACCCGCAGTCAGGCACGTACTGGGGCGTCCGGCTCGACCAGGACGGGCGCAAGCTGGTGTTCGCCGGCACCAACCAGACCTACACGAAGGCCAAGGGATGACACTCGACACCGAGCCGGACACCGGCGGCGGCCGGGCGTTCGGCTCGCCCGCCGACGTGGCCGAGCGGCTGGCCGGCACCGGCTACCTCGCCGACGACGCGATCGCCACCACCGTCTACCTGGCGCAGGAGCTCGGCAAGCCCCTGCTGGTGGAGGGCCCGGCGGGCGTCGGCAAGACGCAGCTGGCCAAGGCCGTCGCCGCCGCCACCGGCGCCGAGCTGATCCGCCTGCAGTGCTACGAGGGCCTGGACGAGGCCCGCGCCCTGTACGAGTTCAACTACAAGAAGCAGCTGCTGGCGATCCAGGCCGCGCCCGCCGACCGCGCCTGGCGCGAGACGCACGACGACATCTTCACCGAGGAGTTCCTGCTGGAGCGGCCGCTGCTGGCGGCGATCCGCCGGGACGGCCCCACGGTGCTGCTCATCGACGAGGCCGACAAGGCCGACGTGGAGGTCGAGGGCCTGCTGCTGGAGGTGCTGTCGGACTTCCAGGTGACCATCCCCGAACTCGGCACCGTCACCGCCGTCCGCCGCCCCTTCGTGGTGATCACCTCCAACGCCGCCCGGGAGCTGTCGGAGGCACTCAAACGGCGCTGCCTCTACCTGCACCTGGACTACCCGGCGCCGGAACGCGAACGCCAGATCGTCCTGGCCCAGGTGCCGGGCGTGCGGGAACGGCTGGCCGAGCAGCTCGTGCGGACCGTGGCCGCGCTGCGCGCCCTGGAGATCAAGAAGGCGCCGTCCATCGCCGAGACCGTCGACTGGGCCCGCACCCTGCTCGCCCTCGGCCTGGACGAGCTGGACGACGCCGCCGTGGCGCGCACCCTCGGCGTCGTCCTCAAGCACGTGTCCGACCAGGAACGCGCCGTCAAGGAACTGGGCCTGGGGGGCTGACGGCGATGGCGCGTTCGCTGCTGGACCGGCACACCCGGTTCGTGGCGGCGCTGCGCGAGGCCGGGCTGCCGGTGTCGGTGGCCGAGGGCCTGGACGCCGTGCGCGCCACCGGGCTGGTCGACCTGGCCGACCGGGAGGCGCTGCGCGCCGCCTACGCCGCCACGCTGGTCAAGCGCCCGGCGCACCGGCCCGCCTTCGACCTGCTGTTCGACCTGTGGTTCCCGCCCGCGCTCGGTGACGGCGCCGCGGCCCCGCCGCGTCCGGCCGAGCCCCGCGAGCCCGGCGCCCGCCGCGTGCCGCCCGCCCTGGACCCGCAGGTCCAGCGGCGCCGCGAGGACCTGTTCGACCTGCTGCTGACCGGCGACGACGCGGGGCTGCGGCGGTTCGCGCGCGAGGCCGTCGCCGAGTACGGCCGCACCCCCGGCCAGGAGTCGTGGTTCTCCTCCGGCGTGCTGCGCGCGATGTCGCCCGAGACGCTGATGGCACGGCTGCTCAACGCCGTGCTCACCGGCCGGGACCGGGGCGGCATGGCCGAGCAGGTCGCCCGGCGCACCTTCGGCGACCGCATCGACCGGTTCCGCGACCTGGTCGGCGCCGAGGTCCGCCGCCGCATCGCCGAGGACACCGGCGTCGAGCGCACCGCCCGCCTGTCGGTGCGGCCGCCGCTGGAACAACTGGACTTCGGCCGCGCCGGCCGCGCCGACCTGGCCGCGCTGCGCCGCCAGGTCCACCCGCTGGCCCGGCGCCTGGCCACCCGCCTGGCCCAGAAGCAGCGCATGGACCGGCGCGGACGGCTCGACTTCCGCCGCACCGTCCGCGCGTCGCTGGCCACCGGGGGAGTGCCGCTGACCACCCGGCACCGGCCCCGCCGCCCGCACCGCCCCGAGCTGGTCGTCCTGTGCGACGCCAGCGACTCGGTGTCGGCGTTCGCGCACTTCACGCTGCTGCTGACGTTCGCGCTGCGCGAGCAGTTCAGCAAGGTGCGGGCGTTCGCGTTCATCGACGGCACCGACGAGATCACCAAGTACTTCGCGCCGGGCGCCGACGTGGTGGACGCGATGACCCGCATGGCCCGGGAGGCCGACCTGGTCTGGATCACCGGCCGCAGCAACTACGGGCACGCCCTGAAGGTGTTCGAGGAACGCTACGGCGACGCGGTCGGCCCCCGCACCGCGCTGCTGATCCTCGGTGACGCCCGCTCCAACTACGGCGAGCTGTCCCTGCCCGTGCTGCGCGGGCTGGCCGAGCGGGCGCGGCACGCGTACTGGCTCAACCCCGAGCCGCGCGCCCAGTGGGACACCGGCGACTCGGCCGCCTCCCGCTACGGCGCGGTCGTCCCCATGTACGAGTGCCGCAACCTCGCCCAGCTCACCGAGTTCATCGAACAGCTCGCCTAGGCGCGTGCCGCGTCATCGCGCCCGCGGCGCACGGCGCTCGCGGACGACCACGGCCAGCACCGCGCCGGCGACCGCCAGCACCGCCGAGATCACCAGCGCGATGTTGGTGCCGTGGGCGAGCGAGTCCAGCGAGTGGTCCCCGCCCGTGGCGATCGCGACGACCATGGCGACGCCCAGCGAGGCGCCGACATAGCGGGCGGTGTTGTTGGCGCCCGACCCCATGCTCGCCCGGTCGGCGGGAACGCTCTCCACGGCCAGCCGCGCCAGCATCGCGTTGGCCAGCCCGCTGCCGACGCCCGCCACCGCCAGGCCGGGCACCAGCCGCCACCAGTGGCCGCCCGGCGCCAGGCCCAGCATCGCGACCTCGCCCACCGCGCTGAGCACCAGCCCGGACGCCAGCAGCACCCGCGGCGCCACGCGGACCGTCAGCCGCCGCGCCTGCAGCGCCGCCACGAACGACAGGCCCGACCAGATCGACAGCAGCAACGAGACGGTCACGGGGGTGAGCCCGTAGGCCAGGTCCAGCAGGGTGCCCAGGTAGCTCATCACCCCGATCACGGCCAGCCCGGTCACCAGGGCCCCGACGGTCGCCACCACGAACAGCGGCCGCCGCAGCAGCCCGAGGTGCAGCATGGGCTCGCGGCGGCGCGCCTCGACGACGACGAACGCGCCCAGCAGCACGACGGCGGTGACCAGCAGCACCGCCACCGCCGGACGCGTCCAGCCGGTGCGGCCCAGGGTGATCGCGGTGAGCAGCGCCGCGACCCCGCCGCTCATCGTGACCACGCCGGGCAGGTCCAGGCCGCGCGGACGCTCGGCGCGCGACTCCGGCAGCGAGCGCGCCGCCGCGACCGCCAGCGGGACGGCGGCCACCAGGCAGGCCCAGTACCACAGCCGCCAGTTGACCAGTGCGGTCAGCGCCGCCGTCGCCAGCGGGCCGAGCGCGATGCCCAGGCCGAGCATGGCGCCCCACACGCCGGTGGCGCGGGCCCGGGCGGGACCGGTGAAGGCGTGGCCGATGATGCCCAGGCCGCCGGCGAGCAGCGCCGCGCTGGCCGCGCCCTGCACGATCCTGCCCGCGACGAACCACGTCGCGTTCGGCGCCAGGGCGCAGGCGGCGCTGGCCACCGCCAGCAGCACGGCGCCGCCGGTGAACACGCGCCTGCGGCCGTGGTCGTCGGCCAGCCCGCCGACCGCCAGCAGCACGGCGGCGAGGCCCAGGCTGATCGAACTCATGATCCAGATCTGCGCCGTCGGGCCCGCGCGCAGCCCGGCCGCGGTGTCGACCAGCGTGGTCAGCGGCGCGGTGTAGTTCATCAGCGCGAGCAGCGTGGCCGCGGCGGGCACCACCAGCGCGGCGGTGGGCCCGTCGGCCCGGCCGCCCGCGCGGGAGGGCGCCGGGGTGGCGGGGGCGTGGGACGTCATGACACTCCAAGTTCATTCAACGAACCAAAATGGCCGTGCGGCGACGTTAGCACGATCTGGTTCAGTGAATGAACCCCCAGCGCGGGTACTGTGGCCTGCATGGCACTCGGCAAGGACTACGCCCGCCAGGACTGCTCGATGGCGCGCGCGCTGGAGGTGGTGGGCGAACGCTGGACCATGCTGATCATCCGGGACGCCCTGTACGGGGTGCGCCGGTTCAGCGACTTCCTGGCCCGCCTGGACATCCCGCGCGCGGTGCTGTCGCAACGGCTGCAGTCGCTCGTGGAGTCCGGGCTGCTGGAGAAGGCGGGCCACGAGTACGTCATCACCGAGATGGGCAAGGAGCTGTGGCCGGTCGTGCACACGCTCGCCCGCTGGGGAGAACGGCACTTCGACGACTGCGGGCCGGCCCGCCTGTACTTCCACGCCGGATGCGGCGCCCGGCTCGCCATCGACGGCACCTGCCCCGAATGCGCCTGCCCCGTCCCGCCCGAGGAGGTCGAGTTGCGCCCCGGTCCCGGCGGCTACGTCCGCGACGACCCCGTCAGCCTGGCCCTGCGCGAACCGCACCGCCTGCTCGAGCCCATCCAGACCTGACCCGCGACCCGCGCGGGGACGGCGGTCAGGCGCCGAGGGCGTGCGCGATGAGTTCGGCGACCGCGTCCGGGTCCACGTGCTGGCCGCTGAGCTGGGCGAGGTTCTCCTGGTAGATCAGCACCGCGGCGAACGTGGCGGCGGCGACCTCCAGCCGCGCCTGGTCGCCGCGCGCGCCGGGCAGCGCCAGCTCCAGCGCCCGCCGGGCCCGCCGGAACACCTCGCCGTTGAGCCGGCCGAGCCGCTCGCCGACCGAGCGGTGCGTGTCGGCCTCGCGGAACAGGATGCGGCGCATGGCGGGGGAGGCGCGCAGCGGGAACCGCCGCGCCAGCCGCGACAGCGTGCCCGCAGGGTCGCCCGGCAGCGCCTCCACCGCGTCCTCGGGCAGCTCCTCCACCGCCGTGCGCTCGTCGACCAGCGCGACCAGCACGTCGATCTTCTGCGGGAAATAGTGGAACACCAGGCCCTTGGGCACCCCGGCCTGGCGCGCGATCCGCGCGGTGGACGTGGCGTCGTACCCGCGCTCGGCGAACAGCGCCTCGGCCGCGTCCAGGATCCGGGTGCGGGCGTCCGCGCCCTCCGGGTCGCGCGAAGACCGCCGTCTCTTCACCGCCCTCATCCGCGGCCTCCCCCCTGACACGGCGCTGTGGCCCCTGGGCGCCCGCGCGCCAGGGACCACAGAGCGGTACCGTCCGATCAGGCCGTCGTGGCGCGGCCGCCGCCCGTACGGGTCAGGCCGCCTCCCGACTGTGTGGCTCCCCAGATGCCGACGATAGCCGCGATGCCGCCGGCGATCCACGCCGTCCAGGCCGCGGCGCCCTCACCCGCGAAGCTGAACGCCCAGGGGGACACGAAGACCAGCAGGGCGAAGGCCGTGGTGGTCCAGGGCGCCGGGCCGCCCGCGCCCAGCAGCGCGTACAGCCCGGCCAGGGCCAGCAGGGCCCCCAGCACCATCAGCGGCTGCTTGCCCGCGTCGTCGGCCCACAGCTCCGGCGCGACCAGTGCGACGAGACCCGCCAGGAAGGCGACCCCGTCCTGCCATGCGAACCTACCCATCAGCCACCTCCACCGGGGGGAACTTTGGACATCTTTGTCCGTTTCTAACATTCCCTGATTGACCGGCCGGTCAAACCTGCCCGCCCGGTGGGGCGGTGCTTTCGCGCGGGCCATGCCGCACTGGCGCCCCGGCGACGGACCGTGCGGCCGGCCGGCGGCGGGACCGCGGCGCTTCGAGGCGACGGGGAAAGCCGCTACCCTGCACCCCCATGGAGACGGACCAGACGCGGACGGCACCGGCACGGCCGCGGCGGCGTCCCCTCGCCCTGCTGTGGCGGTGCATCGACGGCCGCCCCGACGACACCCGGGCCCAGATCGCCCGGCGCGCCCGCGTCCTGGTCACCGTCTCCACCGGCCTGGCCAACCTGGGCGGCGCCCTGGTGGTGCTGCTGTTCACCATCGTCGTGCCCAACCCCGACGGCGCGGTGTCGGACCGGCTGCGGATGATCAACCTGCTGGTGTTCACCTGCTACGTCATCGCGGCCGTGCCCGGCGGGCTGCTGCTCGGCGAGCGCTTCTTCCGCCGCCTGCGCCGCCTGGTCGAGCAGCACCGCGAGCCCGACAAGCGCGAACGGCTCCTGCTGCTGTACGGACCGCTGCGCATGATGGCCCTGCACCTGACCCTGTGGAGCATCGGCACCGTCGGCTGGGTGATCATCAACCTGCCGTTCTCGGTGCTGCTGGCCGTCAAGCTCGGCCTGACCAGCCTGCTCGGCGGCCTGACCACCTGCACCGTGGTCTACCTGCTCACCGAGCGGCTGCTGCGGCGCGCCGTCACCACCGCGCTGCGCACCGGACCGCCCCGCCGCACCGGACTGCCCGGCGTGGTGTCGCGATCGGTGCTGGCCTGGGCCCTCGGCACCGGCGTGCCGATCCTCGGCCTGATCGTGCTGGCCGTCGGGTCGTTCGTGCTCGGCCACGTCGACGTGCGCGACTTCGCCTTCGCCGTGCTGGTGCTCGGCGGCACCGCCCTGCTCGTCGGCCTCGGCGTCACCTACGGCGCCGCCCGCGCCATCGCCGACCCGGTGGAGTCGGTGCGGCTCGGCCTGGCCCGGGTGCAGCGCGGCGACCTGGACGTCGAGGTCCCCGTCTACGACGCCAGCGAGGTCGGGCTGCTGCAGGCCGGGTTCAACCACATGGCCGCCGGGCTGCGCGAGCACGCCCGCCTGCAGGACCTGTTCGGCCGCCAGGTCGGCGAGGACGTCGCCCGCGTCGCCCTCGAACGCGGCATCGACCTCGGCGGCGAGCTGCGCGAGGTCGCCGTGCTGTTTGTCGACATCATCGGCTCCACCCGGCTGGCCGCCGACCGCCCGCCGACCGAGGTGGTCAAGCTGCTCAACGACTTCTTCGCCGTCGTGGTGGAGGTGGTCGGCGAGCACGGCGGCTGGATCAACAAGTTCGAGGGCGACGCCGCGCTGGCGGTGTTCGGCGCTCCGCTGGCGCTGGACGGCGCGTCCGGCCGGGCCCTCGCCGCCGCCCGCGAACTGGCCGGACGGCTGCGCGACCGGGTGCCCGAGCTGAGCGCGGCCGTCGGGGTGTCGGCGGGCGAGGCGGTGGCCGGGCACATCGGCGCCGAGGAGCGCTTCGAGTACACCGTGATCGGCGACCCGGTGAACGAGGCGGCCCGCCTCACCGACCTGGCCAAGGGCACCGAGGCGCGCGTGCTGGCGGCCGGCTCGGTGGTCGAGGCCGCCGGCCCCGACGAGGCGCGGCACTGGCGCGTCGACGGCGAGACCGTCCTGCGCGGCCGCACCCAGCCCACCCGCCTCGCCTCCCCGGTGGACACCGCGCCGGCCGAGGACGCCGCCTAGGCGGGGTGGATCGTCGCGTCGCGGAGCGTGGTGTACCAGGGGGCGGAGCGGGCGAATCCCGGGCCGGTCTCCTCGCCGATGTAGACGTCGGCGTGGTGCTCGCCGCCGTACCCGGGACGGAACAGGTCGGTGACCGTCCAGCTCGCCCGCCGGAACCGCTCGCACACCTCGTCCTCGACCGGGCGCCCGGCGCCGTCCCGGCCGCAGTCGGTGACGACGAACCGCTGGCCGCGCGCCAGCACGTCGCGGTCGGCGGCGGCCGACCGCCAGGCGCGCAGCGGCCGCCCGGCCGAGTCGCGGGTGGTGTCGTCCAGCCAGAACCCGACGCTGTGCGACCAGTTGAGGTACCGGCCCCGGTGCGGGCCGCTGGTGATCCGGCCGCTGCCCTCCGTCTGGATGATCTCGATGAAGTCCTCGGGGTACGACCCGAGCGGCGTGTCACCGTCGTCGCACCGCAGCTCGGGGCAGCCGCGCACCGCCTTGCGCCTGCCGCCGTGGTAGCTCTCCACGGCGGTGTAGTAGGTGGTGATGCGCCACTTGCCCGCGCGGCCGAGCGGCCGCACCGGTGACGGCGCCGGCGACCAGGCGGGCGACGACGTGGCCGACGACGTGGGCGACGAGGTGAACGCCGGAGCCGCGACCGTGGGGGACGCCGCGGGCCCGCTGCCCGCCGTGGGCGGTGGAACGTCCCGCTCCCGTGTCGAGGACTCCGCGTCCGTCCCGCATCCGCTGACGACCGCGCACAGCGCGAGGACGACGGCCTGCGGCGCCCTGGCCCGCATCGCACCTCCCCGGTGACCGGCAACCCGCGGGCGCACGACGGCCCGCCGCCACAGGGGACCCTATGCCGCGCGCCCGGGCGCCGTCCCGGGTTCGGCGTTGGCGGCCCGCCGGGGAAAGGCGATCAATACCCCCGGGCCACCCACTCCTCCAGATGCGGGGCCTCCGCTCCGATCGTCGTGCTGTCGCCGTGCCCGGTGCGCACGACGGTGTCCGGCGGCAGCGTGAGCAGCCGCTCCCGGATCGAGGTGATGATCGTGGGGAAGTCGGAGTACGAGCGGCCGGTCGCGCCCGGGCCGCCGGAGAACAGCGTGTCCCCGGAGAACACCGTGCCGAGGTCCGGCGCGTACAGGCACACCGCGCCCGGGCTGTGCCCCGGCGTGTGCAGGACGGTCAGCTCCACCCCGGCGACCGTGATCTTCTGGCCGTCCGCCAGCTCGCCCTGGGGGCCGGTGTCCGGGTGGCGCTGCTTCCACAGCATCAGGTCGGCGGGGTGCAGCAGCACGGGCGCGCCGGTGCGCGCCGACAGCGCGGGGGCGGCGTCGATGTGGTCGTCGTGGCCGTGCGTGGACACGATCGCCAGCAGCCGCCGGTCGCCGACGGCCGCCGCGATGGCGCCGGCGTCGTGCGCGGCGTCGATGACGATGGCCTCGGCGTCGTCGCCGACGATCCAGACGTTGTTGTCGACCTCCCACGTCCCGCCGTCCAGGGAGAACGTGCCGGAGGTGACGACGTGGTCGATGCGCGCGGCCATCACAGCACCACCACCGAGCGCAGCACGTCGCCGCGGTGCATCTTGTCGAACGCCGCCTCGACCTCGTCCAGCTCGATCGTCTCGGAGACGAACGCGTCCAGGTCCAGCCGTCCCTGCAGGTACAGGTCGATGAGCATGGGGAAGTCGCGGGTCGGCAGGCAGTCGCCGTACCAGGACGACTTGAGCGCGCCGCCGCGGCCGAACACGTCCAGCAGCGGCAGCTCCAGCGTCATCTCGGGCGTCGGCACGCCGACCAGCACCACCGTGCCGGCCAGGTCGCGGGCGTAGAACGCCTGCCTGTAGGTCTCCGGACGGCCCACCGCGTCGATCACCACGTCGGCGCCGAACCCGCCGGTCAGCTCCCGCACCGCCTCGACCACGTCGGTGTCCTTGGCGTGCACGGTGTGGGTGGCGCCGAGCGAGGTGGCGGTGGTCAGCTTGCGCTCGTCCAGGTCGATCGCGATGATCTTCGCGGCTCCGGCCAGCCGGGCGCCCAGCACCGCGGCCGCGCCCACGCCGCCGCAGCCGATCACCGCGACCGAGTCGCCGCGGCCGACCGCGCCGGTGTTGATCGCGGCGCCGAGGCCGGCCATCACCCCGCAGCCCAGCAGACCGGCCGCCGCGGGCTTGGCGGCGGGGTCGACCTTGGTGCACTGCCCGGCCGCCACCAGCGTCTTGTCGGCGAACGCGCCGATGCCCAGCGCGGGCGACAACTCGGTGCCGTCGGCCAGGGTCATCTTCTGCTTCGCGTTGTGGGTGTTGAAGCAGTACCAGGGACGGCCCCGCAGACACGCCCGGCACTGCCCGCACACCGCCCGCCAGTTGAGGATCACGTAGTCGCCCGGTTCGACCTCGGTGACCCCCTCGCCGACCGACTCCACGATCCCGGCGGCCTCGTGCCCGAGCAGGAACGGGAACTCGTCGTTGATGCCGCCCTCGCGGTAGTGCAGGTCGGTGTGGCACACCCCGCACGCCTGCACCTTCACCACGGCCTCGCCCGGCCCCGGGTCGGGCACCGTGATCGTCTCGATGCGGACCGGCTCCCCCCTGCCCGGCGCGACGACTCCGCGTACCTGCTGTGCCATGGCTGCCGCCCTTCCGTCGATCCTGGCCGCTGAGACGACCCTATCCAGCGCGTTCGGGGCCGCGTCCACCCCCGCGTCCGCCCCGTCCGTGTGCCGGTAGTCCACCAGCGGGCCCGGCCCGGACGCGACGCGCGTTTCCGCTCAGCGGAAGCACCGGCCCCGTGCGCGACGTGTCGCGGCTACTCGAAGTGGATGGCCTTGAGCAGGTCGGCGGCCGAACGGTCCAGCACGGTGACGGAGGCGGCGCGGGGGTACGCGCCGCTGCGCGCCCGTTCGATCAGCGGATGCCAGCGGCGGCAGTGCCGGCGGTAGGTCGTCTCGGTCAGCACCCGGCCGCGCTGGAACTGGCCCGCCCGCGCCGTCACCGGGTCCACGTCCAGCAGGATCATGTGCACGTCGCCGCCGCGCCGCCGGGCCAGCCAGGCGAACCCGTGCAGGAGGTGCGGCCAGGTGCCGCGGGTGTGCGCCACCACGTCGTGGCCCTCCACCACGGCCCGCGCGATGCGCCAGACGTGAGTGGTGTGGACCAGCGGCACGCGCGCCCGCTGCGGCAGCGGCCCCAGGTACCGTCCCCACCAGTTGCGCGCCTGCCTGGAGTCGATCACCCGCGCGTCCCCGGCCGGGACCGGCTGCGTCTCGTTTCCCCGCAGCCCGTACAGCCGGTCCAGCAGGGTGCTCTTGCCCGCGCCAGGCAGCCCTGCGACCAGCACCAGAGAACCAGGGGGGAAGCGCAGCTCGGCCCGTGGTGCACCGGCGCCCGCGTCGTCGTCGCCCGCGCGCGCCCGGTCCGCCTCGTTCGGCTCGTGGATGCTCGTTCTCCTGATGTCGGCCCCCGGGACGTTGTAGTTGTGAGGTCAACGAACGTCCGCTACCGAATGTTCCGGCGCGCGTCCGGAGCGTCCGCGGGAGGGCCGGGGCCGGCTACTGGTAGTCGCGGATCTGCTTGAACACGGTCTCCAGCGACTGCGTGCGGGCGTCGAACGTGCGGCCGCCGGTCAGCGCGGAGACCTCGGCCATCTCGTGGGCGGCCGCCTCGCCGAACAGGATCGGGAAGACCGGGACGGCCCGCGCCGCGCCCGGCAGCCGCCCGTACCGGGACCGGAAGCCGTTCAGGTCGGTGCCCCGGGCGTTCTCGCCGTCGGTCATCAGCACGATCGTGGTGAACCGGTCGGGATCGCGGGCGGCCTGCTCCCGCGCCAGCTCATAGGCGCGCAGCAGGCCGTCGTACACGGCGGTCTGCCCGCCGACGCGCAGCCCCTCGGCGTACGAGCGGATCTGCGCGAGCGCGGGCTCGGGGGAGTCCTCGGGCACGGTCACCGTCCGCGGCGTCTCGGGGCGGTCGCTGAACGGGATCAGCGTGACCTCCTCGCGCGCGTGGAACCGCTGGAACCCGCCCGTCAGCGAGTTGTCGGCGCCCGTCAGCCCCACCAGCGAGGCCCGCAGCCGGGAGATCCGCTCGCCCTGCATCGACCGCGACACGTCCAGCACGTAGATCGTGCGCGACGGGCGCCGGTACTCGTCGTAGTAGGCGGCGACCAGCGCGTTCACCGTCTCCAGCCGGTCGGGGAACGGCAGCTCGGGCGGGGCCGCCGGGAAGGGGCCGGGCGTCCCGCGCACCGCGCGGCGGTGCGCGAGCAGGGAGATCCGCCGCTGTCCGTCCGGGCCGGTCAGGTAGTCGGCGAGGCGGCGGTGGGCGTCGCGGGCCCGCTGCGACGCCGAGGCCAGCTGCGTGAGCGGGTAGTCGGCGGTGACCACGCCGTCGCGCGGATAAACGATCGTCAGCGGCTCGGGCAGCCGCCCCGAGGCGTTCAGCGACAGCAGCACCGACTCGTAGTTGATGATGCCGTCCACCTGCTGTCCCTGGCCGCGCGCGGCGTAGCGGACGTAGGAGTCCGACAGCCAGCCGGACGACCCGGCGGTGAGCGTCTGCCCGGAGAAGAACCGCCGCAGGCGCGGCGCGAGGCCGGCGACGGTGCCGGCGCCCAGCGGCGGCGCGCCCGGCTCGTCCTTGGCCAGCGCCGTGGCCACGCCCACCAGCGCGGAGAAGCCCGAACGCGCGGCGCGGCCCCCGTTTTCTGTTGTTCATGAGCGTCACAGTCCTGGCCCGCCGCATGGCCGTGACCGGGGCACCGGATGAACGGCGGATGACCCGTGCCGGACGACGCCACGCCGGGCGCGCGGATACGGGCTCCGGGGCCGCCGCTGTAGGAAGATCACCAGGTCGGCCGGGTGGTCGCGGGGGGAAAGGCTTGTCCGGTGATCAGTAGGTTTGCGGCGGTGCTCGTGACGGCGGGCGCGGTGATGGCGGTCTGTGTTCTCGGACCGGGACCGGAATCGGGACCGGCGAACGCGAGGGCCTCCGGCCCGGGGGACGCCCGGAGGGGGCAACCGCCGGACGCCGATGGCGCGGGGTCCGGGGAGCGGCCCGACGCGAAGGCGGCGATGCCCGCGTCCCGGGCGGCCGTGCCCCTCGGCCTGCGCTACACCTCCTCCAGGCGGGTGTCGCCGGGGATCACCGCCAGGAGATTCCACACCCGGGGCGTCGCCGGTCCTGTCGCCGGCCACCTCCTGGAGGCCGACCTGGCCGACCGGCGCGTCGGCGTGGGGCTGCTGCGCCCGCCCGTGGTCGCCGCCCGCAGGAAGGTGTCGGTGATGGCGAGGGCGCAGCGCGCGGTGGCCGGGGTCAACGGCGACTTCTTCAACATCGGCGAGACGCGTGCGGGCGTCGAGGCGACCGGTGCGGCGTCAGGCGCCGAGGTGGACAGCGGGCGTCCGCGCAAGGGCGCCGTGCCGTTCGGGCAGCGGTTCGGGCCGCCTCTGCCACCCACCAGTTCCGTCGAGGACGTCATCGGCGTGGACCGCAAGCGCGTGGGGCACGTGTCGAGGCTGCGCCTGAAGGGCACGATCCGCTCCGGCCGCACCACCCTCGCCGTGCGCGGGCTCAACCAGTACGCGCTGCCGGTGGGCGGCGCGGGGGTGTTCACCAGCCAGTGGGGCAAGGCCTCACGGCGACGCGCGGTCTGCGGCACCGACATGCTGCGCAACGCGCCGTGCACCACCGACGTCGCCGAGGTGACGGTGCGCCGGGGAGTGGTCACCAAGGTCCGCGGCACGGTCGGCCGGGGCGCCATCCCCAAGGGGACGGTCGTGCTGGTGGGGCGGGAGCAGGCCGCCGCCGCGCTGCGCGGGCTGCGCCGCGGCGACCGCGTACGGGTGCGCTACCGCCTGGCCGGACGGCACCGCTTCCGCTTCGCCATCGGCGGCTTCCGCATCCTGCGCGACGCCCGGCCGCCCGCCGGGCTGGCGGCCGTGGACCCGGCCCCGCGGACGGCCGCGGGCATCAGCCGCGACGGCCGCCGCATGTACCTGATGGTCGTCGACGGCCGGTCGGAGCGCAGCGGCGGCGTCACCCTCGCCGAGCTGGCGCGGCTGATGTGGCAGGCGGGCGCCGACGACGCGGTCAACCTCGACGGCGGCGGCTCGTCCACCCTGGTCGTCCGCGGCCCGCGCGGCAGGGCCGCGACCGTGCGCAACGCGCCGTCCGACGGCTCCGAACGTCCCGTCGCCAACGGCATCGGCCTGTTCGTCCGCCGCTGACTCCACGCGCCGCCCGCCGCGCGTCACCGCTGGCGTGGTCAGGGGCCGGGGGCGCGGTGCAGGCGGCGCAGGACCAGCGCCAGTTGCAGACGCAGCTTGCCGTGAGGGCCGCGGACGCTCCAGCCCAGCAGCCGCTCGGCGTGCGCGAGCCGCTCCTGCAGCGTCGAGTGGTGCAGGGTGAGCGAGGCCGCGGCGGCGCGCAGGCTGGCGGCGGTGGCCACGGCGTCGAGCGTGGCGAGCATCCAGGGCGCCGCGGACGCGGCGCGGTGCAGCGCCTCCACGTCCGGCGACGGGGGCGTGCCGGGGCCGACCGACTCGGCGAGGACGGCCAGGCCCCCGATCTCGTCGGCGTGCACGACGCGCGGACCCGGGTCCTGGTCGGTGCCGCTCGCGGTCAGGCGCAGCGCGGTGCGCGCCGCCCGCCACGACGACGGCAGGTCGCGGAGCGCGACGGCGGGGCCCACTCCCGCGCGCCGCCCGTCGGTCACCGGGGGAGCCGAACCGGTGGCGATCCTCGGCTGCCCGTCCTCGACGGCCACCGCGCGGACCGCGCCGGCGGCCGGCAGCCCCAGCCGGTGGGCGGCCTGCAGCCGCGCGGCCTCCGGCGCGGACGCGTCGCACAGCAGCTCGACGAGCGCCGGGTCGTGCACGGGCGCGCGGCCGCGGGTGCGGTCCAGCACGTCGCGCGCGGCCGTCGCGGCCCGTTCCAGCACGATCGCCTCGACCGTTCCGGCCGGTCCGGGACGCTCCAGCCACAGCGCCGCGTCGCCGTCCGGTTCGACGGCGACGCGGGGCCAGGCGGGGTCCGGCGGCGTCCCGGTGTCGTCGCGGTGCCCCGTCTCGGTGACCCGCACGCGCACCCGCCGCCGCGGATCGACGAGCCGCGCCGGGCATCCGGCCAGCACCGCGGCGCCCCGGACGATCGCCTCCAGGCCCGCGCGGGCCTGCGTCAGCCGGTCGAAGTAGGCGATCACCCGCACCGCCGCGCCCGCGTCCGGATCCAGCGCCGCGAGCCTGCACGCCAGCTCCCTCACGCCGCCATCATGACACCGGGCGGGACGCCCTCACACCCCGTGCGGGCGCGCCGTCGCGTTCAGCCGTTCAGGACGCGGCGCAGCCAGCGCAGCCGGGCGTCGCGCGCCTCCCGCGAGACCGGGGCCTGCGGTGCGAAGCCGTCGAAGGCGTGGTAGCCGCCCGGCCACACGTGCAGCTCGGCCCGTCCGCCCGCCTGCCACAGCCGCACCGCGTAGGCCACGTCCTCGTCGCGGAACGACTCGGCCGAGCCGACGTCGATGAACGCGGGCGGCAGCCCCGAGAGATCCACGGCCCGCGCCGGGGCGGCGTACGGGGACACGTCCGGGCCGCCGCGGGCGTCGCCGAGCAGCGCCGTCCAGCCCACGTGGTTGGCGGTGCGGTCCCAGATGTCCAGCCCCTCCATCTGCAGCACCGACGGGCTGTCGTTGCGGTCGTCCAGCATCGGGCACAGCAGCATCTGCGCCAGCAGCGGCGGGCCGCCGCGGTCGCGCGCCATCAGCGCCACCCCCGCCGACAGGCCGCCGCCCGCGCTGGCCCCGGCGACGATGATCCGCTCGGGATCGACGCCCAGCTCGGCGGCGTGCTCGTGCGTCCACACCAGTCCCGCGTAGCAGTCCTCCACGGGCGCGGGGTGCGGATGCTCGGGCGCCAGCCGGTACTCCACCGAGACCACCGCCGTGCCCAGCTCCCTGGCCCACGGCAGGAGCATGTCCGGCAGGCCCGTCCGGTTGTCGCCCAGGATCATGCCGCCGCCGTGGATGTGGTAGATCGCCGGATACGGCGCCTCCACTCCCACCGGACGGCAGATCAGCAGGGAGACGTCCGGGGCGCCGGGCGGCCCGGGCACGGCGCGCTCCTCCACCTCGAACGCGCCGTCCAGCCGCAGGTCGTCGTCGGTGACCGGGGGGACCGTGCCGACGCGCCCCTGCCGCACCTCGGGGATGGACTCGAGCGTCGACAGGCGGGGCAGTTGCTCGCGCACCATGTCGAGCGCCGCGCTCAGTTCCGGGTCGAACGGCGGGGGCGGGCCCACCTGCGCCGGCGCGGGCTCCTGTGTAGCGGTCATCTGAGCCTCCTCGTCTCGGGGGGGTGCCCCCATGGTCCGCCTCCGGACCGCGGACTTCGACCGCCAGCAGGCGGGCTCTTCCCGCCATCCGGCGGGTGCAGCCTAAGCTGCCACCAGGTCCTGCGGAAGACCGCAGGTCAGCATGCGAGAGCGAGGTTTCGCGAATGCCCGGCGAGGAGACGCCGTCCCGGTTGCGCAGGCTGCGGCCCGACGAGCTGGACGCCGACCAGCGCGCCCTCTACGACGAGATCGTGTCCGGCCCGCGCGGCAAGGGGCCGAGGCTGTTCGCGCTGACGGACGACGCGGGCGGCCTGGAGGGCCCGTTCAACGCGATGCTGCTGCGTCCCGCGCTGGGACACGCCCTGCAGGCACTCGGCGCGGCCATCCGCTACCGGGGGGCGTTGCCGGACCGCTGCCGGGAGATCGCGATCCTCGCCGTCGCCGCCGTCTGGGACAGCGCCTTCGAGCGCCACGCCCACGAGGCGGTGGGGCGCGCCGCCGGGCTCACCGATGACGAGCTGCGCGCCCTGCGCGACGGCGACCACGACGCGTTCACCGACGAACGCGAACGGCTCGTCGCCGACACCGCCCGCGCGCTCGCCGGCCGCGGCGACCTGACCGACGAGGAGTTCACCCGGGCCCGCGACGTCCTCGGCGACGACGGCGTGTTCGAGCTGACCACACTCGTCGGCTACTACGCCACGCTCGCCCTCCAGTTGCGCGTCTTCCGCGTCGCCGCACCCCACGAGCCCGCCCCGCGGGAGTCCGCCGGGTAGGCGGGAGCCCGCCGGGTGGCCCGCTTCCGGCTCACCGCGGCCGGGCCGGAACCGCGACGACGCCCGAGCCGCCCGCCGCGCGGGCTCGCACGGCGCGCCCGCCGCTCAGGCGCCGCCCCGCCCGCTGGGCGGGCGCCTCGATCCAGCGATGCGACGCCCAGCTCACCGCCACCAGCACCACGACGAAGACGACCAGGCCCGGCGTGTCCTGGCGGCCGCCCCTGCCCAGGAACTGGGCCGACACCATCAGCAGGATCGGATGCAGCAGGTACACCGAGAAGCTGGCGGTGCCCAGCCCGGTCGCCCAACGCGGGAACCGGCGCCGCCGCAGCAGCCACGCCGCGCCGAACGTGGCGGCCGCCAGCACCAGCGAACTGCCCCAGACCCACTGGGCCTGCCATGCCTGGGCGCCCGTCGTGCCCAGGCGGGGGTTCCACGCCACGGCGGCCAGCGACGCCGCGAGGACGGCGCCCAGCGCCAGCGCGGTAGCCCGGCGCGGCACCTGGCCGTGCTCGGCCCGGTAGACGGCGGTGCCGGTGAACATGACCGCCAGCATCACCGCCCCCTCCCACGGCTCGACGCGCCCGTTGGCCGCGACCAGCGTGACGGCCAGCAGCCCGCCCAGCAGGCCGCCCGCCGTGCGCAGGCCGCGATGCTCCGACATCGCCGCCGCCACCGCGACCACCAGCACGGTCGCGGCCACGACGACCACGGGGCCGGTGCCCGCCGTGCGCGACAGCAACGCCGTCGGCAGCAGCGCGCCCGCCGGCAGCGCGAGCAACGCCAGGCCCACGGCGACCGGCGCGGACCGGCGCTGCCCGCCCACCACCCACAAGGCGACGATCAGCAGGTAGAAGGCCATCTCGTACGACAGCGTCCACAGCACGTTGATCGCGTTGGGCACGGCCAGCAGGTCCTGCAGCATCGTCGCGTGCGCCAGGATCGCCGTCCCCGGGTCGAACTCTTCCAGCCCCGCCCGCAGCCCCCGCACGTTCAGCAGGAACGGCAGCACCCCCAGCAGGCACGCCACGGCCAGCAGCGGGTACAGGCGGAAGGCCCGGCCGGTCCAGAACGCGCGCACGCTGCCGTGCCGCTCCAGCGAGGCGGGCACGATGTACCCGCTGACGAGGAAGAACACCAGCACGCCGTAGTGGCCGGGGTCCCACCGGCCTGCCAGCGACGCCTGCAGGTCCGGCACGAAGACGTAACTGGCGTGGTGCAGCGCCACCAGCATCGCCGCCCATCCCCGCAGCGCGTCCAGCCAGCCCAGCCGGGCACCAGGGGAGGAGACGGGCGAAGGAGGGGACACTCCGACAGACTAGTAGGAACGCCGCATCGTTCAGGTGCTCAGGTCGATCAGGAGCTGCTTGACCTCGGTGGCGTGATACCGCTCCCGGGCCGCCGACGGATCGGAGCAGATCAGCACGGGGCCGTCCGCGGGATCGGCGGGCAGCCGCCCGTGGCTGCCGCGCACCAGGTTCCCGTTCAGCGGGACGACGTTCATCAGGTAGCGCATGCCGAGCTTCTTGCGGGCCAGGGCGAGCCCGGCGCGCAGCTGCACCGTGCGGTCGTCGGGGTCCATGAACAGTTCGGCGGGGTCGTAGCCGGGCTTGCGGTGGATCTCGACGAGCTTGGCGAAGTCGGGGGCGCGGGCGTCGTCCAGCCAGTAGTAGTAGGCGAACCACGCGTCGGGCTCGGCGATCGCGACCAGTTCCCCGGAGCGTTCGTGGTCCAGCCCCGCCTCGGCCTTGCCCGCCTCGTCGAGCACCCGTTCCACACCGTCCAGGTCGTCGAGCAGCGCCCGGACGCGGGGCGTGTCGGACGGGTCGCGGACGTACACGTGCGCGATCTGGTGGTCGGCCACGGCGAACGCGCGGGACGTCCACGGGTCCAGGTACTCCATGCCGTCCTGGGTGTGGACGTTCAGCAGCCCGGCCCGGCGCAGCGCACGGTTGATCTCCACCGGACGCGACACGGACGTGATGCCGTACTCCGACAACGCCACCGTCGTCGCGCCCCGAGCGCGCGCGGCGGCCAGCAACGGGCCCAGCAGTTCGTCCAGGGCGGCCGCGGCCCGTGCGGCGCGCGGGTCGTCCGGCCCGTACCGTTGCAGGTCGTAGTCCAGGTGCGGCAGGTAGACCAGGGTCAGGTCGGGACGTTCCTCCTCCAGCAGCATCCGGGCGGCCCGGCAGATCCATTGCGACGACGGCAGCCCGGCACGCGGCCCCCAGTAGGTGAACAACGGGAAGTCGCCCAGGCGCGAGGTGAGACGGTCGTGCAGCGACGGCGGGTGGGTGTAGCAGTCGGGTTCCTTGCGTCCGTCGGCGTAGTAGATGGGACGGGGCGTGACGGTCCAGTCGACGTCGGCGCCCATGGCGTACCACCAGCACACGTTGGCGACGGTGTAGCCGGGGTGGCGTTCGCGTAGGGCGTGCCACACCTTCTCCCCGCCGACGAGCGCGTTGTGCTGCCGCCACAGGAACACCTCGCCCAGGTCGCGGAAGTACCAGCCGTTGGCGACCACCCCGTGTCCGCTGGGCATCTCCCCGGTGAGGAAGGTCGACTGCACCGAGCACGTCACGGCGGGCAGCACGGTGCCCAGCTCGGCCTGGAAGCCGTCGGCGGCGAGCTTGGACAGGTTGGGCATGTGCGGCAGCAGCCGCGGGGTCAGCCCCACGACGTCGAGCACCACGAGCGGCGTGGTCATGCGTCCTCCTCGATGAGGCCGAGCCGGACCAGTTCGGCGCGCGTCCAGTCGAGCTCGGCGGCGATGCCGTCGGCCAGGTCGGGACGGCCGCCCGGCAGCACCGTCCAGGTGTAGGTCTCCACCTCGACGTGGTCGGTGCGCGCCGCCGGTCCGCCCAGCAGGACGTCCAGGGCGGCGCGCAGGTCGGCGCGGGTACCGGCGAGCGGGGCGGGCGGATCGGCGTGCAGTGGAAGGTGGAAGTGGACGCGCCATGGCCCGTCGGCCGGGAGGCCGCCGGCGAGAGCGTCGGGGAGGTCGTCGACGCGGCGGACGCCCTCGGCCGTGTGCGCGCGTGTCTGGTGCAGGTAGCGCGGTTCGGCGAACTTTTCGAGTTCCCGTCGCGCGGCCGACGGATCGGAGGCGTGCAGCGCGGCCGACGCCTGTGTCTTCACCACCGGCAGCCCCGCCGCGTCCAGACGGGCCAGCGCCTCGCCCGGTTCCTCGAACTCGACCGCCAGGTGGCAGGTGTCCAGGCAGACGCCCACCCGCGAGGTGTCGACGCCGGTGAGGAGGCGGGCGGCGTCGGCCGTGGTCTCCACCACGCATCCCGGTTCCGGCTCCAGGCCGACCCGTATGGTCCGGCCGGTACGCCTCTCCAGGTCGGCGAGCCCGGCGGACAGCGCGTCGAGGTGGCGGCGCGCCCGGTCGTGCCGTTCGCCGTCCCACCACGGGGCCCAGCCCAGCGGGAGCGTCGAGACGCTGCCGCGGGCGACGTCGCCGGGGAGCAACGCGGCGAGTACCGTGGCGAGGTCGAGCGTGTAGGCGAGCCGGTCGGGGTCGCCCCAGTCGGGCAGGTACACATCGGTCTTGACGACGTCCTTGCCGAAGCCCGCGTAGGGGAACCCGTTGAGCGTCACCACCTCCAGGCCGCCTGCGGCCAAGGCGGCGCGCAGCTTGTCCAGCGCACCGGGATCGGCGACGAGCGTCGCGGCCACGGGGCGGGGCAGCCACAGCCCCACCGACAACCGTGGCACGCCCAGGCGACGCCGTACCGGTATGGCGTACCGGTGCAGCCTGTCGAGGACGCCGGGGAAGTCGTCGGCCGGATGGACGTTGGCGCAGTAGGCGAGATGGACCAGGGTGCCGTCGCGATGGCGCAACCGCATGATGTGCGTCCTCCGCGGGTTCAGGCGGGCGTGCCGCGCAGCACCGAGTTTCCCTCGAACAGCGTCCCGGCTTCGGCGGGCTCGTCCAGCACCAGCCGTCCGCTCTGCCCGTAGAACTCCACGGGGTTGCGCCACAGCACGCGGTCCACGTCGTCGTCGGTGAACCCGGCGGCGAGCATCGCCTCACCCGTGCGCCGCGTCTTGAGCGGGTCGCTGCGGCCCCAGTCGGCCGCGGAGTTCACCAGCATCCGCTCGGTGCCGTACTCGCGCAGGATCGCCACCATGCGGTCCTCGTCCATCTTGGTGTCGGGGTAGATGGAGAACCCCATCCAGCACCCGGCGTCGGCCACCGGCCCCACGGTGACCTCGTTGAGATGGTCGATGACGACGCGTTCCGGGGGCAGCCCCGACTCGCGCACCACGTCCAGCGACCGGCGCGTGCCCTCCGCCTTGTCGCGGTGCGGGGTGTGCACCAGCACGGGCAGGTCGTGCTCGACGGCGAGGGCGAGCTGCCGGGCGAACACCTCGTCCTCCTCCGGGGTCATCGAGTCGTAGCCGACCTCGCCCACCGCGACCACCCCGTCCTTCTCCAGGTAGCGGGGGAGCAGGTCCAGGACGGGACGGCAGCGCGGATCGTTGGCCTCCTTGGGGTTCAGCGCCATCGTGCAGTGGTGCCGTATGCCGAACTGCGCGGCGCGGAACGGCTCCCAGCCCACCAGCCCGTCGAAGTAGTCGACGAACGTGCCGACCGAGGTGCGCGGCTGGCCGAGCCAGAACGCGGGCTCCACCAGCGCGCGCACACCGGCCTCGTACATCCGCTCGTAGTCGTCGGTGGTGCGCGAGGTCATGTGGATGTGCGGGTCGAAGATTCTCACCGGACCTCCAGGAAACGGGCCACGTCAGCGGGGACGTCGCGGCCTGCGGCGGTGCGCTCGCGCGCGTAGTCGGTCATCATCCGGGTCAGCTCGGCGTCGGCGCGGTCGTCCAGACCGGCCACCACGGACAGCGGCACGCCGATGAACACGCACTTCAGCACGGCCTGCCGCCATGCCGGGGCGGGCAGCCGCTCGGCCGCGTACGGGCCGAGGGCGGCGGCCACCAGGCGGGTGTCGTTGGTGCGCAGCGCGTCGTGCAGCAGCGGCAGCGCGGCCTCGCCCACCTCCGCGCCGAGCGCGTCCAGCGACCGCAGCACGGCCCGCCGCTCGTGCGCGTCGCCGTGCCGGTACAGGTCGTCGAGCCGCGCCGCGAGCGCGTCGCCGGTGCAGGGCAGCTCCAGCAGCATCACCACGCGCGCCGCGTCGTCGACTGACGGGGGTTCGGGTGTCGTCCCCCGACTGGGCAGGGGCCCGCGGCCGCAGCGGCGGCCGGCGGCGGGCAGCAGCACGGCGGCGGCGCCGGCGTCGGCGCCGATGCGCTCCCGGGCGCCGGCCAGCCAGGCGGACGCCTCGGCGTCCAGCACCGGTGCCAGGGCCGCCGTCAGCTCGTCGCGCAGGGCCTCCCGCGTCATGAGACCTCCCTGAGGAACTCCAGCGAGCGGCGGGCGGCCCCGGGGGCGTCGTGGCCGTGGCGGGGGAGCTCCACCGAGACCAGCCCCGTGTAGCCCGTCTCGTCCAGCGCCTTCATCACCGGCGGGAAGTCGATCTCCCCGGCGCCGAACTCCAGGTGCTCGTGCACGCCCCGCCGCATGTCCTCGATCTGCACGCCCGCCAGCCGCGGACCGGCCCGGCGGACGCAGTCGGGCACCGGCTCGGGCTCCAGGCACCGGCAGTGCCCGATGTCGAGCATGATCCCGAAGCGCGGCGGGGCGCCGAGCCGGGCGGCGAGCCGCTCGTATCCGCCGATGGTGTCGACGAACATGCCGGGCTCCGGCTCGAACGCCAGCGTCACGTCCCGCTCGTCGGCCAGGCGCAGCACCTGCTCGCAACCCCGCGTCAGCCGGTCCCACAGCACGTCCGGCGGGTCGGATCCGAGGGCCGTGCCGCTCCAGAACGACATCGCCTGCGCGCCGAGGTCGGCGGCGACGCGCACGGCCCGCAGCAGCAGGTCGACGCGGCGGTCCGCGCCGTCCTCCGACAGCAGCGTCGGCTGGTGCTTGCGCCACGGGTCCAGCAGGTACCGCGCGCCCGTCTCGACCACCACCGACAGGCCCAGCTCGTCCAGGCGGGCGGCGACGCGGTCGACCGCGCGCGGCAGGTCGGGAGCGAACGGGTCCAGGTGCCGCACGTCGAGGGTGAGCGCGACGCCGTCGTAACCCAAACCCGCCAGCACCGCCAGCGCGTCGTCGAGCCGATGGTCGGAGAATCCGTTGGTGCCGTAGCCGAAGCGCAGCGTCATGTCGGCGAGACCTTTCGTGCCAGGCGCCGGGCCAGGGGGTGGGCGGGGACGAGCGCCAGCCCCGCCAGCGGATGCCCGCGCGCGGCGGTCAGCGCGGCCTGCAACGGGATCAGCCCGAGGACGCCCGCGCCGACCGCCCGCCGGATGCGCTCGGCGCTCGGCTCCCGCACCGCCGCCGCCTGCGCGCCGCCGACCGTGGCGGTGTACGCGCCGAGCAGCCCCGTCGCCACCGCCCGCCCGGCGACGCGCGACCGGTGCGTCCCGCCGCCGGGGCGGCCGGCGATCTCGGCCAGCACGAGCGGGACGACCGGGGCGCCGGTCACGGCGGCCAGCCCGACGCGGCGGGACGTCGCCCCGCTCACCTCGCCGCGGCTGAGCAGCGTGACGGCGAAGGTGTGCGCGCCGACGGTGCACGCGGCGGGCAGCGCGGCCCGCCATCGCCCCCGGCCCGCGGCCGTGGCGCCGAGCATGACGTCCAGCCCGCGGCACAGCGCCATCGCGGCCGGAGCCGCGGGCGTCGGCTTGAGCAGCAGGTCGTACGCCCACACGGCGGCGGCGAGCGGGATGGCGGCCCGCAGCGACCGGCGGCCGCCCGCCGCGGCGGCCAGTGCGACGCCCGCGCCGGTCAGCCCGGCCGCGACCGCAAGGGCCGTGCCGGGACGCACCCGCCCGGACGGGATGGGCCGCTCGGGGCGCTCCACCGCGTCCAGCCGCCGGTCGGCGTAGTCGTTCAGCGCCATCCCGGCCCAGTACAGGCACACCGACGCCGCCGCCAGCCCCGCCGGCCCGCGCACGCCGCGCAGGCCCCCGGCGGCGGCCGCGCCGGACAGCACGTCGCCGGGCACCGACAGCGCGGCCGGCGCCCGCACCAGCTCCACCAGCGCCCTCATCGGCAGCCCCGGGCGGCGAAGGCGCACAGCGCGTCGTACTGCGCGGCCAGGTCGTGCGTCGTCGCGCCGATCGGGTCCTTGAAGAAGTAGGCCAGCTCCGGCAGCGGCCCGGCGCGTCCGGCCGCGTGCGCCGTGGCCACCAGGCGGGCCAGGTCCAGCACCAGGGGCGCGGCGAGCGCCGAGTCGTACCCCTGCCAGGTGAACTGCAGCGTCATCCGGGCGCCCAGGAAGCCCTGGAAGGTCACGTGGTCCCAGGCGGTCTTCTGCTCGCCCAGGTCGGCGACGTAGTCGATGTGCAGCGGCCCGTCGACCGGGTAGCCGAGCGTCTCGGCCACCAGGCGCCGCTTGGAGTCCAGCTTGCTGGCGGCCGCCTGCGGGTCGGCCAGGTTGGCGCCGTCGCCGCCGCCCAGCAGGTTGGTGCCCGCCCAGGAGCCGACCCGCAGGTTCCGGCCGGCGAACATCGGCGCCAGCGCCGCCTTCACCAGCGTCTCGCCCGTCTTGCCGTCGTTGCCCGCGTACGGGACGGCGCGTTCGCGGGCCAGCTCCGCCAGCGCGGGCAGCCGCGCGCCCACCGACGGGGTGAAGTCGACGTGGCCGCAGCCCGCCTCGAACGCCGCGTAGGCGTAGCAGGCGCTGGCGGGCAGCACCATCGTGCCGCCGTCGATCGCGCGCCGCAGGGCGGCCAGGGTGGCGTGCTCGGGACGCGGCGCGGTCGGCGGCTCGGTCGCCGTCACGTTCACCACCACGACGCGGTCCAGGGCGTGCCGGTCGCGGAAGGCGCGGATGTCGTCGGTCAGGCGGCGCAGCGTCCCGGCCGGGTCGCGGGTGCGGCCGTCGGCGCCGCCGGTGACGATGTCGGCCTCCACCGCGGCCAGCTCGTCGCGCAGCCGTGCGGGCAGGCCCGGCGGGACCACGCCCGCGTGGGCGAGCTGTTCGGCGCGTTTCAGCAGGGGGACGTCGACCAGGTCGTGGCCGCCGAACACCAGGTCGCTCACCGCGGGCAGCCCGGCGTCGGGGAAGCCGGGGACCTCGCAGACGAATCCGGTGCGCTCGGCGAGCCCGGCACGGACGGCCAGCGCACCGAGGACGGCCGTCGTCGCCACCGATCCGCGGGCGCCCGCCAGCCACACGCCGGTACCGCTCATGTTCAAACCGCTCCTCGCTCGGTGCCGCGTTCCAACCGGAACGCGGGGGTGGGTTCACGATGTCGGGGACGCAGTCGGGAGTTGGTTCGCTCGTCGGGTTCGGCTCGTCGGGGTTCGTTCGCCGGAGGACGCGAGTCGGCGTGCGATCTCGCGTGGGGGTCGCGTCCTTCACGATCGGTCAGGAAACCGACTTTGTCCAGAGAGTGAGAGAAGTTAGTCACAGAGTCGGCCAAATACTTTTCTGGTTCCACGAAAGTGGTTAGTCTCCGGAACGAAACAGGTCCACCCGAGCGCGTGACGTGGGCGCCGGCCGCCGACCCGCCACGGCTTCGGCCTTTCACGGACGGAAGGTTCTAGCATTAAGAGCGAAAGCACGGGGGTCACGCGGGGGATCGAGGCGATGCGGACGATGGCGCGGCCCGAGAACGGGCACCAGGCCCGCCTGCTCGGCCTGCTTCGCGACGAGGGCCCGCGTTCGCGCGCCGAGCTCGGCGACGTGGTGCGGCTGTCGCGCTCCAAGCTCGCGGTCGAGCTCGACCGGCTGATCGAGCTGGGCATGGTCGAGTCCGCCGGGCTGGCCGCGTCCCGGGGCGGCCGCCGCTCGGGCATCGTCCGGCTGTCGTCGCGGCTGCGCTTCGCCGGCATCGACATCGGCGCCACGTCCATCGACGTGGCCGTGACCAACGGCGAGATGGAGGTCCTCGGCCACCTGGCCGAGCCGTGCGACATCCGCCAGGGGCCCGAGGTCGTGCTCGACCGCGGCCTGGACCTGCTCGGCAAGCTGCGCGAGCAGGGCCTGTTCGAGGAGATCCACGGCGCCGGGGTGGGCGTGCCCGGCCCGGTCAGCTTCCGCGAGGGCGTCCCCGTCGCCCCGCCGATCATGCCCGGCTGGGACCGCTTCCCGGTGCGCGAGGTCATCAGCCGCGAGCTGGGCTGCCCCGCGCTGGTCGACAACGACGTCAACATCATGGCGCTCGGCGAGCTGCACGCGGGCCTGGCCCGGTCGGTCGAGGACTTCCTGCTGGTGAAGATCGGCACGGGCATCGGCTGCGGCATCGTGGTCGACTCCGGCATCTACCGCGGGGTGTCCGGCTGCGCGGGCGACATCGGGCACATCCGCGTCGACGACGCCGGGCCGGTGTGCGCCTGCGGCAACATCGGCTGCCTGGAGGCCTACTTCGGCGGCGCCGCGCTGGCCCGCGACGCGCTGGTCGCCGCCCGCTCGGCCCGTTCGCCGTTCCTGGCCGAGCGGCTCGCCCAGGCGGGCGAGGTCACCGCCGCCGACGTGGCCGCCGCCGCCCAGGCCGGCGACCCGGTGGCGGTGGAGATGATCCGCGAGGGCGGCCGCCGCGTCGGCCAGGTGCTGGCCAGCCTGGTCAGCTTCTTCAACCCGGGGCTGGTCATCATCGCGGGCGGCGTGGCCGGGCTCGGCCACACCCTGCTGGCCGAGATCCGCAGCGTCGTCTACCGCCGTTCCGCCCCCCTGGCCACCGGCAACCTGCCCATCGTGCTGTCGGAGCTGGAGGCCGCCGCCGGCGTCATCGGCGCCGCCCGGATGATCAGCGACCAGGTCTTCTCCACCGCCTGACCGGCCCGGACGTCCTTTTCGCCGCGCACGGCCCCGCCCTGCGGCCGTCGCGCGGCCGCTGCGTGCCGTGGCGATCCCCTCGCGTTACGTCACCGGGTGACGCCATCCCGAAGTTTGTCCTGTGAGCGTCGAAAGCTGAACACGCTCTGAGGAAAGGTCTTCTCAAAGTCATCGAAAGTCGGTACCTTCGCGCCAGGCCCTCAGCCAGCCCCCCGGAAGGAGCGGCGCGGATGGAGACCACCGCGAACGGCGGCCCCCTGCTCGTCATGAGCGGCATCGTCAAGCAGTTCCCCGGCGTCCGGGCGCTCGACGGCGTCGACCTGACGGTCCGCGCGGGAGAGGTGCACTGCCTGCTCGGGCAGAACGGCGCGGGCAAGTCCACGCTGATCAAGGTGCTGGCCGGGGCGCACCAGCCCGACGCCGGCGAGGTCCGCTTCGACGGCCGCCCGGTCCGGCTGGCCAACCCGACCGACGCGATGCGGCTCGGCATCGCCACCATCTACCAGGAACTCGACCTGGTGGACGGGCTGTCGGTGGCCGACAACATCTTCCTCGGGCACGAGGCGGCCAAGCTCGGCTTCACCCGGCGCGGCCAGATGAACAAAGCCGCCCGGCGGCTGCTGGAACGGCTCGGCCACGGCGAGATCTCGCCCACCGCCGAGGTCGGGCGGCTGCCCGCCGCCGGACGGCAGGTGGTCAGCATGGCCCGGGCGCTGTCCCACGACGCCCGGCTGATCATCATGGACGAGCCGTCGGCCGCCCTCGCCCACGACGAGGTGGTCAACCTGTTCCGCATCATCCGCGAGCTGACCGCCGCCGGGGTCGCCGTCGTCTACATCTCCCACCGGCTGGAGGAGATCCGCGAGATCGGCGACCGGGTCACCGTGCTGAAGGACGGCCGCACCGTCGCCGTCGGCCTGCCCGCCGACCGCACCCCGACCTCGCAGATCGTCACGCTGATGACCGGCCGCACCGTCGAGTACGTCTTCCCCCCGCGCCCGGGCCCGCGCGAGGACGCGCCGGAGGTGCTGCGCGTCGAGGGCCTCACCCTCCCCGGGCACTTCCACGACGTGTCGTTCGCCGTGCGCGCGGGGGAGATCGTCGGACTGGCCGGGCTGGTCGGGTCGGGCCGCTCGGAGATCCTGGAGGCCGTCTACGGCGCGCGCCGCCCCACCGCGGGCCGGGTGCTGCTGGACGGCCGTCCCGTGAAGGGGGCCAGCACCACCAACGCCGTGCGGCTCGGCATGGGCCTGGCCCCCGAGGAGCGCAAGGCGCAGGCGCTGCTGCTGGAGGAGTCGGTGGCGCGCAACGTCAGCCTCGCCGGGCTGCGCCGCTTCTCCTCCCTCGGCTGGCTGGACCGGCGGCGAGAGCTCGCCGAGGTCGGCGAGCAGCTCAGGGCCCTCGACGTGCGGCCGCACGACCCCGCCCGCAAGGTGCGCACGCTGTCGGGCGGCAACCAGCAGAAGGTCGTCCTGGCCCGCTGGCTGCTGGACGGGCGGCGCCTGCTGCTTCTGGACGAACCCACCCGCGGCGTGGACGTCGGCGCCCGCGCCGAGCTGTACGGGCTGATCCGGCGGCTGGCCGACGAGGGCATCGCCGTCCTGCTGGTTTCCAGCGAGGTGCCGGAGGTGCTCGGCCTGGCCGACCGGGTGCTGGTGCTGCGCGAGGGCCGGGTCATCCACCAGGCCCCCGGCGCCGAGCTGGACGAGGAGGCCGTACTCAACATGATCATGGAAGGGAGCGCCATGGGCGCGGTGGGCACGGTGGGGACGCCATGAGCGAGGCCAAGGGGCACGGCGGCGCCCGTCCGGCGGACACGACCCCGGCCGACACGACCGCTGCCGACACGGCCGCGGCGGACGCCACCGCCGTCGACCGGCCGCCGGCCGACGAGCAGGCCCGGGTCGAGGCCGCCGCGGCGAAGACCGGAGGGCGGCGCGCGAAGGGACCCGTGCCGCTGCCGGGCGGCCTGGCCCGGGTGGGGGAGAGCAGGCACATCGGCCTGGTCGCCGCGCTGGTGCTGCTGGCGCTGATCGGCCTGGTCACCAAGCCCGACAACTTCGCCACCTCCGACAACCTGGTCAGCATCCTGTCGCTGGCCGCCACCATCGGCGTCATCACCGTCGGCATGACCTTCGTGATCATCGGCGGGGGCATCGACCTGTCGGTGGGCGCGGTGATGGCGCTGGCCTCGGTGTGGGCGACCACCCTGGCCACCCAGTCCTACGGGCCCGGCGTGATGGCGCTGTGCGCGATCCTGGTCGGCACCGGCGCCGGCCTGGTCAACGGGCTGCTGATCTCCTACGGCCGGATGGTGCCGTTCATCGCCACCCTGGCCATGCTGGTCGCCGCGCGCGGCCTGGCCCAGCGGATGTCGGACCGCAGGACCCAGCTGGTGCGGCCCGAGAACGACGCCATCGAGGCGCTGTCCACCACCCGCGTGCTCGGCCTGCCGCTGGTGGTGTTCATCTTCGCCGCGGTGGCCGCCGCCGGATGGGTGCTGCTCAACCGCACCACCTTCGGCCGGCGCACCTTCGCCGTCGGCGGCAACCCCGAGGCGGCCCGCCTGGCGGGCATCGACGTCAAGCGGCACACCCTGCTGCTGTACGCGCTGTCCGGGCTGTGCTGCGGCATCGCCGCGATCATCATCATGGCCCGCACCACCACCGGCTCCAGCACCCACGGCGACCTGTACGAGCTGGACGCCATCGCCGCGGTCATCATCGGCGGGACCCTGCTGACCGGCGGTCGCGGCACCCTGGTCGGGTCGATCCTCGGCCTGTTCGTCTTCACCGTGATCACGAACTTGTTCATCCTCAACGGGCTGGACACCAGCGACCAGCTCATCGCCAAGGGCGCGATCATCGTCGCCGCCGTGCTGCTGCAGCGCCGCGGCCTCGAGGCGCGCACCTAGCGCACCCCCGGCGAGCGCACCAGGCCGGCGCACCCCGCGCACGCCCCCCCATCCCATCCCACCTCCCCGCATTCCAGGAGCGACCAATGGCAGACAGCAGCCGCCTCAACCGCAGGGGATTCCTCGTCGGCGGAGCGGTGGTCGGCGCGGGCGCGCTCGCCGCCGCGTGCACCAGCAACGAACCCGAGGCCGACGAGGGCGCCGCGGGCCAGCAGAACGTCGCCGCCGGGGGCGACAACGACAAGCCGGGCAAGCGCGTCACCATCGGGTTCTCCGCGCCGCAGGCCGACCACGGCTGGATCGCCGCCATCGCCAAGAACGCCGAGGCGCAGGCCAAGCGCTACTCCGACGTCGACTTCCAGGCCGTCGAGCCCACCAACGACATCAACCAGCAGATCTCGGCGGTCGAGTCGCTGATCTCCCGCAAGGTCAACGCGCTGGTGCTGCTGCCCAACGACGGCGAGCAGCTCAACCAGGTCGCCCGCAAGGCCATGGACGCGGGCATCCCCGTCATCAACCTGGACCGGGTCTTCCCCGACAAGCTGTCGTACCGCACCTGGATCGGCGGCGACAACTACGGCATGGGCGTGGCCGCCGGCCACTACATCGGCAACAAGCTGAAGTCCAAGAACGCCTCCAACCCGGTGATCGTGGAGATCCAGGGCATCGCCACCCTGCCCCTCACCCAGGAGCGCAGCAAGGGTTTCGCCGACGCGCTGAAGACCTACGGTTTCACGGTGACCGCCAAGCAGGACGCCAAGTTCACCGTGGAGACCGGCAACCAGGTCGCCAGCAACCTGCTGCAGGCGCACAAGAAGATCGACGCGCTGTGGAACCACGACGACGACCAGGGCGTGGGCGTGCTCGCCGCCATCAAGCAGGCGGGCCGCAACGAGTTCTTCATGGTCGGCGGCGCCGGTTCGGCCAACGCCATGCGGGAGATCAAGAACGGCGGGGTGCTGGAGGCCACCGTCACCTACAGCCCCACCATGGCGTCCTCGGCGATCCGGATCGCGCGGCTGATCGCGCAGGGCAAGGGCATGTCCGACCTGGTGGAACGGCAGGTCCCGCAGTCCATCACGCTGGCCTCCGAGACGATCACCAGGCAGAACGTCGACCAGTACCTGCCGCTCGGATTCGAGTCCTGACCGGCGGGCAGGCCCCGCCCGCAGCGCCTTGACAGGGGGAAGACAGATGACTGAAGACCGCAAGCCCGCCCTCGGGATCGGCCTGGTGGGCCACGCCTTCATGGGGCGCGCCCACTCGCAGGCCTGGCGCAGCGTCGCGGCGTTCTTCGACCCGCCGTACACGCCGGTGATGGCGGCGCTGGCCGGCCGGTCCCGGGAGCGGGCCGCCGCGGCGGCGGCCACGCTGGGCTGGGCGGCGGTGGAGACCGACTGGAAGGACCTGCTGCGCCGCGACGACGTCCAGCTCGTCGACATCTGCACCCCCGGCGACTCCCACGCCGAGATCGCGGTGGCGGCGCTGGAGGCGGGCAAGCACGTGCTGTGCGAGAAGCCGCTGGCCAACAGCGTCGCCGAGGCCGAGTCCATGGTGGCGGCGGCGCGGGCCGCCCGGGCCCGCGGCGTGCGCGCCATGGTCGGGTTCAACTACCGGCGGGTGCCCGCCGTCGCGCTCGCGCGGCGGCTGGTGGCCGACGGCCGCCTCGGCCGCATCCACCACGTGCGCGCCCAGTACCTGCAGGACTGGATCGTCGACCCGGAGTTCCCGCTGGTGTGGCGGCTGGACGAGCAGAAGGCCGGGTCCGGCGCGCTCGGCGACATCGGCGCGCACATCATCGATACCGCGCAGTTCATCACCGGCGACCGGCTCGTCGGCGTCAGCGCGCTCACCGAGACGTTCGTCAAGGAGCGGCCGCTGGCTGCCGACGCCGCGGGCCTGGGCGCCACGGCGGACGGCGCGGGGCGCGGCCCGGTGACCGTCGACGACGCGGCGCTGTTCATCGGCCGCACCGCCGGGGGAGCGCTGGCCTCCTTCGAGGCGACCCGCTTCGCCACCGGACGCAAGAACGCGCTGCGGATCGAGGTCAACGGCTCGGCCGGCAGCCTGGCGTTCGACTTCGAGGCGATGAACGAGCTGTGGTTCCACGACCAGACCGCCGAGCCGGCCACCGCCGGGTTCCGCCGGATCCTGGTCACCGAGCCCGAGCACCCCTACGCGGGAGCCTGGTGGCCCGCCGGTCACGGCCTGGGCTACGAGCACACCTTCACCCACCAGGTCGCCGACCTGCTCACCGCCATCGCCGACGGCACCGACCCCGCGCCGTCGTTCGAGGACGGTCTGCAGGTGCAGCGGGTGCTGGAGGCCGTCGCGCACAGCGCCGCGTCCGGCAGCGGCTGGACCCCCATCGAGCAGCCCCAGCCCGTCACGGCCTGACCCGGCGGCGCCACACGGAAACCGCCCCAGAGACCCCGCTCATCCTGCGAACTCACGCGGACGGGGCCCGGATGCCCCCGGGTCCCGCCCGCGTCCGGAACCGGCCCGCCGGTCTCCGGGATCACTGAGAGGAGGACGCCGACCCCGAACCCGCCCCTGCGGATCCGTTGCTCCCCCCGGCGAGGAGGAAAGGCATGGAGACCCCCACCCCTCCAGGCCGTACGTACCCCCATTCCCCCCGTACCCATCGTGACCGCACCCGGCGCGGGCGCCGCATCGTCACCGCGATCGCGACCGCCGTCGTCACCGCCGTGGCGCTGGCCGTCCCCGTCGTGCGGGCCACCCCGGCCGCGGCGGCGCCCGACGACCACTTCTACCCGTACACGCTGGCGAAGGGCCCGGACGAGGTCGGCGAGCCGATCTCCTTCGAGCCCCTGCCGGACGGCTCGGTGCTGCACACCTCGCGTGACGGCGTGCTGCGCCTCACCGACGCCAACGGCCGCACCTCCGTCGCGGGCCAGCTCAACGTCTACACCCACGACGAGGACGGCCTGCAGGGCGTCGCGGTCGACCCCGGCTTCACCGAGAACCGGTGGGTCTACCTCTTCTACGCGCCCCGGCTGAACACCCCGCTGGGCGACGCCCCCGAGACGGGCACGCCCGCCGACTTCGAGCCGTTCAAGGGCTACAACCAGTTGTCGCGCTTCAAGCTGAGCGAGTCCGGCGAGCTCGACCCGGCCAGCGAGCAGAAGATCCTGCAGGTGCCCACCGAACGCGGCATGTGCTGCCACGTCGGCGGCGACATCGAGTTCGACGCCCAGGGCAACCTGCTGCTGGCCACCGGCGACGACAGCAACCCGTTCCAGTCCGACGGCTACACGCCGATCGACGAGCGGCCGAACCGCAACCCCGTGTTCGACGCGCAGCGCACCTCGGCCAACTCCAACGACCTGCGCGGCAAACTGCTGCGCATCAAGGTCAACGAGGACGGCACGTACGCGATCCCGGAGGGCAACATGTTCCCGCCGGGCACCGACAGGACCCGTCCCGAGATCTACGCGATGGGCTTCCGCAACCCGTTCAAGATCTCCGTCGACACGGGCAGCGGCGCCGTCTACCTGGGCGAGTACGGTCCCGACAAGGGCGACGACAACGATCCCGCCCGCGGGCCGAAGGGGCAGGTCGAGTACGACCGGGTCACCGGTCCCGGCTTCTACGGCTGGCCCTACTGCACCGGCGCCAACACCCCCGACGACACCTACGCCGACTACGACTTCGCCACCGGCGCCGTCGGACCCAAGTTCGACTGCCAGAACGGCCCGAAGAACGAGTCCCCGCACAACACCGGCATCACGCAGCTGCCCAAGCCCGTCCCCGCGTGGATCCGCTACAGCGGCTGCGACAACGCCGAGATGAACCCGCCGAGCGGGTGCTCGCAGTCGGAGTCCCCGATGGCGGGCCCGGTCTACCACTACGACCCGGAGTCGACCTCCCAGGTCAAGTTCCCGCAGGAGTACGACGGGCTGGTGTTCCTGGGCGAGTTCGAGCGGCGCTGGATCAGGACCGTCCAGGTCGGCGAGGACGGCTCGAAGGGGACGGTGTCGCCGTTCCCCTGGCCGCTGGGCTACAAGGTGATGGATCTGGAGTTCGGCCCCGACGGCGCCCTGTACGTCCTGACCTACGGGGAGTCCTACTTCGGCACCGACGACCACGCGGGCCTGTTCCGCATCGAGCACATCGGCACGACCGGGCGCCGTCCCGAGGTCAGCGTCAGCGCCGACCGCACCTCCGGCGGCAAGCCGCTGACGGTGCGGTTCTCCTCCGCCGGCACGCACGACCCCGAGGGCACCGCGCTGACCTACAAGTGGGACTTCGGCGACGGCACGACGTCCACCCGGCCCAACCCCACGCACCGGTACACCAAGCGCGGGCAGTTCTCGCCCACGCTGACGGTGACCGACCAGAGCGGCAAGTCCGCGACCGACAGCCTGCTGGTCACGGTCGGCAACACCGCGCCCACGGTGACCATCGAGCTGCCCCGGGACGGCCAGCTGGCCAACTTCGGTGACGCCGTCCCGTACCGGATCCGCGTGAAGGACCCCGACGAGCGCGTCGACTGCAGCAGGGTCAAGCTGACGTACCTGCTGGGGCACTCCACGCACTCGCACGCGCTGGCCGAGGCGACCGGCTGCTCCGGCACGCTCCAGACGCCGGCCGACGGCGACCACGGCCCCTCCGAGAACACCTACGGGGTGTGGGCGGCCGAGTACACCGACGGCGGCGGCCGCAAGGGCGTGGTGCCCCTGCGCGGCACCGACGTCAACTTCACCCAGCCCAAGACGCGCCAGGCCGAGCACTACAAGGAGCAGTCGGGCGTGTCGCGGGTCAGCCGTCCCGCCGCGCACGGCAGCGCCACGGCCGGCAACGTGCAGAACGGCGACTGGATCATGTTCGAGCCGTACTGGCTCGGCAACGCCGCCTCGTTCACCGCGCGGGTCTCCGCCGGCGGCGCGGGCGGCACGATCGAGCTGCGGGCCGGGGCGCCCGACGGCACGCTGCTCGGCTCGGCGCCGGTGACGGGCGGAGGGACCTGGGACGGCTCCACCTTCACCACCGTGACCGGCACGATCTCCGGCGCGCCCGCCCAGGCCGGAAAGATCTACTTCGTCTTCAAGGGCGGCTCCGGGAACCTGTTCGAGATCGACGAATTCACCTTCACCACCTCGTCCTGACCTCCCCCTCGACCCTCCGTCCCGCCGCGGCGCGCACGCGGCGGGACGGGTCCCACCCTCCGAAAGGGGACCCACGGTGCACGAGATCAACCGCCGTACCCTGCTGGGCGGCACCGCCGCCACCGCGCTCGGGCTCGGCCTCGCCGCGCTCCCCGGCACCGCGCACGCCGCCGGCGGCGGCCGCCCCACCGGCCGGGTGCCGCGCGGTGCCATCAGCGTCCAGCTGTACACCCTGCGCGACCTGCTCTCCCAGGACGTCGAGGGCACGCTGCGCGGCCTGGCCGCCATCGGCTACCGCAAGGTGGAGCTGGCGGGCACCTACGGCCGCACCGCGGCGCAGTTCCGGCAGATCCTCGACCGCCACGGCCTGCACGGCACCTCCGGGCACATCTCACTGGCGGCGGACATGGCCCCGGTGTTCGAGGACTGCGTCACCCTCGGGCAGCGCTTCGCGGTCGTGCCGTGGGCGTCGTTCAGCACCGCCGACGAGTGGAAGAAGCTGGCCGACGACCTGAACAAGGCGGGACGGCTGGCGTGCCGGTACGGGTTGCGGTTCGGCTACCACAACCACGCGCACGAGTTCCAGAGGCTGCCCACCGGCGAGGTGCCGTACGACATCATCACCTCCCGCACCGACCCCAGGTACGTCCACCTGGAGCTGGACCTGTACTGGGCGGTCGCGGGCGGCCGCGACCCGGTGGAGCTGATCCGCGCCCACCGGCACCGCGTCCTGCAGTACCACGTCAAGGACCGGGCGGCCGACGGCTCGTTCGCCGACCTGGGCACCGGCACGATCGACTTCCCGCGGATCTTCTCCCACTCCAGGGAGGCGGGGGTCATCGAGTACATCGTCGAGCACGACCAGCCGACCGCGCCGCTGAACACGGCCAAGGTCGGCTACGACTACCTGCGCGCCGTCCGGTTCCCGAAGCGGTGACCCCGCGCACGCGACCCCGGCGCGTGTGATCCTGAATCCGGCGGACGTGGCCCCGCGCACGTGACCCCGCGCATGTGACCCGTTGCACGCGGGCCGTGGCCGGGCGGTGGACGCACCGCCCGGCCACGGCCGCGACCCGAATCGAGGAGCGACATGGCACGACCGATCACCCTGTTCACCGGCCAGTGGGCGGACCTGCCGTTCGAGGAGGTCTGCCGGCTGGCCTCCCAGTGGGGTTACGACGGCCTGGAGATCGCCTGCTGGGGCGACCACTTCGAGGTCGACAAGGCCCTGGCCGACGACTCCTACGTCCCGCGCAAGCTGGAGACGCTCGCCAAGCACGACCTGAAGGTCTGGACGATCTCCAACCACCTGGTCGGGCAGGCGGTGTGCGACCACCCGATCGACGAGCGGCACCAGGCCATCCTGCCCGCGCGGATCTGGGGCGACGGCGAGCCGGAGGGGGTGCGGCGGCGCGCCGCCGAGGAGATCAAGGACACCGCCCGCGCGGCGGCCAAGCTGGGCGTGAACACCGTGGTCGGGTTCACCGGCTCGTCGATCTGGCACACCGTGGCGATGTTCCCGCCGGTGCCGCCCGCGATGATCGAGCGCGGGTACGCGGACTTCGCCGAGCGGTGGAACCCGATCCTGGACGTGTTCGACGAGGTCGGGGTGCGGTTCGCGCTGGAGGTCCACCCCAGCGAGATCGCCTACGACCACTGGTCGACGGTGCGGACGCTGGAGGCGATCGGGCACCGGCCCGCGTTCGGCCTCAACTGGGACCCCTCGCACATGGTCTGGCAGGACATCGACCCGGTGAACTTCCTGCTCGAGTTCAGCGACCGCATCTACCACGTGGACTGCAAGGACACCAAGGTGCGGCGGGCCGACGGGCGCCGCGGCCGGCTCGGCTCCCACCTGCCGTGGGCCGACCCGCGGCGCGGCTGGGACTTCATCTCCACCGGCCGCGGGGACGTGCCGTGGGAGGACTGTTTCCGCGCCCTCAACACCATCGGCTACGACGGGCCCGTGTCCATCGAGTGGGAGGACGCGGGGATGGACCGGCTGATGGGCGCGCCCGAGGCCCTGGAGATCGTCCGGCGGCTGGCCGAGATCGAGCCGCCCGCCGCCGCGTTCGACGCCGCCTTCGGAGGCTCGGACGACTAGCGGGACCACGCGGAGGACCGCCGGAACGACGGAGCGGCCGCGCTCCATGCGCCGAGGCGCATGATGTCGCGCGGCCGCGTCGCCCGCCCGGCTCGTGGCGCGGGTCAGCGGACGGGGGCGCGCTCGTAGAGCCGCCGCGCCCACAGGAAGCACGCCACCGTCCCGCCCGCGCACCAGGCCACGGCCAGCGCGCCGTTGTGACCGATCTCGGTGCCGAGCAGCAGCCCCCGCAGGGTCTCGATGACAGGGGTGAACGGCTGGTAGTCGGCGAACCAGCGCAGCCAGTCCGGCATCGAGTCGGTGGGCACGAAACCGCTGCCCAGGAACGGCAGGAGTGTCAGCGGCATGGGCGCGTTGCTGGCGCTCTCGACGCTCTTGGACTGGGCGCCCAGCGCCACCGACAGCCAGGTCAGCGCCAGGCTGATCAGCAGGAGCATGCCGAGGGCGGCCAGCCATTCGAGCGGGGTCGCGTCGGGACGGAACCCGATCGCCACGGCCACCCCGAGCAGCACCGCCACGGCCAGCACCATCTGCACCATGCTGCCCAGCACGTGCCCGGTCAGCACCGACGACCGGGAGATCGCCATGGTGCGGAACCGCGCGACGATCCCCGCTGTCATGTCCATGGCCACCGCGACCGCCGTCCCGGTGGCGCACAGGCCCACGGTCATCAGCAGGATCCCGGGGGTGACGTAGGCGAGGTACTCGTCGCGACCGGCACCGCCGCCCGCGCCGGCGGCGCCGCCGAGCCCGGCGCCCAAGGTTCCGCCGAACACGTAGACGAACAGCAGCAGGAAGATGACGGGCATGCCGATGAGCTGCACGGTCAGGGACGGGTAGCGCAGCATGTGACGCAGCTGGCGGCGCAGCATGGTCGCCGAGTCGGTCACGGCGAGCGACAGCGCGGTCATCGGGAGACCTCCGTGGTGTGGTGGCCGGTGAGGGCGAGGAACACCTCGTCCAGGTCGGGCGTGTGGACGGTCAGCTCGTCCACGTCGATCGACTCCTGGTCGAGCAGGCTGAGCAGCACCCGCAGCGACCGCACGCCGCCGTCGCTGGGCACCCGCAGGGTGAGCGGCTCGTCGCCGCGGTCCGCCGTGCCGATCAGGCGCGCGGCCGACTCCAGCGCGGCCGGGTCGGCGAACCGCAGCCGCACGTGGGCGCCGGGCACGCGGCGCTTGAGCTCGTCGGCGGTGCCCTCGGCGACGATGCGGCCGCCGTCCAGCACGGCGATCCGGTCGGCCAGCTCGTCGGCCTCCTCCAGGTACTGGGTGGTCAGGAAGATGGTGACGCCGCCCGCGACCAGCTCGCGGATGATCTGCCACATGGCGCGGCGGCTGCGCGGGTCCAGCCCGGTGGTGGGCTCGTCCAGGAAGATGACGCGGGGGGCGCCGACCAGGGTCATCGCCAGGTCCAGGCGGCGCCTCATGCCGCCCGAGTAGGTGCCCGCCGTCTTCTTCGCCGCGTCCACCAGGTCGAACCGGTCGAGCAGTGCGGCGACGCGGCGCCGTCCCTCGGCCCGGCCCAGGTGGTGCAGGTCGGCCATGAGGACGAGGTTCTCCTCGCCGGTGAGCAGGTCGTCGACGGCGGAGAACTGGCCGGTGACGCCGATGGCGGCGCGCACCGCGTCGGGGGAGCGGGCCACGTCGTGTCCGGCGACCCGCAGCTCGCCCGCGTCGGCGGGGATCAGCGTGGACAGGATCTTGACGATGGTGGTCTTGCCGGCGCCGTTGGGGCCGAGCAGCGAGAAGATCGTGCCCTCGGCCACGGTCAGGTCGACGCCGTCGAGCACGACCTTGTCGCCGTAGGACTTGCGCAGCCCGGACACGCCGATCGCGGGCCGGTTCGGGGGGCCTTCCATGATGTTCCTCTTTCTCGGGGGGTTTCTCTCGGGGGAGGGGGAGACGGGGTCAGGAGCGGCGGATGACGATGTCGCCGAAGCCGGTACGGGCGCGCACCTCGACGGTCTCCTCGGCGGGACCGGGACCCTCGGCCGCTTCCAGGTCGCTGCGCACGCTGCCGTTCTGGGACGCGACGTCCAGCCAGGCGGCGGTGCCCTCGCGGACTCCGATCTCCACCTCGCCGAACCGGGTCTCCAGCACGACCGAGCCGCGCACCACCTCGCCGACGCGGACGGCGCCGAAGGCGGTCTTGGCCGACAGGGCGGCCAGCGCCCTCCCGACGGTGATGTCGCCGTGGGCGGTCTTGAGCCGGGCCTCGCCGGTGACCTCGCCGACGCCGATGTCGCCGCTGGAGGTCTTCAGCACGGCCGTGCCGTCGACCTCGCCGACGCGGATCTTGCCGGTGGAGCTGGTGACCTCTGCGGGTCCGTCGGCCCGGCCGAGCGTCACCTCGCCCGCGGCGGTGCGGGCCCGCAGCCGTCCGGTGCGGTCGATGCGCAGGGCGCCCGCGGCGCTGGCGAAGGTGCAGTCGCCCAGGGGCCCCTCGGTGCGGATCTCCGACCACGAGTCGGCGTCGACGGCCGAGCCGGCGGGCAGCTCCACCGTCACGTCGATGGACGGGCCGCGGCCGACGAGCGAGCGCAGCCGGTTCTTGTACCCGGTGACGGTCAGGCGGCCGTCGGCGTACTCGACGGTGGTCTGCCGGGCGGCGTTGGCGTCGGCCTCGCTGGACTCGTCGGTGGGACGCACCTCCACGACGGTGTCGGTGCGGTCGCCCGCGCGGATGTACAGGTGGCCGGAGGCCATCTCGATGGTCGCGGCGATCGGTTCCGGGGTGTCGAATCCGGGCATGGCGAAGCCTTCCTCATGGCGCGAGCAGGTGTCCCGTCACAGCGGACGGGCGTTGGACCCAGTGGGTGAAGAGCGGTGATGCGCGGGGTGCGGCTAGCGCGCCCAGCCGGTGTAGTGGCGGCCGATGGGACGGCCCTGCGCGGGGCCGGTCGTCCCGCCGGGGCCGGCGGGGTCGAGGGCGGCGGTCACGGCGCGGACGAGCCAGGCGTTGACCGACAGGCCCATCGCGGCGGCGGACTCCTCGATGCGCGGCTTGAGCTGGGCGGGCAGGCGCAGGGTGAGACGTGCGGTGCCGCCGCCCTCGCCGCCCTCGTCGGCGTCCTCGGGGGACACGGCGGCGGGCCGTACGCCCATCGAGACCTCGAAGGCGCCGACCAGCGCGTCCTTCAGGCTCCTGGCGGGCGGTGCCTCGGGCGACGGGTCGGCGGGCGGCGGCGTCACCACGAAGTCGGGGTCGCGGCCGCGCAGGCGCACCTCGACCGAGCCGGGCGCGAGCTCGCGGGTGATCTCGTCCGCGGCGGCCGACAGCGCCTCCAGCAGGGCGAGCCGGGCGGCCGAGTCCAGCGGCGCGACGAGCCGCTCGGCGAGCGCGCGGGCGTCCTCGCCGCCCGTCTCGGCGGCGACGGCGAGTTCGCGGCGGAGGGTGTCGACGTACGGCGTGAGGTCCATGACACCACTATGACGTCATGATGGCGTCACCGTCAATCGGGTGACGTCATCATGACGTCATTTGTGGTGTCACGTATGGCGTCAGCGTGCTGTCGTGCTGTCAGTGCTTGAGCTGGACGGGCAGCGTGCGGCGCCCGTTGGAGATGAACGACTCCTGCGGAGCGGGCTCTCCGGGACCGGCGGCGAGCGTCATGCCGGGGAAACGCTCGAAGAGGGCGGGCAGCGCGATCGCCGCCTCCAGCCGGGCCAGGGGCGCGCCCAGGCAGTAGTGGACGCCGTGGCCGAACGCCAGGTGCTCCTTGACGGCACGGGTGACGTCGAAGTCGCCGGCGTCAGGCCCGTTCACGCCCGGGTCGCGCCCGACCGCGTCCAGGCAGGCGATGATCGGCTCGCCCTTGCCCAGCGTGACGCCGCCGTCCAGCGGGATGTCCTCGACCGCGAAGCGCAGCGGGATGTTGGCGATCGGGCCCTCGGCGCGCAGCGTCTCCTCGATCACGTCGTCCCAGCCCGCGCGGCCGTCCCGGACCAGCGCCAGCTGGTCCGGGTGGGTGAGCAGCGCGTGCACGGCGTTGCCGAGCAGGTTGACGGTCGTCTCGTGGCCCGCGCTGATCAGCAGCATCAGGGTGTCGACCAGCTCCTGCTCCGACAGCCGCGAGTCCTCGTCGCGGGCGGCGATCAGGGCCGAGGACAGGTCGTCGCCGGGCGTCTCGCGCTTGGCGGCGACCAGGTCGCGCAGCAGCTCCTGCATCCGGGTGAAGGCGTGGGTGACCTCCTCCGGCCCGGCGGAGGTGTGGAAGAACGAGTCGGTGCAGCGGCGCATCTCCTCGCGGGCGGCGCGGTCCTCGATGCCGAACAGCTCGCAGATCACCTGGATCGGCAGCGGGTAGGCGTAGCCCTCGCGCAGGTCGACCACGTCGCCCGGCGCCGTCGCGTCCAGCTCGTCGAGCAGCCCGGCGGCGATGGCCTCGATCCGGGGCCGCATCTCGGCGGTGCGGCGCGCGGTGAACGCGCTGGAGACCAGGCGGCGCAGCCGGCGGTGGTCGTCGCCGTAGGCGGTGAGCATGTTGCGCACGGCCATCCAGGCGAACAGCGGCCAGTCCGGGCCGATGCCGCCGTTGATCCAGGTCGGCCAGTGCTGGTACGGGTCCTTGGACACGCGCGGGTCGGTGAACAGCGTCCGGATCAGCTCCGGGTCGCTGACCGCCCACGCCTGGACGCCGCCGGGAAGCTCGACCCGCGTCGCCGGCCCGCGCTCGCGGATACGGGCGGACTCGCCGTGCAGGTCGCTGCCGGTGGGATCGATGACAAGGGGGGCGACTGCGGAAGACTGCATCGTCCTCTCCTGAACGCATGGGGGAAGGGAGTGCGCGGCCCCGGCACCGGGCCGGGGCGGCACCCCCGCACCCTAACCACGTCTTGATCATCTGTCAGGGACGCCGCGCGACTCGGCGGCTCCGAAAACCGGGCTCCGGTCGTCCGTGAACCCCCTGACGGTGACGGATCACAGGCGCGGTCCGGCCCCGCGCCGCGCGAGCATCCGCCGCTTGGCCCCATGCCGCAGATCCGGCACGTCCTGCTGGTCGACAACGGTGAAATCGGCGGGCAGCAGCGTGGCGGGCTCGCCGGGGGCCAGGCACCACTCGGCGGGCAGCCCGGACCGCACACGCCGCGCCTCGGCCGTGAACGCCTCCCAGCCGAGCAGCCCGCCGGGCGCCACGGCCGCCGCCGCGGGACCGAACACCGCCCGGTCCCAGAACCCGGCGCACAGCACGAACGCGTACCGCCCCGGCGGCGGCCGCCACGTCCCCAGGTCGGCCTGGACGAGGGTGACCAGATCGCGCAGGCCGCGCCGCCGCGCCTCGCGTTCGAGCCGGTCGAGCGCCACCTCGGACACGTCCACCGCCGTCACCGCGCGCCCGGACGCGGCCGCCAGCAGCGCGTTGCCGGACGTGCCGCAGGCCAGGTCGAGCACCGGACCGTCCGGCGGCGGCATCGCCAGGGCGCGCTCGGCCAGCGGATGCACGGGGAACGTCTCGGCGGCCCCCGCGTACTTGGCGTTCCAGCGCAGCCTGTCCGGATGGCCGGCCAGCTCGGGCGGGACGTCGCGCATGGCCCGCACCCTATCCGGGCGGGGCCGGGGGCCGGCGGCGCGGCGCGTTCACGTCCGGCGCGGCGGGCGGCCCGGCGCGCAACCGCTCAGAACAGCGTCGGCGGCTCGGCGGGCACGGGCTCGGGCAGCGGTTCGACCTCCGGCACGACGGCCCGGACCTCCTCGTGGAAACGCCGCGCGAGCTCCAGGGCGGCGGCGTTGTCGGGGGTGTGGACGAACACCGTCGGCGAGCGCCCCTCGCGCAGCCACCCGGCGACCGTCCCGACCCAGCGCCGCCAGCCCTCGACGGTGCGGGCGGTGTCGTCACGGCCGAGGTACCGGACGACCGGACGGCCGGTGAGGGCGCGCGCCCGGTACGGCAGGCGCGGCTTCTTCACCCACGCGTCCCGTTCGGCGTCGCTGATCGGCGGGGTCTGGAAGAACGCGGTGGTGTCGAACGGCACCCACTCGGCGCCGACGCCGCCGAGCACGCGCTCCAGCAGCCGTTCGGACCGCGCGTCCTCGAAGAACGCGCGGTGCCGGACCTCCACGGCGCACCCGTACGAGCGCGGCAGCCCGCGCAGGAACCCCGCCAGCGCGCCGAGGTCGGAGGGGCCGAACGATCCCGGCAGCTGCACCCACAGCGCGTGCGCCCGGGGACCCAGCGGTTCGATCGCGTGCAGGAAGGCCCGCAGCTCGTCCTCGCCGCCGCTGAGACGGCGCTCGTGCGTGATGGTCCTGGGCAGCTTGACCAGGAAGCGGAAGTCCGGGTCGGTCTGCCGCGCCCACGTCTCCACCGTGCTCCTGGAGGGCGTCGCGTAGAACGTCGTGTTGCCCTCGACCGCGTTGCACCAGCTCGCGTACGCGCGCAGGCGCTCGGTCGGGGGGAGCGGATGGGGCAGGAAGCGTCCCTGCCAGGGCGCATGAGACCACATCGCGCATCCCACGTGAAGCCGCATGGCGCCAGACGCTATCGGACCGGTCACCCGCCTCGGGCAGGCCGGTCGATCCGGTACACGTAGTGGGCGGGGTCGTCGACGGGGTTGTCGGGCTCCAGGTCGCCTTCGCCGACGCGGTGCAGGCCGGCCTTCTCCAGCGCTCGCCACGACGCGCGGTTGGCCGCCACCACGGGAACGACGACCGACGTGGCGTCGGGGTGGTCGTCCCAGGTCCGCCGGACGAACGCCGTGAGCATCCGGGTGCCCAGGCCCCGGCCGGTCAGCCCCGGCTCTCCGATGAGGTAGTCGATGCTGAAGGCGCCGTCCGGCACGTCCACGATGGCGGCCAGGTCCGCCAGGTAGTCGGGATAGTCGGCCAGGCGGCAGCGCTGCACCAGACCGAAGGGCCGCCCGTCGAGCAGGGCGAGCACGTCCTCGGACGGCTCCTCGCCCCTGGCCGCCGGGCCGAAGTCGCGCCGCACGGCCTCCGGCGACGTCTCGTGGTTCCACCAGCGGGCCACGTGCGGACGTTCCAGCCACCGGCGCAGCAGCGGGAAGTCGGTCTCGGCGAGACGGCGCCAGGTGAGCGCGCCCTGCGCACGGTCGTCGGCCATGAGCGCAACCTAGGCGACGCGTCCACCGGGACGCCACGCCATTTTCCGGGAGGTCGTTGCCGTTTCGGCAAAGACATTTGTCGGATCGGCGGCGCGGGGCGCACCGTATGCGCATCGGACGACCGGAAGGAAGCACACGGTGAACGAGGCATACGACGTCCTGGTGGTGGGCGGTGGCGCCGCGGGGCTCAGCGGGGCGCTGGTCCTGGCGCGGGCGCGACGCTCGGTGCTGGTGGTCGACGCGGGAGAGCCGCGCAACGCCCCCGCCGGCCACATGCACGGCTACCTGGGCCGCGAAGGCATCTCGCCCGCCGACCTGCGCGCGGGCGGACGCGAGGAGATCGCCCGGTACGGCGCCGAGGTCGTGACCGGCCGCGTCCGGTCCGCCGAGCGCCGCGACGGCGGGTTCCTGGTGACGCTGGACGACGGGCGGGGCGTGCGGGCGCGGCGGCTGCTGGTGACCACCGGGCTCGTCGACGAACTGCCCGACGTGCCGGGGGTGGCCGAACGGTGGGGCCGCGACGTGCTGCACTGCCCCTACTGCCACGGCTGGGAGGTCGGCGACCGGCGGATCGGCGTCCTGGCCACCGGCCCGGCCGCAGTGGAACAGGCGAACATGTGGCGGCAGTGGAGCACCGACGTCACGCTCCTGTCGCACCGCACGCCCGCGCCGGGGGACGAGGACGCCGAACGGCTCGCCGCGCGCGGCGTCCTCGTCGTGGACGGGCCCGTCGCGGCGCTCGAGGTCCACGACGACAGGCTCACCGGCGTGCGGATGGAGTCCGGGGAGGTCGTCCCGCTCGACGCGCTCGTCGTCGCGCCCCGCTTCACCGCCCGCGCGGGCGTGCTGGAGTCCCTCGGGCTCGAGCCGGCCGAGGTCGAGCGGCACGGCCACGTCATCGGCACCCAGGTTCCCGCCGACGCGACCGGGGCCACGCCCGTGCCCGGCGTGTGGGTGGCGGGCAACGTGGCCGACGTGACCGCCAACGTGATCATCTCCGCGGCGCAGGGGGCCGGCGCCGCGGCGGCCGTCAACGCCGACCTGATCGCCGAGGACACCCGCGACGCCGTCGGCGCCTACCGGGAGCGGGTGCGCGCGGTGCTGGCGGAGGACGCCTGGGACGAGCGCTACCGGAACAGCTCGGCGCTGTGGAGCGGGCAGCCGAACCCGCAGCTCGTCGCCGAGGCCGCCGCGCTGACCCCCGGCCGCGCGCTGGACGCGGGCTGCGGCGAGGGCGCCGACGCGGTATGGCTCGCCGGGCGTGGCTGGCAGGTCACGGCCCTCGACTTCTCCGCCACCGCGCTGGACCGCGCCGCCGGCCACGCCGAGGCGGCGGGCGTCGCCGACCGCATCGCCTGGACGCACGCCGACCTGCGCGAACACACGCCCGCCGAACGCGCCTACGACCTGGTGTCGGCGCAGTACGTCCACGCGCCGCCCGCGACGCGGCGGGACCTGTTCGCCCGGCTGGCGGCCGCCGTCGCACCCGGCGGCACGCTGCTGATCGTCGGACACCACCCGCTCGACCTGCGCACCGGCGTCCGCCCGATGGGCTTCCCGGACCTGATGTACGACGCGGCGGAACCGGCGTCCGCGCTGGACCCCGGCGAGTGGGAGGTGCTGGTCGCCGAGACCCGCCCCCGCGCCGCCGTGAACTCCGAGGGGCGGGACGTCACCGTGTACGACGCCGTCCTGGCCGCCCGCCGCCGCGCCTGAAAAATACGCCGGGCCGAGGGCGGACGAATTCGGCGGAACACGAGGTGAAAATGTACGCTGAATTTCTGTAGGGTCGCCTCCATGCCGCTGCGATACATCGGATCCGGGCCGTACTGTTACGCCAACTCCCTGGCGATGGTGCTGGGCGCCGAGGCGCCCGAGCCGGCCGTGCTAGAAATGCTGACCGGCTCCCCGTTCGGCATGCAAATGGCCGACGGCCGCACACCTTTTTTCGACCCGCCGGGCTGGAACCCCGGCATCGGCCTGGACGCGGCCGTCGAGCTCCTCGGCTGGACCTGCGAGCGCGGCACCGCGGGAACGGCCGCGCGAGCGCGCGACCGGCTGCGTGACACCGGCCCGGCCCGCCCCCTGCTGGCCGGGCCGGTCGAACTCGGGCTGCTGTCGCACCGACCCGCATCGGGCACCGCCATCGGCGCGGACCATTTCGTCGTGGTCATCGGCGCCGACGACGAGACCGTGCTTTTCCACGACCCGCAGGGCCACCCCTACGCGACGATTCCCGTCGACGATTTCCTCGCCGCCTGGCGCGCCGACTCCATCGATTATCCGTGCGAGCCGTTCACCATGCGGACCGATTTCCGCCGCACGGCGCACGTCGACACGGAAACGGCGCTGCGCCGCTCGCTGGACGCGGCGCGGCGCTGGCTCGCCGCCCGCGACGCCGGTTCGCCGGGCGGAGCGGCGGCGGCCGCCGAACGGCTGGCCGAGCTTCTGGAGACCGGACGGCTCGAGCCCTGGCAGCGCGACCATCTGGTGCACTTCGCGGTCCGCGTGGGCGCGCGCAGGCTCGCCGACGCCGCCGTCCTGCTCGCCGGGATCGGACGGGGCGCCGCCGCCCGGATCGCCGAGCGGCAGGCGCGCCTGGTCGGCGCGTTGCAGTATCCGCTCGTCAGCGGCGACGACGCGGCCGCGGCCGGGACGCTGCGAGCGCTCGCCCCCACGTACGCCCACCTCGCCGATGCCCTGACAACGGCCTAGTCTGTGATCACTGAGTTCGTCAGTATTCGTCAGGATTGCCGTAGATATCCCGGCAGGAGGCCGTGCCATGGCAGAGGACATCCCCAGCGCCCCGGACACCGGGTCCGCGCCGCCGAAGATCGACAGCAGCGTCCCGCACTCGGCCCGCATCTGGGACTACTGGCTGGGCGGCAAGGAGAACTACCCGGTCGACCGGGAGGCCGGGGACATGGTGCAGCAGTTGCTGCCCGACATCGCCGCCTCCGCCCGGCACGACCGGGCGTTCCTGGGCCGGTTCGTGCGGTTCGCGGCAGGGGAGGGCATCCGCCAGTTCCTCGACATCGGCACCGGCCTGCCGACCGCCGACAACACCCACGAGGTGGCGCAGCGCGTGGTGCCCGACGCCCGCGTGGTCTACGTCGACAACGACCCGCTGGTGCTGGTGCACGCGCGCGCCCTGCTCACCAACATCAGCGCCGAGGGCGTCACCGACTACATCGACGCCGACATCCGCGACACCGCCGCCCTGCTGGAGACCGCGGGCCGGACGCTGGACTTCTCCCAGCCCATCGCGCTGCTGCTGCTCGGCATCCTCAACCACATCGTGGACGACGACGAGGCGCGCGACATCGTGCACCGCCTGGTGGAGGCACTGCCCTCGGGCAGCTACCTGGCGATCTCGCACACCACCGACGAGGTCGACGGCGAGGCCATGCACGAGGCCACACGCGGGGTGACCGAGAGCGGCGGCACGCCGGTGGTGCCCCGTTCGGCGGCGCAGCTGCGGACGTTCTTCGAGGACGTGGAGCTGCTGGAGCCCGGCGTGGTGTCGTGCTCCAGGTGGCGGCCCGAGGCCACCCCCTGGGGCGAGCCCCCCGAGTTCGCCCACTTCTGCGGCGTCGGCCGCAAGCCGTAGCGGCCACGCCCCTCCCACCTCCCACTTCCTGCGGCCGTGCCGTGACGGCCGTCCGGACGCCCCGAACCTGCGGCCCGACGACCACGACCCAGGTTGGGCGCCACCGCGAAGCCGCATAGGCTGCGTCGCCGCGGCCGCGCGGCGACGCAGCCGACCTGGGGAGCACCGCTTCTCCGCGACGAACGAGCCCGGTGGGCGGTCGCCGCGGTCCCGACGGCCGCGGCCATGTCGGAACGAAGGAGTGGTGAATGAGCGACTCGGTGATGTCGGGGCTGGTGGCGGCGCTGGTGGGCGCACTGGTCGTGTGCGTGGGCGTGCTGGGCTGGCTGGAAAGGCTGCCGCGCAACGGATTCGTCGGCGTCCGCACGAAGGCCAGCATGGAAAGCGATCGCGCCTTCCGGGCCGCCAATCGCGCCGCCGCCCCCTGGATGGTGGGCGCGGGAATCGTCGTCCTGATCGGCGGTGGTGTCGCGGCACCGCTGGCCGATTCCCACACCGACCTCTACGTGCTCGGCGGAGTCGCCGTGATGATCCTGCTCACCCTCGTCGGCGCCGTCCGGGGGCACCGGGCGGCCCGCCGGCTCGGCGATCCATGACCCGCCGCCGGACGGTCCCACGGGGCCGTCCGGCCGCCCCGGCCGGCCGTCGCGCGGTCGAACGGTGGCCGGTCAGGGCCAACGCCTGGAACCTCACCGTGTGATGCGTTACGGCGGACAACATTTGAATTCGACCGCATAACGATCTTTGTCACGACGTGCTTTCCGTGTTGCCCGGGTGGTGCCGATGGCGGTACGACCTTGGGGCACCGTTCCGCCGGGATTACGGGTGCGTGACCGTCAGGTGACGCGCCGGCGGAACGCGTGCTCGGCCGGGTCCGGTCCCCGGCGGCGGGAGGGGCGTCCGCCCAAGGGGCGGTAGAAGAGGAGACGTCGTGGCAGAGGTCGTCCTGGAAGGCGTGGGCAAGGTCTATCCCGACGGCACCCGCGCCGTGCGAGATCTGAACCTCTCCATCGCCGACGGGGAGTTCCTGGTGCTGGTCGGCCCGTCGGGATGCGGCAAGACCACCGCGCTGCGCATGGTGGCCGGGCTGGAGGACATCTCCGAGGGACGCGTCGTCATCGGCGACCGCGTCGTCAACCGGGTCCCCGCCCGCGACCGCGACGTGGCGATGGTGTTCCAGAGCTACGCCCTCTACCCGCACCTGTCGGTGCGCGACAACATCGGCTTCGGGCTGTCCCTGCGCAAGCTGCCCAAGCAGGAGATCCGCGACAAGGTCGACCACGCCGCGCGGATCCTCGGCCTCACCGACCACCTGGACCGCAAGCCCCGCAACCTGTCGGGCGGCCAGCGGCAGCGGGTCGCGATGGGCCGCGCGATCGTCCGCGAGCCGCAGGCGTTCCTGATGGACGAGCCGCTGTCCAACCTGGACGCCAAGCTGCGCGTCCAGATGCGCGCCGAGATCGCCCGCATCCAGCGCGACCTCGGCGTCACCACGATCTACGTCACGCACGACCAGACCGAGGCGATGACGCTCGGCGACCGTGTGGCGGTCATGAAGAAGGGCGAGCTGCAGCAGGTCGCGCCGCCGCAGGAGCTGTACGACCGGCCCGCCAACCTGTTCGTCGCCGGGTTCATCGGTTCCCCGGCCATGAACCTGCTGCAGGCCAGGCTCGAGGGCGACGGGAAGGGCGGCGACGGCGAGCTGCGCCTGGAGGTCGGCGGGCAGACGCTGACGCTGCCGGGGCGGGTGCTGGACGAGCGGCCCGCGCTGCGCTCCTACCTCGGCCGCGACGTCGTCGTCGGGATCCGTCCCGAGGACATGGAGGACGCCGAGCTGGCCGGATCCGGGGCCGGCGAAGGGGGCGGCGGCACGCTGCGCTCCACCGCCGACCTGGTGGAGGCGATGGGCTCGGACGTGCTGGTGCACTTCTCGGTCGAGGCCGCGCAGGTCGTCACCGAGGACACCAAGGAACTGGCCCGCGACGCGGGCACCGACGTGCTGGGCGCCCTGGAGGCCCCGCGCACCGACCTCGTGGCGCGGTTCAGCCCCCGCACCCGTGTCAAGGTCGGCGACCCCGTGGTCGTCCACGTCGACACGGGGCGGCTGCACTTCTTCGACATCGACACCGGCGCGGCGCTGTGGGGTGCGCAGGCCGCGTCCGGCGACCAGGAGGGATGACAGGGATGAGGGTCAGCAGGCGTGTGACGGGCGCCGTCCTGGCGGCGGGGCTGCTGGTCGCGGCCGCCGGCTGCGGCGGCGACGACGGCGGCGACGGCGAGGAGACCCCCGCCGGCGGCGGCGCGCTCAAGGGCGTCAAGATCGAGGTGGCGGCCAAGTGGACCGGGCAGGAGGAGAAGAACTTCCGCGAGGTGCTCAAGGCGTTCGAGAAGCAGACCGGCGCCACGGTCTCCTACGCCTCCACCGGTGAGAACACCGACGCCTACCTCGGGCCGCGGATCCAGGCCAAGAACCCGCCGGACGTGGCGATCCTGCCGCAGCCCGGCCTGCTCAAGCAGTACGCGGCCGACGGCGCGCTCAAGCCGCTGACGCAGGACGCGGTCGCGCAGGTCGACCAGAACTTCTCCCCGTACTGGAAGAACCTGGCCTCCGCCGACGGCAAGACCTACGGCGTGCTGGTCAAGGCCGCCTACAAGTCGATCATGTGGTACCGGCCGCAGGTGTTCTCCGACGCGGGCGTGCAGCCCCCGGCGACCTGGGCCGACCTGGTGAAGGCCGCCGGCACCCTGCAGGACGCGGGCACCACCCCGCTGGCGCTGGCCGCCGGTCCGCAGGACTCCTGGACGCTGACCGACTGGTTCGAGAACGTCTACCTGTCGCAGGCCGGCCCGGAGATGTACGACAAGCTGGCCGAGCACAAGATCAAGTGGACCGATCCGTCCGTCGGCAAGGCCCTGCAGACGCTCGCCGAGATCTGGGGCAAGCCCGATCTGATCTCCGGCGGCGTCGCGCAGGCCACCAAGACCAAGTTCGACGAGTCGGTCACCCAGGTGTTCGGCCAGGAGAAGGCCGCCATGGTCTACGGCGGCGACTTCGCCGCGGCCAACATCGCCACCACCAAGTCCAAGGTCGGCACCGACGCGAAGGTGTTCGCCTTCCCCAAGGCCGGTGACACCGCCCCGGCCATGCTCGGCGGCGACATCGCGGTGGCGCTCAAGGACTCCAAGGGCGCGATGGAGCTGATGAAGTTCCTGGCCTCGCCCGACTCCGGCCGCACCTGGGCCAAGCTCGGCGGCTACCTGTCGCCGAACAAGAACGTCGCGCCCGACGCCTACTCCGACCCGGTCGCCAAGCAGCTCATCCAGCAGCTGCAGCAGGCCGGGGACGCCGCCCGCTACGACCTGTCGGACCTGACGCCCGCCGCGTTCGGCGCCACCCCCGGCGAGGGCATGTGGGAGGCGCTGCGCACGTTCGTGCAGAAGCCGTCCGACGTCAAGGGCACCCAGGAACGGCTGGAGTCCGAGGCCGCCAAGGCGTACAAGGGCTGAGGGCTGGGACGTTCGTCGATGAGGCAACCCCGAGGGCGGGGCGAGGGCATCGCCCCGCCGTCCTGGCTGGCGCTGGTGTTCCTGCTGCCGGCGTTGCTGCTGCTCGGCTTCCTGGTGGTGTACCCGATCGTCTACTCGGTCGTGCGCAGCTTCTTCGACGCCTCCGGCGACTTCGCCGGGCTGGACAACTACGTCGGAGTGTTCCAGGGGCACGACAACCTGGTCGCCGTCCGCAACACCGCGATCTGGGTCGTGGTGGCGCCGACGCTGGTGACGATCGTCGGCCTGCTGTTCGCCGTGCTCACCGAGCGGGTCCGCTGGGCCACCGTGTTCAAGATGGTGGTGTTCATGCCGATGGCGATCTCGTTCCTCGCCTCCGGCGTGATCTTCCGGCTGGTGTACGAGCAGGACCCCGACAAGGGCGTGGCCAACGCCGCGATGGTCGCCCTGCACGACGCCTTCCGCGACCAGGTCACCTATCCGGGCGCCGCGCCCCGCACCACGAACGGCTCGCCCGTGCGGGCCGAGGGCGGGGCCGTGGTGAGCGCGCAGCCGGTCGCCGCCGGGCAGAGCGCGCTTGTGCCGCTGCTGCGCGTCAAGGCCGAGGACCTGCCGAAGGACGTGCGGCCCGCCGCGCGCCCGCCCGCCGCCCGTGCCGGTGAGCTCACCGGCACGGTCTGGTTCGACTTCACCCGCGGAGGCGGCGGCACGCCCGGCGCACCCGACTCCGGCGAGTCCGGCCTGCCCGGCGTCACGGTGGAGGCGGTCCGGGACGGCAAGGTCGTCGGCAAGGCCACCACCGGCGCCGACGGCACGTTCACGATCAAGGACCTGCCGTCCGGGACGTTCACGGTGCGGGTGCCCAAGGACACCTTCACCGCGTCCTACCGCGGCGCCGAGTGGCTGGGCAGCACGCTGATCACACCCGCGATCATCGGGTCGTACCTGTGGGTGTGGGCCGGCTTCGCGATGGTGCTGATCGCCGCCGGGCTGGCCGCCATCCCGCGCGACGCGCTGGAGGCGGCGCGGGTGGACGGCGCCACCGAATGGCAGGTGTTCCGCCGCGTGACGATCCCGCTGCTGGCGCCCGTGCTGGTGGTCGTGCTGGTCACGCTGGTGATCAACGTGCTGAAGGTGTTCGACCTGGTCTTCATCATCGGCGGCGGCGATCCCAACGCCAGCGTGCTGGCGTTGCGGATGTGGACCGAGTCCTTCGGCGGCGGCAACGACCAGGGGGCGGGCAGCGCCATCGCGGTGCTGCTGTTCCTGCTGGTCATGCCCGCCATGCTGTTCAACATCCGGCGGCTACGGCAGGAGCGCAGATGAGCACGGCGAGCCCAGCGGAGCGGCCCGGGCCGGGCACGGTCACCGCCGGCGGCGCGGCGGGCGTCCCGGCCGGAGGAGGCGGCGCGGCGGGCGCGCCGCGCCGGAGTGTGGCGTCCCGGCTGGTGTCCCGGGTCGGCGGGGGAGCGGTGCAGGCCGTGCTGGCCGTGGTGGCGCTGTTCTGGCTGGTGCCGACGTTCGGGCTGCTGGTGGCGTCGCTGCGGTCCAACGAGGACAACACCGCCGGCGGCTGGTGGCAGGTGTTCACCGAGCCGTCCCAGCTGACCGTCGAGTCGTACTCGGCGCTGCTCGACAAGCCCGACTTCGTCGACTCGTTCTGGAACACGGTGCTGATCACGGTGCCCGCCACGCTGCTGGTGGTGGTCATCGCGGCGCTGGCCGCCTACGCCTTCGCCTGGCTGGAGTTCCCCGGCCGCGACTGGCTGTTCCTGCTGGTGGTGGCGTTGCTGGTGGTGCCGATCCAGGTGGCGCTGATCCCGGTGGCCAAGTTGTACGGCAAGATCGAGTTCGGCGGGTTCCACATGTTCGGCTCGATCACCGGCGTGGTGCTGTTCCACGTGGCGTTCGGCCTGCCGTTCGCGATCTTCCTGCTGCGCAACTTCTTCGCCGCGATCCCGCGCGACCTGCTGGAGGCGGCGCGGATGGACGGCGGGACGGAGTGGACGATCTTCCGGCGGGTGGTGTTCCCGCTGGGCGGCCCCGCCATCGCGTCCCTGGGCATCTTCCAATTCCTGTGGGTGTGGAACGACCTGCTGGTCGCGCTGGTGTTCGCCGACACCGACTCGCAGCCCATGACCAAGTGGCTGCAGTCGCAGATGCGGCAGTTCACCGGCAACATCGACATCCTGGCGCCGGGCGCGTTCCTGTCGCTGATCATCCCGCTGGCCGTCTTCTTCGCCTTCCAGCGCTACTTCGTGCAGGGCGTCCTCGCGGGCTCGGTCAAGTGACGCGCGCGGCCCGGACGGGTCCGGTGAGGGGCCCGGGAGGATGAACGGGAGACGGCCGGCAGGCGTCCGGCCGACGGCCTGACGATTACGGAGAGTCACACAACCCACAGTCTGTGGAAAACCTGTGGACGAAGCCCGGGACGCCCCGGGAACCATGGGGGAAGGCCCCTGGGACGCGGAGTCCCGGGGGCCTTGCCGTGAGTCTTGCCGTGAGCTGCGCCGGGGCCGCCGGCGCGGCTCAGGCGGGCAGCTACTTCTCCGCCGGCACGTCGTCGGCGGCCGCGCCGGAGGCGTCCGGGTGGCCGATCGCCAGGCCGCTGGCCGGGTCGAAGAAGTGCAGGCGGCGGGTGTCGACGGCCAGCTCGACCGCCTGGCCGGGGCGCACGTGCGAGCGGGCGTTGACGCGGGCGGTCCACAGTGCCTTGTTGTCGGTGAGCGGGATGGCGCCGTCGCCGTCGCCCTCGGCGGCGTCCTCGGCCAGGTCGGCGGTGTCCTTGTGCTCCACCGGCGGCGCGTCGATCGTGAAGATCACGTTGATCTCGCTGCCCAGCTCCTCGGTGACGGTGCTGGTCACGCTGAGCGGCGCCCAGTCGGGCTTGGCGTGCGCGGCGTCCTCGAAGTCCGACGGCCGGACGCCCAGGATCACCTTCTTGCCGAGGTAGCCGTCCAGTCCGGGCTTGCCGGTCAGCACCTCGTCGGGCACCGGCAGGGTGTACCCGGCGAACGCCACCTGCGCGCCGCCGTCGCCGCGCGACAGCTCGGCGGACACGAAGTTCATGGCGGGCGAGCCGATGAACCCGGCGACGAACAGGTTGACCGGGCTGTCGAACAGCCGCTGCGGCGTGTCGACCTGCTGCAGCCTGCCCTCCCGCAGCACGCACACCCGGTCGCCGAGCGTCATGGCCTCGATCTGGTCGTGGGTGACGTACACGGTGGTGACGCCGAGCCGCTCGTGCAGCTGGCTCAGCGACGCGCGCATCGACACGCGCAGCTTGGCGTCCAGGTTGGACAGCGGCTCGTCCATGAGGAACGCCTGCGGCTCGCGGACGATGGCGCGGCCCATCGCGACGCGCTGCCGCTGACCGCCGGACAGCGCCGCGGGCTTGCGCGACAGGTACTGCTCGAGGCCGAGCATCTTGGCGGCCTCCTGCACCTTCTGCCGCCGCTCCTCCTTGCTCACGCCGCGCAGCTTCAGGCCGAACTCCAGGTTCTGCGCGACGGTCATGTGCGGGTACAGCGCGTAGTTCTGGAACACCATCGCGATGTCGCGGTCCTTGGGCGCCAGGTCGTTGACCACCTGGTCGCCGATGGAGATCTTGCCGCCGCTGATCTCCTCCAGCCCGGCGATCATCCGCAGCGCGGTGGACTTGCCGCAGCCCGACGGGCCGACCAGCACCATGAACTCGCCGTCGCGGATCTCCAGGTTCAGCGCGTCCACGGCCTTGACGCCGCCGGCGTACACCTTGTCGACCCGTTCCAGCACGATCTTGGCCATCTCATCCCTCCGATGGAAACGTTTCCAGCCCACGCTGCCGATAAGGGCTTATTTCTATGGGGAGGATTAAAACTCATGGAAACGTTTCCAAGGCAAGGGCCGTCGTGGAAAAATCGGACGGTGACCACCGAGCGCGGATCAGCGACCATCAAGGACGTGGCGGCCGCGGCCGGCGTCGGCATCGCCACCGTCTCGCGGGTGTTCTCCGGCACCGGGGCGGTCAGCGACCGCACCCGCGAACGGGTGCTGGCCGCCGCCCGCGAGCTGGACTACCGGCCGAGCGCCCTCGGGCGCGGACTGCGGCTGCGGCGCAGCGGCGGCATCGGGCTGGTGGTGCCCGACGTCACCGACCCGTTCTGCGCCGGGCTGGTCGACGGCGTGCTGGCCTGCGCCCGCTCCCTCGGCGAGCACCTGGTGCTGGACGCCGCGCACGGCGACCCCGCCCGCGAGGCCGAGATCGTCGACCGGCTGGTCGAGCAGCGGCTCGACGGCGTCATCGCCCTGCCCGCCGCGTCCGGGTCCGGTGAGAGCTGGCGGGCCGCGGTGCGCTCGGGCGCCCGCGTGGTGTTCGCCGACCGGGCGCTGCCCGGCCTGCCTGAGATCCCCGCCGTCCTGGCCGACGACCGTTCCGGTGTCCGGGCGCTGGTGGAGTACCTGGTGGGGCTCGGGCACCGGCGCATCGCCTTCCTCGGCGCGGCCGCGCCCGGCGCCGCCGCCGGCGTGCGTGAGCGCGCGTTCCGCGACACCCTGGCCGAGCTGGGCGTCACCCCCGACGAGGGCCTGATCGTGTCCGCGCGGCCCGCCCGCGACTCCGCCTACGCCGCCGCGGCCGGGCTGCTGCAGCGGCGCACCGACGTCACCGCCGTGCTGGCCGCCGGGCACCTGCTCGGCGAGGCGGCGGTGCTGGTGGCCCGCGAGCTGGACCTGCGCGTCCCCGCCGACGTGTCGATCGCGATGGTGGACGACGTGCCGTGGGCGGAGCTGTGCGATCCGCCGCTGACCGTGGTGGCGCGTCCGGCCTACGACATGGGCTACCGCGCGTGCGAGATGCTGCTGCGCGACCGTCCCCGGCGCGCGGCGGGCCCCGTCCTGCTGCCGACCGAACTGGTGATCCGGGGCAGCTGCGGCCCGCCCCGCTCCCCGCGGACCGCCTCGTCCCGCGCGACGGGGCGCTGAACCGCCCTGCCGCAAGGGGTTCCGGGCCGATTCCGGTGCGGTCCGCTCGCCGGAGATTCTGCGGCGTGTCGCGCCGACACGCTAGATTTTCGGGGTGGAGGAGATCGATCGTCAGATCATGGGGTTGCTGGCCGACGACGGCCGGATGAGCTTCACCGACCTGGCCAAGGAGACCGGCCTGTCGGTGTCGGCGGTGCACCAGCGGGTGCGCCGGCTGCAGAAGCGCGGTGTGATCAAAGGCTTCACCGCGGTGCTCGACCACGAGCGGATCGGGCTGCCGATGACCGCGTTCGTGTCGATCAAACCGATCGACCCGTCGGCACCCGACGACGCGCCCGAACGGCTGACCCACCTGTCGGCCATCGAGGCGTGTCACTCGGTCGCGGGCGACGAGAGCTACATCCTCAAGGTCCGCGTCGGATCGCCGAACGAGCTGGAGGAACTGCTCCAGAAGATCCGTGCCGCGGCCAACGTGGCCACCCGCACCACGGTCGTCCTCAGCACCCCCTGGGAGGGCCGCCGTCCGCAGCTGTGACGGCACCCGGCCCTCGTCTTTCGCGGCCGCCGGTGTTCCCCCCCCGGAAACGACCGGCGGCCGCCCAGTCCACGCCCAGTCCACGCCCGGCCCGGCCGATCCGGGCGGGGGCGCGCTCAGTCCCGGGGGGCGAACGCCTCCAGCGCGTCCCGGGCGACGGACATCGACCGCGCCGGATCGGCGTCCGGGCCGGTCAGGGCCTGGTCGAAGTTCAGGTCCACGAACAGTTCGGTGACGCCCCGCGCGGCCAGCTCGGCGATGTCGGCGCGGACCTCCTCCGGCGAACCGGTCAGCGGACGGCGGTCCGGCAGGCCCGGCTCGCGCAGCCGGACGGCGCCCCGGCACACCATGCGCAGCGCGTCCGGATCACGCCCGGCCTTCTCGGCGGCCTCGCGCACGACCGCGATGGACCGCCCGATGGCGGTCAGGTCGGCGCGGCTGGAGCTGACCCACCCCGCGGCCAGCCGTCCGGCGCGGCGCAGCGCGGGCTCGGACGTCCCGCCGAGCAGCACCGGCGGTTCGGGGCTCTGCACCGGCTTGGGCTCCATCCGCACGGGCGGGAACCGGTAGAACTCGCCGTCGAACCGGCTGACCTCGTCGCCCCACAGCGTGCGCAGCGCGGCCAGGAACTCCTCGGCGCGCGCCCCGCGCCGTTCCATGGGCGCGCCCACGGCGGCGAACTCCTCGGGCATCCACCCCAGGCCCAGCCCCAGGTCGAGCCGTCCGCCCGACAGGTGGTCGAGCGTGACGGCCTGCTTGGCGAGCAGGGCGGGGGAGAAGTACGGCATGTTGACCACGGCCACGCCCAGGCGGACGCGGCTGGTCTGTCCCGCCAGGTACGCCAGCGTCAGCAGCGGGTCGGGCACGTTGCGGTAGGTGAGGTCGGTGGCATCCGCCGGATTCAGCAGCCGCTGCAGCGTCCAGACCGAGTGGTAGCCGAGCTCCTCGGCCCGTCGCGCGACCTCTACCTGGTTGTGCGGCGTCGCCCATCCTCCCGACACCGGCACCGCGAACCCGATCCGCACGGTGTGCTCCCTCCCGCTCGCTTCTCGTCCCTCGTGCCCCGGACAAGGCGACCCTATCGGGCCCCGGACCGCACCTTACTTTGTCAAGGCACACGGCTTTGTGCACCGCGTAACCATCCCGTGAAAACGTGCCGGGAATCACCATGGCATTCCTACGATCAAGGGACCCGGGACCGGGCTACGCTGAGCCCCGGAGCGGCAAAAGGGAGGTGCGCGGTGAGGCAGGCGGCGGCGGACCTCGCGCAGGCGGTCAAGCCGAAACTGCGCGGCTGGCTGCACGCGGGGACGTTCCCTCTGGCGTTGGTTGCGGGGCTGGTGCTGGTCGCGCTCGGCCCCACCCTGGGCGCGCGGCTGTGCGCGGCGGTCTACGCGCTGACCTCGGCGCTGCTGTTCGGGGTGTCCGCCGCGTACCACCGCGGCCGCTGGTCCGAGCGCGTCGGCGACTGGCTGCGCCGCTTCGACCACGCCAACATCTACCTCATCATCGCCGGCACCTACACGCCGTTCGCCTACCTGATCCTGGAGGGCGCGGTACGGGCGATCGTGTTGTCGGTGGTGTGGGCGGGCGCCACCGCCGGGGTCCTGTTCCGGGTGCTGTGGATCCGCGCTCCGCGCTGGCTCTACACCGCCCTCTACATCGGCCTGGGCTGGGTGGCGGCCTTCTTCGTCCCGCAGTTCCTGGACGGCACGGGCGTCACCGTCGCGATACTCGTGGCCCTGGGCGGCGTCCTCTACAGCATCGGCGGCCTCGTCTACGGCCTGCGCCGCCCCGACCCCTCCCCGCGCTGGTTCGGCTTCCACGAGGTCTTCCACGCCCTCACCGTGGCCGCCTACATCCTGCAGTACATAGCCGTCTCGTTCGTCGTCTACCGCGCCGGCACGGTCTGACCCCCGGCCGAGGACGGCCTTTCAGCCGCCCGTCTAGCCGAACGGGGCGGTCACGATGAAGCTGGCGTTGCCGAAGCCGATCTCGTCGCCGGGGCGCAGCCGCGCGGGGCCGGTCAGCCGCCAGCCGTTGACCCGGGTACCGTTCATCGAGCCCAGGTCGGAGATCATCCAGCCGTCGTCGGCGCGGTAGATCTCGGCGTGGAACCGGGAGACGGTCAGGTCGGTGAGGATGAACTGGCATCCCGGGGCGCGGCCGACGAGCACGCGGGTGAGCCCGTTGCCCGGCAGGACGAACCGGGGCAGCCGGGGCGTCCGCCAGGCCGCCTCGATCCGCGCGGTCACCTGCGACACATGGGACACCAGCCCGGTCAGCCGGTCCACCACCCGGTTGCCGGTGGGCAGATCGTGCACGATGTCGGCCAGTTCCGCCTGGCTGCGGGCCCGAAGCACCTGGTCGACGCGGCGCTCGAAGGTCTCCTGGGACATCCGGCCCTCGGCCACGCGATCGCTGAGCACACGCAGGACCCGGTCGCGCTCCATATCGGACGCTCTCACCGGATATGAGGGCTGACCGTCCATAGCTGTGAGTATCCAGATCCCGTCGTCGCCTGTCCAGAAAAGCCCGCAAGCGAGGGAAGAAAGATCACTTTCGCCCCTCCCTGGCCTGTAGGACGACGTCTCCGGGGCTCAGGTTCGCCCCTTCCTGGGGCCGTTGCGGCTGAGGGGCGCGCCGCGTCCGGGCACCGCCCGGCGATGCGCGGCCGCCCGGACGGGCGGGCGACGGGGCGACGGGGCGACGGGCGCGGAGGGCGTCGTCCTGCCGGGCGGCACGGCGGCGAACCCCGGCCGGCCCGGGGGCGCGTGCCGGGGGCGCGTGCCGGGGCGGCCGTGCCGGATGCCGGGGGAGGGCTCGGTATCCGGCACGGCCTGCGGCGGCCACATCATCGCGTGGTGATCAAGGGCGTCGGTGGCTCCGACGCGGTCGATCGCCCCGCGGAGCAGGTTCCAGTCGAAAGTCAGACCGGCCGGCCCGTCGTGAGCGCCGCGAGGCCGCCCGCCTGGATGAGGGACGGCGGCTGGGCAGCCGGCTGAAAAACTAGCAGCGCGCAACGCCCGGAATCAGCTACGCGAAGTAACAGCGCACATCGCCAAGGTGACAATGGATCCACCCTCTGGACAGGTCATCCGTAACTCTCTGGAGGTGGTGGAGTTCCATGACTCAGCGCATGAGTGATTCCACCGACGGATGGGCCGTATAAGGGTGGGACGCGTGCCCGGTTAAGGGGGCTCGCGGAATACGGGTTCTCCCGGAGGCCGACGGGGTCAGTGCTTGAAGGCGACCACGTCGGCCAGAACGCCGCCGCGCTCGGTCAGGCGCGCCGGCGACGGGCTGTCGTAGACGACGAGCAGCCGCAGCGTGGACGCGTCGGAATCGTCCAGGACGGCGATGCCCTCGGCGTGGTCGTCGCCCTGCCCGTACGGCAGTTCGCCCAGCATTTCCAGGTCGGACGCGGGGACCACGCCGGGGGAGTCGGCCGTGGCCGCGCCGGGCCAGCGCACCACGCGCACCGGGCCGTCCAGGTCCATGCTCGGCCCGGTGAGCAGGAGCAGGTCGTCGCCGTGCGGGCACATGTCGCGCACCCCGAGCCCGTCCAGGTCGAGGAAGTGGGTCCGGTACGGCTCGTCGCCGTCGATCGGGCGCGGACGCAGCCGGTGCGGGTCGTCGGGGTGTGTCTCGGGACGGATCTCGACGACCACCGCCCAGCCGCGCAGCACCGGGCCGCGCAGCCCCACGTACAGGCGGTCGCGGTGGGCGGCGACGCCCTCGATGTCGACGCCGTTGTCCTTGCCCGGAAGGTGCAGGAACGGCGCCAGGTGCGGGTCGCCGGCCAGCAGGTCGGTGAGGGAGTCGCCGTGTCCGCCGAGGACGGCGGCGGTGCGCTCGCCGTCGCGCCGGGCGACCTCGGGCAGCCCGTCGGCGCCGGTGACCAGGGGGATGCGGGCCAGGATGAAGCGGTTGTCCTCGCGGACGACGGTGGCCAGCCGCCTGCGGGCCTTGGCGGCGGGCTGCCCGTCCTTGATCTTCTTGCGCTTGAGGCTGTGCGAGCCGATCGCCCACAGCCATCCGCCGGCGCGGGCCAGGCCTTCGATGTCGGCCTCCTCGTCGCGTCCGGCGGGCAGCGGGACCAGGTCGGCCAGGGGCACGGTGCGCTGGTCGCCGTAGCCGGTCACCCGCCCGTCGCCGGACACCGTCGCCGTCAGCCGCTCGACGGTGGCGGTCTCGTCCCCGGCCACCCACAGGCAGCGGCCGTCCTGGCGGACGGCGGACAGGTTGGTGTGCGTCTCGGCCTCCCGGCTCTCCCGCCCGAAGACCAGCTCGACCTGGCGTTCCACGACCATGCGCAGATGCTCCCACATTTGCATTGTGATGCTTTCGCCCGGGACATCCCGCACGACCTCTCTTCGACGCCGCCGTGCCGCCTCCGGTTTCGCCGTCCGATGCCGGCGTCGCGCCGCGCACTCGTTCGACCGCCGGTCCGCGGCTTATAAATCTACAACGTAAAGGCGCTCGGCTCAGGCGTCCCACAGGACATGCAGGTGCGAAGGTCGGCGAAACACCAGACCCCGCGGCGACGTGGGACGGACCGGGTCGAAGCGCAGGCCGGGGAGGCGGTCGAGCAGGGCGGTGAGCGCCGTGCGGGCCTCCAGGCGGGCGAGCGTGGCGCCGAAGCAGAAGTGCGGGCCGTGCGCGAACGCCAGGTGGTCGGAGACGTTGGCGCGCCGCACGTCGAACCGGTCGGGGTCGGTGAACACGGACGGGTCGCGGTTGGCGCCCGCGATCGACACCCGGACCAGGTCGCCCTGACGCACGTCGGCCCCGGCCAGGCGGACGTTACGGGTGGCGTAGCGGTCGACGACCGACGCCGAGGGCTCCAGCCGCAGCGACTCCTCGATCGCCGCCTCCAGCAGTCCGGGGTCGTCGCGTACGAGGGCGAGCCCGCCGGGATCGCCGAGCAGGTGCCGGACGGCGTTGACGATCATGCCTTCGGTGGTGTCGATGCCGCCGAACATCAGCACGGCCGCGTTGGCGACGACCTCGGCGGTGGTCAGGCCCGCCTCGTGCCGCGCCGCCTCGGCCAGCAGGGAGCCGTTCGCGGCGAGCGCGTCCTCCACGGCGGCGCGGAGCCGGTCGTGGGCGTCGCGGGCGCGGCCGGGCGGCTCCTGCCCGGCGGTGATGGCCGACACGGCGTCGACGAACGCGCCGTACCAGGAACGGACGGTCGCCGCGTCCACGCCGTCCAGGCCCAGCGCCTCGGCGACGACCGCGACGGCGAGCGGGCCCGCCAGGTCGCCGCGCAGTTCGGCCCGTCCCGCCGGAGCCAGCCCGTCCACCAGGCGGGCGGTCTCGGCCTCGACGAACGCGGTGAAGCGGGCGCGGGTGCGCGCGGGCCGGAACGGGCGGGCGAACGGGTCGCGGTGGCGGGTGTGGGCGGCGCCGTCCAGTGACAGCATGCTGGGCCCGACGACCCGCGCGGTGGAGAAGCGCGGGTCGTCGACGGTGAAGGTGGCGGCGTCGCGCATGACGCGGACGGCCAGGTGGTGCGAGGTGACCAGCCAGCCGCCGAGGGCGGGCAGCCAGGACACCGGCTCGTGCGCGCGCAGCCGTGCCAGCAGGGGATGCGGGTCGGCCTCCAGTTCGGCGACGGTCGCAGCGGCGCCGAGGGGGAAGCGTTCGGTGAGCTCGGGTCCCATTCAGCGAAGCGTAGCCGGGCCGGGCCGGCCGGCGCCGTTCGGTGGGTGCCGACCCCGGCGGGTCAGTGGCTTCGCCACCAGTCCTGTCCGGACTCGGGCAGGGTGTGGATGGGGTCGTAGTACTCGTAGCGGCGGGTGAGGGCGTCGGGGTCGGTGGCCTCCAGGCCGGTGCGGTAGTTCTTGGTCCAGTAGGAGATGCCGCGTTCGCGGTCGTAGTCGGCGAGCTGGTGCACCCAGCGCTTGCCCACGTACGGCACGTCGCACACGATGCGGGGGGTGGCGAAGCCGGGCAGGTAGCCCATGATGGCGTGCTGCAGTCGCTGGGCCTCCCAGACCGCCAGCCGCCAGTGCTCGCTGAACGGGATCATGTCGCACATGTAGAGGTAGTAGGGCATGATCCCGGCCTCGTCGAGCAGGGCGAACGACAGGTCGAGCAGGGCGGCGGGGGAGTCGTTGACGCCGCGCAGCAGCACGCCCTGGTTGCGGACGTCGCGGATGCCGGTGTCGAGCAGGGCGCGTGCCGCCCTGGCGACCAGGGGTGTGACGGACTGGGCGGCGTTGACGTGGGTGTGGACGGCGATCTGCACGCCGCGCCGGTGCGCCTTGGCGGCGAGGCGTTCCATGCCCGCGCGGACGTCGTCCTGCAGCCAGTGCTGGGGCAGGCCCATGAGCGCTTTGGTGGCCAGGCGGATGTCGCGGATGTTGTCGATGTCCAGCAGGGCGTCGACGAAGGACTCCAGGCGCGGCCAGGGGAGGTTGGCCACGTCGCCGCCGGAGACGACGACGTCGCGTACGCCGGGGGTGCGGCGCAGGTAGTCGAGCATGGCCCCGTGCCGGTCGGGCGGCCGGACGGTGAAGCGGTGCTTGTCGACGGCCGGGGTGGAGTTGCCGACCAGGTCCATGCGGGTGCAGTGGCCGCAGTACTGCGGGCAGGTGGGCAGCAGCTCGGCCAGGACCTTGGTGGGGTAGCGGTGGGTGAGGCCCTCGACGGCCCACATCTCGGCCTCGTGGAGGGAGTCGCGGGTGGCGTGGGGGTGGGACGGCCAGTCGGTGCGGCGGTCGCTGAACACGGGGATCATGTAGCGGCGCACCGGGTCGGCGTAGAACGCCTCGGTGGAGCCGGTGTCCATGGTGTTGAGCATCTGCGGCGTGACGAGCATGGACATGGTGGCGCGTTCGTCCTGGTCGCGTCGCAGGTCGGCGTAGAAGGACTCGTCGAGCAGGTCGCCCATCACCTGCCGCAGCTGCCGGATGTTCTTGACGCAGTGCGCGCGCTGCCACTGGGCCGACTCCCATTCGGCGGTGGTGACGTCCCGCCAGCCCGGAAGGCGGCGCCAGTCGGGTTCGACCAGGGGCCGGCGCCGGTAGGCGTAGGGCTGTTCGGCGGGCCCGCCCGGGTGGCGGGCGGTGTCCGGCTCGGGGTGCAGGGCAGTGGTCATCGTTGACCTCTCGCGACGGGCTGCGGACAAAGTCTTGTATATGACGGACGTTACGGGAAGACTTCCGGATAAACCAGAGCTGCCCGGGATAATCTGCGGACTCACATTCGGACAGGGAAGGCGAGGCGGGACAGAGATGACCGATCTTCGCAGCGAGACCGAAAGCTCCGGCGCCGCTCCGGGCGCGGGGGGCACGGCCGGGACGCCGTCGGGGACGGCGGCCGGAACCGCGGCCGGGACCGCGGTGGGCCTGCACCGGGTGCTGGAGCCGCGCGGCGTGCTGCCGCAGGCCGCCCGCCGCCTGGACACCGACCCGCGCATCCGGCCCGACGAGGTGCGGGTGCGGGTGGAGCGGCTGAACCTGGACGCCGCGTCCTACCGGCAGCTGCGCACCGAGCACGGGGACGACGCCGGGGCGCTGCGCCGGGCCGTGCTGGAGATCGTCGAGGAGCGCGGCAAGATGCACAACCCGGTGACCGGCTCGGGCGGCATGCTGGTCGGTGTCGTCGACGAGGCCGGTCCCGACTCGCCGCTCGGCCTGCGGCCGGGGGACCGCGTCGCCACGCTGGTGTCGCTGACGCTCACGCCGCTGGCGATCACCGACGGGCTGGCCCGCTGGGACGGCCGGTCCGAGCAGGTGCCGGCCGAGGGGCACGCCATCCTGTTCGCCCGTTCCATCGCCGCCGTGCTGCCCGACGACCTGCCGATGCCGCTGGCGCTGTCGGTGATGGACGTGTGCGGCGCGCCCGCCCTCACCCATCGCGTGGTGGCCGAGCGCGTCGGCAGGGGCGCGCCCCCGGTGGTGGCGGTGCTGGGCGGGGCGGGCAAGAGCGGGTCGCTGTCGCTGGCGGCGGCGCGGCGGGCGGGGGCGGCGCGCACGGTCGGGCTGGTGCCCGACGCGGACGAGCGGCGGCGGCTGGAGGGCTCCGGGCTGGCCGACGCGGTGGTGGTGGCGGACGCGCGCGACCCGGTGGCGGTGGCGGAGGCGCTCGGCGAGCCCGCCGACGTGACGGTGGTGTGCGTGGACGTGCCCGGCTGCGAGCACGGGGCGATCCTGGGCACCGCGCCGGGCGGGACGGTGGTGTTCTTCTCGATGGCGACCTCGTTCCCGGCGGCGGCGCTGGGCGCCGAGGGGCTGGCCGCGGACGTCACGATGCTGATCGGCAACGGGTACGTGCCGGGGCACGCGCGGATGGCGCTGGAACTGGTGCGGTCGGTGCCCGGGGTTCGCGCGTTGTTCACCGCCCGGGCGGAGCGCGATTCGGCACAATGACTCGGGTACGTCCGGTAGCGGCGGGGGGCGCCCGGACCTTGGGGCAGGAGCGCGCCCCGGCACCCGAGCAGAGAAGAGAACACAGATGGCGAGCATCACCCGGTCCCTGCGGGAGAAGGCGCCCGAGGAGCGGCAGCGGCAGATCGTCGACGTGCTGGTCGAGGCCTTCGCGGACCTGATGGAGCGCAGTCCCGCCGACTTCCGCCGCCGGTTCCGGAAGATGGCCGCCGACCCGTTCGCCTTCTACCGGGGCAGCGCCTGCCTGTTCTACGCCGACATCGTGCACGACGACGACCCGTGGGCCGACGAGCGCACCAGCCGGGTGTGGATCCAGGGCGACCTGCACGCGCAGAACTTCGGCACCTACATGAGCGACGACGGGGTGTTCGTCTTCGACGTCAACGACTTCGACGAGGCCTACGTCGGGCACTTCACCTGGGACGTCAAGCGGCTGGTGGCCAGCGTGGCGCTGCTGGCGTGGGGCAAGGCGATCTCCGACGCCGACATCCGCCGGATGATCGAGACGTACGTGCGCGCCTACGTCGACCAGGTGCGCGCCTTCGCCGCGCACGGCGACGACCAGGGCTTCGCGCTGACCCTGGACAACACCGACGGGCACGCCCGCCAGGTGCTGGTCTCGGCGCTGTCGTCGACCCGCATCGGGCTGCTGGAGGACAAGACGGTCGTCGAGCGGCACGAGCGGCGCTTCCGCGCCGGGCCGGGCGTGCGGCGGCTGGACGAGCGGGAACGTGCCAAGGTCGAGCGGGCCTACGAGGAGTACCTGCACACCATCCCCGAGGACAAGCGGTTCGGCAGCCTGACCTACCGGGTCAAGGACATCGTGGGCGCGTCGGGCTTCGGCATCGGCTCGGCCGGGCTGTCGGCCTACAACGTGCTGGTGGAGGGGCACACCCAGGCGCTGGAGAACGACGTCATCCTGTCGATGAAGCAGGGCAACGTGGCCGCGCCCAGCCGGGTGGTGGACGACGAGCGCATCCGCGGCTACTTCCGGCACCACGGCCACCGCACGGCGGTGTCGCGGCGGGCGCTGCAGGCCAACACCGACCCGTGGCTGGGGTACACGCAGATCGACGGCGTGGGCTACGTGGTGCAGGAGCTGTCGCCCTACGAGGAGGACCTGGACTGGTCGGGGCTGACCGAGCCGGAGGAGATGCTGCCGCTGCTGGACGACCTGGGCCGCGCCACCGCCAAGATCCACTGCGTGTCGGACACCGACTCCGACCACACGCTGGTCGGCTTCCAGGTGGAGGAGGCCATCGACAAGGTGATCGGCCCGGACGAGTCGGCGTTCGTGGAGGCGATGATCGAGTTCGGGATGGAGTACGCGGCGGTGGTGCGCGACGACCACCGGCTCTTCGTCGACGCTTTCCGCAACCACCAGATCCCGGGCCTGTGACCGGGCCTGTGAACGGGACGTTGACCGGTGTGCGGCCGCCGCTGTGACCGGCGGCGGCTAGAGAGGTTCTTGCGCAATCAGGGCTGCATGCCGGAGGATCTTCCGTAGATATTCCGCTGAGACGGATGATTGTCGGTGGATCGGAGGACGGCAATGACGCCGCAGCCCAAGCTGGAACTCGATCCGGAGGCGGTGCGCACGGCCCGGCGGCTGGCCGCGCGCGCCGCCGAACCGATCATCGAGATGGCCCGGACCCATACCACGGTGTCGGTGGAACGGGCGCTGCTGCGCCTGGCCGGGCTGGCGGGCGCCGACGCCGACGGCCGCCCCTGGGTCAACCACCTCGCCGACGCCGTGCGCGACCAGGTCGGCCTGGAGCACGGCGTCGCGCTGCCGGTGTGGGACGCGCTGCTGACCGGCCCCTACCCGTCCCTGACCGAGCTGGCGCAGGCCGCCGCCCGCGGCCGGGTCCGGTTCCGCCTGCCCGCCGGGGACGCGGAGCGGGCGGCGCGTTCCGCGGCGCGCGCCGCCGCCCGCGGCGGCGTCGACCGCATCGACCGCCGCCGCGCCGAACGCGACCGGCTGCTCGGCCAGGTCGGCGACCCGCCGCACCCGTGGATCTACCTGATCGTCGCCACCGGCGACATCCACGAGGACATCCCGCAGGCGCAGGCCGCCGCCCGGGAGGGCGCCGACGTGGTCGCGGTGATCCGCTCCACCGGGCAGTCGCTGCTGGACTTCGTCCCCGAGGGCGCCACCCGCGAAGGCTACGCCGGGACCTACGCCACGCAGGAGAACTTCCGGCTGATGCGGGCCGCGCTCGACGACGTGTCCCGCGAGCTGGGCCGGTACGTGCGGCTGACCAACTACGCCTCGGGCCTGTGCATGCCGGAGATCGCGACGCTGGCCGGGCTGGAACGGCTGGACATGATGCTCAACGACTGCATGTACGGCATCATCTTCCGCGACATCAACCCCCGCCGCACCTTCATCGACCAGCGGTTCTCCCGGCAGATCCACGCCCGCGCCGGCATCGTGATCAACACCGGGGAGGACAACTACCTCACCACCGCCGACGCGGTCGACGCCGCGCACACGGTGATCGTCAGCCAGCTGCTCAACGAGCGGTTCGCGCACGAAGCGGGCCTGACCGACGCCCAGCTCGGCCTCGGCCACGCCTTCGAGATCGACCCGTCGCTGCCGGGCTCGTTCCGCCTGGAGCTGGCGCACGCCCAGCTGGTGCGCGAGCTGTTCCCCGCCGCGCCGCTGAAGTACATGCCGCCCACCAAGCACATGACCGGCAACATCTTCGCCGGATACCTGCTGGACGCCTTCTTCAACCTGGCCGGGGTGATGACCGGCCAGTCCATCATCCTCATCGGCATGATGACCGAGGGCATCCACACCCCCTGGCTGTCGGACCGCGACCTGGCGCTGGAGAACGTGCGCTACGTCCGCGACGCCTGCGGCGACCTGGCCGAGGACTTCGTCCCGCGCCCCGACGGGTTCATCGTCCAGCGGGCGCGGCGCGTGCTGGCCGAGTCGGTGGACCTGCTGGCGCGCATTGCCGACGACGGGCTGCTCAACGCCATCGCCGACGGCACGTTCGGCGTCACCCGCCGTCCCCCCGACGGCGGCAAGGGCCTGGACGGCGTCGTGGAACGTGCCGACGGCTACTTCAACCCCGCCATCGAGATCCTCGACACCGAGGACCCCCACGCCGCGGCGCGCGCGCAGGAGGAGGTGCCCGCATGACGGCCACGACCCCCGGCTCCACCACCGCCCACACCCCCGCCGAAGCCGACACACGGCAGGTCATCCGCCCCTACGGCGACACCACCGGCGACGGCATGGTGCAGCTGTCGTTCACCCTTCCCGTGCCGGCGGGCAAGCGCGCCGAGGCCGCCGCGCTGCAACTGGCCGGGAAGATGGGGCTGGACCCGGCCAGCGTGGTGCACGCCAAGCCGATGGGCCCCGACTTCACGTTCTTCATCGTCTACGGACGGGTCAACCACCTCATCGACTACGCGGGCATCCCCGCCCCGCCCGAACGCGAGTACCCGCTGCTGAGCGCCCAGGAGGTCAACCTGGCGATCCGGTCGGCGCTGGGCCGCCGCCTGGTGGTGGTGGGCGCGTGCATCGGCACCGACGCCCACACCGTCGGGATCGACGCCATCCTCAACGTCAAGGGCTTCGCGGGGGAGAAGGGCCTGGAGTACTACCGCGAGATCCAGGTGGTCAACATGGGCGCCCAGGTCACCGTGGAGGAACTGGTGGCCCGCGCCAAGGCCGAGGACGCCGACGCCGTGCTGGTGTCCCAGGTCGTCACCCAGCGCAACGCGCACCTGCACAACACCAAGCAGATGGCCGCCGCGTTCCACGCCGAGTACCCCACCGCCGTGGCCGCGGGCATGGGCCGTCCGCTGCTGGTGGTGGGCGGCCCCCGCTTCGACACCGTCACCGCCGACGAGCTGGGGGTGGACCGCATCTTCGGCAAGGGCACCACCCCGTCGGAGGTCGCCAGCTACCTCGTCCACGCCCTGCTGCCCCGGGAGGCCGCCCAGTGAGCGATCCGCGTCAAGGACTCACCGTCACCCACCGCCGCTACGTCCCCTACGGGCACGCCCACTACGCCGGGGACCTGGTGGACGGCGCGTACGTGCTGGCGATGTTCGGGGACGTGGCCACCGAGGTGTGCATCCGCACCGACGGCGACGAGGGCCTGTTCGCCTCCTACTCCGACGTCCAGTTCCGCGCGCCCGTGCGGGCCGGTGACGTGCTGGAGGCCACCGCCACCGTCACCCGTGTCGGCACCCGCAGCCGCACCCTGGACTTCGAGGCGCGCGTGGTGTGCCGGGGCCGTCCCGACAAGGGCCCCTCGGCCGCCGAGGCGCTGGCGGAGCCGATCGTGGTGGTCACCGCGACCGGCACCGTCGTGGTGCCCCCGGCCGGCGCGTGACCGCGGGGGCGCGGCGCGGGGTGTCCCAAACCGGGCACCGGCGACGGACCGGACGGGCGGCGCGATCTCCCCGCACTCGCGATCATGGCGCTGAGCAGGGATGACACGGAATCGTCGCAGCGCATGCGGCGGTTGACACAGCTCGCGAAGCCGGTAGTTTGGCACCAGTCCAGCACGGGACTCACCGATCGGCCGCTCGAAGGCGCCACCGGACACCGCGCCACGACGGGGACGAGCGCGGATCGCACACCGATCGCTCCTCGCCTCCGTCCCGAGCCAGGTGCGTTGCCCGGGTGCCGCGCCCGGCGGGGCCGCCCGATCGGTCGGGGGCTTGGACCCGGGAAGGGCCCGGACATCCACTAGAAAACGGAGCTTGCGTTCTCACCGCCTGTGGGGCGACTCCGGCCCGAGGGATGTCACGGGCCCTCCTCCGTGCCCGCCTCTGCCCCCCGTCCCGCTCCCGCCCCGCTACCGTCCTCCGCCCGCCCGCCCGCACGTGCTCCCTCGCACCCCGCCGGCAGGCCGAGGAACACCGTGGCACCCCTCAGTCGGTGCGTTTCCGGCATAAAGGGGATCGTGCCCGGTCGCCACCGCTCCGGCGGCCCGGTACCGTTCCGGCCAGGGGAACGCATGAGCGGAGGAGCGTGCCGGTGGCGCAGGAGACTCTCCCGGAACGGCCGGCGTCGGCCGGCACGGCCGATGCGGCCGGCGTCGCACGCCCGGCACGCCTGGACCGGCTGCGCCGCGGCGGGCGGGCCGGCTGGCCCCGCACCCTGCTGGCGCTGACCGGCGGCCTGATCCTGTGGCTGGCGTTCCCGCCCGCCGACCTGGCCCCGCTGGCGCCCGTCGGCGTCGCCCTGCTCACCCTCGCGCTGCGCGGCCTGCCCGCCCGCACCGGCGCCTGGCTGGGATTCGTCGGCGGCGTCGCGTTCTTCGTCCCGGTGCTGGAGGGCATCATCAAGATCGGGCCGGACGGGTGGATCCTGCTCAGCCTGATCCAGGCGCTGTACTGGGTGCCCATGGGCGCGGGCATCGCCCTGGTCACCCGCCTGCCCGGCTGGCCCGTCTGGACCGCCGCGCTGTGGGTGGCCCAGGAGGCGGCCCGCGGACGCGTCCCGTTCGGCGGCTTCCCCTGGGCGCGGCTGGCGTTCAGCCAGACCGCCTCCGCCTTCACGCCATGGGCGGCGATCGGCGGCGCGCCGCTGGTGACCTTCCTGACCGCCCTGGCCGGCGCGCTGGTCGCCTACGCCGTCGTCGCGATCGCCAGGACGCGCCGCGGCCTGCGCCTCCACCGCGACGCGGCACGACCCGTCGGCGTCGCCCTGGCCGCGCTGGTCGCCGTCGTCGGCGGCGCCTTCCTCATCCCGACGCCCACGGACGGCAAGTCCGTCACCGTCGCCGTCATCCAGGGCAACGTCCCCCGGCTCGGCCTGGACTACCTGGGGCAGCGCAAGGCCGTCCTGGACAACCATGTGCGCCGCACCCACGAGCTGGCCGCCCGTGTCCGCTCCGGGCAACTGCCCCGCCCCGAACTGGTGGTGTGGCCCGAGAACGCCAGCGACCTGGACCCCTACGCCGAACCCGACGCCTTCGCGGCCATCGACGGCGCCGTCAAGGACGTCGGCGTGCCCGTGCTCGTCGGCGCCCTGGTCGACACCCCCGACGGGCAGAAGGTCGAGAACCGGGGCATCGTCTGGGACCCCCGCACCGGTCCCGGCGACTACTACGTCAAACGGCACCCCGTCCCGTTCGGCGAGTACCTGCCGTTCCGGTCCCTGCTCACCAAGCTGATCACCCGGTTCGAACGCATCCCCCGCGACTTCGCCAAGGGCACCCGCTCGGGCGTGATGCGGCTCGGACCGACCACGATCGGCGACGTCATCTGCTTCGAGGTCGCCTACGACAAGGAGGTCCGCGACGTGTCCGCGGGCTCCCTGCTGGTCGTGCAGACCAACAACGCCACCTACGGCCGCACCAGCCTGCCCCCGCAGCAGATCGCGATGTCCCGGCTGCGGGCGGTCGAACATGGCCGTACGATCTTGGTTGCGGCGACCAGCGGCATCAGCGCGGTCGTCGCCCCGGACGGCCGGATGATCTACCGGTCGCGGGAGTTCGTCCCCGACATGCATGTCGCCGCCGTGCCGGCGCGCACGTCGCGGACGGCGGCCGACCGACTGGGCGCCGCACCCGAATGGGCGCTGGTGCTCCTGGCCGTGGGGGCGGTCGCGGCGGCCGCCAGGTCAACCGCCAGAGGGAACGAGGGGAATTGACGCCGATGGAGATCCCAGCCGAGCTCGGCCGGGTGCTGGTCATCGTGCCCACCTACAACGAGCGCGACAACATCGAGCGGCTGGTCGGCCGGGTGCGCGAGGCCGTGCCGTCGGTGGACGTGCTGGTGGTCGACGACAACAGCCCGGACGGCACCGGCAAGGTCGCCGACGCCATGGCCGAGGCCGACGACCAGATCAAGGTGCTGCACCGCACCGCCAAGGACGGCCTGGGCGCCGCCTACATCGCCGGGTTCCGCTGGGCCCTGGACCACGGCTACGACGTCATGGTCGAGATGGACGCCGACGGCTCCCACCAGCCCGAGGAACTGCCCCGGCTGCTCGGCGCCCTCACCGAGGCCGACCTGGTGATCGGCGCCCGCTGGGTGCCCGGCGGCCAGGTCCGCAACTGGCCGCTGCGCCGCGAGGTGCTCTCCCGCGGCGCCAACACCTACGCCCGCCTCATGCTCGGCGTGCCGCTGCACGACTCCACCGGCGGCTACCGCGCCTTCCGCGCCGCCACCCTGGAGAAGATCGGCCTGGACGGCGTCGACTCCCGCGGCTATGTCTTCCAGATCGACCTGGCGCTGCGCGCGCTGCGCGAGGGCCTGCGGGTCGTGGAGGTCCCCATCACCTTCGTCGAACGCACCCACGGCGCCAGCAAGATGAACCGCGACATCATGGTCGAGGCCATGTGGCGGATCACCCAGTGGGGCACCAACGCGCGCCTGCGCAAGCTCCGCCCGCCCCGCTGACCTGCGCCCCCGCCCCCACGGCCGCGTCCGGCCCGCCTCGGCGCGCCGGGCCGCCCTCGAGACGCCGGGCGCCGCCGACGGGAACGGCCGCCGCGTGGAAACGTTCGCCGCCGCCCTGGCGTTGACACAGGTGAAGGGCCGACCGCCTAGGTGAAGATGGAGCCATGCTGCCGCTCGTACTGGTTCTGGCGTTCCTGCTGATGCCGATCCTGGAGATCTACCTGATCGTCCAGGTGGCGCAGGCGATCGGCCCCTGGTGGGCGGTCGCGCTGCTGGCGGCCGGCAGCCTGCTCGGCGGGTGGATCGTCCGCCGCGAGGGACGGCGCGCCTGGCGGGACCTGCAGGAGACCCTCGGCCGCGGCCGCGCGCCGGACCGCGAACCCGCCGACACCGCGCTGGTCCTGCTCGGCGGCATGCTGCTGCTCGTCCCCGGGTTCGTCACCGACGTGCTCGGCCTGGCGTTCGTCCTGCCGTTCACCCGGCCGCTGGTGCGGCGGCTGCTCGCCGCCCGCATCGCCCGCCGCGTACGGGCCGCCGGCGTCGGGTCCGTCTACCCGCCGGGAATGGACGACGCGTTCGGCCCCTTCGGCGCCCGCGACCCGTTCGGCCGCGGCGACACCGGCGGCGCGCCACAGGGAACGGTGGTCCAGGGGGAGGTCGTCAAGGACGACGGCGGCAGCGGCGGCGGGAACGGCGAGATCAACGTTCGCGGCAAGAGCTGACGTGCCGACGGCAGAAGCGAGACCAGGTCGGGAAGCACGGGTGCGGAAGCGGGTCCGTGCCGTCGGTGGGATGACGGCACGGACCGCGTCCGAGCGAGGGTCAGGCGGTCCTTCTGCGGCCCGCCCGCAGGATCGCCAGACGCTCGGCCAGAACCTCCTCCAGGTCCTCCACCGTGCGGCGCTCCATCAACATGTCCCAGTGGGTGCGCGGCGGCTTGCCCTTCTTCGCCTGCGGCGCCTCACCGTCCACCCGCAGCGCCGTCACGCCGCAGTTGCGGCATTCCCAGGTCATCGGCACCTCGGCCTCGGCGGCGAGCGTCACGGTGAACCGATGCCCCCGGGAGCAGGTGTAGTCCACCTCCTGACGGGGAGCCAGATCGGTGTTGCGATCGTTCTCGTAGCTCGTCGCTCCGAGTCGGGTGCCGCGAAGTGCGCGCTCGGCCATCGTCACGTGCCTCCCAGACGGCTTGCGGTCTCGTCCTGACCAACGCTGCTGACCGTCACAAGATTCCCGTCGTGGAGCCGTTCCAACCCTGCTCTTTCCGGCCCGCCGGGCCGCCCGGCAGAAACGTTCGGCCCGGCGGGCGCCCCCGCACCCCTGCTAGCCCCGCGTGGTCAGCACATGATCGACCAGCCCGTACTCCAGCGCCTCGGCGGCGGTGAAGTACCGCTCCCGCGAGATGTCCTCGCTCACCCGCGCCGGGTCCCGGCCGGTGGCCTCGCCCAGGATCGCCACCATCCGCTCCCACAGCCGGTTGATCTCCCGCGCCTGGATCTCCAGGTCGGTGGACTGCCCCCGGGCCACCTCGATCGCCGGCTGGTGCAGCAGGACCCGCGAGCTGACCAGCGCCGCCCGCCGCCCCGGGGTCCCGGCGGCCAGCAGCACCGCCGCCGCCGACGCCGCCTGCCCCACGCAGGTGGTCTCCACCTCCGGGCGGATGTAGCGCATGGTGTCCAGCACCGCCATCATCGCCGTCAGGGAACCGCCGGGCGAGTTGATGTACAGGCTGATGGGGCGGTCGGGGTCCATGCCCTCCAGCGCCAGCAGCTGCGCGGTGACGTCGTTGGCGGCGGTGTCGTCGACCGGCGTGCCCAGGAACACGATCCGGTCCTCGAACAGCTTGTTGTACGGGCTCATCTCCTTGTAGCCGTACGTGGTGCGCTCGACGAACGAGGGGACCACGTACCGGCCTTCGGCCCGCGGGAAGCGCTCCATCACGCCCCCACCCGGTCGGTGCTGTCGACGACGTGGTCGATGAACCCGTACTCCAGGGCCTGCTCGGCGGTGAACCAGCGGTCCCGGTCGGAGTCGGCCTGGATGCGCTCCAGCGGCTGCCCGGTGTGCCGGGCGATCAGCTCGGCCAGGCTCCGCTTGAGGTACAGCAACTGCTCGGCCTGGATCTTGATGTCGGACGCGGTGCCGCCGACCCCGCCGTGCGGCTGGTGCATCATCACCCGCGCGTGCCGCAGCGCGTACCGCTTGCCCGGGGCGCCCGCGCACAGCAGCATCTGCCCCATGGACGCCGCCATGCCCAGCGCGACGGTGGCCACGTCGTTGGGCACGAACTGCATCATGTCGTAGATCGCCATCCCGGCGTCCACCGCGCCGCCGGGGGAGTTGATGTAGACGGTGATGTCGCGGTGCGGGTCGTGCGCCGCCAGCAGCAGCAGCTGGGCGCAGACCCGGTTGGCCAGGTCGTCGTCGATCTCCTTCCCGACGAACAGGATCCGCTGGTCGAGCAGCCTCTGCATCAGCTGCTCCTGACCCAGCTGCCCCGGCACGTCCACCGCCGTGCGGCTCCTGCCCACGTACGTCGCCGGCCCGGACCGTGCCTCGCCGATGCCCTGCGTGAGCCGTCCGTGCATGAATCCTCCCGAAGATCATCTGTACGTACTGTACATTTCGGAGTCGAGCCTACGTTCGGGCCGCAGGAGAGGACAGGGAAGTTCGCCGTAAGATGAACATGTGGAGAAGCCGGTGACGGAGGCACGCGCGGAGTTCGCCGACCTGGTGAACCGGGTCGCCTACTCCGGGGAGCGCATCGCGCTCACCCGGCGGGGAAAGGTCATGGCTGCCCTGGTGTCGGCCGAGGACCTCGAGCTGCTGGAGAGCCTGCGGGAGGGGCGCCTCCACCTCATCCAGACCGGCCTGTCCGGCGTGGAGGAGCGCCCGGAGCCGCAGTCCGCGCCCCAACCCCACCACGCCCCACTGCGCATCGCTGCCCAGTACCGCCCTCCCGGCGGCCCCCAACGCCCCGGCTTCACCCGCTGAGCCCCCCGCCCGGCCGACGACGGCTGAAAAGCACGGCTGCGGAGATCGTGATCGCTCGACGCTCATGTACGCACGTGAGCGGGAGTGCTGCGCGGTGGCGGCGTCAGCCGACGGCGCTGTGGACGAGCCGTTCGAGCTGGGCGGCGACGTGGTCGAGGGCGGTGATGTCGCGTTGGGCGCGGCAGATCGCGACGGTGCCTTCGACGGAGGCTACGACGAGGGTGGCGATCTGGTCGGCTTGGTGGGGGTCGGCGCCATGGTCGCGTAGTGACGCGGCGAGCAGGCGCTGCCAGGCGGCGAATACTTCCGCGGCGGCCCGGGCGGCTTCCGGGTCGGCGTCGGCGGGGGGTTCTTCCACGGCGACGGCCAGGACGGGGCAGCCGGCGCGGAAGTCGCTGTCGAGCACCGTCTGGCGCCACAGGGCCAGGAAGGCGCGCAGCCCGGCGGCCGGTCCGGCCTTCAGCTCCTGTTCGAGGATCCCGGCGACGAGGTCGCCGGCGTAGCGGACGGCTTCGGCGGCCAGCTGCTGCTTGCCGCGGGGGAAGTAGTGGTAGGTCGACCCGAGCGGGGCGCCGGAGTGCCCGGCCAGGTCGCGGACGGTACTGCCGGCCAGGCCGCGCCGCCGGATCAGGTCGGCGGCCCCAGCGATGATCTTCTGCCGGGACGCGCCTGTGCGCCGGGTCACGTTGCCTCCCTCTCGTTATGACGGTCGTTATAGTCTAGCCTCCACTTCTGGTTATAACGCTCGTCATAACCAGTGGTGAAGATCCAACCAGGGAGGGGCTCGTGCCGAAGATCCAGCTCACCGTCCCGGCCGGGGCGTTGACCGGACAGGGCCGCCGCGGCGTCCAGGCCCGCGCCCTGGTCCCGAGTCTGCGGGGCGGCGCATGAGAGAACTGGTGTTCCTGCGCAGCGGCAAGCTCGCCTGGCGGGAACGGGACGCTCCCGTTCTGGCCGGTCCGGGTGATGCGCTCGTGCGGCCGTTCCTGGTCGGCCGGTGCGACGGCGACACCCTGCCGATCCACCGGCCGGTCTCCCGCGCCCTGCAGGCCGGCATCGCCCTGGGCGTGGTGGATCCGGTGGTGGCGTGCGTGTGCGGGCCGGTGCCGTTCCGCGGGCCGTTCGCGATCGGCCACGAGTGCGTCGCCCAGGTCGTCGCCGTCGGCGCGGACGTCACCTCGGTGAAGGTCGGGCAGACGGTGGTGGTGCCGTGGGCGGTCTCCTGCGGCACCTGCCCACCCTGCCGCCGCGGCCTCACCTCCAAATGCGCCACCACCGCGGACGGACGGGTTCTGGCCGCCTACGGGTTCGGGCCGGCCAGCGGCCCGTGGGGCGGCATGGCCGCCGACCTGATCCGCGTCCCGTACGCCGACCACATGCTCGTGCCCGTCCCGCCCGGCGTGCCCGCCGCCCGCGTCGCCGCGGCCGGCGACAACCTCGCCGACGCCTGGCGCGCCGTCATCCCGCCGCTCGCCGAACGCGACGGCGGCACCGTCCTCGTCCTGGGCGGCGGCGCCAAGAGCATCGGCCTGTACGCCGCCGGCCTGGCCGCCGCCCACGGCGCCACCGTCGACTACCTCGACGACGACCCCGAACGCCGCGCCATCGCCGAATCCCTCGGAGCCCGCGCCGCCCCCGCCCCCCGCTCCGGGCACGCCCGCCCAGCACGGGCCTACGACGTCGCAGTCGAGGCGACCTCACGCGCGTCCGGGCTGCGCACCGCCCTGCGCGCCCTGGCGCCCGGCGGGATCTGCACCGCCGTCGGCTACTACCTGGCGACCGGGACCCGCCTGCCCCTGATGCGCATGTACACCACCGACGCCACCTTGCGCCTGGGGGTCTCCCACGCCCGCGCCCTGCTGCCCGACCTGCTGGACTTCGTCCACCGCACCGGCTTCCCCGCCGAACATGTCACCACCCTGACCGCCGACTGGGACGACGCCCCGGCCGCCTACACCGCCCGCACCACCAAACTCGTCCTGGCCCGAAACCCCCTGCCGCCCACCCCAGACGGCGCGGCCTGACCAGAGCGTCCCGTCCCCTCATCAGCCTGGCCGAAGGGACAGGACGGGGATCAGGCTGCGAGGCCGAAGCCGAAGCCGGGGCCGAGGTCGAGGCGGCCGCGGCCCGAGTCATCGTCGCGTTCGCCGGAGCCGGTCCTACTACTGGCAGGGTCAGGCTCGTGGGCGCTGGTACGGGGGAGCGGCCGGGATAATGAGCGCTATGGACGATCGGGCTGGGGTGGAGGACGCGGTGGAGCCCGGTGGGCCGCCGATCGATCCGCGTGGCGAGCTCGGTGAGTTCCTGCGCAGCCGCCGGGCCCGGGTGAGGCCGGGGGACGTCGGGCTTCCGTCCAGCGGGCGGTATCGGCGGGTGCCGGGGCTGCGCCGTGAGGAGCTGGCACAGCTCGCCGGGGTGTCGGTCGCCTATCTGACGCGTCTGGAGCAGGGCCGGGGGCACAACGTGTCCGCCGAGGTGCTCGACGCCATCGCGCGGGCCCTGCGGCTGACGGACGCCGAACACGCGCATCTGACGCATCTGGTGAAGTGCCAGCGCCGGAGGAGGGACGTGCCGCCTCCACGGGACCGGGTGCGTCCCGCACTGCGGGACATGCTGACCTCCCTGGAGGGGGTGCCCGCGTACGTGACGGGCCGGCGCACGGACATCCTGGCCTGGAACGCGATGGCGGGGGCCGTGTTCGGCGACTGGGACCGGCTGCCGCCCCACGAGTGCAACTGGGCCCGGCTGGTGTTCCTGCGGCCCGACCAGCGGCGCCTGTTCGCGGACTGGGAGGCGATGGCGGCAGACGTCGTCGGTGCCCTGCGCCTGTACGCGGGGTGCCAACCGGACGATCCCGGACTGGCGGCGCTGGTGGGTGATCTGTCGGTGCGCAGCGCGGAGTTCCGCCGCCTGTGGGCGGGGCACGACGTCAAGGAGAACAGCCACGGTGTCCGGCGGCTGCGCCATCCGCTGGTGGGCGACCTCACCTTGTCGTTCGAGTCGTTCCGGCTGCCCGACGACGAGGAGCAGGTGGTGACCGTCTACCACGCCCCCGCGGGGTCCGCGGCGGCGGAGAGCCTGCGGCTGCTGGCCGGCTGGGGCGCGGACGCGGCCGTCACCGGTTAGCGGGGGCCGGCGGGCCTCAGTGGCCGTTGGGCGAGGCGGGGATGGGGCGCCAGAGGCCGCGGGCGGTCATGATGTCGCGCAGGGCGAGCAGGTCGTCGGTCATGATGCCGTCGACGCCCAGGTCGAGGAGGCGTTCCATCTCGGCGGGGTGGTTGACGGTCCAGGCGTGGACCTGCAGGCCGAGATCGTGGGCCTGGGCGACGAAGGACTCGGTGACGAACGGGACCGGCCCCAGCCCGTGGGGGACCTGGGCGCAGGCGATTCCGGTGGCGGCCAGGCGGACGAGCTTGGCGGTGGGGCCGCCGTAGGACTTGGCGCGCAGCGCCATGACGCCGCGGGGGCCGAGCGCCATGCACACGTCCTTGTCGGTGAACAGCGGCAGGCGGGCGCGCATCTGGGCCAGCCTGCGCGTGGAGAAGGAGGTGATGCAGATCCGGTCCCAGGCCTTGGTGCGGTGCAGGGCGCGGGCGAGGGGGCCGATGACGGGGGCGTCCTTGAGGTCGATGTTGAAGCGGGCCTCGGGGAAGGAGCCGAGCAGGTCGTCCAGGCGGGGGATGGGCTCGGTGCCGTGGATGCGGGCCTTGGCGACCTCGGCGTAGGGGAGGCGGGCGATGGTGCCGCGGCGGTCGGTGACGCGGTCGAGGGTGCGGTCGTGGAAGGCGACGACGACGCCGTCGGCGGTGGCGTGCGCGTCGGTCTCCAGGTAGCGGTAGCCGAGGTCGACGGCGCGCTGGAAGGCGGCCATGGAGTTCTCGGGACGGCCGGCGGCCCCGCCGCGGTGGGCGAAGGCGATGGGGCCGTCGTGGTCGAGGAATGCGTAGGTGCGCCGCACGTCCCGATTATCGCCGTCCGGCGCGGCCATACGCGATCTTCCCCGACCCAGGGTGTCACCTTACTTTGTCAAGGCGTAGGGTCGTGGGCCCACTCCCGGCGACGCGCCTCGGCGAGGGCGATGGCCGTGGCGACGGCGACGTTGAGGGAGCCGACGCGGCCGATCTGGGGGATGTAGGCGACGGCGTCGGCGGCGGCCAGCAGGGCGGGGGAGCAGCCGTGGTCCTCGCCGCCCACGGCCAGGCACACGTCGCCGTCGAGCGGGGCCTCGTGCAGGGGCTGGGCGTCGCCGGTGAGTTCGATCGCGACCAGGCGCAGGCCCGCCTCGCGCACGGCGTCGGCGGCCTGGGCGGCGGTTCCCGCGTGCTCCCAGGGGACGAGCCGTTCGCTGCCCAGGGCGGTCTTGCCGACGGCGCGGTGGTCGGGTGTGGTGGCGTTGCCGGCCAGCCAGAGGTGCTCGACGCCGAAGGCGGCGGCGCTGCGCAGGATGGAGCCGAGGTTGAACGGCTGGGTGACCGACTCGACCAGCAGCCCCAGGCGCGCGTCGGTGCGGCGGCGCCAGTCGCGGTTGAGGCGCTTGACGTCGGTGGGGCGCAGTTGCCGGCGGGTGGGCGCGGCGGTCTGCGGCTTGCTCATGGGGCTTGACCTTCCTGCGTTCGGGCGGACACGGCGAGGACCCGGTAGGCGGAGCGGGAGGCGATCCGCTCGGTGGGGAAGCCCTGGTCGTTCAGCCAGCGCTGCAGGGAGTCCGAGCCGAGGTGCTTCTGGACGACCAGGTGGGCGCGGCCGCCGGGGGTGAGGCGGGGCAGCCAGGTGAGCAGCAGGTCGTGCAGGGCCTTCTTGCCGATGCGGATCGGCGGGTTGGACCAGATCGCGTCGTAGCGGAGCCCGGGGTCGATCTCGTCCGCCAAGCAGAACCTTACATTGTCAAGGCCCGCGCTTGTGGCGTTCTGCTCAGCCAGTTCCAAGGCCCGGCGATTCACATCCACGCCCCAAACATTCGCCTGGGGGGAACGGGTCGCCAGGGTGAGGGCGATGGGGCCGTAGCCGCAGCCCAGGTCCAGGTGGGTGCCGGTGGTCGGGGGAGGGGGGACGGTCTCCAGCAGGATGCGCGTGCCCGGGTCGACGCGGTCGGGTGAGAACATGCCGCTGTCGGTTTCGAGCCGCAGGTGCAGGTCGGGCAGGACGAGGTCGACGGTGCGGCGGCGGCTGGCCGCCTCGGGCCGCGAGGCGAAGTAGTGTTCCCCCACGTCGGCCGACCGTACCAGCGTCGCGGGCCTGCCGCGCGCGGCGGGCGTCACCGCCGGAGTCCGCAGGGGCGCCGGAGCCGCCGTGTCGGGCGGTCTCGAACGGGCCGGGTGGCGGTCAGGGCAGGCGGGAGAACCAGGCCAGGGACGTGCCGCCGGCCGCGAGGGCGAACAGCAGGGCGATGCCGGTGAAGCGGGCCGAGACGTCGCGGTGTTCGATCTTCCAGCCGAGCGAGCTGCCGATGTTGGCGTAGACCTCGGAGAGCTGGTCGGCGTCGGTGGCCTCGTAGGCCTTGCCCTCGGTGCTCTCGGCGAGCATGCGCAGGGTCTCCTTGTTGACCGAGACGCTGGTGGTCTCGCCTTCGATGTCGACGGTGCCGTAGGGGGTGCCGAAGGCGATGGTGGACACCGGGACGTGGGCGCCGCGGGAGGCGTCGATGGCCTCGGGGACGGTGCGGCCGGTGGTGTTGTCGCCGTCGGACAGCAGCACGATGTGGGCGGGCGGGGGGTCGCCCTGGCTGGCCTGGGCGTCGAAGGAGCGGACGGCCTGCAGGGAGGTGAAGACGGCTTCGCCGATGGCGGTGCGTTTGGCCAGGACGAGCTGGTCGATGGAGGCGATGGCGGCCTGGCGGTCGGTGGAGGGGGCGGCGACGAGGTTGGCGTTGCCGGCGAAGGAGACGACGCCGACGTTGAAGCGGCCGGGCAGGTCGCGGATGAACTTCTTGGCGGCGGCCTTGGCGGCCTCGAAGCGGGTGGGGGTGACGTCGCGGGCCATCATCGACAGGGAGACGTCGACGGCGACCATGACGGTGGCGCGGTCGCGGGGGACCTTGACGCCGGTGGCGGGGCGGGCGAAGCCGATCATCATCAGCAGGATCATGCTGAGGAAGAGGGTGGCGGCGACGTGGCGGCGCCAGCCGGGGCGGCGGGGGGCGACCTGGCTGAGCAGGGCGAGGTTGGTGAAGCGGACGGTGTGGCGGCGGCGGCGCAGCTGCATGAGCACGTAGGCGGCGGCGAGCAGCGGGACCAGGGCCAGCAGCCAGAGGCGTTCGGGTGACAGGAACGTCATGGGCGCACCCCCTGGGCGGCGACGGCGCGTCCGGCGGCGCGGCGTTGGCGCAGCGCGAAGCGGGCGATGTCGGTGATCCAGTCGCGGTCGGTGCGGAGGATGAGGTGGTGGGCGCCGCAGCGGCGCAGGACGTCGCGGGTGCGTTGGCGTTGGGCGGCGGCGGCCTGTGCGTAGCGTTGGCGGGTGCGGCGGTTGAGCACGATCTCGTGGACGGTTCCGGTTTCGGGGTCGGCCATTTCGACCAGGCCGACGTCGGGGAGGTCGAGTTCGCGGGGGTCGATGATCTCGACGGCGAGGACCTGGTGGCGGGCGGCGAGGCGGCGGAGGGGGCGTTCCCAGGTGGGGTGGGGGTTGTGGAGGGCGGGGTCGGTGGGGTCGAGGAAGTCGGAGACGACGACGCGTAGGCCGCGGCGGGTCTGGCCGCGGTGCAGGGCGGTGATGGCTTGGGCGAGGTCGGGTGTGGGGGTGTGGGGGTGGGTGTCGGCGGTGGGGGTGGGTGTGTCGAGGACGGCTTGCAGGAGGGTGTACATGGCGGCTTTGCCGGTGCGGGCGGGCCAGCGGCGGAGGCCGCCGGGGCCGAGGAGGTAGGCGCCGACGCGGTCGCCGAGGCGGACGGTGAGGAAGCCGACGGCGGCGAGGGCGGCGACGGCGAGGTCGCGTTTGAGGAGGGTGGTGGTGCCGAACTGCATGCTGGGGCTGAGGTCGGTGAGGGCCCAGACCTGCAGTTCGTGGTCGGCGATGAGGTCGCGGACGTGGGGTGTGGTGGTGCGGGCGGTGACGGCCCAGTCCATGTGGCGGACGTCGTCTTCGCCGGGTTGGTAGAGGCGGGCTTCGGCGAGTTCGGTGCCGGGGCCGGGGAGCAGGCCCATGTGTTCGCCGTGCAGGAGGCCGTCGAGGCGTCGGGTGACGGCGAGTTCGAGGCGGCGGAGGGTGCGTTCGGGGGCGAGGGCGGCGAGTTTGTCGGTGCGGCGTGGGCGGGTGGGGGTGTCGGCGGGTGGGTGGAAGGCAGGTTGGGGTGCCGGGGCGGCCTGGGGTGGGGTGCCCTGGTGGGGGCGGGGTGTGGGGGTGGTCATGCGCTCACCGCGGCGCCGTGGTTCCAGACGACGCGGGGTGGGGGGACGGCGGTGAGGATCTGTGCGACGACTTCGTTGGTGTCGACGCCGTCGGCGAGGGCGTCGAAGGTGAGGACGATGCGGTGGGCCATGACGTCGCGGGCGACGGCGCGGACGTCGTCGGGCAGGACGTAGTCGCGTCCGTTGATGAGGGCGAGGGCGCGGGCGGCGGCGACGAGGCCGAGGGTGGCGCGGGGGCTGGCGCCGATTTCGATGACCTGGCGTAGGTCGGGGAGGCGGTACTGGTCGGGTTCGCGGGTGGCCATGACGAGGCGGACGATGTAGTCGGCGACCAGTTCGTGGACGGAGACTTCGGCGGCGGCGCGTTGGAGGGCGGTGAGCTGGTCGGGGTCGAGGATGGGGGTGGCCTCGGGTGGGTCGACGCTCATGCGTTGGAGGATCTGCAGTTCTTCGTGGGCGCCGGGGTAGCGGACGTCGATCTTCATGAGGAAGCGGTCGCGCTGGGCTTCGGGGAGGGGGTAGACGCCTTCGGATTCGATGGGGTTCTGGGTGGCCAGGACGATGAAGGGTTGGGGGAGGGGGTAGGTGTTGCCGCCGAGGGAGACCTGGCGTTCGGCCATGACTTCCAGGAGGGCGGACTGGACTTTGGCGGGGGCGCGGTTGATTTCGTCGGCGAGGACGAAGTTGACGAAGACGGGGCCGAGTTCGACGTCGAACTGTTCGGTGGAGGGGTGGTAGATGCGGGTGCCGACGATGTCGGAGGGGACGAGGTCGGGGGTGAACTGGAGGCGGGCGAAGGTGCCGCCGACGACGCGGGCGAGGGTGGAGACGGCGAGGGTCTTGGCGACGCCGGGGACGCCTTCGAGGAGGCAGTGGCCTTTGGCGAGGAGGGCGACGACCATGCGCTCGACCATGTGGTCCTGGCCGACGATGACTTTTTTGACCTCGCTCACGGTTTGCTGGAGGAGGGTCGCGGCCTGGTCGGCATCGTGGGCGGCGATGGTCATTGGGCGTCCTCACTGTCCTCGGAGTGGTCCCGCGGGGAGCGGCCGGGCGCTCCTTTCGACCCTACGCGATCACGTTTGCGGGGGTGTGCGGGACGTGCGGGTGTGGTGGGGTCTGGTGGTGGGTGGGGGTTGTTAGTCTGGCGGCCATGTCGAGGCCGCTGCCATCGGAGGATCCTGTTCAGCTTGGGCCGTATCGGTTGTCGGCGCGGTTGGCGGAGTCGTCTGCGGGGATCGTGTATCTGGGTGTGGATGCCGAGGGGCGGCAGGCGAGTGTGGCGGTGTTGAATTGTGGGGCCGCGGGGGATGCGGCGGCTCGGGATCGTTTTCGTGCGGCGATCGAGGCTGCGTGGCAGGGGTCTGGGGTGGGGGTTGGTGAGGGGGAGGCGGCGCCGGTGGTGGCGGCGCAGCCGGATGGTTCGGCGCCGTGGGTGGCGACGCGGTATGACGCGGATCGTCCTGATCGTGTGGGGGCGGAGCGGTTTTTGGATTCGGTGTTGTTGCGGGGTTCTTTTGGTGGGCGGTGGAATGGGCGGCGTCGGGGTCCGCAGTTTCAGCCGTATTGGTTGGGGGCGGGGGAGCCGGCGTTGGGGGAGCCTCGGTTGCGGGGGCCGGTGGGGGTGTTGCCGGGGGCGGGGCGATCGGATCGGCCGTTGGTCGCGGCGATTGTGATGTTGGCGGCGGTGTTGCTGTTGTTGGGGTTGTTGATGTTGGTGTTGTTCGCGTGTCAGCCGAGGGTGAGTGAGCCGCCGGTGCCTCCGCCGGATCCGCCGTCGCCGTCGGTGTCGCCTCCGGTGGTGCCTCCCCCGACGCAGGCGCCGCGTCCGTCGCCGAGTCCGACGTCTCCGTCGCCTTCGCCGTCTTCGCCGTCGCCGGGGCCGACGGATGGTGGGGATGGGGAGGACGGCGGCCCGGTCTGACGGGTCTGTCTGACGCCTGGTCTTTGGGGGGTGTGGCCGCGGCCGGGGGAAATGCTGTTGCGGGGTGGGGGTGGTGTGGTGAGCATGGCGGGATGCTGGAGACGTTGGTGGCGTTCACGGGTGCCGCGATGTTGATCGCGATGGCGCCGGGGCCGAGCACGATTGTGATCATGCGTGTGGCGGTGCGGTCGGGGCGTCGTGCGGGGGTGGCGGCGGTGTTGGGGAATGAGGCGGGGGTGGTGTTGTGGGGGGTCGCGGCCGCCGTGGGGTTGTCGGCGCTGCTGGTGGCGTCGCGGCTGGTGTATGACGGATTGCGGATCGTGGGTGCGGTGGTGTTGGTGTGGTTCGGTGTGCGGGCGTTGTGGGAGGCGCGTCGTCGCCGGGGTGATGAGGGGGCTGGGGGCCGGGGCGAGGGTGCGGACGTGACCGTGTCGTCTGATGCGGTTGGGGGCGGGGATTCGCTGTGGCGGTGTTTCCGCCTGGGGTTGATCACCAATGTGGCGAATCCGAAGGCGGGGGTGTTCGCGGTTTCGTTCTTGCCGCAGTTCGTTCCGGTGTCGGTGCCGACGGGGTGGCCGGTGCTGGTGATGCTGGTGGGTTTGACGGTGGTGTGGGCGTTGGTCGACGTGGTCTGGTACGGGGCGGTGCTGTGGTTGGTGGGGGCGGCCAGGCGGGTGCTGGGGCGTGCCGGGGTGCGGCGGCGGTTGGAGCAGGTGTCGGGTGTGGTGTTGATCGGGTTGGGGGTGCGCCTGGCCGCCGAGACTCGTTGACCTGTGCCCCGGGTTGCTGGGGCGGAGGGTGTCAGCGGGTGAGGCGTCCGGCGAGGGCGAACAGGGCTTGGGCGGTGAGCATGCTGGTGGCGGCGGCGATGGGCAGGGCGGCGCCGCCGTGGGTGGCCAGGAGTGCGCCGCCGAGTGCTCCGCCGCCGGACACGCCGAGGTAGACGGCGCTGCTGTTGAGGGCGAGGGCTTGGGGGGCGGCGGGTCCGGCGAGGGTGAGCAGGCGGGCGGCGGTGGGTGGGGGTACCGCCCAGGCGGCCAGTGTCCACAGCAGCAGTGGGGGCAGGGCCAGGGCCAGGTGGGTGGGGCGGGTGTGCCAGCACAGCAGCAGCACGGCCATGGTGGTGATGAACAGGGCGCCGCTGAGCAGCAGGGCGGTGGAGGGGCCCCAGCGGTCGGTGGCGCGTCCGCCGAGTTGGCCTCCGGCGATGCCGGCCAGTCCGCAGACGGCGAACACCCAGCCGAGGGTGGTGGGGCCGGTGCCGGACATGTCGCGGAGGAACGGCGCCAGGTAGGTCAGGAACAGCATGTTGCCCAGGACGGAGGCGGTGGCGGCGGCCAGTCCGGTCAGCACGGCGGGGCGTGTCAGGGGGGACAGGCGTTCGGTGAGGGTGACGGTGGGTGCGGGTGGCGGGTCGGGGAGGGTGGCGCGGACCGCGGCGAGCGCGGCCAGCCCGAGGGTGCCGCCGAGGACGAAGGCGCCCTGCCAGCCGGTGGCGGCGGCGGCCCAGGTGCCCAGGGGGACGCCGAGGACGAAGGAGCCGGACAGGCCGGTCATGACGAGGGCGAGGTAGCGGCCTTGCCGGCCTTGGGGGGCCAGTTGCGCGGCGATGGCCAGGGCGGCGGGGACGACGGTGGCGGCGGCCAGGGCCGCGGCGACGCGCAGGGCGGTCAGCTGCCAGTAGGTGGTGACCAGTGGGGCGGCCAGGTTGGCGGCGGTGAACAGCAGCAGCGCGCCGGTGAGCAGGCGGCGGCGTGGCCAGGTGGCGGCCAGGACGGCCATGAGGGGTGAGGCCAGGGCGAAGGTGAGGGAGAAGGCGGTGACCAGCTGTCCGGCGGTGGCTTCGGTGACGTGCAGGTCGGTGGCGATGGCGGGCAGGACGCCGGCGATGACGTAGTCGTCGGTGGAGAAGGCGAAGGTGGTCAGGGTGAGGGCGAGCAGCCAGCCGGGTGGCAGCCGTGCCCGCAGGCGGCGGGCCGGTGGGCGGCCGGTGCGGGGGCGTGCTGGGGTGGCCGGGGTGGGGGTGGTGGGCATGGGTGGGCTCCTGGTGGGGACACCGAATTAACGTAACGACTGTTACCTTAATAGGGTGGGGGTCGACCACGCCACCCGGTCAGCCCCCGAGGAGCCCGAGGAGCACGCCATGGCCCGGCCCCGTGACCCGCGCCGCCGCGCCGAGCTGCTGGACGCCGTCGTCGCCTACCTGACCGACCACGGCCTGTCGACGCTGTCGATGCGGCCGCTGGCCCAGCACCTGGGCCACAGCACCCGCGTGCTCACCCACCACTTCGCCGACAAGCAGGACCTTCTGGGGCAGGTTCTGGCGCGGCTGGACGAGCAGCAGCGCGAGCGTCTGCGGGCGCTGCCCGGCTGGGACGGCGAGCGGTCCATGGGCGACATCGTGCGCGACACCTGGCGCTGGCAGCTGCGCGAGGACAACCTGCCGTTCATCCGCCTGGTGCACGAGATCGAGGGCCTGGCGGCGGGCGGGCGGCTGGCCGGGCAGGTGACCCGGCTGCTGGCCGACCGCGTGGAGTTCGTCGCCGAGTCGTTCCGCGTGCGCGGAGTCCCGGCCGACCTGGCCCGCCACTACGCCACCGTGCAGAACGCCGCGTTCGCCGGGCTGCAGCTGGACTTCCTCAACACCGGCGACCGGGAACGCGCCGAGGCGGGCGTCGAGTGGCTGGCCGAGCAGGCCGACCGGTGGATCGCCGAGGCCCGCGCCCGCACCGCCGCAGGCTGATCACCCCGGGCGGGTGCGGTGAGGGGTGTCAGAAGGCCGCGGACGACCCGGACGAACCTGCGGACCCCGTGGACCCGGTGGACCCGGCGGGATCGGCGGGGATCGCCAGCGTGCGGGTCGGCGGCGTGGGCGCCTCGGGCTGCGCCCTGAGCGTCGGCCGCGCCCGCAGGCACCGGCGCATCTCCTCGGCGTAGGGCAGCGCCCCCAACAGCAGCATCGCCCCCACCAGCGCCACGCGGGTGCGCGGGGACAGCGGGTCGCGGCGTTTGGCGCGGATCGCCCAGTCGGCCGAGCGGCCGCCGGTCACCAGCGCCCGCGCCTGGTCCCAGTGCAGCACCGCCAAGAACCCCGTGGCCATCAGCGGGACGATCTCCAGCAGGCTGTGCACGTGCTGCTCGGCCGGGGTGACGCGGCGGCGCTGCTCGGCGTAGGTGACGTCCCAGTACGCGGTGGCGGTGTGCGCGCCGTAGGCGGCGGCGCACCCGGCCAGCACCCCGGCGTTGACCTCGCAGAACAGGCCCAGTGTCACCGGCACGCCCGCCTCGGCCATCATCACCGCGTGGATGAGCGACTCGCGGGCGCCGGCGGTGTCCTCGATGCGGGTGCGGCGGTGGGCGTACCAGTCGGCCAGTCCCGCGCCCAGCCACAGCGGCAGCACGCCGGCGATCAGCCAGCGGCGGGTGGCGGTCTCCACGCCCAGGCTGCGGCGCACGTCGCGAACGGTGACCGGACGGCGGGTCAGCAGGTCGGCCAGGGCGGAACGGTCCGGCGCCCGCAACGCCGCCCGCAGGGCCCGCGGCGGCCTGCGCCCCGGGCCCCGCCCCGGCAGGCGTGCCGTCAACCCCTCCGGCAGGCGTGCGGGCAGGCGTGCGGACAGCTGTGCGGGCAGGCGCGGCGGCTTGCGTGAAAGCCTGTGTGAAAGCCTGCGCGACGGCATGGCCCGGGCGGTCAGGGGCGGCTTGAGCGTCAGAGGCATCGAACGGCTCCTCCCATCGGCGGATGTCGAGCCGTCGCTACCCGCTCGCCGTCGCCGCTAACGAACGCCGGCCCGCGCCGCAGGCCGCGGCAAGGCCAGGCGTGCGGCCGGGCGAGGTGGCCGGGGAGGGGGCCGGAAGGTCGTGAGGGGAGCCGTCAGAGCCGGGAACCCGGTCAGGTCACCAGGCGGTCGCGCAGGGCGGCGGTGTCGTCGCCGGTCCAGCCGTGCCGCGCCAGCCACTCCAGCGTCCCGCCGAACTCCTCGTCCACCCGCGCCAGGAACTTCTCCATGATCGACGCGTGCGGCCGGTGGCTGTCGGCGGGACGCGAGTCCAGGTCCGCGGCGTAGGTGTCGCTGGCCCGCAGCCGCGCCAGGATCGCCTCCAGCCGTTCCCCGGTCATCGCGTAGTCGGCGACGATCGCCTCCCGCGTCACCTGCGCCACCTCCAGCGCCAGCGCGCACACCACGCCGGTGCGGTCCTTGCCCGCCGCGCAGTGCACCAGCGCCGCCCCGTCGGTGCGCGTCATCACCCGCAGCGCCGCCACGATGGAGTCGGCCCGGTCGCGCATGTAGCCCAGGTAGTGGGCGATGGAACGTTCGTGCTCGGGTCCGCCGTCGGCGCGGTTCTGCCAGGGCAGGACCTTGTCCAGGTCCACCGCGTCCGCCGTGCCCGCCGCGTCCGCCGTGCCTGCGGGGTCGCCGGTGCGGGGGGTCTGGCCGTCGGGGGTGTCGGCGGTGACGTCGGTGTACACGCCGCCTTCGGCGAACAGCGACAGGTGGTGCAGCCGCACCGACGGCACCCGCGTCAGCGGCCCCGGGCCCTCCAGGCGCACCTCGGCCTCGCTGCGCAGGTCGATCACGTTCTTCAGGGCGTGCTCGTCCAGCAGCACCCGCACGTCCTTCACCGACAGATCCTGCAGGTTGTCGGCGCGCAGCACCCGTCCCCGCCGTGTCGCGCGCCCGTCGAGCGTGGGGAGCCCGCCCAGGTCGCGGACGTTGACCGCACCGTCCAGTTCGATCCACCGAGTGCTCGCGTTCATGACTTACGACCCTATATGCCGCTTGTGCTCCCAACGGTGGGCAGGGGGCGGCCGGCGCGCGGAGGTGCCCGCGGGACGGGGGAGACGCCCCGGGGAAAGCCCAGGGAGACCTCCAGGGGAGGATTGTCCCCCCTCGCAAAGGGGGGCTGGCACCACCCCCGCAGGGGAGCGGGCCCCCGTGCGCCCCGCGCCGGGCGGCGGCAGGCTGACAGGTGCCGGTGATCACCCCGTACTTCAGGTGCAGGTCGGGCCGTCCCACCTCAGACCTGGGAGCCATACCGCGCTTGGCTCTGCGGCGGGGCGACCGTCCGGCACCCGCGCGCATAGCGTCCCCACCAGGTGATCACCACGGCGGACGACGCCGCGCACCCCGCTTTCCCATCCGCGAACCACGGAGGACTGATGCCCGCAGCCCTGCCCGCCACCGCCACCGGCCCCGCACCGGCCGGCTCAGGCGCGGACCACGCCACCAGCGCCGCAAGCGTCGGCGGCCCGGCCGGCGGCTCGTCCGGCAGCGACTTCGCGCCGCTGGCCCGCAAGGTCCGCGCCAGCGGCCTGCTGGACCGCCGCACCGGCTACTACGTGCGCGACATCGTGATCACCCTCGGCGGCACCGCCCTGACGTGGGCGGCGGTGGCCTGGGCGGGCTCGTCGTGGTGGGTGCTGGCGCTGGCGGTGCCGCTGGCGGTGCTGTCGACCCGCACCGCCTTCCTCGGCCACGACGCCGGGCACCACCAGATCACCCGCACCGCCCGCTCCGGCTGGTGGCTGGGCCTGCTGCTGGGCAACCTGCTGCTGGGCATGGGCCAGTCCTGGTGGAACGACAAGCACAACCGCCACCACGCCAACCCCAACCACGTCGGCAAGGACCCCGACGTCGGCGAAGGCGTCCTGGTGTGGACGGCCGAGCAGGCCGAGCGGCGCCGCGGCGCCTGGGCATGGCTGGCCCGCCACCAGGCCGGCGCGTTCTTCCCCCTGCTGCTGCTGGAAGGCTTCAACCTGAAGATCAGCAGCGTCCTGCACCTGCGCTCCCGCCCCGGCGACCGGCGCGGCGGGCAGACCGGCTGGCGGGACGGGCGCGGCGGGCGGCTCCTGGAGGCCGGGGTGCTGGCCGCGCACCTGGCCGGCTACCTGGCCCTGGTGTTCAGCCTCATGTCCCCCGGCAAGGCGGTGGCGTTCATCTTCATCCACCACGCGCTGTTCGGCCTGCACCTGGGCTGCGTGTTCGCCCCCAACCACAAGGGCATGGCCATGCCCGGCCCTGGCCAGCGCTGGGGCCACCTGCGCCGCCAGGTGCTCACCTCCCGCAACGTGCGCGGCGGCCTGCTCACCGACTGGCTGATGGGCGGCCTGAACTACCAGATCGAACACCACCTGTTCCCCAGCGCCCCCCGCCCCAGCCTGCGCCGCCTGCAGCCCCTGGTCCGCGCGCACTGCGCCCAGGTCGGCCTGCCCTACACCGAGACCGGCCTCGTCGACTCCTACCGGCAGGCGCTGCGGCACATGCACGACGTCGGCGCCGCCACCCGCGGCTGACCCACCGCGCGGCGTCCCCGCACGGACGAATCGGCCGTGCCCCAGCCGGGGCGGCGGCCGATTCGGGCACGTCGGAGATCACCGCCCGCCTATGCTGGGCGCGCTATGCCCGAAGGACACACCATCCACCGCCTGGCCGCCGAACACCGCAACCGGTTCGGCGGCCGGCCCGTGCGCGCCCACAGCCCCCAGGGACGCTTCGCCGACGGCGCCCGCCTCATCGACGGCCACGTCCTCGACCACGCCGACGCCCACGGCAAACACCTGCTGCTGTACTTCGCCCACGACCGCGTCCTGCACGTGCACCTGGGCATCTACGGCAAGTACACCTTCGGGCCCCTGCCCGCCCCCGCCCCCGTCGGGCAGGTCCGGCTGCGCCTGACCGGAACCGGCGACCACGCCGACCTGCGCGGCCCCAACGCCTGCGAACTGCTCGACGCCCCCCAGGTGAAACTGCTGCGCGACCGCCTGGGCCCCGACCCGCTGCGCGCCGACGCCGACCCCGACCGGGCCTGGCGCCGCATCACCCGCAGCCGCGCCCCCATCGCCCAGCTGCTGATGGACCAGTCGGTGGTCGCCGGACCCGGCAACATCTACCGCGCCGAAGTGCTGTTCCGCGGCAACGTCCACCCCGACCTGCCCGGACGCGCCCTCACCCGCCCCCAGTGGCAGGCCCTGTGGGACGACCTGGTGCTGCTGATGAACGACGGCGTGCGCACCGGCCGCATCGACACCGTCCGCCCCGAGCACACCCCCGAGGCGATGGGCCGCCCCCCGCGCATCGACGACCACGGCGGCGAGGTCTACGTCTACCGCCGCACCGGCCAGCCCTGCCTGATCTGCGGCACCGCCATCAGCGCCCGCACCCTGGCCGGACGCAACCTGTTCTGGTGCCCCACCTGCCAACCCCCCACCTGACCCCCTCCGGCAGGAGGGCGGGGAAGGGGCGTCACCCCGCCCAGCCTCGCAGGCAGTCGTTCCAGCCGGGGCTTCCAGGATCAGCCGTCCGGTCAGCCTTCCAGGGCGTACCGCATGACGCGGAACTTGCTCTGCGCCTCGGCCAGCTCCGCCGCCGGATCCGAATCGGCGACGATCCCGCACCCGGCGAACAGCCGCGCCCGCGTGCCGTCCAGCTCCGCGCACCGCAACGCGATGCCCCACTCGCCGTCACCGCGGGCGTCCACCCACCCCACCGGGCCCGCGTAACGGCCCCGGTCCATGCCCTCCAGCCGCCCGATCAGCTCCAGGGCACGGTCGGTGGGCGTCCCGCACACCGCGGGCGTGGGATGCAACGCCTCCACCACGTCCAGCACCGACCGCTCACCGTGCAGACGCCCCAGCACCGGCGACGCCAGATGCATCACGTTCGGCAGCGTCAGCACCCGCGGGTCGTCCGGCACGCTCAGCTCGGCGCACAACGGCGCCAGCGACTCCCGCACCATCCGCGCCGCGTAGGCGTGCTCCTCACGGTCCTTGGCCGACGCCACCAGGCGCGCCGCCCGCTCGGCGTCCTCATCCGGATCCGCGCCGCGCGCCGTCGTGCCCGCCAGCACCAGCGACTCCACCTCGTCACCCGTCCGGCGGATCAGCAGCTCCGGCGTCGCGCCCACCAGCCCCCCGCACGCGAAGGTGTAGCAGGCGGGGAACCGCTCGGCCAGCCGCGCCAGCAGCACCCGCGCGTCGATCGGCTCGTCCGCCTGCGCGAACAGGTCGCGGGCCAGCACCACCTTGCCCAGCCGCCCGGCGCGGATGTCCCGCACCGCCGCGGCCACCGCACGCTCCCACCGCGGCGCGCTCAGCGCGCCGTCGCTCCAGCTCAGCCGGGACGGCGCCGTCAGCGGGTCGGCCGACTCCACCGGACGCGCCACCGGGCCCGACGCCTCACCGATCGTGGTCAGCCACGCCCGCCCGCCGCGCCGCCCCACCACGCGCCGCGGCACGATCAGCACCGAGTCGCCCGAGTCCGGGTCGAACGCGAAACTGCCGAACGCCACCGGCCCCGACCCCGGCACGTCCAGCGGGTCGTCCACCCGCGCCCCGCCGAACAGCTCGGCCAGCAGGTCCTGCACCGCGGTGAACCGGTCCGGCCCCGCCGGGACCGACAGCCGCGCCGCCTCCCCCCAGCCCACCAGGCCCTCGCCGTGCCGGACCCACGCCAGCGCGGACGGATGCGGAAGACAACTGATCAAATCGCCCGGATCGTCGATCTCGACGGTGCGCACGTCGAGACGGTCCGGTGCGGACACGGCGAGCCTCACGCCGCCCACTGTACGGCAGATTTGAACCCGTTCAAACAGGGGCGACCGGTGGTCGTTCTGAGGCGTACGCCACACGCCCGGCCCCGCGCCCGCGCCCCGCACAGGTACCCGCAGGCCACCGCCGGACCCACCGCCAATCCCACCACCAGGCAAGGCCCCGGACAGGCGACCGCCCGCCCCGGGCGGCACCCGGGACGGGCGGATCGGCCCGGCGCACCGAACGAACCGTGCAGGATCGGACGGGCCAGGCGGAGTCAGGCAGGGGCAGGCAGGGTCAGGCGGAGCCGTCGCGGCGGGTGCCCGCCAGCCGCCACGCCGCCGGCAGCAGCCCCGCCGCCAGCAGCACCTTCAGCGCGTCCCCGACCAGGAACGGCGTGACGCCCAGCTCCAGCGCCCGGCCCAGGTCCACGCCCAGCGCGGCCATCAGGTACGGCACGCCCGCCGCGTACATGATCACGGTGCCGGCCAGCATGGTGCCGACCGTGCGGACCGGGGTGCGGTCACCGCCGCGCTCGGCCAGCCGGCCCACCACGGCCGCCGCCACGACGAACCCCAGCACGTACCCCAGCGACGGCGACCCGGTACCCGAGGCGCCCTCGGCGAACCACGGCATCCCGGCCAGACCCGCCGCCAGGTACACCACCATCCCCAGCGCCGCGCGCCCCCAGCCCAGCGCCGCCCCGGCCAGCAGCACGGCGAACGTCTGCCCGCTGACCGGCACCGGCGTCCCCGGGATCGGCACGGCGACCTGCGCGGCGACACCGACCAGCGCCGCCGAGCCGACCACCAGCGCCGCGTCCCGTGCCAACGAACCGGGCAGCAGATCACCCAGGACGGCCGCACGCCGCCGGGCCACATGAGCGGTAGCCACAGAACCTCCCTCGCTTAACGACAGCCCGAAACCTAGCGAACCGGGCACGAGGTGGTGGATCCGGCACCCCTACAGAATCCACCCCCGGATTCTTGTCGTCTCCCGCCACATCACCCGCCACGCCGCCTGCGGGCGGCCGTCGGCCCCCGGGGCGCGCCGGCTATGCGCCGGTGGCGGAGGCCTCGCGCGGGCCGCGCGCGAGATAGATCACATCGGGTTCGCCGCGCGGCACCGGCACCCGCCGCACCCGCACATCGGCGAAACGCCCGCGCAGCAGCTCCTCGAACGCCGGGGCGGCGGCCGCGCTCCACACCGCCAGCACCCCGCGCCGCGACATCCGCGCGGCCACCAGATCCAGCCCCGCCGCCCCATACAGGCGCGCGTTGGACGCGGTGACCGTCCAGTCCGGCCCGTTGTCGATGTCCAGGCACACCGCGTCGAACACCCCGCCGACCGCCTCGCCGCCCGCCGCCTCGGGCTCCCGGCCGGGGGAGGGGGTCAGCCATTCCAGCAGGTCGGCGCAGTGCACCCGCACCCGCGGATCCTCCAGCGCCCCCGCCGAGCAGTGACGCAGGTGCGTGCGGTGCCAGGCGATGACCGCGGGCTCCTTCTCCACCACCGTCACCGCGGCCACCTGCGGCAGCGTCACCGCCTCGGCCAGGGAGAACCCCACGCCCAGCCCGCCCACCAGCACCCGCGCCGGCGGGTCCAGATCCGCCACCGCCGCGCGCACCAGCAGCCGCTCGGACCGCCCGTCCCGGGTGTCCATCAGGAACACCCCGTTGCTGATGATCTCGTGGTGCTCGCCGCACCTGCGCAGCACCAGCTCGCCGTCCCCGCCCCGTGCGCGTTCGACGACGACGGGCCGTTCCTGCTCACGCGCCAACCCCCGCATGCCCCGAGCCTAGGTGATCTTCCGGACGGGCCGCACCCACGGCCGGGAACAGGCCCCCGACAACCGGTGTTGCCGTGTAACGATGTAATCAGCGGGAGGTGTCATGGTCTCCGAACCCAGCCCCCACCCCGGCCCCGACGGCCCTGACCGCCCCGGCGACCCCGCCGGAGGCGCCCCGCGTGACGAGGGGCCCCTGGACGCCTACTCCCGCGTCGTGTCCGCCGTGGCGCGCGACCTGACCCCGCGCGTGGCCGGCCTGCACGTGCGCCACCACGGCCGCGACGGCGCCGGATCGGCCGTGACCTTCACCTCCGACGGATTCCTGCTCACCAACGCCCACGTCGTCGGCGGCGCCCGCGGCGGCCAGGCCGCCTTCGCCGACGGCACCACCACCTCCTTCACCGTCGTGGGCACCGACCCGCTGTCGGACCTGGCCGTCGTCCGCGCCGACGGCGACACCCCCGGCCCGGTCACCCTCGGCGACAGCGACGACCTGGTCGTCGGGCAGCTCGTCGTCGCCGTCGGCAACCCCCTCGGCCTGGCCGGATCGGTCACCGCCGGCGTCGTCAGCGGCCTCGGCCGGTCCCTGCCCGCCCGCAGCGGCAGCGCCGTGCGCATGATCGAGGACGTCATCCAGACCGACGCCGCCCTCAACCCCGGCAACTCCGGCGGCGCCCTGGCCGACTCCACCGGACGCGTCGTCGGCGTCAACACCGCCGTCGCCGGGATCGGCCTCGGCCTGGCCGTGCCGATCAACACCACCACCCGCCGCATCATCGGCGCGCTCATGCGCGACGGCCGCGTCCGCCGCGCCTACCTGGGCGTCGTGGCCGCACCCGTCCCCGTCCCGGCCGCGCTGCGCCCGCGCCTGGCGCAGCGGCAGGCCGTGCGCATCGCCGAGGTCGTGCCCGCCAGCCCCGCCGCCCGCGCCGGGCTGCGCGCCGGCGACCTGGTCCTGACCGCCGGCGGCGCCCCCGTCACCCATGCCCAGGGCCTGCAGCGGCTCATGTTCGCCGAGGCGATCGGCCGTCCCCTGCCCATCACCGTCCTGCGCAACGGCGCCCTCGTCGACGTCATCGCCGAACCCGTCGAACTGCGCGCCGAACCCGCCTGACACGCCGCCCGGACCTGACCCGCCGGCCTGAATTCGCTGGCCCCGCCGACACGGCCCGCACCGGCCGCGCCGGCGCGCCGACCCGCCGCCGACCACCCCCGCACGGCGGTGACCTGCGCGTTCCGCCACGCCGGGCCGCAAGAGGCGACCGGAGCCCGACATGTGATTTCCGACATGTTTAACACGGCGATAACCTCACACGGGCGACGCTGCCTTATCGTCACCATCAGATCACTGTTCGGAACCGGTCCACGCGACCGGACGCACCATGCCGACATCCGGGGACCACACCCGGGGCCGACACGATGAGGGGGCCGGCGGTGACACTGGCGCGAACGCTCACACGGGCGTCGGCCGTGCTGTCATGCCTGCTGGCCGTGCTCATGGTGCTCATCGCGGGCCTGTCCCCGCACGCCACCGCCTCCGCCCACCCCGCCACCCACACCCGCGCCGACACCGCGCACGCCGCCCCGCGCGCAACCGACACCCGCATCACCGACACGCAGGCGAGCGACGCACAGGCGAGCGACACGCGCGTCCAGGAACGCGTCACCGCATCCGCGCCGAGCCGGAAAGCCCCCAGCGCCGCCGCCAAACCCGCCGGCACTGCCGCCATGGCCGAACGGGTCGGCGCGGGGCAGTCCTGCCAGAACCACGAACCCGTCCAGGGCCCGCTGCACGTCTCCCACCTGAGACTTCGCGGCATCGCCACCGACAACCGCCCCTTGCACGGCCCTGACTGCGTCCTCGTGCCCCACCTGGACGGCAACCTCACACTGACCGTCCACCGGCCGCACGGCTTCGATGCCCGGCCCCGCTGCCTCACCCGCAGAACAGCCGCACAGATCTCCACGCTGCTGCAGGTGTTCCGCTGCTGACAGCCCTCACCGGCGGCCCCACCGCCGTGGGGACGACCCACCCGGCACCCGTGCGGTGACACCATCCGTCACCGCCGGCACCTTCGCCCACCAGGAACCGCGACCGGGCACCGCCCGCGCGGCGTGACCCGCCGCGCACCGGCCACCCGGCCCGCGACCCACGCGTAGGTGATCGCCGCCGGCCGCATCACGTGCACACGCACACGCCCGCCCACACGAACACGCACGTGGGCGCCGCCGCGTGCGCACCGTTCGCACCATCGTTCACCGACCGTTGCTCCATCGATGGCGCACGCCCGCAGACGGGCGGCGCACCTTGGAGGTCCTTCGCATGCGCTCCCTGATCGAACACGCCCGCGCCTTCCCCGCCCGCGCCGACGCCGACGGCTGCCACCTGGCACCCCTGGCGGCGGGCCAGTCCCCGCAGGCGCTGTTCATCACCTGCTCCGACTCACGGGTCATCCCGTCGCTGATCTGCCGCGCCCAGCCCGGCGAACTGTTCGAGCTGCGCACCGCCGGCAACATCGTCCCCGCCTACAGCCTCGACCGGCCCACCGGCGAGGCCGCCACCATCGAGTTCGCCGTCCAGGTCCTCGGAGTCGCCGACATCGTGGTGTGCGGGCACTCCCACTGCGGCGCCGTCGGCGCCCTGGTCCGCGGCGACGACCTGACCACCGTGCCGGCCCTGGCCCGCTGGCTCGCCGACACCACCGCCAAGGCCACCGGCGACCACGCACCGGACGCGCCACAGCAGACCCGGCACCAGCACACGAGGCAGCCTACGAGGCAGCCCACGAGGCAGCAGGCAGGTGAGGACGCCGAGGCCGTCCTCACCGCCGCCGTGCAACGCCACGTCCTGGCCCAGCTGGACCGCCTGCGCGGCTACCCCGCCGTCCGCGCACGCCTCGCCGACGGCACCCTCGCCCTGCACGGCTGGTACTACCAGGTCCACACCGGAACCGTGCACGCCCACCGCCCCTCCGACGGCACCTTCGCACCGCTGTGAAGGAGAAGCCAGTGACCGACAACCGCACCGCCACCCACCACGTGAACCACACCCACTCCGGCACCCGCGCCGACACCGCCGCCGGTGCCCGTGACAACGCCGCCGCGACCGCCACCGCCACCGCCGCCGGCCCCAACGGAGACTCCGGCGGAGGGCGACCCGGCGGGCGACTCGGCGGGCGCATCGCAGGGCGCGCCGCCGTGCTGCGCCACGACCTGCCCGCCTCCCTGGTGGTGTTCCTGGTCGCCGTGCCGCTGTGCGTCGGCGTGGCCGTCGCCTCCGGCGTCCCCGCCGAACTCGGCCTGATCACCGGCATCGTCGGCGGCGTGGTCGCCGGGCTGCTGCCCGGCAGCAGCCTGCAGGTCTCCGGCCCCGCCGCCGGACTGACCGTCCTGGTGTACGAGGCCGTCCAGCAGTTCGGCCTGCGGGCCCTGGGCGTGATCGTGCTGGCCGCCGGGCTGCTGCAGATCCTGCTGGGCGCGCTGCGCCTGGGCCGCTGGTTCCGCGCGATCTCCGTCGCCGTCGTCGAGGGCATGCTCGCCGGCATCGGCCTGACGATCATCGCCGGGCAGTTGTACGCGATGGCCGACACCCCCGCCCCCGACTCCGGCCCCGCCAAGATCGCCGGACTGCCGGGGCTGGCCGCCGACGCCCTGACCACGCCCGTCGCGCTGGCCGCGCTGGGCGTGGGCGCCGGCACCATCGCCGTGCTGGCCGGCTGGCGGCGGCTGCCCGGCCCGGTGCGCGCCGTGCCCGGACCGCTGGCCGCCGTCGCGCTGGCCACTGCCGCCGTGGCCGTGTTCGACCTGCCGGTCGACCGGCTGCGGGTGCAGGGACTGGTGGAGGCGATCCAGCCGCCCGGCCTGGCCGAGCTGTCCCGGCTGGCCGACGTGGCCGTGCTGGGCACCGTCGTGGCGTTCACGCTGATCTGCTCGGCCGAGAGCCTGTTCAGCGCGGCCGCCGTCGACCGCATGCACGACGGCCCCCGCACCGACTACGACAGGGAACTGGTCGCCCAGGGGACCGGCAACGCCGTGTGCGGCGCGCTGGGCGCCCTGCCGATGACCGCGGTGATCGTGCGCAGCTCCGCCAACGTCCAGGCCGGGGCCCGCACCAAGGCCTCCCGCGTCCTGCACGGCGTGTGGCTGCTGGTGTTCGCCGCCGCCTTCCCCGCCGTCCTGCAGGCCATCCCCCTGGCCGCATTGGCCGGGGTGCTGGTGCACGCCGGATGGAAGCTGATGCCGCTGGCGCAGATGCCGCGGCTGTGGCGCGAGCACCGCGGCGAGGCGGTGATCCTGGTGTGCACCGCCGTCGCCGTGGTCGCCCTCAACCTGTTCGAGGGCGTGCTGCTGGGACTGCTGCTGGCCGTGCTCAAGACCGCCTGGGAGACCTCCCACGTGCACCTGGACGTCGACGACGACGGCACCGGCCCCATCCGCGTCCGCCTCACCGGCAACGCGACCTTCCTGCGGCTGCCGAAGATGCTCGACACCCTGGAGGGCCTGCCGCACGACCGGCGGATCGAACTGGACCTGTCGGGCCTGCGGCACCTGGACCACGCCTGCCGCACCGCCCTGCTGAACTGGGCGGAGACCAGCCGTGACACCGCGGGCGCCGCGTCCGGCACCCGCGGCGGCGTGGAACTGGTCGGCGCCCACCCCGACCGGTAGCCCCGCCGCACCCCGGCCGCAGCCCCCGAGGAGCGCGCCCGTCGGCCCGCGCCTCGGGGGCGCGGCTGCGGTTCACCCGGCGGGCGGGCCCCCGGCCTGCCCCTCGCCGGCCTGTACGTCGCCGGCGCCGATCCGCAGCAGGTAGCCGTGCAGCACCTTCTTCATCTCCACCACCAGCGCCGCCCGTTCGGCCTCGTCGTCGGTGGAGGTCACCAGCGGCACCAGCGCCTGGAACACCTGGATCAGCACGCGCGCCGCGCGGGTGCGCTCGGCCGGGCCCAGCCGCGGCGCCCGCACCGCGATCACCTCCTCCACCCGGCCCAGCAGCGCCGCCTGGATGGGACGCGCCGCGTCCGCCAGCCCCGCCGGCATGTCCGGACGCGCGAACAGCGCCTTGAACCCCGGGTTGGCCACGTTGAACGCCAGGATCGGGTCGACCATCCGGTCGATCATCTCCGGCAGCGGCACCGCCGCCGGATCGACCGACTCGAACGCCTCCCGGTGCGCCGCGCCCATCTGTGTCACGAACCGGTCGGCCAGCGCCCCCGCGATCGCCTCCTTGTTGGCGAAGAACTGGTAGAGCGACCCCGGCGAGATCCCCGCCTGCGAGGCGATCGCGTTCGTCGTGGCCGCCTCATATCCCGAGCGGGCGAACACCTCGGCGGCGGCCGCCAGGATCTGCTCGATCCGCCGCTCGCCCCGGGCCTGACGCCTGCGCGCACGATCGCCCCGGCCCCCGCCCGCGCCCTCACGCGCCGCCTGCGCCGCCTGGCCGTCCTCGCGCGTGGCCCGCCCGTCCTGCATGTCGCGCCTCCCGATCCCAACACCGCGCCCCGAGCCGCCCCCCGCCCCGCTCACGAGTGCGGGGGAGGGCGTGTACTCCCGCAGGAGTATTGCAAACACGAGCAACCGCTCGTATTCTCCCCAGTTGAATACGAGCCAATGCTCGCATATGCCTATTCTCCCCGGGGGGACCGCATGCTCACACGGGCCATCGTCGGCCGACCATGGTGGATCGTGACCGCCGCGATCATCGGCACGATCCTGGCCGCGGCCGTCGGCGCCGGCACCATCGACGCCCTGTCGCTCAACCGCTTCGAGGCACCCGGCTCGGCGTCGATGACCGCCCGCGCCCAGCTCGCCGACCGCTTCGGCACCGGCAGCCCCAACGTCGCACTGCTGGTCACCGCCCGCCAGGGCACCGTCGACGACCCCCGCGTCGCCGCCGCCGGCCGCGAGCTGACCCGCGAACTGGCCGCCTGGCCCGGCGTCGGCGACACCTGGTCCTACTGGAGCCGCGGCAACCCCGCCACCCTGCGCGCCACCGACGCCCGCCAGGCCCTCGTCCTGGCCTGGGTGCCCGGCGACGCCGACCACGTCCGCCGCGACGTCCTGCCCCGCCTGGCCCCCCGCTTCACCCGCGCCGACGACCTGATCACCGTCCAGGCCGGCGGCGGCGACGAGGTGTTCCGGCAGGTCATGCAACAGGCCCGCCAGGACTTCCTGCGCGCCGAACTGCTCGTCGTCCCCCTGGTGCTCCTGCTGCTGTGGGCGGTCTACCGGCGCCTGGCCGCCGCGCTGGTCACCCTCGCCGTCGGCGTGTTCGCCGTCGCCGGATCCCTGGCCGCCCTGCGCGGCGTCACCGCCCTCACCGAGATCTCCACCTTCGCCTCCAACATCGCCCTGGTCATGGGCATCGGCCTCGGCGTCGACTACGGCCTGTTCGTCATCTTCCGCTTCCGCGAGGAACTCGCCCGCGGCCGCGACGTCGCGCAGGCGGCCACCGCCACCGTCCGCGGCGCCGGACGCACCGTGCTGTTCAGCGGCGGCACCGTCGCCGCCGCCCTGTCGGTGCTGCTGGCCTTCCCCTTCCCGTTCCTGGCCTCCTTCGCCTACGCCGGGATCGCCGTCGTGGCCGCCGCCGTCCTCGGCGCCACCGTCGTGCTGCCCGCCGCGCTCGTCCTGCTCGGCCACCGCGTCCAACGCCGCCGCGGCACCGCCCCGCACCGGCCCGAGACCGCCACCTTCTGGTACCGCGCCGCCGCCCGCGTCATGGCCCGCCCCCTGGCCTTCGGCGGCGCCGCCCTGATCCTGCTGCTGGTGCTCGGCGCGCCGTTCCTCGGCGTGCGGTTCGGCCTGCCCGACGACCGCGTCCTGCCCTCCTCCGCCCCCGCACGCCAGATGTACGACCAGATCCGCGCCAACTTCACCGCCGAGGAGGCCGACGCCCTCACCGTCGTGGCCGCCCCCGGCACCGACCCCGCCGCCCTCGCCCCCTACGCCGCCCGCCTGTCACGGCTGGACGGCGTCGTCCGCGTCGACTCGGCCGCCGGATCCTTCACCCAGGGACGCCCCGCCGCCGCGCCCACCGGCACACGCTTCACCCCCGACCGGCCGGGCGGCGGAACGTGGCTGTCGGTCGTCGCGTCCTCCCGGCGCTTGGAGGACGACGCCATCGGGCTGGTCCGCCAGGTCCGCGCCCAACCCGCGCCCGCACCCGTCACCGTCGGCGGCTACCCCGCCGAACTGGCCGACTACCGCGACGGCGTCACCGCGCGCCTGCCCCTGGTCGCCGCCCTCATCGTCACCGTCACCTTCCTGGTGCTGTTCGTCATGACCGGCAGCGTCATCGCGCCGCTCAAGGCCACCGTCCTCAACGTGCTCAGCCTGTCGGTGATGTTCGGCGCCCTGGTGTTCGTCTTCCAGGACGGCCACCTGGCCGGCCTGATCGGCTTCACCCCCACCGGAACGATCGAACCCAGCATCCCCATCCTGATGTTCTGCGTCGCCTACGGCCTGTCCATGGACTACGAGGTGTTCCTGCTGTCGCGCATCAAGGAGGAATACGACCGCACCGGCGACCCCACCGGCTCGGTGCCGCTGGGCATCGCCCGCTCCGCCCCGCTGGTCACCGCCGCCGCCGTCATCCTGGCCGTGTCCTTCGCCGCCTACGCCACCGGACGCGTGGTGTTCCTGCAGCAGCTCGGCATCGGCATGGCCCTGGCCGTCCTGGTCGACGCCACCGTCATCCGCGGCGTCCTCGTCCCCGCCCTCATGCGCCTGGCCGGCCCCGCCAACTGGTGGGCCCCCGCCCAGCTGCGCCGCCTGCACACCCGCATCGGCCTGTCGGAAACACCCGCCGCCCCCGCACCCGCACCCGCCTCGCAAGCAGCCCCGCCAGCCGCCACGACCACAACGCCCCACTAGCGCACACGGGGAACCGTGCCGGGGACAGGCAGCCTGGAGCGTCACCCCGGCACATCCCCGGCGGCACGCGGGCGGCGCAACCACCGCCGCGAGCGGCACCGGGCGCACCCGCCCACCCTGACACCCGAAAAGACCCCGGCCCGGCACCTATCACGGCGGGGGACGGCCGACCGCGCGCGTGCTCGACCCGGCACGGCCCTCGCGCCACGGTCTGCGAGCACCGGCCTACGAGCACCGGCGACGGGCGACAGGCGACGGGCAGCGGGCGGCAGGCAACGGACAGCAGGCAGCAGGCAACGGACAGCAGGCAGCAGGCAACGGACAGCAGGCAGCAGGCAACGGACAGCAGGCAGCAGGCAACGGACAGCAGGCAGCAGGCAACGG